>CAVQQL010000017.1:0-50130 GCA_963714945.1 uncultured Bacteroidota bacterium | reverse complement strand
AGCGAATTGATTTTGTAGGCGGCATGCGTGGTCTGAAAGAACTGGAACGTAGGGTGGACAATGGTGAGATGGCTGTCGCTTTTGCACTTTACCCTGTTTCCATGAAGCAACTGATTGACATTGCAGACAGCGGCGAAATCATGCCACCAAAAACCACCTGGTTCGAGCCCAAGCTAAGAAGTGGGTTGGTTGTGCATGCGTTTTAACCACGCGAGATGGGGGTGCTTGCGAATATGTCTTCCCCGGCTGCTCAGCGGATTTTCCTCCTGGATGTGACCCCGTGACTATTTTCTTTTGATACGTGTTGTCGAATCTCCTTCACCGCCCGAGAAGGCAGACCCATTGTTAGTCATGATATAAGTAGCTTTCGAAATGGCAATTTCGGTAAAAGTGCTATTTGGGACAGGATCAGAAAGTGCAATGGTATAGCTGCCACTGGTAGGCGATGCTGGTTTCAGTTGAAAGGTAATCGAAAGCAGGAGATCGCCCGACTTATTTACATAGCACGGGGCATCAATTGTAAAGCCTGTGGTAACATTGTCTAGCGTGCCATACCTGACGCGGGCCTCCAGAATACTGTAGCTATACACATCCGAGCCGCCAATCGTAAATGCAATGGAAACTTCATCGTCAGGGAATGTGTAAATCCATTGCCCGCCAAGGGAGGCGAAACTGGCGGCAGGATTATCGTCGCTGCATGATGCGAAATACGTCGAAACGAGGATAAGAAAAATGGGCAAAAGCCTGAGTCTCATATGATGGATGTTTAAGTAGTTAACCGCATACTGTTCGATGGTAAGTAGTCCTTAGCATTAACATTCTAATAGCTACTCGCAGGAAATATTTTACTGAAATGTTGTGACGTCTTTAAAAAATTTCCAAAAACGGTCCATAACACTACAACATGTTTCACAAAAGTAGTATAAGATGTCTTTCAAATGCTTTCCAGGTCAATAATTAATTTCAATCCCCGATTGGTTTACCGGCCACTCTGCCGGATTATATTCTTCCTTTTCACCAAGTTTCTTTAGCAGGAACAAATGTGACCTCAGTGCAGAAAAAACGGTTGGATAAACTTTATACGGCACACCGAATTCCCGGCAGGTTTGCTGCACTATTTTTGTAACCGCAGGCAAATGAACCTGGCTTATTTTTGGAAAGAGATGATGCGCAACGTGCAGGTTAAGCCCTCCGCTTATCCAGGTAATGATTTTATTGTTGGGCGCAAAATCGGCAGTAGTTGATAGTATGTGTCTTGGAAAGGATTTGTGAATGACACCGTTTTCATCAGGTTCTGCATACACTGTATGGTCAGAAAGATGGGTAACCTGGAAAACAATACCCAGCGTTATACCCATGACAAGGTTCCCGGCAAGAAACCCGGCGACGATCTGCCAGGCAGGGACATCAACAACAAGAATGGGAATGATAAGGGTATACGACACAACAAATAACTTCGTGAAGATAAGGTACAACACATCGCCAACGCTATGTTTGGATACCTGCACATTGCCGATTCTTTTCCTAACGATCGAAAAAAAATCAAGAAAAAAGATTTTAAAAAGCGTGGACAATGAATATAAAATGAATATGTAGCGATGTTGAAATCTATGAATGGGGTAATATCTGGCTCTGGGATGAAACCGGAATAGCCCAAAAGAATCAATAGCGGAATCGTAGACGGGAATATTGGGAACATGATGATGGGATAGGTTGTGGTTATACTCCCACATATGACTGTTGATACCGATCAGATCAAAAACACGGTACATCGCCTTGTTCAGCCAGGGGCGCCTGGAATAGGATCCATGACTGCCATCGTGTGCTATCCCAACCGACATCAGGAACATGGTAAAATGAAAAGCGATTTGAAGCACAAAAAGAGGCCACCCGTGAAACTGATTGGATACAATGCAAGCATAAAGACCTCCCCACATGGACAGCTGAATTATTGTTTTGTGGTACATGCCCGGGTCATCCTGCTTTTTTAAGCCTGTTGTTATGAAATAGTCATTAACCCGCCGGCGAAGCGTCGTGAAAAAATTGTCATCGTCATTTTGATAGACTATCCTTTTTGTCAGATTTTCTTCGCTCAATACTTTGAACATGGTGGGTCTATTGTTAAATCCGCTGGGCAATGAAGGGGTCATCATTACAATACCAAGATAACAATTTCCATCCTGATGCTTAGCCTGGCACACATGGCTTTCACCAGATGATTGAATAATGTATAATAGCGGACAGACTTTACTGACTTAATTGACGCTCATTTATGCTATGCTTTTGAGGTAATCCGCGCTCTCCTTCAACCCGTCTTTCATCTCGATAAAATAATTTTTCACACCACCGATTTTAGCGGCGGCGAAAAAGTCTTTCCAGTCAACGCTACCTTCTCCCAAGGGAACCATCTCTGGGCCTGGTCCCTTCCAGTCGTAAAGGTGCGCTGAAACAAAACGTCCCGGATACTGACGGAAGTAGTCGGCAGCTTTGTAACCAATATTAATTACCGCTACCTGAAATTGCATCTTGATCACAGCAGGATCGAATTGTTTGAGCAGGGCGTCATAGATCAACGCTCCATCCAGCTTCTCAAACTCACCGTGGTGGTTGTGGAAGCCCATTTGAATTCCTGCTTTCTTCGACAGTTCTCCCAGCTTGTTCAATTCATCGGCAGATTTTTTCCAATCCGATAATGTTGCGGTTTTAGGTAAGCCGAAGGAAGCGAGTATCATTTGCTCGAGGCCCCAGGCCTTGGCATAGTCGATACGTTCCTGGGCGTGCTCCTTGAGTTCACCATAATTATAATGGCAGCTAATACAGGATAAGCCTGCATCTGTAATGATTTTTTTCATCTCGCTGGCCTTAAGGTTTGCAAGTGCGCCAAACCCTGATTTGGCATATCCGGGTGGTGAACACATTTCTACGCTATTGTATCCAAGGCCGGCCATCATCTTGAGGGTGCCGGCAAAGTCCTTTTCAATGGAGTCTTTGACAATCCAGCTTTGAAAGCCGATTTTTCTTTTTGGAGCAACATAGTCAGCACCACGCAACAAGCCCGGGTTGAGTACGGCAGCGCCGGCGAGCGCGGCGGCACTCTGATAGATAAATGATCTTCTGGTAAAATTCATAGTACTTAGATTCAGTATTTGTCAATGATGATTACAGTATCAATGTAGGCATTTGCTATTCAAAATGCGAAGGGAATTTGATCAATGGGGAAAAGACTTGAAGTATTAGATTCCGGTTATTCTGCCTGTTCGAAAAAAAATTCAGTTAGGGTGATGAAGGCAATTTCGCGATCAGCATGCAGTAAGTGTTGCCGCAAATCAGTTTAGCGCGATACCAATAACAAACCCTACCCAGGGCTTCTTGTTGTAAATCCACACTGTCGGAATTCAACAGGTGATCAAATCCGGTAGCCAGCCCGAAGCTGGCAAAGGTGGTCTCCAGAAAAGCAGCCAGGCCGTATTCCAGAATCATTCCGTTGTATTCTTTGGTGATGGATGTCGTGGTGGTGGAGGGCCCGATAAACGTTGTTCCCGGTCCGGCCAGTATCCCAACATCAAATCCCCGCTTTAGTAATTTATATTGATTTTTTCCAAGCGGATCTTTCTTTCCTTTTATCTGGTAGTAGTCATGTCTCCACCCGGCATAAAGCGCCGCGTTGAGTTCTGCGGTCAATTGTGCCTTAAGTTCATCGGTTGTAGGCCGGTATTTGAAAAAGACATCCACTGGTATTTGGTGACATATTGTTAATCCTGGCTTTGAATAAGTAATTATTAAAAGCAGTTATTTACTTCCTGCTAATTTTCATTCAACAAGCAACGATTACACGACTGATTACCGCAGGGAAGACCACCTTCACAGGACAGGAAACAAATATTGGCAGCTGCCTACGATTTTATTGGGTGCGGCAGTGTGGAGAATTGTTGATTTCAGGGGATTGATTATGGGGTTTTCTGCTGCAAATTCAGAAGAATTTGGCCACAGATCGTATCGCATGCCCTGTATGGTAGCATGCAAATCATCATGTTTGTACGTCAGGTTTCATAGCGACGCGAATCTGATGACTTTAGAAAATGAAGATCCGGGTGTCTTTACACACTGGCTGCCCTTTACACTCAAACACTTAAACCAGTCAATGCGATGCTCATTATTATTCTTTACCATCATCCTGAGCTACGCCCAAGGAAGCTCCATCCCTGAAACTTGGTAGTGTTGCTATAATAAGATGGTGGGGTCCAGTTGCTCTGTCGGTATAGAAGACTGAAAATCGAAAAAATGTTGCAAGTGCTCTATAGTTTAATTAAATTCAGTTATACCGAAGCCCATCGCCAGGGGAAGTGATGGATTTCCAGGACGTGTTTATCTTGTTGTCTCCAGGCAGTCTTAATTCTCTTATTGTTCTTTAGGTCTTATTCCGGAAGGTGCCGAAAATCCGAAGAAGAGTAGGCAGCAAAACACGATCCCTGTGAAAACCATTTCCGTATTTCTGACGTGTGCGCTGACTGCTGGTTCGTGCCAGAACAGGCAAGCGCTATCCTTGCAGGCTCCAACAAATGGCGAGGTCTATGCTGTATCAGTAGATGATGCCGCTGAAGCGGAGCTTTTGCATGAACAACTCGAAGATTGAGATTGTTTATATCCACATGTGCGCTGCCAGCTTCTTCTCTTGTCTGGGCCCGTTAGATTTTTCCGATTACCACTCGCCTGCACGCGTTGATGCTGCGTTGGAAAATTTGCACACAACTTATCCCGCCCTGACAGAACTCGTTACAATCGGAACATCCATCGAAGGTAGACCGATCAGGGCCCTCAAGATTTCATCGACCCCAGGCATCAACGATCCTACCAAAGGGGACGTAGTGTTTGTTGCCTGTCATCACGCCCGGGAGTCGATGTCCGTTGAAACCCCCATTTATGTAGCTGCCGAGCTTCTGGCAAGCTATAGTACCAGCTCCATCATCCAGGCGGACCTTAATCATACACAACTTTGGATTATTCCTGTGCTAAATCCCGATGGATTTGAATACACCCAGACGGCGGCCAATCGCTACTGGAGAAAAAACCGGAGGCATAACAGCGATGGCAGTTATGGTGTTGACTTGAATCGTAATTACAGTTATCAGTGGAGTTTGGCGGGGATATCGGGAAGCTCTATTCCATCATACGACACATACTATGGCACCGCACCGTTTAGTGAACCCGAAACAAATGATCTCAAGAATTTCATGCTGGGGCTAACGAATCTGAAAGCCTTCTTTACGTACCATAGTTATGGCGAATGGCACATGAAACCATGGGCATATACGTTCAGCAATGCGCCTGGCTACGAAACATTACATTCCATTGCCCTGCGTGATATTAGCCGAATTGCAGCTGTCCATGGCGTTACCTATAAGGAAATCTTCACCCTTTACAATTCATCAGGTGAAGCAACTGACTATTGGTGGAATGAACGAAGGATAGCAGCCGTTACGACGGAAGTAAGGCCGGACTATACGGGATCGCTAGCCGGCTTTTCTCCACCGACTACAGAAATCATCCCTAACTGTGAGGAGAACTATGCTGCCGCGCTGGCGATTATTCATGATGCAGCACAACCGCGTGTGTGGATCAAAGACAACACAGGCGATACAGGGGTTGAACCGTCAACGGGTTATCCCTGGGAGAGCCCTGACATCTGGACTGTACCGGCCGTATTAAATCAGAATGCGACGGTTGATTTGCATATTCGCATTCGCAACAACACCGGTACTGCGGTAAACAACGTCAGCGTTGATGCCTACTATACCGATCCACGAATCACCCTGGAATTTCCCGATCCGGCGGGCACACTAATTGGGAGTCAAACCATATCGGTTCCGGCTGCAGGCACTGAGATTGTCATCCCATGGACCACGCCCACCGGAACGAACAGTTGGGGCGAGCGTCATTGGTGTGTGGGGGTCGTTATCAAGCAAGAAGATGACATGCCGCTGACTACACTTGTTAATCGTTCCAGCAATATTGCCTGTCATAATTTCAACACAACGACCATCGTCGACGGGCAGATCCTCATTTTTGCTGCCACCAATTTTCTTGGAAATGCAGCCGAGTTACGCATAGATTACAACAGAGATGAATTGCCTGGAGACTGGAAGCTGGAAATTCCATCCGTCTCCGAGCTGCAAGGCGAGTTGAAGCCTTCAACATTGCGCAAATCCAAATTGCTGAAGACGCAAGGCGTTATTCTTGAACCCGGACAAACCGTGAAGATTCCTATCAAAGTGCACTTCACTAAAATTCCTGAAAAAGAAATCGCCGTGCGTGTGAGTGGCGACCTTATGCCCCTGACTCCGGGCAAGAAACAGCCAGTAAGTAACGGGTTTACATATTTCGTGACAGCCAGGAAATAATAAGAAATGGCCCGTATCGATGTTTGTATATTATCGTCACTTTGTGCGCGAAACGAAATTTCGTCTACTGTCGTGAAACTATTAACGTATAAGTAAGTAATTTTCGTTAGTAATTCCCGGGCTCAGGATTACGGTATTGTTTTTCCTGGAGAGCAGGACTTGCGCCCTGATAGTAAATAATAAACCCATGGACTGCATCGTCTTATTTAAGGTTACTTTTGCTGCATTCCTGAAATTTTAGCGTTACGAAAGATGATGATTACAAGATTCTGGCAAATACTAAAGGATGATACTAAAAGAACTTTTGAAGTGTGCGGCCAGGTAGCCAATGAGAATTCGTTTACCAATAAAACGTACGCCATGCAAAAAGCCGGCATGCATGTAAGTTGTATGACGCCACCCGTAACGAATAAGACTTCAAGTAAAGACCTTGTCAGGATTACGGGTTATACCCAAGAGGTCGGTTTGCAGGAAAGACTTTTGAAGGAGTACAGGGAAATAACACTGACTTCGTATGATGAATGGCAATGAGTTCAACCAACAAACCTTTTAAGCGTGATCACGGACTAAATTACGCATCACGGTAGTTCAAAATGTTTGGCACCAATGTTAACAATGCGTGAAGGATGCAAATCCCGGTTGATGTCCAAGCCATGCACCTCTGCCGGGATAATTTTCTGGCTTTTCCTCTTGCTTGGTGTTTCTTGTCAGCATGAGGAGATCACCCCTCCCATAGGAAAAGTGACGGTAATGGACTACTTCCCGCTCAGATTTGGTAATCAATGGACATACACTGTCGAAGGCATCTTGGAAGATGGTGAGATATCTTCCACCGCTACAGAGAAGTGGATGATAAATATCGATCTCTTCATAGATCTCTTTGAAGTCACACCAGCTGGCGTTGACTTTATTGGTTTCAAGGCGACGTATTTGCATGATGATCTTGAGATAAATGATATAATAGGCACATATATTAGCCTGAAGTACATTGACCTTCCGTCCGACAGCCTCGTGTTGGTGGCTTCCGACAGTTTGCAGATCTTAAGAGAACGATGGATAAAAGGTGGTCTTACCAACCTGAAAACGTCATTTGGTGATTTAGCGTGTATTTGTACAAAGACGACCTATCACTTCCCAGGCGACAGGCAGGAAGAGTATCTCTATTTCTGTAAGGATATTGGTATCTATCGACAGGAAAAAAACTATATCGTAGTTGGCCAGGCTGATAGTAGCTATGTAGGCTTTACGTGGAGGAGAACACTAACCGAATTCCAGATTAAGTAGCAAACGGGATGTGTTCATTTGGCTTTGTAGCGTGGCGCCTCAACTATTTCCGTCATTGCTAACTATCGCTGATTCTAGAGTGGGACATGCAGCAACGACCCCCATACGCTGACTATTCGAATTAAATTGTTATCTCTAAAGAATTTATCCTATATTGTTTCGATACTTCAAACTGTATCATATTTTGCCACGCAACATTCCGTACTATGCCGATTGCTATCAAAAAGATCGCATTTAAAATTGCCAAATGGACTGGAATTGTTCTCGGATCTATGATGGTCATCGCAATAGGCTCCGCTTTTGTTTATATACAATTCGAGCAGGACTTGAACAGGACCTATGCCGTTGCGGAAAGCAATCTGCAGATACCAGCGCCGGATTCATTGATTCCTGCACGTGGCAAGCGGGTGGTAGAATTGCACCATTGTAACGGCTGTCACACGGAAAGTCTCAAAGGCCATACCTTTGAGATGCCTGATTACTTTGGGGCGCTTAGTCCCGCTAACCTGACAAGCGGGAAAGGCGGTATCGGTAATGCATATACCGATGCGGATTGGATACGATCGATACGGCATGGCGTGCGTGCTGATGGGAAGTCTTTGCTGGTCATGCCTACAGAGGAGTTCAGCAAAATTGGAAGGGAGGATCTTCAGGCTTTGATCGCTTACTTAAAATCTGTTCCGCCGGAAGATAATGAACTGCCCCCGAATGAATTGAAGCTCCTTGGGCGATTAATGATTACCCTCACCACAGACTTCAATATCTTTTCTGCTTCTAAGATTGATCATAATATCGCCCTTTCTGAAGTTCCTGAGAAGGCCATAACTTTGGAATTCGGAACTTACATGGTACAAACCTGCAAGGGATGTCATGGGGAGGATCTTCATGGCCAACCCTTAGGCGGAACTAATGGTGTTAGCTCAACAAATATCATGGCACTGGATGAGTGGTCAGCAGAAGATTTTGGGCGTGCGGTGAGAGAAGGGGTCCGGCCGAATGGCGACTCCCTCCTCGTAAATATGCCCCGATGGTCAATGCTTGATGAGCTGGAAATTAATGCCATCTGGTTCTATATACAGGAACAGAAAAAGTTGAACGAAGGAGCTGGTTCGGCAGCGCTTTAGCCGCGTTGCTTTTTTCAATAACGATAGTTCCACCGCTGTACGCAGATATTAAATCGTATAGAGATGATCGAATTTCAAAATTCCATTACGATCAATATTCCGGTAGAGGGAGCATTCGATTTTGTGGCAAATGCGGAAAACCTGCCACTTTGGAATTACTACATAAACAGTGTTACTAAAATAGAACCCGGAAGTGGCCTGGGCGTACGTTACCGGCAGATCAGAAAGCATGATGAACAAATTTTCGAAGTCACGCAATATGAACAACATAAAGTAATTGAACTCACGACAATACCCAAGGCATCGTTGTATGCCAAAAGGCTGATGATCTTTTCAGCGGTAGCAGGTGGTACCACCGTTGAAGATAACTTTGCATTAGACACTGGCCATCCGTCATTTCTTCAAAAACTTTTTCAGGGCAGGATCAGGCGAGCCGTTAGGCAGAATCTGGAAATACTCAAAACATTATTGGAGACGGGTCATGCTACGCTTCAGGATGGAAGAGTAGTGCGCATATGAGAGACTGATGAACGGATAGTTGAATCCAAATTCAATTACTTTTCAATTTCCTGCTCCTGTCACAATCAAGACGTCCGGCAAGGATTCGGTAAAAATAACAGGAAATAGCAAGGAGGTTGGTCTGCAGGACAGACTGCGGAAAGCGTATCGCTTGATTACGCTGACATCCTATAAGGATTGGTAGTGTAAGGCAGGCTGTACAGGATTCTGATTTTTTTGTCAGCGAAGTTTGATATAAATTTCTTGCATGAATGGAATTTTGTGGCTGCGTATACTCCTTACAGGTCTGGGACTGGAGCTGTTATATGCCGTGTATATCACATTTACTAGATGGTATGACGCAGGGGTATTGCTGAACTTATTGTCCATAAACTTATTGATGCTTATTGGTGGCTACCTGGTGGCACGAAAAGCAACGTCGATGCAAATCGTGCAGGGGGCGTTGGTCGGCGTAGTGGGTGCTTTGTTTTATATTTTAGCGACACTCAACATGGTCATGAAAGGAAATCTGCCCGTCGACTGGAATTACTTTATGGAGCATCTGTTAAAAATCGCCAGCGGTGCACTGGGTGGATTTATTGCGCTGAGGACTAAACCAGAAGCGCTGCGGCTTAAAATTCTTTGTAAGCGGATCGATTGGGACTAATGCCCCTTCAGAATTCCTGCAAAATTTCAAGCATCTTCCGGTCGAGCTTGTGGCCCATGAAATCTTCGTACTGCACGTCTTTTCGATTGCTGTCCAGCACGCCAAACCCACCACGGAAATTCCACATTGACCAGCCCCACCCGGCAGCCCTCCACAACGGCAGCATATCACGATACCATGCCAATACTACGTCGTGCGGTGTGTTGTTGTAGGCTCCAAATTCGCCGACGTGTATCCCTACCCCCAGCTTTTCAAGTTTTTTCCATGGATCAATGAGTTGCAGTTTCAATCGTTCTTTGTCCCAGACCATATCGAAAGGGAATTCCCCACGACGCCAATTTTTCTTTGTAATGTTCCTGCAGCACCGGGCTTTCCCACCGTAGTTCGGCAGCCTCAACCTGGTGTAGTGGCCAGGATGGTTCAGGCCATGTTTCGGCACCGTAGACCCAGGACGCCCCATAGTGGCTCACTTGCATGGGCTCATATCCGCGCGTACTTTGCGCGATGTTAAGGTCGACCAACCCCGGAACAGGGTCGCGTCCCCACCAAAGTCCGTCTGCAATAATCAGCCGATTAGCGTCAACACTTCGGATTGCGGCGGCGGCCCCTTTCACCACCTCAACATACATTTCTTCAGTGACAATACTCGTTCGCTCATTGGTGATAGTGGCAGGCTCATTGAGGAGGTTGAAACTTACCTCACGGTTTGGAATTCCTTTATAGCGTTCCGCAAAATGTTTCCAGTGAAAGTTGAACGCTTCCCTTGCTTCGGCATCACGCCAGAGATTGAAGGGCTCTTCTTTCGAGCGATCTACCGAATATCCTGGTCCGCGGTGGAAGTTGATGCTGGTATGGATACCATACCGTTTACCGAACGCTACAGCCTGATCAATCTCCTTCAGTTTGTCTTCCAGCAAATTTCTCCAGTTGCCTTCTTCCGTCCAGCACAAGTATGACATGGGCAGCCTGACAAAATCAAAACCTAACTTTGCCATCATTTCAAAGTCGGATTCCTCGAACGGCTTGTTGGCGTTGGAGGCAATGAATTTTTCCAGCAGGTTGAATCCACGCCACCGGGGAAGGGATGATGCATCGATGTCTATCGCTTTAGGTTCACAACTGAATGAAGTGCCTGCAAGGATACCAACGGCAGCGGTGGATTTCGCGGCGGTTTCAAGGAAAGTGCGTCGGTTGATCAGTTTCTTTTCCATAAAACTTTTTTATGTGGTTGAGCGTATGAAGACTGGTTGAAATTGGTAGTTGAAGTTACAAAGTCCATCCTTAGTTCCCTCCAATGAATGTAAGTTTTAACGAATCGACATTTATGCCCGCCACCGAAAGGCAAAATACTGCGTGGTTTGCCGCTGGGGCCCTAAGTCTTAACGTCATTGCGAGCTGAAGCATAGTTTGTGCGCTGGCGCGAAGCAATCCCCCAAAGCGAGCGGCGTATTTAAGTTCAAGTGTTTCCGCATGGTCTTACCGTCATTGCGAGCTGAAGCGTAGTTTGTGTGCTGGCGCGAAGCAATCGCCCAAAGCGAGAAGCGTATTTAAGTTCAAGTGTTTCCGCATGGTCTTACCGTCATTGCGAGCCGAAGCGTAGTTTGTGCGCTGGCGCGAAGCAATCGCCCAAAGCGAGAAGCGTATTTAAGTTGAAGTTTTTCAGCATGGCAGTTGGCGCTAAACATTTGAACCAGGCACCCTAAGGCGTGCGTACTTTGTCGGGAGGGGATCAACTAAAGCGGGACAGGGTGCCACATCACCCGTTCGCGCAGGCCCACTCTTCGTTCCGCGCAAAGACGCTTAGGTTTTAGCTAGTCGCCATTTATTCCCGCCACCGAATAGCAAAATACTTGCACGGCTTATCGGAGGCATTGCGGATGCCATGCCGTTCATTGGATTTCATGAAATAGAGATCACCTGCCGTGCCTTTGTACACCACGCCGTCAATTGTCATTTCAGTTTCGCCTTCGATGATCAGTGTGATTTCAGAATCAATGTGGGTATGCGGCTCATGGCTTGGGCCTATTTGGTTGAGTTGGGTGACGTGTATTTCAAACTTCTCGCACATCGCGGTGGGCCTGTCAAAGTAGTTGATGCGCCCGCCTCTTGTTGTGGAGCTAAATTCAAGGGAATCTGCATTTAGAAACAACTTGCCGCCAGCTGCCTGTCCGCGCGCAATGTCCATAGGTTTCTTTGACCGAAACACCATCACATAATACGTGAGCGGGCCGTCACCGATATTTTCCACCGCCTGCATTGCCAGCGGTGGAATCAGGATTACACTTCCAGGACCAAGAATAGCGGTTTCTTCATCAATCGTAAACCGCATAGTCCCTTCTTTGACAATAATGACTTCTTCTTTATCCTGCTGGGCATGGGGGCGGCCGGGCGTTGCGCCTTTAGCTTGCGTAGTGGCATGTATTTCCAGGAATTCTAAATGCGGTGAGGTGCCTTCCATAATTTTTCTCGATTCCCTGTCTTTGCTCTGTTTCACGGGCAGTGAAGCCCATGTATACACGCCGGATTTGACTTCATTCGTGGGGAGTTGCGTCGAGAGGCTGAGGAGGAATATAAAAATGAGTTTCATTTTGTCTCACGTTTGTTGATCAAAGTACAAAATTCTCGTCATTGAAAGTCGCAGTTATTCAAACCCTGCACGAAAACAACGTCCACTAGCGGCAAATGGGCATATCCCCTCCTTCATGAAATGCATGCCGAGGCATGCTATCGTCATGTCAGGTTTGCATCGGTGCCATGCACGGCACCTTGCAATGACAAAAGGAATCGTGTGGATTTAATCATTTTTTAAATTACCTTACCTTAAGGCTTATGAAGACGATATGAAAGCAAAAAACAATATTTTCCTGGCACTGCTATGCGGCGCGGCTACAGTACTAACACCAGCCTGGACGTACAGGCCAATGGAAGAAGCGGATTCAAAAGTTGTGGCGCCTCCGACCGGACATTATTTATATGTGGCCGTGCCGGGAATCCGAAATTACCTTGGCTATGGGGGACACGGTATTCTTGTTTTTGATATCGATAACAACCATCAATTTGTAAAACGGATAAAAACCCAGGGACTAATGGCAAATGGCGTGCCTTCAAACGTCAAAGGCATTGCGGTCAGTGTGCCGCTCAACAGCATTTATGTAAGTACCCTAGAAGCCCTTCAGCGCATTGATCTGACCACAGAAAAAGTATTGTGGGAGAAAACCTTTGAGGGTGGATGTGACCGCATGTCGATATCACCGAATGGGAAGATTATGTACCTGCCTTCTCTGGAAAAAGATTTCTGGAATGTAGTAGATTGTGTGACAGGCAATATCATTACAAAAATTACAGTGGTAAGAAGGGCTCATAATACTGTTTACGCGCCGTCGGGAGAACATGTCTATATGGCTGACATTGCTTCCCCTTATTTGCATGTTGCGGATACAAAAACCCATACCATTGTTAAAAAAATCGGACCTTTTGGCGAGGGAATTCGCCCTTTTACCATTAATGGTAAGGAGTCGCTCGTTTTTGTTAATGTCGATGGTTTGTTAGGATTTGAAGTTGGGGATTTGAATACAGGCAAAGTGCTTAATCGTATTGTGGTAGAGGGATGGGAAAAAGGTGAAGTGAGACGTCACGGCAATCCAAGCCATGGGATTGGCCTTACACCAGATGAGAAAGAATTATGGGTGAGCGATGGCCACAATATGCGCATGCATGTTTTCAGTGCAGCAGCGCCATACCAACAACTCACTACCATTCCGCTACAGGATATGCCCGGCTGGGTTACCTTCAGTATCGATGGAAAGTATGCCTATCCTTCCAGTGGCGAAGTGATTGATGTGAAGACCCGCAAGATTTTGCTCACACTGCAGGATGAGTTCTATAACAACGTGGCCAGTGAGAAAATGGTAGAAGTGCACATCGACGGAAACAAAGTAGTGATAGCGGGTAATCAGTTTGGGTTGGGATATGTGACGAAATAACCGTTCGATGCGGTGCAGGCCCTTAATGCAGGATTTGTGAGTTTAAGATTTCGCGCCAGCTCAGAACAGATAGCATGTTGAAAAGGCATTCCCTAAAATATTTACAGTATGCGACTGATATTCCTGCTGGCGTTTTTGTACTCACTTAATTCCTTTGCGCAAGAAAAGGAAATCGATGTAGAAAAGACAGCTATCGAATCATCCAAATATTGGTTGGATATTGACTACGTTGGGGATGGCATCGTGGGGCATCGATTGGACATTCACTTACCCAAGAATGGAAAGGCCCCGTTTCCTGCTGTCATGGCTATTTATGGCAGCGCTTTTTTTTCAAATTCTTCCAAGGGTGTTGTCTTTAAAGATGGTCTGTGTCAAAGACTTCTGGAAAATGGTTTTGCAGTCGTGAGTATCAATCATCGGTCGAGCCTCGACGCGATCTTTCCCGCGCAAATTCAAGATGTAAAGGCGGCAATACGTTTTGTCAGGGCAAACAGTCAGAAATTTTCATTGGACAATACCTTTATTGGGATTACCGGCTGGTCATCTGGAGGTCATCTTTCGGCCCTTGTGGGTACTACAAATACGACTAAGAACTATAAGATGAATGGTCTTGATGTGGATATTGAAGGAAGCCTGGGAAGGTATACGCAAACCAGCAGCCAGGTGGATGCCGTGGTAGATTGGTTTGGTCCTACGGATTTTCTGATCATGGACAGTTGTGGCAGCACGATGTCGCACGATGATATAAAATCTCCTGAATCTACTTTAATCGGGGGGGCTATTCAAGAAAATCCTGATAAGTGCGCTTTGGCGAATCCGATCTCTTATGTCAATCGATCAAATCCCCCCTTTCTGATTTTTCATGGCGATAAAGATCCACTGGTGCCGCTTTGTCAAAGTGAAAAGCTCTTTGAAAAACTTAAATCAGCACGGGTCGAAAGTGAATTGGTTATTATCCCTGGAGGCCAGCATGGACCAGGTGTGTTGACCGATAAATATTTTGACAAGGCAATTATTTTTTTGAAAAATGAATCTGGTATGTGACGCGACAGTCAATACGGCTGACACCACCGCTGACGGAATAATTCGCGAGATTCAAATCTTAAAAAAATCCCAAAACAAATGGGTCGTTTGGAAGAAATCAAGGAATGCTGTTTTGAAAAGTGAGGAAGGGGGAATGATGGGCGACCCTTTTGAAAATATGGAAATTGAGAACGGAAACTTGTGGATCAACTTCCACGGTGGCAGCAGCTGGAAATGGTCTCATACAGACCAATACTGATGCCAAAATGGAGAATTTGAACTTATTGGCTGTTCCAGTCTCTACGGAAAACCATGTGAATATTGGGAAGACTTTGATTTCAACCTGTCAACAGGAAAAATCATGTACAAAAAAATGGAATTTTAGACTGTGAAAAAAACCAAGCCATTAGCGGCAAAGAAAGCGTTAAACAACAAAATTATGGACAGAAAATATTTCTTGAAAACAGGTGTGCTTGTAGGGGCCGCAACGGCTTTGGGAACTAGCAATGCATTTGGACAGTCCTTAACAAGTAATAGCATCGACAAATTAGTTGATGCCAATGGAAACTTCATTCACCAACCATTACCATACAATGAAGATTTTCTGGAGCCCTTTATGGATACAGAGACGCTACATCTTCATTACACTTTCCACCATGGTGGCGCAGTAAAAGGTGCAAACAAGGACTTGGCGATGATTAAGAAGGCGCTGGACGAAAATAATTTGGAAACGGTCGACTATTGGACGAAGAAACTTTCTTTTCACGCTTCGTCTCATATCTTACACTCGATCTTCTGGACAAATCTTACCAACAAGCAAACTTCACCAACGGGCGACCTCTTAAAACGGATAAACAAGAACTTTGGAAGTTTCGACCGGCTGAAATTGCTTATCGCAGAAACTTCAAAAAATGTGGACGGCAATGGCTGGGGCATTTTGGCCTATCAGCCGTTCAGCGACAGCTTGACAATTCTGCAATGTGAAAATCATGAGAAACTAACACAATGGGGCGCAATTCCTTTACTCGTAATTGACGTTTGGGAACATTCTTATTATCTAAAATACAAGAATAAACGGGCTGACTTTGTGGATGCAATTTTTAATATCATTAATTGGGACAATGCAGCTCAACGGCTAAACGATACAATCAAATTGACGAAATGAGCACAGCTGCAACTACCATGTGCGACACAAATGGTAAAAACGGACAACGCTATAAAGCGGTTATTACCGCAATTGATGATAAAAAATGCTTTCGGTATGTTACTTCCATGATGGCTAAATTTATGTTCTCAGCTGATAGAATCATAGAACTTGAAGCGTCACAAGAAGGCACGCTTCTTAGGCAGAGAGAAATCTACACATGACTTATAGTATCTCTTTTTTGGAAAAAGTTAAATACAGACGCCTTAGCAATGTTAAAATCAATGAATGAGGCATTAAAGAGAAAGGCAGAGATCCAAAAATGGAACCGAGGGAATTGGCAATACCTGAGATGGCATTAAATAGCGTAAATTTTATTAAGAAAAATTATCATCAACTTTTCTCGTTGCAATTAGCGTGATCCACGCATGATCGGTGCTGGTGACCTGTTTGAAAAGTACCCGGTTTTTGGTGTGATGCGCTCGTTTGGTGGGTTTAATCTTCGTGGACAATACGATCACGAGTTTACACCAAAAATGACACCCTAATCGGTCATAGTTTGTGTAGCATCCTCAGAAGGAAATATGGGCCATATGGCTTATATTAGGACCTTAGCCGCAAGCAAAAAAAGACTCGAGACAATGAGGACAGACATCCACCTGGAGTTTACTTATGCAGACGAATAGTCCAGGCAAAGCTTTTCAATGGCCGCAACTACGCAGAGAATATAGACCTAGACAATTTAAATAGGAAAACATAAGAGAAAGAGGAGTTTGCCAGCCGCTAACGCGCTTATGCGACATGCTTATTGCTATATATAGCCTACAAAAAGTAACAAATCCGCTAATTAATCGTCATACTCAAAGGTGGATATGGACTCAAAATTAAAAATTGCCAGAATTGCCGGATTCCTTTACTTGCTAATAATAGGTTTTGGCTTAATCGCTCAAGTATTTGTTCGCGACAACCTTGTTGACTACCAAGATGCAACAGTTACTGCGAAGAATATTTTAGGCTCGGAATTTTGGTATCGGTTCGGATTTGTTAGTGAACTGATGATGCTTGTCTGTGATATTGGCGTAACGACAATACTTTATATTCTTCTCAGGGATTTTAGCAGGAATCTTTCATTGCTTTCTACATTTTTCAGATTGGCAAGTATCATTGTTCTATCCACGGTTGCTTTAAGTCACTATGCTGCCTTATTCTTTTTAGGAAGCTCAAAATACCTATCCGTATTTAGTTTAGACCAGCTTGATGCATTGGCGCTGTTATCAATAAAGTTGCATGGTTCAGGCTATAATATTTCACTTCTATTTTTTGGCATGCATCTGATCATACTTGGATATTTGATCTACAGCTCGAACTACTTTCCAAAGATTATAGGAGTTCTGCTACTTATTGGAGGATTTTGCTACGATATCAACAGCATTACCTGGTTCCTTTTCCCAACTTTAGTAAAAATGATCTATCCTGCCATATTAATTCCATGTTTTTTAGGGGAACTACTTTTCAGTCTGTGGCTACTAATAAAAGGTATTAAAATAAAGATAGCTCAAAGGAACGAGTAATAATTCTCTCAGATGAAATTGCATATTGAAAAAATATTGTCAGGTGGTGACTTACGGTCAATTGGGAAAAGCAATTCAATTATCCCCAAAATCCAAAATCAAAATGATTTTGATGAACTATTCAAATTCCTGTTTCAAAAGGAAAGACTTATCGTAATGCGAGTTGCTGACACTATTGAGAAAATTACAATCAATGATCCGCAGTATCTCATAAAACACAAAAAGGAAATTATAAACTTATGTAAAGTCGCAAAAGATAAAGAGCTTAAGTGGCATTTAGTATTACTAATTCCACGACTTGCTTTAGAAGGCGAGGAGCTTGGCTACGCTTGGGACACTTTGACCGAATGGGCTAAAGACAAGTCAAATTCCCGAATCGTGAGAGTGAATTCCATTCAAGGACTTTTTGAAATAAAGAAGCAAAAAAGCGAATTAGAAAAAGACTTTTACTTGACTTTATCTGAACTTGAAAGAGAAAATATTCCATCAATTCGCGCAAGAATTCGAAAACTAAAAAGTGAAGGATGACAAAACGACTATGAGAAAATTAAAACTTCAAGTGCAAATTTCGATTGACGGATACATTGCTGGAACAAACGGAGAAATGGACTGGATGGTATGGGATTGGGATGATAAACTTAAAAATTATGTAAAACAATTAACAGAGCCTGTTGACTGCATAGTGCTGGGACGAAAACTTGCACAAGGCTTCATTCCGCATTGGGCTGCTAATCCAAAAGAAGAAGGTGCAGACAAGATAAATAGTTCAAAAAAAGTGGTTTTTACGAAAACGCTTGACAAGTCAGAATGGGACAATACAATTTTGGCAAAAGGCAACCCTGTTGACGAAATAACTGAATTAAAAAGCCAAGACGGTAAAGACATCATCGCATATGGCGGTGCGACTTTTGTGTCTGCACTAATCAAGCACGGGCTGATTGACGAGTTTTATTTATTCATTAATCCAACGGCAATTGGTAACGGGATGACAATTTTTCAAGAACTTGACAGCAAACAAAATCTGACACTCGTAAAATCAACATCATTTGACTGTGGAATTGTTGTTCTTAGTTACAAACTGAAACTACACTAATGGATAACGCAGTCAAAAATAAGTTTCGCAGGGCCTCGAATCGATTCATTCGTTAAATAATTAAATATTCGTGAACTTTCAAATTGTAAGGTGTCTCCCGCTCGCAGTGATAATAGGCCTGGGTTGCGCGAATCAAAACGCGACAAATTCGCCTTTTACAGTCCATGAAAATATGCAGGGTATCGAACTGCTGGAAGATGATCATCCTGTTTTCTTTTACCAACGCGCACCGAAGCTGTCCACCGAAAAATATGCTTTCAATAATTATTTGCATCCATTGTACGATTTAAAGGGTGATACGTTGACGGAGGAATTCCCGGAGGATCACCCGCATCATCGGGGAATTTTTTGGGCCTGGCATCAGGTCTACATGGGAGATAAAGGTGTTGGTGATAACTGGATGATGGAGAATATCTCGCTGGATGTTATAACCGCAAATACTTTGATCAGCAAGGAAGAGGCGCAACTCAATGCCGAGGTCTTATGGACATCTTCAGCGATTCAAAACGGAGAGCCGTTTCTGGAGGAGCACACATCAATTGTCGTTCATCAACGACAATCGAACATAAGAAAGATTGATTTTGAAATTTCATTAAAAGCCCTTGTTCCGGGTGTTCAGCTGGGCGGTTCAACGGATGTGAAGGGGTACGGAGGTTTCTGTGCGCGGATTAAACTCCCGAAGAGTCTGGTATTTACTTCCGTAGATGGATCTGTAACACCGGCAGAGGAACAAGTGGTTGCTGGGGCATGGATGGATTTCTCCTCACTTGATAGTTCGCGTCTGGCAGAAAGTGGACTCGCAATATTGTGCCATCCCAGCACGCCTAATTACCCCGCGCCATGGATCCTAAGGCAAACGGGAAGTATGCAGAATATTGTATTTCCCGGCACCAATAGAGTCGAATTGTCAATGGAGACACCAACCGTCTTACGTTATCGCTTGATCATACACGACGGTAACGCAAAAATGGCTGACATAGCTGCGCTGCAGTCTGAATATGAGCACCTGTAGTTTTTTGCTACTCTATCGTAAATTCAAATTCGCAGGGGGCGTACTTTGTGAAGTATAGGCAATCGGCCTGTAATTTTGGAAGCGCGCCCCTCAACTGAGTCCATTTGTGCGCGCCGGTACCTGGGCCGATTTTTATTGTATCATCGCCATTTTGGTAAGTCGCGAATACGCCGTCTTTTATCAGAAAAGCATTGTCAATGTTTTGCTTGGGCGTCACATGTTCTAATATTCCTCCGATACGGAAACCCAATTCTAATGTCACTGGCAAGTTCTTTGGACCGTCAACAGATACTCTTATCGTTGCTTTTCCGTTGCCGGGTGTTACCAATATTTTTGTTTGCAGCGTTTGAACTTCCGACTGCACCCTTTCAGTTCTGGGAACCTTGCTCCAGGCATCTGCATCATCAGGTATTTTCTCTTTGGGAAGTGGTTGATAGTATGGTCCGGAAAGGGTTGATGACAAAATGTAATGATCACCCTCTTTTTCCAGTTGCGGACTTTCGAACTGTCCCTTACCAAAGAATGCGGATGATAGCCGCACGCCTTCTAATGCCGCCTCACCTTTGAAAAAAGTAAAAAAAGTTGGATTATTTGAAATGATCGACATGTCAACATTCCCTTCTCTGATCCTGACCATATCGGAGTACTTGAAATACTGGTGATAACTTGTCGGTATGGGTGTTGGTGGTGGCAGTTCCTTCAACAAGGTGGGATCTTCGATAAAGTGGGGCAGCATATAACTTAGCTGTTCGCCTGCAACTGTATTCTGAATGTAACTTACCATCCCGGAATAACGGCTGTCTTTATCCAGCAGCGCCATATAGTTATAGGCCAGATAATATGCCGACATGTTGCGCTGGAGATATTTATCCTGCCTGATTGAAGATTCAGTCACGATTTCGCCGTTTGCGTGAACCAGGTAGAACGTCAGGTTCAGATTTTTGCGAACTACATCATACAGATAATCATAGTTCATTTTTTTCGCGATTACCAACAGACATCTGTTGGTGACGGGGGTGTAGACAGCCGTACTTCGCTCATGATACTGACCATCGGGATCGATGTCTATCTTCTCAGCCAGCCATTGTTCCACCCTGGCCCTATACATTGGGTTGGGGAAGAAGGAATTAATCCATGCCAGCGCGCCGGACACCACCCAACGGTGATTGGGTGTATGAATGCCGCCAACGGAGAGTGCCTTTCCGGCATTAAGCAGATATTGTTTTATAAGGGAAGGAAATTCCCCATAGTCTACATGATTGTTTTCTAACATGATGGAATAGGCCAACGCCAGCGGATATATCGTAAATCCCAAATCGGGCGTTGAATGGAAGTTTGTGGTCAATAAATCTATCGTGCCATCCTCGTGTTGCAGGTTCAGCAAAGCAGTCGCAGCAAGCGTCATATGGTGCAGCAACACTTTCGTCTGGTAATATTTCGAATCGCGTGACACATAACTACACATCAAGGTTTGAATCAAATTTGAAGTCCTGATTGGCGATACAACGCTGTCTCCATCAAATATGGCACCGTAATAGATATTGTTGTTTTCGGTCAATTGGCTGCTTAGAAGATGAGGTATGTTTTCATCATTGAGCTTAATGAGGCGCGACAGCAATTCTTTCTTGCTATCGGGAGGCATTTTTTCGGCAGCACTCAACTGGATCAACAGCGTAACTACGGCCAGGCAAATGAGTATTAATGTTTTTCTTGTGGTCACGCTGGTTGTTAACATTTTCATTTTTTTGAAAGACTTATCCTTCTTTTTACGATTTGGCGACCTATACAAGCTGATTACGTGAATTCAGGCTGTCATGGATCAAACGATGTATTTATCACGCGCCTTTGCACGGCATAGGTACGATTAGCATATTAATTAATCAGTTTCAATCTTCAAAAAGTAACATAGGTTATTCCCATGTTTGGCTACCATAAATAGGGTGAATCTTTATGGCAACGTTGGTGGTGAAGGGGTTACCGCAGTTTTCAGACCTTGTGATGGCGAGTGCCAGAACAATGCCGTGGATGTGTATCATTTCGATTTGAAAAAATAACGTTATCTTAAACATTCAAAATCAACGCTACCCATGGCCAAGGTGATTATCAACAACTTTGAAGACTTTGCTGCTTACGTCGGCAAAGAAATAGGTGTGTCCGATTATTTGGCGATTTCGCAGGCGCAAATCAAACAGTTTGCAGATGCAACGTTCGACCACCAGTGGATTCACCTGGATACCGAACGTGCTAAGACTGAAAGCCCGTTTAAAAAAACAATTGCTCATGGATACCTTACCCTGTCACTGGTACCTTACTTATGGGGCCAGATTGTAGAAGTGAACAACATCCGCATGCTGGTAAACTACGGGATCGACGGGCTAAAATTCAACCAACCGGTTGTTGTGGACTCCGAAGTACGGCTGCGGGTGAAACTCGGTGCGATTACCAATTTACGCGGCATCGCCAAGGCAGAACTCAATGCCGTAATGGAAATAAAGGATAATCCGAAACCTGCGTTTGTAGCTTCAATTGTCTTATTGTATCACTTTAAATAGTGTTACATTCCATCTGGGCTTACAGCGGATGCACGCCAGCGTCTGCATCATCATCGTCCAAATTGTTGCTCACGTAACCTTCTGGTGCCTGGCAAGACTGGTAAGGCATCGCGACATTTCCGAAACCATCGGCATCCTCATCCTTGTAGAAAGTTGTAACCTGACAATCACCGGCCTTAATGGTTTGATCCAGACTCCGCAGCAGGGATAGATCTCCTCGCGCGTCCGATGAAATCTCCCAGATCATTACACCACCCAATGTTTTCTTGGCCAGTTCAACTTTGCGCACAATGGTCGGTATCCCGTTGTAGTACCGCATACCCACGGAATCCAGGTAGGCGAGGGTGGAGTCGTTCTTAATGATTTCTTTAAAGTCGATGTATCGCGCTGGCGGTGAAAAGTCAAACCCATAAAATGGAACGCCCAGGGTTATCAAGTGTGCAGGTATTTTCTTGTCTTCTGTCCAGAATTTTATGGCTTCTTCAGCAAAGGCGTAAGGCGAATGAGGTCCGACGACGTCAGGTCTCCAAATGCCAGTCTTATCATACACCATGACGTTGATAAAATCATACGCTTCGAGGGCATCCTGGTGAACGGCCTCGTGAAAATGTGTTGCGCCCAGCGCGGCAGTAATCCCTTTACCCTTGGCATGCAGTGCTTTGCGTAGCTCAATTACAAAAGGATTATAAGTTTCTCCGACGTAGGGAAGGAGGTTGCCTTCAACATCGACATCTACGCCATCGAAATTGTTGGCCTCGACATATTCCATGATTTTCGCAATGAAGTTGCCCTTGTTTTGGGGCTGTAAAACCGATTTCCATATCGTAGTATCAGGCCGGCCACCTCCGCCCAGGGATATGAAGACCTTCAGCCCCGCGTCATGTCCTTTCTTCACAATGGGCTTGACGTAATAATTCCCATCGAATATGAGGTTGCCTGCCTGGTCCGGGTTGGCGAAAGCCAGGTTGAGGTAAGTAAGTTTTTCAATCTCCAGGGAATCGATTTGATCAAAATTTCCGCCGAGCAGGTAGCCCACCACTTTAAAACTGGTGTCCGGCGCGTAAATGTCGGGACCGTAAACGGGTTTGTTGGAGGGCTTACAGGCGGCGAAGAGCAACATGCTTCCAATGAAGAAAAGGCGATTTCCTAACGATTCCATAGCCCAATATTTACTTTATTCAAGGTAAGTAAAAAATTATCTCTCGACGTAACGTGTATGCAGGAAATAATAAGCGCCTGCGGTGTCACCGTCTCAACTTAGCGTGCGCGTGGCAAACGCAGCATTGCGATGATAGCCAGCAGCAGGGTAGTGGTTCTCATATTCCCAGGTTTTGATAAATTTACTATATTTCAATTTTAAATACGAAAGACGCAACGCGTAGCATTTGAGAGGGAGCGGCGTAATCGCACAAACGCGTTGGTGGCCAGATATCGCAAAGATTTCATTCGCTTAGATCGCCTGATGTCGCGCGCTTTCGGGAATGTTGAATAAAAGAATAGATCCATTTTAATAGTTGGATGCAACTTCCTGTGGCGGAATGAGTCCATGGCTTACTCACTTACTTACCATTCCATACCTTCATCCCATGAGACACATTCACCTCACCATTGCGGGCTTCATATTCACAACACTCTGCGCATTTTGCCAAAAGAACAACGATGCAATCAGGCAAGCAGAGGTAATTTTAGCTGAACTCAAGACAGTATATCCTGGAATATCGATTGCCGTGGGGGTTGGCGACGAGGTCGTGTGGGCGGCGGGGTTAGGTTTTGCTGATGTGGAAAGAAACGTTCAGGCAGATGCAAATCATCAATTCAGATATTACAGTTTGTCTAAATCGATTACTGGGATAGCCATTGCCAAGCTGCTCGAATCGAAGGACCTTGATTTAGAACGATCTATCCGTTACTATTTGACGGACTTGCCAGTGCATTATGAAGGCGTCAAAATCAAATATCTCCTCAACCACACTTCCGGCATACGCGATTATAAAAAGGGAGAATGGATTAAGGTCAGCAAGTTGCACTGCGAAAATACGCTGGAAGCATTGCCTACTTTCATCAATGACCCACTGGAATCTAACCCTGGAGAAAAGTTTGCGTACAGTTCTTTCAACTATGTATTGCTGTCAAGACTGATCGCAGCGGCGAGTGGCCAATTGTATAACGACTATGTTCGATCTAAGATACTGAGGCCATTTGGCGTTGATAACATTGCCCCTGACAGATTCGCGCTATTAGTGAATGAAGTAAAGTACTATTCGAAATGGAAAGCAGGAAAATCAAGTGGCACGTTGGCTGAAACGGTTGACAACACCTGTAAATTTGGCGGCGGCGGATTTGTCGGTACTGCCGCGGATCTGGCAAAGTTGCACCTGGCAATGACCAACAGCAGAGTGTTATCCGATGCATACACAAAGCTCTACTACGCTGACATTCCAACGTTGGATGGTGTCCCTACCGGATATGCGTTTGGTATCGGTGTTAGCAGGAATGTGTCGGGCTTCGTCTCCCATTCACACGCTGGCTCTGGTGTTGGGGCCAACGCTGTTTTACTCGTTTACCCAAAAAGCAAGGATGTGGCGAATGCCATCGTTGTAGTTATTTTGGGAAACCTGGACGATAACGAAATGAATGGCAAGGTTGGTGAGATTGCCGACCTTTTTAACCATTAAGACGATAAGCCAAATTAGAAACGACGAATCAGTCAATTTCAGGAAGAATCTCCTGCTCATAGCGTCTCCAAGGTTTTCTGTTCCGGGCTACGACATCATTCGTCAACAAAAAAACCCGGAACCAAATTCCGGGTTTTTCACTTCATGCGGTTGCCGGTTCTTTCTTTTTATTTGCCAACTTCTCAAGCAAGTCAGGCACTTTTTCAAAGATCGACGAAAGACCCTTATTCTGGTGCGTACTGACAAAGGAAATTTCATCGCCTTTTGTCACCAAAAATCCAATCGGGTCAATCCCGATACCAGCTGCCGCACCGCCGCCTTCTCCTTTGCCAGCTTTTGCAGAATCACCCATACCACCACCACTACCAAATCCTACACCAATGCGGATTACCGGCACGCAAGCGAAGCCTCCCAATTCAAAAGGCTCACCGATCACCGTTTCAGTTTTTGCTTCCTTTTGGATAAACTCTGTTAACCGTTGAAGCATGGTTTCAAAATTCATTTCCATAACCTTTTATTTTTTAGTGAAGAATAAGAGAAAAGCCCAGCCGATTTTATACAGCTTGATTTCAGCATTGAAGCAGGCATACACCCGCCCATGAAAGTTCATGTTGAGCGATACGGGGCCACGACTCAACGAATAGCATAGTGGCACCAATTTGGCATTGTACACCACATCGTCGGTGTCAATATCAAGCGCGAGTTTCTTGATGGTTATGCTGCGAAGAATTCCCTTGAGCAATTGACGAATGCGCTGAATCGAAAATTTCATTTTTTTTCTTTTTTTCTTTTTCCGTTCCTTTATTTCTGTTGATTTCCTAGCGCGATGGCTGGTGCTCATCGGTATTGATATCCCAAAGCACTTCATGTGGGGTTTTAGATCGGTTGTAAACCAAAAACTCGCCGTCGCAGGCTGGCTGATTTTATACGCGCCGCGCGCGCTGTCTATTTCCACGGTAATGGGCACAAATAACACCCAGCACAAAACAACACATAGAAATAGAAATAGGAATACTGCGATCATGACCATAGCGCGTCCTTTTGCCCTAAAGTAATCACGGCGGAAAACGAAAAAAATGATGAACCGCAGGCAGTGCCTATGATCCTTATCATAGCGCAATTTTATGGCGCGGGCTGACAGGCTTTGCGCTGTCTTTTACGAAAGGCGATATGGAAAACAGCGTTCCGCCAGGGACCTTGAATGGGCATCATCAATTTATCTTGTTGGTGTGCCAACATGCTCAGGCTCTACAGGAGTATAATAGAAAGGAAAACAGGAAGGCGTTGACCACAGGATAATAACACTGCAATTAAACTTGATGCCAATAAAACAATCAATATCCGCGTACTCGGCTATTCGTACATTAAATTAATTAAATTGGCATTCCTATTAAAGTAGCATTGGCAATAATCAGTGGAATTATCGCAAGATTGAATCGTAGGTTATATTGTTGGTGCATGCTCGCCAACTGTGTAGTCTTCTCCTAGAGGTGTTGGAACATGCCGCACCCTGGGGGCTTAAGCGCAAGTTTGAAGACTTCCAGGAAGTAGGTCCAAGTGTCCATTGGCGTTGGTCCGGCACCCGCATTTTGAATTGACGACACCACAAAAATCCTGCCTTTTCGACAAAACCTTCAGGAGGAAATAAAGGTCATATGATTTATATTCGCAATGCCGCAGGTTAAGAAGAACCAAACAACATGATGGAAATGGAAAACAAAAAGATATTCGTATCAAGAAAGTTTCCTGCTATTGCAACCGAATTGTTGAGAGACGCCGGATTTTCTGTAACAGCATGGAATGAGGACAGGCCCATGACGCAGGATGAGTTGATTGAAAAAGCAAAGACGCACGATGCAATTTATATAACAGCAACTGAAAAAATCGACAAGAAATTTTTAAACGCATGTGCTCACCTTGATATCATTTCACAATATGCGGTTGGCTATGATAATATCGATGTAGCCGAGGCGACTAGATTAGGCATTCCGATTGGCTTTACTCCTGGTGCGATGAGTAATGCGACCGCTGATATCGCGTTCGGACTTATGATTGCCACGGCGCGGAAAATGTTTTACATGCATAAATCAATTATTAAAGGTGAATGGACTTATTTCAAGCCCACTTCGAATCTTGGTATGGAATTAAAAAGTAAAACGCTTGGAATTTATGGGCTTGGGCGGATCGGGATGGAAATGGCTAGACGGTGCCGGGGAGCCTTCGATATGAAAGTGCTATATCACAATCGCAATCGCAATCCAAGCGCAGAACAGGAGTTGGGAGCCGAATTTGTCGACTTCAAAAGTTTACTATCACAAAGTGATGTAATATCTGTCCACTGTACTTTAAGTGGTGACACCAAAGGTATATTCAATAAAATGGCATTTTCGCAAATGAAGCCGAGTTCAATATTTATAAACACGTCACGTGGAGGTGTACACAATGAACTGGATCTGATTGAGGCATTAAAGACGGGAATAATTTGGGGCGCTGGGCTCGATGTGACCAGTCCGGAGCCGATGAACCAAAATAACCCCTTGCTGCAGATGGAGAACGTTTGCGTTTTGCCGCATATTGGTTCCGCGACAATGGAAGCCAGAAATGAAATGGGTCGTTTGGCGGCTGTGAATATTATTGAATTTTATAAGCATGGAACGGTACCGCATATTGTAAATCCGGAGACCATGCGTCGGGCATAATTACCCATCTGGCACAAGGTATCTTTTCCGGCGTGGGGAAATTGATGGCGAGACTTTCCGATTGGTCGCGGGCAGGGTGACTGACCATCACCACTTGCTTTTCCGAAGGAATGCTGACGCCTTCAGAAAGGACCTGCAATATCTAAGGTCTGCCTGGCGCCGCCCGTTCATGGGCTGACACTGGAAGCGGGAAATTGCTTTCCAACAAAGCGATAGACCAGGTACCCCACGCCCGTAAACATCAGCCCCATAAATCCCAACAGCATGGGCGCAAACCAACGCTCCCAAAATCTGTCGATCAGAATTTCCTCCGGGTCCTGCGGGTCGACCAGGACATCAACTTCTTCATCAATCTCATACGAAGGACTGGAACCACTCGTACTACTTTGGTGGGTGTATGTTTTGCCTGCAAACGCGTATGAGAAGGTGGGCCTGTACATCATCGTTGATCCACCATCATCATCGCTGCTTTCATAACTTTCGTAGCCAATTACTTTGCCCTTCACCGGTATAGCGCGCTGTGCAAACTGATTGTTTGATATAATGAGATAAGCCACAACGATGAGCATAATACCGCCGAGGCTCAAAAATAAGGTCCCCACTACACGGCCCACATTCATGCCAGGCTTTTGAAGTGATCCCTGCTGTAGCGATCTAAACTTCTCATGCAACGGAGAGGCCTCGATCTCTTCCTCCAGTTTTTCTGCGAGGACTAATGCCTGCTCGGCAGTGACGTTAAGCGTCTCCTGAAAATAACGTACGGCCTCCAGCTTATTACCCATTTCAATAAGCTCGGTAGCATATTCTTTTTGTTCTTTGGTAAGGGTCATAGCCTACTGAAATTAGCAATCTTTTTTTGGTTGTTATACCTGTTCCATTTATTATTTTGGCCACCAGGGGCCTTTTTCTCGCGTTTAACTTACCGTTGGAATTGACATGATGATAAGCAGAAGGAAAGTGAAGAGCGTTTTCTCACTTCAAAGGAACTCCGTTCTTCATTACTGTTTCCCAAAAACATAATTTCCAGTTGCCTTTGGTATCGATTGCGTTACATTTGATAAGGCTGAAATTTCCTAACTCAATTAAATCCAATGCTTTGATGGAACCAACACATTTTTCTGATCAAACTTCTGCGCCAATGGGACGGAGGGATTTTGCCAAAGTAATAGCCGGGGGCGTAATTGCAGGTACCTTGCTCCAAACAACCGCTGAAGCAGCTCCACCTTTCATGTCTGGCAAAAAAAGAAACGCACTTATGCATGTGGGTAGTGATTATCATGTGATCATGAGTGATGCATCATTGAAGTGGGATGAACGACAATTGACGTGGACTTCCAGGCGAAACTTTGAATATCATGAGCGGTGTGGAGTTCGTCATTTCACAAACATCATGGGCAGGGAGTGGAACATTGATGCAATGAAACGTTGGAAAGATGATTGTGACAATGCGGGAAATACCTGGGAAGCGATAAGGATGGACTCCAGCTACATCTATCTGCCACCCGGATTGGAGCGGCAACAGAAAATTAAAGAGATCATCGGCAATATTAAAAAAGCATCAAGCGTGGGTGTTAAGGTTATTACCATGCATTGGACGCTCATTCCGATACGCAGAAACGGACATACTCCAGGTCGTGGCGGATCAAGCTATCACGCATTTAAACTCGAAGACAATTGGAAAGACCTGCCCGTGGGGGCGAATGGCGTGGTGACCTACAATGAATACTGGGAGCGAATTGCGTATTTTCTTAAAGCAGTAATTCCTGTTTGCGAAGAATATGACGTGCGAATGGCCGTTCATCCTTATGATCCGCCAGGGTTGCCTAGGGGCTACCAGGGAGTTGACAATTGGGACAGTGAACCTTCAACCGTAATGGAATCGCTACAGCGCTATGAAGCAATCGTGGACAGCCCTTACAATGGATTTCAATTGTGTCTGGGAACGGTGATGGAAGGTTTAAAAGATCCAGGCAGAGCGCTATTGCCAATTGTCAGGTATTTTGCGGAGAAAGGAAAAATATACCAGATCCACATGCGGAACATTCGTGGGGGGCTCCATAATTTTCAGGAGGTTTACATTGATGAGGGCGAAGCCAACTTTATTGAAGTAATCCGCATACTCCGTGACACAGGGTATGCGTGGTCGTGTCCCGATCATGTGCCAACACACCCTGATGATCCTGGAGGCTACCGGCGTTTGCCCAGGCATTTGGTTATGTCAGGGGAATGATTGATTCCGCGAATTCGGAAGTATCCTAAGACTATGGCCATTCGATTTTCAAAGGTCTCACATCCGGCTATCTTCCTTTGGAAACGTGTATTGCTATGGATTCTGTTTTTACCAACGATGTTCACCTATGCGCAAACAAATAGTGTTGCCGTTGTTTCTCTTAGCGCGATACCCGGGTTGCGATATAATCGGTGCGATTTACCCGGTAAAGCCGGGTTCGACCATTAGAATTGTGCTTACGAATGCCGATGAAATGAGTCATAACCTGGTAATCACTGAGCCTGGTGCACGGGAAGAAGTTGTACAACAGGCGTCGGCGTTGGGGACAAAGGTCCAGCCATGAATTACATTCCAACCTCTTCCAAAGTACTTTGGTCAATACCCGAAGTTGATCCGGGCCAATCGAAATCAATAACCTTTACGGTTCCCGGCAGCGTCGGTGTTTATCCGTATGTATGTACTTTTCCCGGCCACGGTGTTGTCATGTACGGTGCAATGTACGTTACCGACGGCGGGCATGCCACCCATGAGGGATGATCCAAATATTCCACCGAACAGAAAGGAGCAGGTAATGGCGGAGATCATGACACGAATGAAAGGCATTCAATGCATCCCTATCGTCCTGTTCCGCCTTATGTATATCGAATCCTGATGCCCGATGCCGGGCCGGCTGCCATCGCGGTAAGCCTTCCGCAAAAATTGTCGTACTGCTGGGATGCTGGTGCCTGCCGACTGCGCTACGCGTGGCAGGGAGATTTTATTGATCCGATTGAATATTGGGATAAAAAAGGAGAACGCTTTGCGAAAATTCTGGGAACGGTTTTTTATCGGGACAAAACCGAATTTCCCATGAGGGTGGATGAAATTGAACATATTCCCACAGTTAATTTCAAGGGCTACCGTCTGGTAAAGTCCTATCCGGAATTTCATTATACGCTCGATGAAATGGATGTCTTCGAGTTGATACTTCCCAAAGAAGATGGGACAGGGCTGGAGAGAACTTTCCGCATTCCAAAAGCATCAAAACCGATCTGGTTCACTTTCGATCTTGAAGATGGCGTTCACTATGCAACATCGGCAGGCAAGTTCATTGACGGCAGACTGAAGTTGTCTCCGCAGGAGGCCGAACATTTTACAATAACCATGACAAGGATGGAGGGTGAAAAGTTATGAGAGCAGGTTTCGCTACGTTGGTATTGGCTGCGTGCATAGCGGGCTGCGCCCCTAGGCCAGAAACTTCATATCGTATTGAATCCATTGCATTGCCCGACGGCCTTGTCGGCGAAACAGGCGCAGTTGCTTTTTTGCCGGACGGTCGCCTGGTGGCTTGTTTCCTGCGTGGGGAGGTGATGTTTTATGATCCGGAAATAAAGCAGTGGCATTTGTTTGCCGAAGGATTGCATGAGCCGCTTGGTGTGCTACCCATCAGTGAATCAGAAGTGATCGTCATGCAGCGGCCGGAGTTAACCCGTCTGGTGGATACTGATGGGGATGGGCATGCTGATTTGTATGAAACCTTAACAGATGATTTTGGCATGACCGGCAATTACCATGAGTGGAATTATGGTCCGGTAAAAGATAAAGCGGGAAACTTGTTCGTTTCATTTAACACTGCCTCGGAGTATGGTGCCATAATGAAAGAGGTGCGGGGCAGGTTGGACACCACGTTGGTTCCGTTCAAACCGTTGCAGAAATTTTCTGCTGTGCCCTGGCGGGGTTGGGTTATGAAATTTACACCGGAAGGAAAACTATTACCTTTTGCAAGTGGTTTCCGGTCGCCAAATGGATTGGGATTTGATCAGCAAGGTAATCTGTTTGCCACCGATAATCAGGGAGATTGGGTAGGCACAAGTGCTATGTTTCATGTTCAGCAAGATAAATTTTATGGTCATCCGGCGAGCCTGCTTTGGCTGGCGCATTGGGACCGGGGAGATCCTTCGAAGCTACCCGTTGATGAGCTCAATGCCATGCGTACGAAGGCCAGCGTATTGTTTCCGCATGGTATTATGAGTATTTCCCCAGGTCAGCCAGTGGTAGATGATACCAGCAATAAGTTTGGTCCATTCGCCGGTCAGTTTTTTGTGGGCGAAATGAACCAGGAGCGGATTATGCGTGTGATGTTGGAAGAAGTGGATGGCGAATGGCAAGGAGCCTGTATGCCTTTCATTGACGGACATGGACTGCGCAAGGGAAATAACCGACTGGCTTTTGCTCCGGACGGAAGCTTGTGGGTTGGTCAGGTTCAACATGGTTTTGTTGGTGACAGGGGCATTCAAAGAATTGAATTCACCGGCCGCACGCCCATGGATATTTACAGCATGAACATTACGCCATCGGGATTTGATGTAACATTTACTCAACCCGTTGATCCGGCCATCGCCACCGATCCCGATAACTATGCTTTCCAGCATTACTACTATGAATATCATCTGAAATATGGCTCTGATCAATATGATGTGCAACCCGTTACTGTTTCTGACGTAAAAATTTCCCCGGACAATAAAAAAGTATCACTCACGCTGGCTTCGTTGAAGCCGGGTTATGTCTACGAATTAAACCTGTCCAATATTAAGTCTGCTTCCGGTGAAGATCTGGCAAACAAACTTATTTGCTATACCGTGAATAAGCTAAAGAAATAAGGCTGTAAAAAGGAATTGTGGCGTTGTGTGGCCATGCAAGAAAAAACACCAATGCAGTGGCTCTACTGGTTGAAGTCAAAAGCTGAATTCCCGGCATACGTACCACCAAGTTGTTCATTGATGCGAAGCAGTTGGTTGTATTTTGCAAGCCTTGACGATCCGGCGAGAGAACCTATTTTGATTTGTTTGCTGTCCAGACCAACGGCCAAGTCTGCAAGCGTGGAATCTTCTGTCTCTCCAGATCTGGCTGAGATCACCGTCTTGAAGTCCGCTTTCTTCGCCAGTTCCATGGCTTTCACTGTTTCCGTCAATGTCCCGATCTGATTCATTTTCACCAGCACGGCATTACCCGCATGCAGATCAATACCTTTTTGAATCCGCTCCGGATGGGTGGTAAAAAGATCATCGCCGACTAATTGGACTTTGTTGCCAAGTTTTTTGGTAAGCTGTTGCCATCCTGCCCAATCATCTTCCGCCAAACCATCTTCAATGGATATTACAGGATAATCCAGCGTCCACTGCGCCAGCATGTCCACCATGGTTGAAGAATCCAGCAACCGTTTTTCTGAAGCCAGATGATACATATTCGTTTTGGAATCGTAAAAATGGGAGGAAGCCACATCTAACGCGATGGCCATATCTTTCCCTGCTGTGTAGCCACACAAATCGAATACCTCACACAAAATTTCCAGCGCTTCTTTGTTGGAAGAAAGATGAGGACCAAATCCTCCTTCGTCTGCCAGGAGATTTGCATTATAACCTTTTTTGTTAAGCAATTCCTGTGTTTTCCAATAGGTAGCCGAGATCATTTCCAGGGCATGGGGATAGGATTCCGCGGATAGGGGGATAACCAAAAAATCCTGCAGGTCGATATTTCTTCCGGCATGCAGTCCGCCGCTGATTATGTTGACCATCGGAACGGGCACCGATAATTTTTGCGCAGGAGGCAAATATTTTTCAGCCAGATATTTATACAATGGCTTACCGGCAGCGACAGCTGCTGCGTGGGCCACGGCAAAGGAGGCGCCTAAGATGGCATTGGCGCCGAGTTTTGATTTATTGGCCGTACCATCCAACGCGATCAACAACTGGTCTAGGTGTTCCTGCTCTTCCGCCTGCTTTCCGATCAGCACTTTCCGGATTTCGGTATTGACATGCCTTACGGCGTTTGTAACACCTTTGCCACGGTATCTTTTTCCGCCATCCCGTAGTTCCAATGCTTCAAACTTTCCGGTTGAGGCTCCGGAAGGAACCATCATCCTGCCCATCAGACCTGATTCCAGTATTACCTCAACCTCAACGGTTGGGTTACCCCTGGAATCAAGGATCTCTCTTCCGATGACTTCTTTGATTTTTGTCATTATTTCCCGGGCTGTTTATTAATTCATCTCAAAGGCTTTCTCTATATGATATAGTGCATTGACGTTTTCGGCTTTGCCCCGGATCCAATTGATGGCCACTTTTCTGATGTCATTTTTCATCTTTTCCTCGGTAATGTAATTTACGGTTGATTTTCCGTCCATTCGCGCCAGCAACATTAATCCAAGATGAGGCATTAGATTATTTGATGCGCTGCCGTAGCCCGAAAGAAATGCTGCTGCTAAGGTAAGCATCTCGCTGTGTTTGTGAAGATACCACCCTTTGAGCATCAGGTGCCCCATGCAATAGGCGACATCAAAAACCGGGTTTCCCCAGTGTGCTACTTCAAAATCTATCAGTACAATGTGCTCACCGTGTTCCACGAGCATATTTTTTGGAGAAAAATCACCATGCACCAGGCATGTTTTCTCACGCGTAACTTCATCTACCAGTTTTTGAATATGCGTAGAAAGTTCTGGATATTTCCGGATCAGGTGTCGATGAAACGGATCCACGCGAAGCTGAACAAAATATTTCTGATCCCGAAATCTTACTTTGTCACTGGCTGTCATCCGGTGGCTTTGCTGATGTACATCGCGCAAAAGATGACCGGCATTTTCCGCAAGGGAAACACTAAAGTTTCCCTTCATTAAAATATCTTTCCATGTTTCTGCGCCTTCTTCCGCGCACAACATGATATAGACATGATTACTATAGTCGACGTGCACAACCTTGGGGACAGCGTTTGGGATCAGCTCCGCCAACGCGACCATCACTTCATGTTCCCGGTGAATGCGCTCGACATCTGAGAACCAGTCTACTTCCACCTTGAGCTTTCCCAACGCCTGTTTCATCACCCATCGGTTGTTCTTCCATGCGATCTTCCACACGCTGCTGGATACCCCTCCACTCAGATTCTCCACGCCGGGTTCATCCTCCAGTTCCATAAGGCCTGCAGCGATCAGATATTTTTTTACATCAGCTGTGGTATCCAACTTCATTTCAGGATATTGATTAACGGCTTTGAGCAGGATGCACAAAACCCTGCTTTGTCAGGACATCAAAATAGTACAACACGTGATCAATACCAATTCTGCCCACAAGCTATCCTGATTCCCAGCAACCACGTAATTGGTTGTTCGTGACGTTCCTGGTTCCTTGCAATGAAATGACCGCGGTTTGCTGTCGTTGCAGACTGAAGCGTGGCGTGCGCGCTGGCCTGGAGAAAATCCCTTCTTTTTGGCTGCGTGAACAGATTTCATCAACATTGATCGGCTGGCAATAGCGCTGCATGTGATGCCGGGAAATATTCGCTATATCGCTTATATTTAGAACATTGGCAGCAGCCCTGAATATAGACAATGAGCGATACGATGCTGCGACCGATTTAATAGTTTGAAAATTAGTAAGATTTATGACAAATACAGATCTTCATTTCAAGAGACTTGAAAGAATGTATATGGACGCGGTAAGGAAAAATATAAACACAGAAGTTTACAACGGAATTCATTTGAAAGTTTCTAATGAGCGGGCAGAAATTTCCCTAATGACAGAGCCAAAGTTTTTTCATGCTGCGAATTCACTACACGGCTCCGTTTATTTCAAGATGCTGGACGATGCTGCCTTTTTTGCAGTAAACTCCGTCGTTCACGATGTTTTTGTTTATACCGTTTCTTTCAATATTCAGATTTTACGACCCGTAACCAAAGGCGTGATAAAATCTCTTGGCGTGTTGAAATTCAAGTCTAAGAACTTGTTTATTGCAGATGCGAACCTGTTCGATGAGCGAAGTATTTTGGTTGGACGCGGGAGTGGTAGCTTCATGAGGAGCAAGATTGAGCTGACGCCTGAAATTGGGTATCGATGATTCAGTTAATTGAGCAAGGGCTAGCACCGCGACCCTTATTTTTGTTTGCGTTGCCGTCTGGCATGAAATGAAAAGTAAAGCTTGAAATATTTTTAACTTCAAAAATAACTATGAAAGAATCATTACACTCTCGCCGTCATTTCCTAAAGGGTACTGCAATGGTTTCTGTTTCGGGAATGCTGATGCCAGCTGCCGCTTTAGGTTTGGATTTCATGCAAGAAAAGAAAAGACTGGGCGTTGCACTCGTCGGATTGGGGAACTACAGCACAAATATATTGCGCAAAGCATTAAAGGAGTCCGAACTGTGCCATTTGGCCGGCGTGGTTTCCGGGTCACCTTCAAAAGCGAAGGATTGGTCCAAGGAGAACGGCTTTCCGGAAAAGAATATCTATGACTATAAAAATTTCAAAAATATCGCGGACAACAAAGACATCGACATCGTTTATGTCGTGACACCCAACAGCCTCCATGCCGAGCATGCCATTACGGCGCTGGAAGCGGGCAAACATGTAATTTGCGAGAAGCCGATGGCCATGAACGCAGCCGAGGCTATGCAGATGATCAATGCCGCAAAAAAGGCTGATCGGAAATTAGCCATTGGTTACCGTATGCATTATGATCCAAATTTTGTTGAAGCGAAAAGGCTGGGCCAAAGCGAGGCGTTTGGTTCCATCAACTATATTGAAGCCGCGCTCGGTTACTCTTTTACCCCTGAGGTAGGGTCCTGGAAAGTGAAGAAGGCGATGGGTGGTGGTTCCCTGTATAATCTGGGTGTCTACCCTATACAAAGTGCACGTCATGTGAAAGGATCAGAACCGGCATTTGCCACTGCCCAGGTGACGACGAAACGCAAAGATATATTTAATGAGGTCCCCGAAACATTTACATGGCAACTTGAGTGGGCAGATGGCACGTTGTGTAATTCTTACTCGGGACCTGTAGCATTTATTGATAGGTTATTTGCCGGCTGCACCGATGGCTTTATCGAGCTTGACCCTGCCACACAATACAATGGCGTAAAGGGATCGTCCACCAATGGCGTGTTTGATTTCGCGCCAGTATTCCAGCAGCAGCGCCAAGTGGATGACTTCGCTCGTTGCGTCATGGAAAACAAAGAATCTATCGTCAGTGGAGCAGAAGGGTGGAAGGACCTGAAGGTTATCGATGCCATTCACAACGCAATAGATTCTGGAAGGAAGGAAAGAATAGGGTGAGAAAGGAATAAGTCACACCATTCTGGATTTTATTTTTACTATGATAACCCCGGGAGACGCATGTGTCGTGTCAACCGTCATAAAGGCTTTGTATTGTAATTAAATTATGGGTAAACTTATTATCCTGTACCACAGCATTTGCAGGGAGGGATGAGGCCATGCTATCAAGAACATGAATACATCGACTTTTACATTTCTTAAAGAAAGCAGGACATTTCCAGAAAACACAACATAAGATCATGAAAGACAATCGAAGGAATTTCATCAGGAAAAGCGCATCGCTTGCAGCATCGGTATCCATTGCAGGAATGACCTCCGGTATCGCCGGCACCGCTGATCGTCAGGCAACAGAGAATTCAGCAAAAAAGATGGCTGGACTGGCAAAGGATGGGGGCATGGAATTTTCCCTTGCCTTACCGGGTTTCGACTCACCAAGAATAGCATTGGCAAAGCAAATGGGAATATTTGGCGCAGTAAACAGCGTCAGAAATCCCGGGGAACTGAAACCATGGGATCCAAAAGCGATCCTTGCCGTAAAAGAAGGATGGGATAAGTTGGGTATGAAGTGGAATGTAGTGGAAGGCCCCCCTACGCTTGGGTGAACAAACCAAATTAGGACTCGAAGGCAGGGATGAAGAAATTGCCAACTTCATCACGTTTATGAAAAACCTGAAACAATATGGCGGTGTTGACATCATCTGTTACAATTGGATGCCGGTAGTAAGTTGGTTCAGAACTAAAATGGATACCGTGGGAAGGGGTGGCGCATTGGTTACTTCCTTTGACAATGAAGACGCAAAGAAATTGCCGGTAACACAGTATGGTGAGGTAAGCAAGGATGCATTATGGAAAAATCTTGAATACTTCCTCAAGGCAGTTGTTCCAGAAGCAGAAAAGATAGGGATGAATCTTTCATTACACCCTGATGATCCGCAGGTAGACAGCATCAAGGGTATCTCACGTATCATGACAAGCGTAGAAAATTTCGATCGCATGCTGAACCTGGTGCCTAGCAAATACAGCGGACTGACGATGTGTCAAGGTAACTTTTCACTCATGGGCGCTGATATCCCCACACTGGTAAAAAGATGGGGCAAAGCAGGTAAGATCAATTATGTGCATTTCAGAAATGTTCAGGACCTTAGTGGACAAAAGCCCAGCATAAAATTCACAGAAACATTCCATGACGAAGGTCAAATCGATATGCATGCTGCCATGAAAGCATACTACGACATCGGTTACAAGGGCCCGATCCGCCCCGATCACGTGCCGACCATGGCGGGTGACAACAATGACCGGCCAGGGTACTCCACGATAGGAACCTTGTTCGCAATTGGATATATGCGCGGGCTGATGGAATCAATTAGTAAGAACGCGAACAAAGTGTAGGCTATTTTGGGGCCGGAGGGAAATGGGCCATGAAAATGGTCATCGGAGTGAACGCGCCGCGCCAGTGGGCGGGATGGAGAAACTGGTTTTAAGGTGACGTTGAATCTTGTCTCATAAAGGCAATACACTTTTGAGAAATATACATATGAAAGATAATCGTAGAGATTTTCTTAAGAAAACTGCGTCATTGACGACAGCTTTATCTATTGGCGGGGTTAGCGCGGCAAAAGCTGCGGCTTTGGTCAATGCAGAAGCACAAATCTCACGCGCAAGAATCGCCGCGTCAAAAGATGATTTAGTCAAGGACGCCGGGATGCAATTGTGTCTGGCATATTTTGCCGGCAAAGAACCGCGCAAAATAGATTTGGCAAGACAGATGGGTGTGCTGGGCGCCGTTGGTGGAATCAATCCAAAAATGGTTGGCATGGAAACCGCCAACAATTGGGATCTTCCCGTCATCAAAGCAGTAAAAGAAGCATGGGACAAGGAAGGATTAAAACTCACAGTAATTGAAGGTCCCCCCTCATTGTACACCAAAACAAAGCTTGGTCTCGATGGGCGCGATGAAGAAATTGCCAACTTTATTACGTTCATGAAAAATATCGCGCAGGTTGGAATTAACACGGTATGCTATAACTGGATGCCGCTGATTAGTTGGGCGCGCACGGACAAGGCCAGACCAGATCGTGGCGGCGCATTGGTAATGGGCTTCGATATTGATGCCGTAACCGGCGATCCCATAACGGAGTACGGCACTATTACGCACGACATGATGTGGAAGAACCTGGAGTACTTTTTGAAGGCCGTCGTTCCGGAGGCCGAGAAATATGGTATCAACTTATCCCTCCACCCGGATGACCCGCCGATTGACGCGATTCGTGGAATACCCCGAATCATGACCTCCGTGGATGCCTTCAAACGCATGATAGATATCTACCCAAGTCCAAACAATGGTATCACCTGGGATGGGACTTTTGGTGAAATGGGTGGAAAAGATCAACAGGAAGATCTCCCGGCTGCTATTGAATATTTCGGAAAACGCAAGGTCATTAGCTTTGTCCATTTCAGGAATGTCCGCGGATACCGGGAGCACTTTTATGAAACGTTTATTGACGAAGGGCAAATGGATATGGTAAAGTTGATGCAGAAACTTTACGATACTGGTTTCAAAGGACCTTTACGTCCTGATCATGTGCCCACGATGGCTGGTGACAACAACAATTTCCCCGGTTATAGTACAATCGGAACGCTGTTTGCCATTGGTTACATTCGAGGCTTGATAGATTCTGTTCGGGGAACAACACTTACCATGTAAGTCTGCGCCGAAAAATACCACCTATAAAAATTTATAATCGTACACCTTAAACAACCTCACTTCCAATGATGATTAAGAAAGCAATCGTTATAATAGCCATGGCTTTGCCGTGTGTTTCGCTAAAGGCACAAAATATCGGTGCTCCGCCTGAATATGTGAAAGCATTAACTGCCGAATGGAAAGGTGAACGATCTGACGATGGTCGTCCGAAAGTATCCGATAACGTGCTGGCGCGACTGCAAAATGCAACACTCGAGCAGATATGGGGTTATTTGCGTAACAACGGATTTAATAATCAGGTAGAGACCAATTGGGTTATCCTTAAACCTGGCGAAACGATGGTTGGGCGTGTGGTGACGGCACAGTTTATGCCAGCGAGGCCAGACCTTGAAACATACATAAAGGCACAAGGCCAGGCAGAGGGACGTAATCAGCATGGAGGAAAAAACATTTGGCCCATTGATGTATTAACCAAAGGTGACATTTATGTGGCCGATGGCTTTGGTAAAATAAAAGACGGAACATTGATCGGTTCAAGTTTGGGCAATGCCATTTATGGAAAGACGGGCAAAGGCGTGATATTTTACGGATCCATACGGGACATGCAGGAGTTAAAGGATACAAAGGGCTTCAATGCATGGGTAAAAGGAAGCGACCCTTCCGCCATAAAGAACATGACACCTACTGCTATTAATGCACCTATTCGGATTGGTGAGGTAACTGTTTTTCCCGGAGATGTTGTGTTTGCAAATGATTATGGCGTCGTATTTATTCCGGCTTATCTGGCTGAAGACCTTGTGACCACTTCTGAAATGACGGGCCTGCGCGATGAATTTGAGAGATACATGTTGCAGTTGGGTAAATATCCTTGAGGCGAAGTGCACGGTCGAATGGTCCGACAAAATGAAAGACGAGTTCCGGGCATGGTTTGCCAAATACCCTAAAAAGACTGCGATTACCTCAAAAGATATAGAGGCCTATTTAGACAAAGCGTGATCCGGTAAGTAGCCCGGTATCAAATCGTTTACAAAATAAAAATCAAATTTAAATTCAGCGTAATGAAGTATATTGTGTCAGCAGTTTTATCGTTTTTCCTTATCCGTTTCTTAAATAATAGTTTGTTTTCACAAACTATCTCAAAGGAGGAATTGGTATTTCTTACTTCGGAGTGGAAAGGAGAACGTTTTCCGGATGGACGGCCCAAAGTTCCTGATGCGTTTTTGGAACGGGCGTATGCACATCAATATTGATGATGCATGGACCGTTTTAAAAAACTATGGTTACGTAAACCAGTTTGAGGGCGGTTGGAAGATGGTAAAGAGCGATGTCCCGGTAATTGGCCGTGCCGTCACGGCGATGTTCATGCCTAGCCGTCCGGACGTTGAAAAAAATATTAAAGACCGTGGAATACAAAACGGGAGAAAGGGAAATACAAATTCATGGCCTATTGAAACATTGGTGAAAGGAGATGTTTACGTGGCTGACGGTTTTGGAAAAATAGGAGGCGGTACTTTGATGGGTTCAACTTTGGCAACATCCATTTACAGTAAGTCTGGCAATGGTGTAGTCTTCAACGGCGCCTCAGAGACCTCGGGGAAATTGAGGATATAAAGGGTTTTAATGCATTTGTTCGTGATTTCCATCCATCGTTTCTGGAAGAAATGGTATTGATGGGTCTCAATACAGCCATTCGCATCGGCAATGCAATGGTGTTACCCGGCGATCTTGTCATTGCCAGACGCGAAGGTGTACTCTTTGTTCCTGCACATATGGTGGAAGAAGTAATTTCCACGGCTGAGTTTGTAATACGCAAAGATCAATTTGGTTTTGAAATGGTTAAATCGGGTCGTTACTCTACAGGCCAGATTGACAGCCAATGGACAGACGAAATAAAAAATGAGTTCATTAAGTGGCTTGAAAAACATCCGGAATTGGGAAAGATGACCCGGGCTGAACTTGACAAAATAATGAATAAGAGAACCTGGTAGATTGATTCCTAATTATTGTTCACCATTTCACGGTATGCCATCATGAAAAACAGTATCAAGAAAATTGTCAGAAGAAAACAGGAAACAGGAAAAAGCAGAAGCCATTGCCGCACAGGCGGAGATCGATAATCCTTCAACCAAAGACGACCGCCGGAACTTTCTCAAAAAAACAGTCTTAGGAGGAATAACACTGACCGGTTTGATGGGTATGCCCGTCGAAGAGGTGGTTGCAAAAACCACTTCAAAGGTTACGCGACTGGGGTCTCCTTCAGATCTGAGAATCACGGACATGCGATACACCACCATCACCAATGGCAACGGTGCGACTAATGCCCGCAACGTCCTCTTGCGCATTGATACCAACCAGGGTATTTATGGCCTGGGCGAGGTAAGAGATGGCGGAGATGCAAGATTTGCTCTTTATTTAAAGAGCCGCATCCTTGGCCTTAATCCGTGCAATGTAGAAATGATATTTAAGATCATTAAACAATTCGGCGGGCATGGGCGAATGGGCGGTGGAGTATGCGGTGTTGAAATGGCGCTGTGGGATTTAGCGGGTAAAGCATTTAATGCTCCTGTTTGGGCGATGCTCGGCGGAAAATACAGACAAAAAGTAAGATTGTATTCCTACATACCCGATTCAGGTGGCGTACCATTGGCAAAGATGGATATCAATAAATTCAAAGCCGATGTAAAGCACCGCATGGAAGAACAGGGATTTACGTGGCTCAAATGTCATCCTGGGATTGAAAAGATCAGTGACATCCCGGGTACAACGGTGAATACCAAATTCGTTCCGGGCTTCGACGAAAAAGTTACGCCTTCCCGCAGTCAAAATTATCTTTCTTACCAGAATACGCGGCACGCTTTTACCGGCATACAAATCACCAGCAAAGGATTGGATGAATTGGCAAAATATGTAGATACTATTCGGAGTATTGTGGGTTACGATATTCCATTATCTGCCGATCATCAGGGACACTTTGATGTGAATATGTGCATCAAGGTTGGTCACGCGCTTGAGCGTTTTAACTTAGCCTCCCTGGAAGATTTCCTGCCATGGGATGATACGGATCATTTGAAAATGATAACAGATACCATCAATACGCCGACCATGACCGGTGAAGATATTTATCTGAAAGAAGAGTTTATAAAGCTTTGTGATACGCATGCTGTGGATATTATCCAACCGGATATGGGATCATCTGGCGGGATTTTGGAAACCAAAAAAATAGGAGACTACGCGGAAGAACGAGAAACGCCCATGGTGATGCACTTTGCCGGATCGCCCATTTGCTTTATGGCGAATGTACATTCTGCTGCCGCAACACAAAATGCGCTGGCGTTAGAAGTGCCGAACCAGATTGTTGATAACCCATGGTGGCCAAACCTGGTGAAAATGGTTGGCAAGCAGCCATTGTATACCAAAGGCTATGCAAATGTTCCTGAAGATGCACCGGGTCTTGGAATTGAGTTAAATGATGAAGAAATAAAAAAACACCTTCATCCGGAAGATACTAGTTATTTTGAAGCGACGCCGCAATGGAATGAGGTGCGTTCTTATGACCGGCTTTGGAGTTAATAAAAGGAAGTGACGATCTCCGTTGCCACGAAAATCAATTAACCAGTGCTTCTTCATCTGATGATTGTATTATTTACATATTTTCCCAAGCCTGAAAATGCAAATCCCTATGAAGTACATCGTTGGTGCGGTTCTAGCTGTTTTTATGATGGGTAGTAAATCCGTGGACGAATTCCCGCAAGCTGAAATATCAAATGGGCTGATCCATGCCCGACTTTACCTCCCGGATAGTAAAGCCGGATATTATCGTGGTTCCCGATTTGATTGGTCCGGGGTGATCGCTGCGTTGGAGTACAACGGACATTCTTACTTTGGCCAGTGGTTTGAGAAATACAGCCCTACACTGCATGATGCTATTATGGGGCCGGTGGAAGCTTTTTCCCCGATAGGGTATGATGATGCAAAGGCAGGTGACAGCTTTCTTATGGTGGGCATCGGCATGGTTACGAAACCCGATGAGTCAAAGCACCTTTTCGCCAACTACTACCCGGTTGCTAATTCCGGTATATGGAACGTAAAAAAGAAAGCGGACCAGATAACGTTTGTGCAAAAGTTGAATGATGAAGTATATGCTTATGAATACAAAAAAACAGTGCAACTCATAAAAGGCAAGCCGGAAATGGTTTTGTCGCATAGCCTGAAAAATACAGGCAAGCAAACCATTGAAACAAATGTCTACAATCATAATTTTTTTGTAATGGATCAGCAACCAACCGGCCCGGACTTTGACGTTACATTCCCGTTTAGCCTGAAAAGCGAAGTAGATGGAAGGGCGGCTTTTGGAAAATTGCAGGATAACCAGATTCTGTTTCGCAAAGAACTTGTAGATAATGAACATGTGTATTATGGATCGCTGGAGGGATTCACCGATAGCCCAAGCGATTATGATATAAAAATCGAAAATCACAAAACAGGCGCAGCGGTAAGGATCACCAGCGATCAACCGCTTTCAAAATTAGTATTCTGGTGCGCGCCAAAAACTTTGTCTCCAGAACCTTATATCCAGATAAAAGTTGAGCCAGGTAAAACCTTTGAATGGAAAATATTTTATCAATTCTATATTTGCGACACTAAATAAAATATGACACGAATATTATTTATCGCCGGGTTGTTTTTTTTGGGAAGCTGTCGAAATGCTGGCTTGAATGAAAGCACCGTTGCCATGGAAACCGGCAAGGATTATCCTGCCTATGGTGGTAACAATGCGAACAACCGGTACTCACCGTTGACGCAAATAAATGCTGGTAATGTAAAAAATCTGCACGTTGCCTGGACCTATTTCGCGAATGATAAGCCTGACTCAAGCAATAAAATATCCGCGAGACAAAGTGCGATTCAGTGTCAGCCGATCGTCGTGGACGGAATTCTGTATGGTACCTCTGCCGAACTTAACTTGTTTGCCTTAGATGCTGGGACCGGTGAACAACTGTGGAAATTTGAACCCTCGAAGGAAAAACTCAATAGTAACAGGGGTGTTACGTATTGGGAAGAGGGCTACGATAAACGCATTCTGTATACAGTAGGTCCTTTTTTATATGCTGTTGACGCTTTGACCGGCGCATTAGTTACAACATTTGGTGATAATGGAAGAGCAGATCTGCATGAAGGTCTTGGGGAAAACATTAGCCATGATGTACAAAATCTTCGCGTAAATGCTACCTCTCCGGGCGTCATCTATAAAAACACATTTGTGATTGGGTCAAGTCTGACTGAAGCCGGCGATGCCCCTCCGGGACACATCCGTGCCTTTGATGTCGTAACGGGGAAATTAAAATGGGTATTTCATACCATTCCGCAACCCGGAGAATTTGGGTATGATACATGGCCCGATGGCGCTTACCAAAAAATCGGCGGTGCCAACAATTGGGCCGGGATGTCGCTGGATGAAAAGCGCGGCGTGGTATATTTTGGAACGGGCTCTCCCGCATCCGACTTCTATGGTGGTGACCGTGAAGGCATCAATCTGTTTTCCAATTGCATCATGGCACTCGATGCAGAAACAGGAAAAATGAAATGGTACTTTCAGGGAATTCATCATGACCTCTGGGACCGTGACTTTCCATGCCCGCCGAACCTGGCTACGATCAACCACAATGGAAAAAGAACGGATGTAGTGGTGCAGACAGGCAAAGATGGAAATGTGTATGTACTGGATCGGGACACCGGTGAATCAATATTCCCCCTGGAAGAGAGACCGGTACCAACGGATGGATTACCCGGGGAACATCCTTATCCTACACAAAAGTTTTTATCAAAGCCGCTGCCGCTGTCGATGCAATTGATGACTGAAGATGATATCACTGACATTTCACCGGAAGCACATGATTTTGTAAAAAATCGTTTTCTGGAATTCCCGAAAATGGAGAGTAAGTTTCAACCGCCAACTGAGGAGGGAACCTTGCTTTTTGGATATAGCGGAGGGGCGGAATGGGGTGGCAATGCAATAGACCCCGATGGTATTCTTTATCAGAACGTCAATATAGCGCCCTGGGAATTGGTGATGATTAGTAAGAAAAAGCTTAATGAGGAATTGACTGCTTTGTCTCCCGGTACTGCTTTGTATATGAGAAATTGTTCAGCTTGTCATGGCGCGAATCGAAATGGTAACGGTACCATAATCCCAAGCCTGCTTAATGTCGGCAAGCGCCGCACTGTTGATGAGATTGACAACTTTATCAGAACGGGGAATGGCCGGATGCCGGCGTTTCCCTACCTGTCAGATAATAACAGGAAAGCGATTATCGGTTTTTTACTTGAAAATGAAATTATTCCGCCAGGCAAGCCACTTGATAACGCAGTCGTGGAAACTGCGGAGGAAGCTGACTTTCCATATTCACCTGAATATGTCAGCAAAATTTGGGCACGCTTCACGGACCAGAATGGCTACCCTGCCGTCAAGCCACCGTGGGGAACCTTGAATGCAATTGACCTGAACACAGGTGATTACTTATGGACTGTTCCCTTGGGTGAATTTCCTGAGCTCACTGAAAAAGGAATACCGATTACTGGTACGGAAACGTATGGCGGTCCTGTTGTAACTGGTAGCGGACTGATATTCATTGCCAGCACCAGGGATGAACGCATGCGGGCATTTGATAAGAAAACAGGAAAGGTGGTTTGGGAATATCAGTTACCAGCGGGTGGGTTTGCGACGCCCATCACCTACGAGGTGGAAGGCAAGCAATACGTTGCTATTGCAGCAGGTGGTGGTAGGGGCGCTAAGCCGGGTGGCTGGTATATTGCGTTTACATTGAAGTGATTAGGGATTTTCCTCCACTGTGTTCGCTTGACGTTTACCTGACCAGAACGTGTGCTCAGACCAGAAGGAACGCGGTTGTGCCGTGGGCAATAAATCAGGGTAGGCATTGCGGTGCGCGTTTTGCGCGCTATTTGCCGAATGAATTGGCTGCCCCAATGTCTATTTTATAGCTTAATAGCAGATATTCTTGATTATCTGCTTAAATACAGATAATTTAGATTATCTGCTTAAAGTAAGATATAAGAATGACCAGTGTGATTACAGGTGATATCATCCGCTCACGGGCACAAAAGACCACAACCTGGATGCGTCCGCTTAAAACCGCCCTCAGTCGCTATGGCCAGGAGACTGCCGATTGGGAAATTTATCGCGGGGATAGTTTCCAACTGGAAGTGAAATCTCCCGAGAAGGTTTTGGAAGCTGCCATCCTGATCAAGGCGAGCATCAAACAAATCAACAAGATGGACGTGCGAATGGCGATCGGCATAGGAAAAAAAACCCATCGAGCCAGAAAGATTTCGCAGGCAAACGGCAGCGCATTTGTCAATTCAGGGGAATGTTTCGAAAGCCTGGGCAAAAAAAATCTCGCCATCCGATCACCATGGCCAGAAGTGGACCTTGAGGTTAACCTGTTGCTGGACGTGGCATTACTCGTCATGAACAAGTGGACCACCAGTTCGGCGGAGATCGTAAGGATTTGTGTCGAGCATCCCGACGCGACGCAAAAGGTCCTTGCCAGAAGACTAAAAATTTCTCAAAGCAATATCAGCGGACGTTTGCGTAGGGCAGGCTTTCAAGAAATCATGCAGCTAAGGGACAGATTTGTAACGCTAATCCAAAATCACCTATGACCTTGCTGCTAAAGTTCTTCCTGGCACACATTCTAGGAGACTTTGTTTTCCAGCCAGCAAAATGGGTAGCAGACAAGCAGCTCAACAAGGTAGCGTCGCGCTATTTGTATTTTCATGTGTTGGTGCATGCGGTGGCGCTCGTGGTGGTGCTGCAATTTGACTGGACATATTCCATAGGTGTATTGTCGCTTGTTGCCTCTCATTTATTAATAGACCTTGCTAAGGTTTACCTTACGGAGAAAATTAAGACCAGGGTTTGGTTTTTCCTCGATCAGCTGGCCCACATTATGGTTATTGTTGTTGTGGTAAGTGCGTACGAACCGATGAACCTGAAACTCGGCAACCTCTATGCATACCCTTCGATCCTGCTGCTGACTGCGATTACGTATTGCTGACTTTGTTTCCGCCATCGTCATTAAAATACTGGTTGGCCCCATGCAGCCTCACTCCGCTGATGACGACGAAAAATCCTTGGAGCACGCGGGGCGATATATTGGCATTCTGGAACGCTTGTTTGTTTTTGCCTTCATCGTACTGAACCATTGGGAAGCCGTAGGATTCTTGTTGGCGGCCAAGTCGGTATTTCGATTTGGCGATCTCAGAGACGCACACGATATTAAGCTTACGGAGTATATTTTGATAGGCACGCTGATCAGTTTTGGCATAGCGATTCTCATTGCCGTAAGTTATCAATACTTGTTGAGCCAACATCATGCATAGGCTCGTTGTACATGAAGAGCGCAATATAATTGCTTACATATGAAAAATAATCGCAGAAATTTTATTAAAAAAACTTCAGCCATGGCGGTCCTGTCTGCCGCCGGAGCAGGCACTGCGTCGGCAACCTTATGGAAAGAAGGAAGTTCCATATTTCAACCTGCTGACAAGAGAAGTTAAATGGCCCCTTTCTGAGGGCGTCGCATACGCCCAAGGTGGTATTGGGTTGTCCGCTCAATGCCGATGTAAAACAAATGCGGAGACTAAAACAGATTGGTGTCAATTGCGTAAGCACAGGTGGTTGGAATAACCGGGAAGCGTCAGGCAATCTAAGTCCCATGGAAGGTAGACGAATTGCAGGGTTTCATGAATAAGTTTAAAGAAAATGGTTTGACGCTAATTAACTTGATGCATCCTGTGGGGACTAATATTGTGTTGGGTCGCGCGGGCCGCGATGCAGAAATCGAAGTGTTTAAAGAGTCACTCCGTGTGGCCAGTGTTTGCGGACTGCCTAATGTTGAGTATAACTTTTACGTAGACCGAATCGTGGAAGGATACTATGAAGTCGAGGGACGGGGAGGTTCCGGACTGGCTGCTTTTGATTTCGACAAAGTAAAGGACCTTCCACCAAAACCAGAGATTGGAAAACATAACGCCGATGAGATATGGGCAAACCTTACTTATTTTTTGAAAGCGGTGATTCCCGTTGCTGAAAAACTTGGCATACGTATGGCGTTACACCCCAATGACCCAGTTTCTCAAACCAGTCATGGATCAGATCAGATCATGGCTAATGTTGCAGGATTGAAGCGGCTGATCACCATCGTCGACAGTCCTTCCAACGGGATAACCTTTGATTGTGGTGTTACGCGTGAAATGGGTGAGGATCCTGTTGAGGTCTGCAAATATTTTGCTTCGCGCGATCGGATCAACCATGTACATTACCGCAATGTCATTTCTGAGATTCCTTACGATAAGTATACCGAGGTTTTTATCGACGAGGGGCAGGTAAATATGTTTGCCGTGATGCAGGAGCTTTTTAAGCATGGTTACAATCGCGGTTTGTATCCGGAGCATGCCCACAAGCTGGACTATGACCTTGAAAGTGGGAGTGGCAGCCGATATGCAGGAGAGGTATTTAATGTTGGTTTTGCCAGGGCAATGATGCTTGCCGTGATGTCTTTGGCGTAAACCGACTGTCACAGGTGATCTTTGATCATTGGGATATGGTGGTTCCTTGCGGATTTGGACTCAACTTATTGACGGGACGGGTGATAAAAACGTCATGCACAAAGCCTTGAATTAGTGATGAAATGCATCAAATGGGGTTGTGGTTTGATGTTGTCTGCCAGCAGGCAGGTATTCAAAGGAATAATGGAGGACAGCATAAAATGTACTAAATGAAAGACTAATGCTGCACGCAACGGTCGCGGACATTAATGTTTATAGTTTGCAAACCGTTCGTCAGGAACGGAATGTTTTGATTTATTCGATCGGCTTAAAAATGACGCTTCGTCAATGGATATATCAAATTCCTTCAGTAATTTCTGTTTTGGCCGTAGGAGTTAGGTTTTCAAACTTTGTTGATTTTTTCTAAAGGCATCAGGTCCCAGACTCGAAAAAGATTGTTGCGATAGGTTTGGGAAACAATGGGATGCTAAACAGGAGTTAAAGCGAAGGTGATTTAAAATATACTTTCCGAGGCGCTCATGAGTGCATGGAAACGGTTGTTGTTGCCCAGGTTAATCTTACCTATGTCGATCAATAAATCATTGCCAAGATCAACTTCGGCGAGGTGCGTGTTGTTCAGCAACTTGTCGTAAACAATAGCAAATATTTTGCTATTGAATTTCACCATGTTCGTAATGTACAGATTGGCGCATCCGTTGCATCAAAACCATCGGAACCAACGTGGTCAGTAATGTAACCTTACCGCTAAAGTCAGACGTGTAAATTTGGAGATCCTCGGTTGAAATCAAAAGTTCTGCATCATTGTC
>CAVQQL010000016.1:0-36776 GCA_963714945.1 uncultured Bacteroidota bacterium | reverse complement strand
CTGATTTTTTTCCGGATAATCTGCTCTTTTTGATAGATTTTACGTTCCGCCATCGGATCGTTGCGCAAATCGCTTAGCTGGTTTTTCAGCACAATCCTTTCCTTTTCATCTTCCGTAATTCCAGGTATAGTATTAACAAACTTTTCGACAGCCTGGTGGTAGCGTGTCCGAATAGTATTAATATCCTTGCGGGGCACAAAACCTATGTCATTAAACTTTGACTGCAACGCAAGTAAAATTTCCTGTGAACTTGTTTGTGCTTCAGCATGGTTTTCCAATGCTACACATATTTCTTCTTTCAGTTTAAGATTTTCCTGCTGCTCATTGTCAATCTTGCCATGCTGGTTTCTGCGTTGCTCAAAAAAATGATCACAAGCTTCCTTAAACTCCCTGAAGATCTTCTCCCTTAACTTCTCCGGCACCGGACCGATATCTTTCCATTTTTGCTGCAGGCTTTTCAGCTCATGAGAAGTGCGCTCCCAGTCGCTGCTCTCTTTCAATTCAATTGCTTTTTTAACAAGGTCATTTTTCAACTGCAGGTTCTGCTCACGCGCTTCATCCAATTTTTTGAAGAAAGCATTCTTGTTGTTGAAAAACGTCTTAAAGGCAGACCAAAATTTCTTGTTCACGTCTTTCGCCTTGGCACGCGGCAATCCACCGATTACTTCCCATTGCTTTTGTATTTCAAGAATCTCCTTTGTTTTCTGGTTCCAGTCTTTGATCCTGTCAGATTGAAAATCAATAAATTCCTGCAATGCGCTAATGAGTGTAACCTTGCTTTCCAGATTGACCTGAAGTTCCTTCTGCAAAGTTTGCATATAGGCATCCCGTTTGGCATAAATGGCATCTGATGCCGATTTGAACCGCTGCCAGACTGCCTCTTTATCCTCCTTTGGAACGGGGCCCAGGTGCTTGAATTCATGATGCAATTCGTTGAGCTCACGGATAGCATCTTTAACAAGTTCTACATCCGCCAAGTTTTCCGCGCGTACGCAAAGCTCTAATTTTGCTTCAAGGTTCTTTCGGCGATCGAGTTCCTTTAGCTCAAAGTAAATGCTTTGATTGTCATAGAAACGGTCGGTTAATGCATGGTAATTAGCCCAAAGTGCTTTCGCCTGCGCTCCTGGTACGCCGCCTATCGCTTTCCATTCTTTTTGTAGTTCCTTGAAGCTCTCGAATTGATCCGTGGTATCTTCAGAATCAGAAAGCACCCGAAGCTTTTCCAGCAGCGCCAGTTTCTTTTGGTAGTTTTCGTGCTTATTTTCTTCCTGGTGTTTGAAGAATTGCGCTTTGCGGTCTTTGATGAGTTTGAAATTCGCGTCAAAGATCATGTCGAACTCATCCCCTTTGTAATCAAAATCTTGCTCGATGCCACCCGATGCAATGTATCTCATGAGCGCTTCCGCCCGTTCCTTCTCCCGGATGTCGTCAAAAAGTGGTTTTACCTCACGGAGGATATGGTCAACTTTCTTAAAATTATCGTCTTTGGAGATTTCTTTTACCAGTTCCGCTAACTGTTGTTTCGAAAAATCTGAGTAGTCTGCCTGGTCATCATCATGATGCTCATCGTTCGCTTCATCGCGCTCCGAAAGGTCAACTTCAGATTGTAATGTATTACCGTATTACCATGGTGCACCAAATCGGTTTGATGCGCATGTTCCTGCTCTTCTCGTTTGTCTCTTTCCATTTCCATGGTCAATTTTCATTGCTACGCGCGCTTTAGCGTAAATTTACGAAAAATGCTCAATTCAATCTTGGGTCAACCGGATAGTTGGAATAAACGGAAAAACGCCCCCCCATGCTATCTAACGCCTTTTTCCAGATATCTGTTGGTGCTGTATCAAATAACAGTTCATCTGTCACAAAATCGCACACGATCCATGAGTCATCCTGCAGTTCAGACTCCAGCTGGCCCTCACTCCAACCGCTATAGCCGAGATAGAACCGGATGTCGGCAGCCTGTATTGCCGCAATATCAAGTTTTGCCATGAGACTTTCGAAATCTCCGCCCCAATATATTTCGTCGTGTATCTTAATCGCATTTTCAATGTCGGTGTTTCGGTGGAGGAAATGGAGTGTATCCTGCTGAACAGGGCCACCAACGAATACTGCATCTTCGATATTTCGAATGTCTTCCATCACTTCGTTAACGTGTATGATAGAGGGCTTGTTCACAACAAAGCCGAAAGAACCTTCATCGCTATGTTCACACAACAACACGACTGTCCGCTCAAAGTTAGGATCAGGTAGATAGGGCTCTGAAATAAGCAATCTCCCCTTCTCTGGTTTCAGCTTATTACTGTATTTGAAAAACTCCATACCAAAAAAGTAAGTTGGTGACCATATGTGGAATACCTTGCCGTTTCAATACTTGAATAAAATACTTCATTCTCACCTATGCAAATTTTATTTCTTTGCTAAACTTGAATACAAATTACAACTGCATGAGCAAATTATCTGATTTACGAAAAGAATATTCAAAGGCATCGCTTGACATTTCCAGTGTTTCCACGGATCCGATCCATCAATTCGGCAAATGGTTTGATGAAGCCCTGCGTGCTGAGGTACTTGAGCCCAACGCCATGAGCCTGGCAACCGCAAGCAAAGACAACCGCCCCTCTTGCCGGATCGTCTTACTAAAAGGGGTGGAAGAAAACAAATTTCAATTCTATACCAACTTTCAGAGTCACAAAGGAAAAGAACTTGAAAATAATCCCGTTTGTGCGCTAACATTCTTCTGGCCTGAACTGGAAAGGCAGGTTAGAATTGAAGGCACGGTGACGCGCATTGATGACAAAAAGGCTGAAGCATATTTTCAGAGTCGGCCACTAGGATCTCAGATTAGTGCGTGGTCATCACCCCAGAGTTCAGCAATCGATAGCAGGCGTATTTTGGAAGAGCGTGTCGGCCAGATGGAAAAGCGTTTCGAAGGAAAGCATGTATTGCCAAAACCTCACCAATGGGGAGGCTTTCAGGTCGATCCATTGATGATTGAATTTTGGCAGGGTAGGATAAACCGGTTGCATGATCGTTTAGAATTCTTAAAAGTAGACGGCGCATGGCGTATCCAAAGGCTCGCTCCCTAGAAGATATCAAATAAAGAATTTACCCCAGGATACCGCCGGACGGTAAAGCCTTCACCGTAACTGGTCCCAATAGTGTGTCCATATTCTACCGCACGCGCCTCCAACATTTTCAGGAAGCGAGGATTGGATACGAATGTTTCCGGCTCCTTGCTTTGGGGATCAAAGAACTGGGACTTGAATGCACGAACTGCCTCCATCTTTTTATCCATGAAATCTGAAATATCGACCACAAAATCAGGGGTGATATAGTGACTCTGGACATAATGATAAACCGACTTCGGCCTCCAGGCTTTTTGTTTCGCACCATTTTGATCAACCGTTTCAATCTTCATCAAACCCGCCAGGAAGCATGCATCATAGGCTAAAGCGGCACCCTTTGCGTGGTCTACATGCCTGTCTGAAACTGCATTGGCAAGCACTATTTCCGGTTGTAGTTTTCGAATCGCCTGAATCACCGTCAGCTGATGCGCTTTGTCGTTCTGAAAGAACCCATCCTGGAAATCAAGATTCTCCCGGATTTTCACACCCAGGATTTTTGCACTGGCTGCCGCCTCCTGATCCCTTATTTCAGGCGTTCCCCGGGTACCCAACTCACCTCGTGTCAGGTCCACGATACCAACTTTGTGGCCAAGCGAAACATGTTTGGCGATGGTTCCACCGCAGCCAATTTCGGCATCATCTGGATGAGCACCGAGTACAAGAATATCAAGTTTCAACTTTTGGGTTGGATTTTAAATTGAAGTTATACAGGCTATCATTCTGTCAATGAATCGTTTCCATTTCCTTCATAGCGAGGAATTTCTCTGCATCGAGCGCGCCCATGCACCCGGTGCCTGCCGCCGTAACGGCTTGCCGATAAACTTTGTCAGCAGCATCACCCACGGCAAAAACACCTTCTACATTCGTCTTTGTGGTGCCAGGAACGACCTGGATATATCCGGTAGCGTCCATGTCCAGATACTCCTTAAATATATCAGTATTGGGTTTATGACCAATGGCCAAAAAGAATCCACTCACGGCAATCTCACTTTTTTCTCCTGTTATTTTGTCCACAAGCCGGACGCCTGTCACTCCAGTATCATCGCCAAGAATCTCTTCTGTCTCCGTATTCCAGTGAATTTCAATATTTGGGGCTTTCATGACACGCTGCTGCATAATTTTGGAGGCCCGCATTTCATCGCGTCTTACAATCAGGTGCACTTTTGGGCACAGGTTAGCGAGGTATGTGGCTTCCTCTGCGGCAGAATCACCCGCTCCCACCACGGCAACTTCTTTGCCGCGGTAAAAGAACCCGTCGCATACCGCACAGGCAGAAACACCTTTGTTGTTGAACTTCTCTTCGGATGGTATACCTAAATATTTTGCAGTCGCCCCAGTCGCGATAATTACTGTCTGCGCCATGATCTCATCTTTATCATCAACGGTTACCTTATGTGGATAACCTGAGAAGTCAACAGCAGTTACAAGACCGTAATGGACTTTTGTGCCAAATCGTTCAGCCTGTTTCTGCAGGTCGATCATCATTTGGGGACCATTAATTCCATCCGGGTAGCCAGGAAAATTTTCAACGTCGTTCGTTATCGTAAGTTGGCCACCCGGTTGGCCACCCGTATAAACAACAGGATCAAGACCGGCGCGGGCGGCGTAAATAGCAGCGGTGTAACCGGCCGGACCCGAGCCAATGATCAGTACTTTGACTTCTTCTTTTGCCATAATGCGTATTTGCTTATCAAACAAAATAAAAGGTCTCGGAATTCGAGACCCTCAAAATAAATGTGATACCACTCATTATTAACCCAGGTAAGGTTTTAAAGCTTTGCTTCTGGAAGTGTGGCGTAATCTTCTGATAGCCTTTTCTTTAATCTGACGGACCCGCTCTCGCGTGAGGTTAAATTTCTCACCGATTTCCTCCAGGGTCATCGAATGTTCGCCGTTAAGGCCGAAATAGAGTGTAATCACATCCGCTTCGCGCTGTGTTAAGGTAGAAAGCGCTCGCTGCACTTCTCTCCGCAGCGAATCATCCATTAGCCCTGAGTCTGGTGTTTCCTCACCGTCATTCTCCAGCACATCCAGCAGGCTGTTTTCCTCACCTTGAACAAAGGGCGCGTCCATCGAAACATGGCGGCCTGAAATCTTCATGGTGTCCACTACCTCGGCGGTCGTTACATCGAGTACTTCCGCGAGTTCCTCTGGTGACGGTTCGCGTTCGTACTTCTGTTCCAATTCTGAGAAGGTCTTTGATATCTTGTTCAATGAACCGACCCTATTAAGGGGCAATCTGACAATGCGTGATTGTTCTGCCAATGCCTGGAGGATTGACTGACGAATCCACCATACAGCATAAGAAATAAATTTGAAACCCCTGGTCTCATCAAATCGCTGTGCGGCTTTGATCAATCCCAGATTTCCTTCGTTGATCAGGTCCCCCAATGACAATCCTTGATTTTGATATTGTTTTGCGACAGACACAACGAAACGAAGATTGGCTTTTGTAAGTTTCTCTAATGCTATTTGATCGCCTTCTTTGATGCGCTTGGCTAACTCCACTTCCTGGTCAGGCGTAAGCAGGTCTACCTTACCAATCTCCTGAAGATACTTATCCAAGCGATTGGCTCTCCCGATTGGTAATTTGTTTACTAATCTTTAGCTGTCTCATCCCCTAAACTATATATTCGTTTCCTTTTCCAAAAACAATATACTCTGAAAATAAGGTTCCAGTCAAATTTCAGGTCACCGACAGCTAGGCGGGTGTGGTTTCAGGCCTTGGCGGTCTGGGCAAAAGTACTTTACGGGATAACCGATATTTGCCAGTTTTTTTGTCAACTTCAATCAACTTCACTTTGATTTGTTCACCAACTTCAAGAACGCCTTCCATGTTCTCGAGACGTTCCCACTTTATCTCAGAAATATGCAACAGTCCGTCTTTACCTGGCATGAATTCTACAAATGCGCCAAAAGGCATAATTGACTTAACTTTCCCTTCGTAGACTTCGCCTACTTCCGGAATTGCTACGATGCCTTTGATTCGGGCCAGTGCGGCCTCCATGACTTCTCTGCTGGTCGCGAAGACTTTAACAATACCCTTATTTCCAACTTCTTCAATTGAAACTGTGGCGCCGGTAGTGTTTTGGATGTCTTGTACCACCTTTCCACCGGGACCAATTATTGCACCGATCATATCCTTCTCAATAATAACGGTTTCGGCACGCGGCGTTTGTGGCTTAAGATCTGGCCGTGGCGCGCTGATGGTTTTTTTCATTTCTTCCAGGATGTGCAGCCGACCCTCCTTTGCCTGAAGCAATGCCTCTAGTAATACCTCATACGTTAGCCCGTCAACTTTCAAATCCATTTGACACGCTGTTATACCGGCCGCTGTGCCGGTTACTTTGAAGTCCATGTCACCCAAGTGGTCCTCATCTCCGAGAATATCAGAAAGTATCGCATACTTACCTGTTTTGCTGTCAGAGATCATGCCCATGGCAATGCCGGATACCGCAGCTTTTACCGGGACGCCAGCATCCATTAGGGCGAGGGATCCTGCGCAAACGGTAGCCATTGATGAAGAACCGTTCGACTCCAGGATATCTGATACGATACGGATAGTGTAGGGATTCTTTTCTTCCGGGGGTAGAATTTGCTTCAATGCGCGGTGCGCCAGGTTTCCATGACCAACTTCTCTCCGTCCAGGTCCACGATTTGGTTTAACCTCTCCTGTAGAAAAGCCCGGAAAATTATAATGCAGAATAAACTTGCTGTAGCCCTCAATCATGGCGCCATCAACCATCTGCTCGTCAAGCTTCGTACCTAATGTTACCGTGGTTAACGACTGCGTTTCTCCGCGCGTAAAGATAGCCGAACCATGAGGTGAAGGAAGACAATCAACCTCACTCCATATATCCCTGATTTCCTTGGTTTTACGGCCATCCAATCGAACGTTTTCATTAAGCACTAGATCGCGTGCAGCCTTCTTTTGAATTTCCTTATAATAACGCTTTGCGAGGTCTTTGTTTACGGTAGTATCTTCTGGAAGGGCGGCCAGGTAATCGTCGAGGATCTTAGAGAAGGCATCCGATCGGTCTTTCTTATTGGTTATCAATTGGCGCGCTGCATTATATGCATCATCGTACATCAGTTTCCACAACTCTTCCCGCAAATTCTCATCCTTAACCTCATGATCATAAGTTCTTTTTACTGTCTTTCCTACTGCTTCTGCCAGTTCAATCTGCAATCGGCATTGATCTTTAATTGCCTCATGCGCAACTTTCAAAGCATCCAACATATCATTTTCAGTGACCTCCTTCATCTCACCCTCCACCATCAAAATGTTCTCAATCGAGGCACCAACCAACAAGTCGATATCGGCTCTATTTTTCTGCTCCATGGTTGGATTTACGATAAAGCTTCCATCCACTCTGGCAACACGAACCTCGGATATGGGTCCCTGAAAAGGGATATCTGATACTGACAGCGCCGCAGAGGCGGCAAAAGCAGCCAAGGCATCAGGCAACGCGTTCTCATCGCCTGAAATTAGATAAAGCATTATTTGCGTATCAGCATGATAATCGTCCGGGAAAAGTGGCCGAATCGCGCGATCGACCATTCTGCAAATGAGTACTTCATAGTCGGAAAGCCTGCTTTCACGCTTCATAAATCCGCCTGGTACTTTCCCAGTGGAGGCAAATTTCTCCTGGTAGTCAACCGAAAGCGGCAAGAAGTCGGTTCCTTCCCTTGTGTCCTTTGTCGCAACGACGGTGGCCAGTATCATTGTATTGCCCATACGAAGTACAACGGACCCATCAGCCTGGCGCGCCAGTTTACCGGTTTCAATAGTTATTTCGCGGCCATCGGGCAGCTTGCATGTTTTTGTAGTAACAGTAGGTTTCATAAATGGATTGATTAAAGCCTGTTCGAAAAGGCTTACATTATGTAAAAAATGCAAAAAGGGAACCTTTGCTCGGGTTCCCTTTGGGGAATGTCTTTAAATTACTTTCTAAGATCGAGGTCAGCTAGAATAGCCCTGTAGCGGTCAATATTAGTGCTTTGCAGGTAGTTAAGCAGTTTTTTGCGTTTTCCTACCAGCTTCAAAAGGCCTTGCTGTGTCGAGAAATCTTTCTTGTTCTGCTTCAAATGTGCCGTCAGATGATTGATCCGATGGGTAAAGAGTGCAATCTGTGATTCTGCCGAACCAGTCTCTTCTTTTTTCTTCGCGAAGCCGTGCTTTGCAAACAGGTCTTGCTTTAATTCAGTTGTGAGATACATTTACAAAAATTTTTCTTATTTCAGGGGGCAAAGGTAAGCCAAAATGGCTGTATTTTCCAAAGGATCATTAATTTTCCTTTCTTCAGACGTGCCCCACTTTGCCCTGAAAATACTGCTTATTGGACAACCAGCGTTTTACCTTGTCCATTACGACGGAATAGAAATCAGCTTCGAAAAAGCGCGCATCGGCCCTTGCCTGGCGCAAAAATATTAATCCTATGGCAAAAAGAACAAAATCGGCCATCCATACCCCTGTGAAAACATCTATTATATCCCGTTTTGCCAACTTCTCTCCTTGCATGGTGATTACATAGTATACAATAAAGAAAAAAATCGATACCAGAAATGGTACACCCAATCCACCTTTCTTTATTATCGCGCCGAGTGGGGCGCCAATAAGAAACATCGCTATGCAGGCAAATGAACTGGCCAAGATTTTATGCCATTGCACTTCAAATACGAGATACTCTTTCTTATAGTTATCAACGCTGCTATTGGAATTCTGAATCTGGCTCTTTACCTGGCGTGCGGCGTTCGTTGCTCCCTGAAGCTGATCGCGCGTTGGCGATTGCATGAAAATACTGTCTATTTTTGCCGTTCTAACGGAGTCTAGCCTGGCCTTTTCGATCGCACGAGCAGCAATGGCAGCGGAATCCATCTCAACAACATTTTTGCCCATGGTCGCACCGGGTCGGTTTTTGATCACCAGCTTAGGCTTTTGTGTTGTGCCATTCACATATTTAGCGGAATCGATAGCCATCGCTTGTTTCGTGGTGAGCACATCCGTTTTCTTAAAGGTCCCTTTTTCCGCCTTTTGATTGAACGCCTTTCCAGGCCGAAGGGAATCCCGAGCGGCCGCAATTTTGTAGGTAAGGGAATCACCTTTTTTCTCTGCAACTTTTTCCCCAAAAGGAATACGACTTATCGAATCCCGTATCATTTTGCGGGCGTATATTTCTGCCGGGAAGATCAACGAGTCATTTCTGGCGTAGAAAGTAAAATACGTCGGTTTCGCCAGATAATATCCAAGCCTTTGATCCAGGACTGCGGTATTCAGCGAATCCATGTCGTCATTTAACTCATGAAGATTACGCATAATCCGGTTACCCTGAAACCATTTCTTATCTGTCGTTTGTAATTGGAAGGAAGACAAATCAAATACTACCTGGGTTTTCGTGAATTTACTCCGGCTCATCGATTCGCTATTTTTCCCGCTTCGCTTGCCGGTGATTTCCTGTTGATTGCCTGCACCTTCAATATAGTTATACCCATCAAAGAGTTCGAATTTTAGATATCGTTCATTGAGTATGGTGTACATTCTCCCGGAGTCGGCTACCGTAACTTCCTTATTGCCATCGTTCTTCCGGTGATCGTAAACGATAACGCCTTTCAGGGCTTGATCATCGTCGGGAAATTTCTTAGTCACTTTGATGCTGAGGTTGTCTATTCCGCTGTAAAATGTCCCTTCTCTTAGCTCCAGCGCGGGTTTTTTCTGCTTTATATCATACAAAAGGCTGTACGCTTCCAGTGCCGCTTTGGGAACGAGATTGTTATTCGCGTAAAAAGCAGCGCAGGTCAAGAAAACAACGAAGTAAAAAATTGGTCTCAGAATTCTGACTAGTGATATCCCTGCACTCTTAATGGCTGTCAATTCAAAATGCTCACCCAAATTGCCAAACGCAATTAGCGAAGAAAGCAGCACTGCCAGGGGCATTGCAGTTGGAACGGTGAAAATCGCAAAGTAAAAAAAAAGCTGCCCCAAGACGATTCCATCCAGTCCCTTCCCGATGATATCATCAAAGTACTTGAGCATGTTAATATTCAACAGGATGAATACAACAACCAGGAAAGTGATCAGGAACGGTCCTATGAAAGCATCTAATACTAGCTTATCAACCTTTTTCATTTTGATACAACAAACATGGAAAGCTCAAAAATAAGGCCAACCAGGAATAACACCTAAAAGCAATTTGATTTTTATGGTAAAGGGAAATGGGTCTTATCCGCCAACTGTTTTACGGAGCGAGTCTATGAGACTTTCCCAAAGGTCTTTTAGTTCCTTTAGATCATCGAAATCTGAATAGTCCGATATCTTAATATAGACAGATTGCGTCAGGTCGTTAAACTCGAGTCGCAATTCGAAGTAAGATGGATCATTCTCGTCATCTTTATTTTCCGGAAGAAATTGGAACCGCACAAAATGATTTGTGCGATGCGCTACCAGTTTTGCTTTGTGTTCTTCGTTGTCCCAAAAGAAAGTAAACGACTTATCCTCGTTGTCAATTGTGACGTTATCAGCAAACCACTCGGAAAGACCGCTTGCCGTTTGGATATAAGGGTAAAGCATCTTAATAGATGCATGTATCTCATAATCGGCTGTGAATAATTTTTTATTGGACATACTAAGGGTCGCCATAACTATCTCTAATGCGTTGGAATTTATACCATTTTACCCAGTATGACAAGCTAAACGACCACCGAAACACAAAAGAATCGAAAAACATCGTTTGCAAAGGAACGAATTCAGACTTGCGTCAATTCAATCGAAATTCACTCTTGCCAATGCCCATTCACGAGATCACACCGGCGAACGGAATTAGGCGCCGGATACGCCTGAGCACCGTAATCGTAATCGGGTACTTATTGATGCCTTTCTTGTGTCCATTTCCCGAAAACGAGCCTGTAAGGCAAGTGTATGCCGGGTGAGCAACTGCGCTGCACAATAATGCAACAATGTAGCGCGGGGGGGAGTTGAACCCCCGACCTTTGGGTTATGAATCCAACGCTCTAACCACCTGAGCTACCGCGCCATTTATGAGTCATTTTGTTTCATACTGTCTAACGAACCTAATCCGATGTGGCGGACATGAATCCGACACGGTGACCAATAGCGTTAGTGCTTTGTTGTGAAACATTAATCTCGAACTGACCCATCGTTTTGGGTGCGCAAACTTACAAAGTTGTGCTCAATTATCACAAAGCGCAGTGTCGTAATTATGGCGCTTTTCTATTTTGGTAGATACTGAAATCGGGTATTTTCCTTTGATAACTGCCAAAAAGTAAGGGCGAGGCAAACAAAAAATCGGCGGTAGACCTATTGCAGGCTACCGGTATGTTCCACACGACAGCCAGGCGGAGCAGTGCCTTAATGTCCGGATCATGCGGCAATGGCTCCAGTGGATCCCAAAAAAAAATCAAGATGTCTATTTTCCCCTCAGCGATCAGCGCGCCAATTTGCTGATCGCCACCAAGTGGTCCGCTATGCAGCTTTTTTACGTTGAGCCCTATTTCCACTTCCAGCATCTGCCCAGTTGTGCCCGTTGCATATATTTCGCATCTTAGCATACTTTCCAGATTGTACTTAGACCATTCTACTAGTTCTTTCTTCTTATTATCATGGGCAATAAGTGCTACTCGTTTTGTACTCATAATATTTAGCTTGTTTCGAAAAATACATTATTGCAGGTTCTAATCCTTATTCTATTTTTGCCCCCTGTTAAAGGTTATGGAGCAGGAAAATTTCACACGTTGGGTTGAACAAATCGCCAAGGAGTTCTCCTTGCAGACAAAAAATGTCAAATCGGTAGCGTTGCTCCTGCATGACGGTGCCACGGTACCTTTTCTTTCGCGTTACCGGAAAGAAGTGACCGGTGGTATGGACGAAGTTGTGATCACGAAGATCCGGGACCGTATCGAACAGCTCCAGGAACTGGATACCCGAAGAGAGGCTATCATTAGCGCAGTTGAGAAGCAAGGAAACCTTTCACTTGAACTCATGCAAGCGATCATATCCGCGGAATCCTTGGCGCAGTTGGAGGACATTTACCTTCCTTTCAGACCGAAGCGCAAGACACGTGCCAGTGTAGCCCGGGAACGAGGGCTGGAAGCCCTTGCCCAAAGAATAATGGAGCAGGAAAAATTTGATGTTGAGGAATATGCCAAATCGTTTATCGATGGCGGAAAAGGTGTGAATGATTCAGAAGAGGCATTGGCGGGTGCACGAGACATAATCGCAGAATGGGTAAGCGAAAATCAACAAGTCAGAAAGTCGATACGCGATCTATTTTGGAAGGAAGGTGTCCTGGTGGCGAAGGTCCTGAAAGGCAAAGAGGCGGAGGGACAGAAATACAAAGATTACTTTGATTGGACAGGGTCGATCGCCAAGACACCATCACACCGACTGCTCGCTGTTCGCCGGGCTGAAAAGGAAGGTGTTCTGGCCCTGGATATTTCTCCGCCCGAAGAAGTGGCCCTGCATACAATAGAAAGGCAATTCATTAAGAATGAAAATGCCAGTGAACAGCTTAAGATGGCAATCAAGGATAGCTATAAGCGGCTATTGAAACCGTCGATGGAAACAGAGATCCGCATGCAGTCCAAGATGAAAGCTGATGAAGAAGCCATCAAAGTATTTTCCGAAAACCTGCGGGAACTTATGCTGGCTGCCCCACTTGGTCAAAAAAATGTCCTGGCGCTTGATCCTGGCTTTCGCACTGGCTGCAAATTAGTGTGTCTTGATCGACAGGGGAAACTGTTGCATAATGAAACCATATTCCCAAATGAACCTCAGCGCGAAACCGCAAAAGCGACTGCGCGGCTAAAATCACTGTGTGAAGAATTTGCCGTTGAAGCAATCTCTATTGGCAATGGAACGGCCGGACGCGAAACTGAATCGTTTGTAAAGTCTATAGGCCTAAGCAATAAAATCATAATCGTTATGGTAAACGAAAGTGGCGCGTCCGTTTATTCGGCATCGGACGTGGCCCGCGAGGAGTTTCCTGATAAAGATGTCACCGTTCGGGGGGCTGTGTCGATTGGGAGAAGATTGATGGACCCGCTTGCAGAGCTCGTTAAGATAGATGCCAAATCGATTGGGGTTGGTCAATATCAACACGATGTAGATCAAGTCAAACTAAAAAATGGTCTTGATGACACTGTGATCCGCTGCGTAAACGCCGTTGGCGTGGAGGTAAACACCGCAAGTAAAGAGCTCCTCTCCTACGTATCTGGTCTCAGTCCCGCCCTAGCAAAAAATATTGTAGAATTCCGGAATCAGCACGGCCCTTTTAAGGATCGCGATGCCCTCATGAACGTCTCAAGACTTGGTGAAAAGATATTTGAACAAGCTGCAGGATTTCTACGGATTCATGGCGCTGAGAATCCATTGGATGCGAGCGCCGTACACCCCGAGAGTTATTCAATTGTGCAGCGAATGGCCGATGACTTGGGTTGCGCTGTAAAAGACCTAATGACAAGCGGAGACTTACGAACCCGGCTTGACCTGAACAAATATATTACGGAAAAAGTAGGACTTCCTACGCTCACAGATATCGTTGCAGAGCTTGAAAAACCTGGTCGTGATCCTCGAAAAGAATTTGAGGTCTTCAATTTTACGGATGGCATTAACACAATAAGCGACCTCAAAGTTGGCATGAGGCTTCCGGGTATCGTAACCAATGTAACGAAGTTTGGTGCCTTCGTCGATATCGGTGTGCACCAGGATGGACTAGTGCACATAAGCCATTTGACAGACGAGTTCGTTAAAGACCCCCAGGACGTTGTGGCTGTTCAGCAGCGGGTCATGGCCACTGTTACGGAAGTAGATGTCGCGCGCAAGCGAATCGGTCTATCCATGAAGCGCGATCCATTCGGGCACACTGAGGCTGCCCCAAAAGTCGCCACGCATGGGCACAAGAAAAACACAAAGTCAAAAACGAGTCAAAAAAAGACCAAAGAGAAGGAACTGAGTATGGAAGAAAAGCTTGCCTTACTCGTCAGCAAGTTTAAAAAGTGAGCGGTGACACACCTCGGGAAACCCGGTGGCAGGGTCTTGCTGGTAGCATGCCATTTAGTGTCTCCTTCTAAAACCCCAGGTATATTTTTTCATTCACTTCAGGAGCGGTGTCTCGTTTCCCTTATCTTCGTACAATAAGAAACCCCGAGATTATGTTCCCGAGCATCAACCCCACAGAAACGGTATCATGGCAAAAATTGGAAATCCAATTCCTAACAATACAGGCGACGCACATGCGTGACTTGTTCTTGGATGATCCTGAGCGTTTTTCAAAACTGCACCTTGCGTTCGAAGATATCCTGGTAGACTATTCCAAGAACCTGATAATAGACGAAACGATCAAGGAATTGATCGCACTGGCGAAGGAGGTCGAGCTAAAAGATGCCATTCTGGCTATGTTCCAAGGGACTAAAATCAATCAGACTGAAAGCAGGTCAGTACTTCACGTTGCATTGCGAAATCGCGCCAATACACCAGTGCATGTAGATGGCGAGGATATTATGCCAGCAATAAATAGTGTACTCGAACAAATGAAACAATTTTCAGCGCAGCTACTTGATGGCACCTGGAAAGGATACACAGGAAAATCAATAACTGATATCGTTAATATTGGCATTGGCGGTTCCGACTTGGGACCGTTTATGGTGACAGAAGCACTTCGCCCCTACTGGAAGAATATCAAACCACACTTTGTCTCCAATGTAGATGGTACACACATAACGGAGACCCTCAAGCAGCTTGATCCGGAAACTACGCTGTTTATTATTGCCTCAAAAACATTTACCACCCAGGAGACAATGACCAATGCGGAAACTGCCCGCGCATGGCTGCTCGACAAGAGTGCCGGAAAAGGTATTGTCGCCAAACACTTTGTTGCGGTCTCCACGAATAAGGATGAAGTGACGAAATTTGGGATAGCGCCTGAGAATATGTTTGTTTTTTGGGATTGGGTAGGTGGACGCTACTCCTTGTGGTCCTCGATCGGGCTATCGATTGCGTGCACGATAGGGTTTGAGAATTTCGAAAAACTACTCGAGGGCGCACATGCGATGGACAATCATTTCAGAAACGAACCTTTCGAAAAGAATATTCCTGTTATTCTTGCGCTCCTGGGTATTTGGTACAATAATTTTTTTGGGTCCGCATCAGAAGCCATACTTCCCTACGACCAGTACATGCACCGGTTTGCAGCCTACTTTCAGCAGGGCAATATGGAAAGTAATGGTAAGTCGACAGACCGAAACGGGCAGCCTGCTGGCTATCAAACAGGACCCATTATCTGGGGTGAACCGGGTACCAATGGTCAGCACGCATTTTATCAACTCATACACCAGGGGACCAAAATCGTACCCTGCGATTTCCTTGCACCCGCTATCAGTCAGAATCCAATCGGGGATCATCATGACAAGCTGCTTTCAAACTTCTTTGCCCAAACCGAAGCCCTCATGAAAGGTAGAACGGAGGAGGAAGTAGAAGCCGAGCTAAGCAAGGCTGGAATGGACAGCGCGGCCGTTGGTTTTCATACGCCGTTTCGTGTTTTTGAAGGCAATCGCCCAAGCAATAGCATACTGTTCAGGCAACTTACACCACGAACGCTGGGAAGCCTTATTGCGATGTACGAACACAAAATATTCGTGCAAGGAGTAGTCTGGAACATCTTCAGTTTCGACCAATGGGGCGTAGAATTGGGTAAGGTACTCGCCAAGCAGATTCTGCCGGAACTGCGCGATCCTTCCGAAATCGGCACACACGACGCCTCAACTAATGCCTTAATTAACTATTTCAAACGTTTGAAATTCAATTGATTAAAATCCTGGTTGCAAAGTGCGGTTCCTCCGCTATTTTTGTTGGACCTTACGCGTAAATGGACAATAAAATTTTGAAGATTGGATTGCTCACATCGGGTGGTGATGCTCCAGGTATGAATGCCGCCATCCGGGCCGTGGTCCGGGCGTGCACCTTTTACAAAAAAAATTGCATGGGTGTTATGCGCGGCTATGAGGGAATGATTGAAGGCGATATTGTTAAACTTGATGCTCGCTCGGTGGGTAATATTATACAGCGAGGCGGCACGATATTAAAATCTGCGCGCAGCAAAGAATTCAGGACACCCGAGGGAAGGCAACAAGCTTTTGACCACATCAAAAAACACGGAATCGACGCCCTCATTGCCATAGGCGGTGACGGAACCTTTACGGGTCTTCACAAATTTTATGAGGAATTCGCAATACCCTCCATCTGCGTGCCCGGTACTATCGACAACGATCTGGCTGGAACGGACTATACCATAGGGTTTGACACAGCGACCAACACGGCTGTAGAAGCGATTGACAGGATACGGGATACGGCTTTATCGCACAATCGTTTATTTTTTATCGAAGTAATGGGCAGGAACTCGGGTTATATCGCCATCAATAGTGGAATAGCCGGAGGCGCGGCAGCGGTGATTATCCCGGAGGAAAATTTGTCCTTCGACCAGCTTTATGCATTGCTTGGCGAAGGTGGAAAAACAAGTAAGAAGTCAAATTTGGTAGTCGTTGCCGAGGGCTCGAAAATTGGAGGGGCCCATTCGTTGGCAAAGCAGGTCGCAGAACGATCGGACTATTTTGACATCAAGGTTACCGTACTAGGACACATGCAGCGGGGTGGATCTCCTACCTATTTCGATCGGGTGCTGGCTTCCCAACTGGGGGTTGGCGCTGTCGAGGGCTTAATCGATGGGGAAAATGATTGCATGGTTGGCATCAGAAACAAAAGAATTGTGTACAACCAGTTTGGCGATGTCATGTCCAAGCATCACGACATAGATGCGGAATCACTCCGCATTGCCAAAATGCTGTCCATCTAACCATCTAATTGCACTACTATGAGGGAACTCACCATCGGCATTGATATTGGAGGAACGAATACAAAGTATGGGATTGTAGATCGGGAGGGTAATGTGGTTTCCCAAGGTCGTATTTCAACATCTCAATACAAAGAGTTCAAGAACTACTTTCAGGGACTTTCGGAAGCACTTCGTAAGGAGATCAAAAATATTCCCGGAGACCATAAAATAATGGGCGTCGGCATCGGCGCCGCGAACGGGAACTACTACAAAGGAACTATAGAACGCGCGACAAATCTTAAGTGGAAAGGCATTATTCCATTGGCAGAAATGTTCAAAGATGAGTTTGATTTGCCCGCTATTGTTACCAATGATGCAAACGCCGCGGCCGTCGGCGAAATGGTATACGGCGCCGCCAAGGGCATGAAGGACTTTGTCGTGATTACCCTTGGTACCGGACTGGGCAGTGGGTTTGTTGCAAATGGGCAGCTTCTTAACGGAAAGCACGGAATAGCAGGCGAGGTTGGCCATACATCCGTCAACCCTGCAGGAAGGTTCTGCAATTGCGGAAAACGGGGATGTCTGGAGACATATGTTTCAGCGACAGGCATCAAACGTACCGTATATAAACTGCTTGCCGATCATTTAGAACCAAGCGAACTCCGCGGAATAAGTTTTGATAACTTAACAACAAAAATGATCACGGAATTCGCTGTCCGCGGAGACCTCATAGCCCAGGCAGCATTCGAATACACCGGCAGAATCTTAGGGATGAAATTGGCGGAAACTGTTGTTCATACTGATCCTGAGGCCATCTTCTTATTCGGGGGACTTTCATTGGCAGGTGATTTGATATTCAAACCTACCATCAAACACATGGAGGCCAATCTTATGCCGTTATTCAGGGGTAAGGTAAAAATACTGCCATCCGGATTACAAAACCAGGCCGCGCCCATTATCGGTGCAAGCAGTTTGGTGTGGAACTATCTTGATAATACCACACCTAAGATAGCCGTTGCTTAATCCATGATTTAACCCGTGCGTAATCCGAATCCTTTAAAAAGACGAGGTAGGATACAATCATAATAAGGGCAAAATCAGGCAGGCTTAAAAAAATCCAGATACCCAAGTGAAAGATTGTACCGATGAAGAGCATGGGCACCCTCATCCTTTTATTCCATACCAGAAATACGAATAGACACTCAAACAAAATGGTGCTCCAGGAAAAAACGATATTCCAAAATTCGTTATCAAAAATCGCCGGAAGCATGGGATTGTACAACACTTCAAGATGCTTGATATACTCAAAGGCAATACCTGTTCGCCAGGTTTCGCTCATAAGCTTATCGAAGCCCGATACAAAATAAATATAAACAACCTGGAGCTGACAAAACAGACGCGCAAGGTTGTAGATACCTTTTTGAATGATTTGCCCTTTCTCACTTTTGAAACGCGGTACTGCGGCGATCGGAACACACCACAAACTCAACATAAACAGCACCACATCAGCGCCGTCGGCAATCGGCAAATTGATGACGTACAGATTAAATGTCAGGTAAAAAAATGCAAGATTACCGAGATAGTTAGGCTTTAAAAACAGGACTACCACTAGACAGACGATTCCAATTCCAAAAAAGATATTAATATGATGGTTGGCTAGAAATGCACCACCCAACAATAATTTACCGGGAAGTGATTTCGGTAATGAAATGCTGTGATACGACATTACCATCTGGCTTAAGGGCCAGACAAGGATCATTCTGACCAGGGTATACGTAACCATCACCTTGAAGAAAATGCGTGTAGCCTTAGGCTCCTGAAAATCGTCTATCAGATAATGGCCGATGCCTTCACTATAAGTTTTTAGCTGGCCCAACTACATTTGGATTATACGTATAATTAAAAACTGTATCAAACCGCATTGCTTTCGTCTCCGGAGAATAAAAATTGAGGCCATAGACAACAGAGACTGAGTCTACCGGTTCCCGGATGACTTCTTGCAGAATAAAGTGGTTTAGTTCACGGAACGGCCTGGAATGCTGCACTTCCTGAAACTCCTTAGACCGCGCCTTCTCGCCCACCTGCAATGCGATATACCGCTCAAAATCACTAAAGTGCAGTATGTCATAGCGCCAGGGATGTTCCCGATAGAACGTGAAATTCGCTATTCCAGGATCTGCAACCGGCGACCATGAACCATTTATTTTGTAGGATATGTACAGGTGTGGTGATGACGTAATACGCGATTCCTGGAAGAAAGGTCCAAGTAAAATGAGGCGATTATAAAGCGACCTTAATCCGGATGAATTCTCTTTTCTGGAAGACCGCAGTACAACGACACTAAACGCGATATGCAATATGACAACCACAATGGCTGCCACGCCAATCCTGCTTTTCAAAGATGAACCTGGGACACTCACCTGCATAAGGTAGGAATAACCGCAAAAAAATCAAGTTCATTCTATCTTGACACCCAAATTATCTCCCAGCATCGTAAAGTGCTTGACCCATTCCTCAGAATGGCCATCATGACTGCGGTTATCCGTGGCGATTTCGAAAAATAGATTTTGGCTCTTATAGAGATTCGGGCTGAGGTTAAATTGCAACAGCAATGGAAAGAGGCGGTTTAATCGTTCAATCCGCTTGGCATCGTCGCCGTCTGCGCTGATACGCGTTACCTCCTTAAATATGCTTTCACCGACAAGGCGCTCGAGCTTCCCCACGTCATCTACTTCAAGTCTCCACTTGACAAGCTCATTCATAATCCTTTCGATCTGCAGAATATTAATCCGTCCAGATTCAAAACATCGCATAAGGTCGGCATTGAGAATATACGCAAAAGTCGTCCGATAAGCCGTCGGAATAGGTGTGTCATTATTCGCAAGGGCCATAACCAATGGATAATCGCGATTGTAGATCCTGCGCAATGAGTTTTCGAGATCGCGCATGCTCTGGTAGGTAATGAGGTTAAATACTTTTCGTTTTTCATCCTGGAACAATTGCCATATAGTATATTTCTCGGGACCAAAGTATGTTTGCATCAACCCAATAATATCCCCCAACCGCGCCTCATCGAACGCTTGTACCATAAGCGACCGCATGGTTTCAAACTTCTCCGGCTTCATATCAAGCGAAATATTTCCGATTATATTATGCTGGCCCATATATATCACAGCAAAGGCAAATTTCTTCTCAGAACGTGTAACGTTGGATCTGACTTCAGTTACCCCCAGCGCCAACTTCTGCTGACCTGCTTCCATTCGAATAAATATTTCATTGCTCGTCGTATAGTTAAATACCGGGAATGATTCCGGATCCTCCTCAAATATCGAGGCCACCGCATAGTGCATTCCCACTCTTTGGAGGTTCGTTTTGGAGGGCACAACATACTTCTGGTAGACCTTGGCGCCATCTTCAAGGGTTGCCAGATTGCCTGGAGCCGCTTGAAGCCTTGTCAAGAATTCTTTTTCGAGATCAACCTGGACGAGCTGGCTCACCAGCTGGATGGCGCGACAGGCGTACTGCAATATCTGGACAGTTTCTATTCCGGATATTTCGTCAAAGAACCACCCGCAACTCGTGTACATGAGCATTGCGTTACGTTGTAGTTCCATGAGACGAAGCACCTTGTTTTGTTCGACATTAGTGAGTCGATGTTTTTCCAAGAATTGCTCGATTGTGGCATCGTCGCGTCTCAGAATTACGTCTATATAATCTTCACGTGCGGCCCATGGGTCCTTAAGAACTTTCGAAGCTTCTTTCTCATAGGCCACTGCTAATTCATCTCGCAACCAGTCCAGCGATTCCCGCAATGGTTTTCTCCACCGCTGATGCCAATCCGGTCTACCCGAATTGCATCCACAGTCATTTCTCCAGCGCTCCACGCCATGCACGCAACTCCACGAGCTATTTTCGTGAATTTGCGCTTCAAAGGTTGGAGGGTGTTTGGACAAAAATTCCGCATAGTTGGTCAACCTGGAATCTTTTTGTCTCCCAATATAATCAAGGCAGTATGCCAGGGCCATATCACCGTGCTTGTGATGGTGTCCATACGTCTCGCCGTCCGTAGCAATATGGACAAGCTGCGGTTCTTCAGATTCCATTTCGACTGAATCGAGCAGGCGGCTTGCAAACTTCCTACCATCATTCAACAATCCATTGAATGCAACACCCTGTGAAATCTCGCCATCGTAGAAAAATAGGCTAATATTTTTTCCCGGAAGGCAACACGCATCGATAAGCCCTGCGCGTGTCGATCGTTTCAGTCGTCACATCTTTCCATTGATCCTCACCAATCTTGCGTATAGCCTTGGCCTGTCGTGGTGCAAGAATGGTAAATTTGATGTCGTGCTTCGCCAGCAATTCCAGCGAAGCAATATCCACAGCGGTTTCCGCCAACCACATCCCTTCAGGTTTTCGCTTAAAGCGAAATTCAAAATCACGTATACCCCAAATAATTTGCGTCTCCTTATCTCGGTCTGATGCGAGCGGCATTATGATATGGTTATACACCTGGGCAATGGCGGAGCCGTGCCCACCAAAATGATCTAGACTTTCCTGGTCGGCTTCGAGAATTGAAGCATAAGTTTCAGGATCATTCCCCTGCATCCACGACAGCAGTGTAGGCCCGTAGTTAAAGCTAATTTTCGAATAATTGTTAATGATATTCTTGATGACAGCCTTTCCGTTCAGGATGCGCGAAGCTGTATTTGGCGCGTAACATTCGGCCGTAATGCGCTCATTCCAATCATGATAAGGGATGTGCAGAATCCTGCACTTCTATTACTTCAAGCCACGCGTTTTCTCGCGGGGGTTGGTAAAAATGCCCGTGTATGCAAATATATTTTTCCAATCAGATTCAAAATTAAAAAGTAGACTTTTCTTATCAGGTTCCTATATCGTCAAGCTCAAACTCATTTACTTCTTTTTCAAGCTTCAATACGGAAATCCCGAGCGGCGGTAAAGTTAAGGAAATTGAGTAATCTCTTCCATGATATTTTACAGGAGAAGTCATCATTGACCCCCCATTTATTACCCCGCTTCCAGCCATACTTCTCATCATCGGAGTTGAGTACTTCCATCCACTTGCCCCTGTAGGGAACGCCAACCCGATAATGGCGCCTGGTTTCCGGGGTGAAATTACATACTACAATTAGGAGATCTTCTTTTTCGCCCGTCTGCCTTTGAAATGCCATCACGCTGTTTTCGTGGTCCGCATAGTCAATCCATTCAAATCCCCTGGCCTCGAACTGATACTGATAAAGCCCGCGTTCATTTTTGTAGAAATTATTTAAATCGCGTACTAGTTTCTGCACACCCTGGTGTATAGGATAGTCAAGCAGATGCCAATCCAGGCTTTTCTCATGGTTCCACTCGGCGGTTTGCCCAAACTCGCCACCCATAAACAAAAGTTTAGTGCCCGGGTGCATGAACATGTAAGCAAACATTAGTCGCAGGTTTGCGAACTTCTTCCATTCATCGCCTGGCATCCGCCCCGCCAGAGAACCTTTGCCATGCACAACTTCATCATGCGACAAAGGAAGCATGAAGTTCTCTGTGAAGGCGTACATGATGCTGAACGTTATTTCGTTCTGATGATATTTTCGATGAATCGGATCATTACCAAAGTAGTGCAGCGTATCATGCATCCAACCCATCATCCATTTCTGTCCAAAACCAAGGCCGCCCAGATAGGTAGGTTTAGAAACACCGGTCCACGATGTAGATTCCTCAGCAATCGTTATCGCATCAGGAAATTGGCTGTAAACAACCTCGTTCATCTCCTTCAAGAAAGTGATGGCTTCGATGTTTTCATTTCCACCGTAGTCATTAGGAATCCACTCTCCTGCCTTCCGTGAGTAATCAAGGTAAAGCATGGATGCTACTGCATCAACCCGAAGGCCATCGATGTGATATTTGTCTATCCAATACAATGCATTGCTGATGAGGAAAGAGCGGACTTCATTACGCCCATAATTGAAGATATAACTTTTCCAATCCGGGTGAAAGCCTTTGCGTGGATCGGCATGCTCATAAAGATGTGTACCATCAAATTTAAACAAGCCATGGGTGTCTCCCGGAAAATGGGATGGCACCCAATCCAGGAGTACGCCGATATCTTCCTTATGGAAACAGTCAATCAAATACATAAAATCCTCCGGACTTCCATAGCGGCTCGTCGGCGCATAGTACCCGGTAACCTGATAACCCCAGGATCCATAAAAAGGATGCTCCATCAAGGGTAAAAACTCAACGTGGGTAAACCCCATATCTTTGACGTATGCAACCAATTCATTTGCCATTTCCGGATAGGTAAGCGACCGATTCGCGCCTTCTTCTGCCTTTCTTCTCCATGAGCCATAGTGCACTTCATAAACCGAGTATGGCTGCTTCTTACCGATGAGATTTTTTCGTTCGTGGAGCCAGTTCGAATCCTTCCATTCATACTTTGGTGTCCAAACGATGGATGCTGTTTTAGGCGGTGTTTCACAAAATGCCGCAAATGGATCGGATTTCTCCAGATAGTCGCCGGTGTTAGAATGTATAGCATACTTGTAGGCCTCACCATGATTGATGTCAGCGAAAAAACCCTCCCATATTCCTGACTCATCCCACCTGGGATGAAGCTTGTGTTTACCACTACTCCATGTATTAAAATTTCCAATAACAGAAATGGCTTTTGCATTTGGTGCCCACACTGCAAAATAGGTCCCTTCGTTTTTTCCGTTTTTCAAATAGTGTGCACCTAATTTTTCATATAGTTTGAAATGCTTTCCCGTCTTAAAAAGATGGACGTCAAAGTCTGTCAACAGCGAAAAGCCTTCAGTGGATGTCGCGCGTGATTTAGAAGAAGCTTTTTTTGCCATAGCACTAATTTTTCAACTTATGTTCTATTTTCGCAAGTAGCAGCATTTAAGGCGCTGCGGGTCCTTGTACTATTTCTTATTCCGCCCTGCCTTCTCTTCCTGATATCGCTTCATGTGGTAATAAATTCCACGAAGCGGGATGATTGTCCAATCCGGGCGACCGTTCAACTCATAGCCCAGTTCATAGATTGCCTTTTCAAGCTGGAAGGTACGAATAAGTACATCATCTTCGTAAGATATGGCGGCACTCATGCCAATTCTTTCCATATAGGCACCAAGATAAAAACGGCCCACATAATGCTGCCACTGTTCTGCCCACGCTTCGAGGAATTCAAGATCACGATCGCGATAATTCTCGTTCAACAAGATCTTGCCAAAAGCAGCATAGTGAATGGAGCGCATCATTCCCGCCACATCCTTTAAGGGGTTCTTTTTCAATCGCCGCTCACTGAACGAAAATCCAGGCTCACCTTCAAAATCAATGATGACAAAATCATTGCCTGTAAACAATACCTGACCCAAGTGGTAATCACCGTGGATGCGTGTCCTTTTTCCATTTATTTTGATATTGTTTATTTGCGCGAAGCAGTCTAGAATTTCATCTTCTAACTTCAATATCTCTTTGGCAAGGATTTGCACTGCCGGCGAAAGCTTAGCCATAGAACTTTCCAGCAGATTGAATCGATCCCGCACTAATTTTCGAAGCGACGAATACATAGACCGCTGATAGTTGGCCGTAAAAGGTTCAGGCGCAAATGACGGATTTGACGAATCAGAACCAAGCGCCAGGTGCAACTCTGCAGTTCGCTGACCTAAGCGAACCATTCGTTCATAAAATCCGCGTCCAATTAGCTCCTGAATAACCTCCGGAGCGTCTTCAAATTTTATTAAAGGTTTATTAACCAACTTGGGAAGCTTGATCGTTTTAGCCTTGTCCATGACGCGCTCATAAAACCGGCCCACCGAATCTACGGACATTGTCCAGGAATCGCCCTGATTCTCAACTTTGCCCTGCAGCAAGCCAAACACGATTATGGTATCGTCATCATTATGATATTCAACGCTTCCGGCATAGCGTGGAGAATTTTGGAACGCTGTGTGTTCTGACAAAAACCTGACGATTTCAAGTTCAGGATTCATTTCTTTCTCTAACTTTCTGTAGAACTTAAAGAAATACTTGTCGTTGTAGATTATTGCCGTATTGCTCTGATCTGATTTCAATATTTTTGAATCAACTTCTTTGCCCGCGTCAAGCTTTGAAAATACGCTTGCATTGAAATGCAGCGTTCCATCATCATGCTTAATACGCGTTTCCTTTGCCATGCTGGTAAACAGGAAGTCGCGAAAAACTTTATCATAGCTACTATCCATAATAAAACCAGCTTTACCCTGGATCTCCGCCCGGCATACAACACTTTGTACGGTATATTCCACACGCTCTAAGATGCTATCAGAGGGAACAAACGTCAGCGGCAAAAAGTAGAATTCGGGCAAGCGCTGAACGTAATGCACCTCGAGGATAGCAAGGTAGTGTGTATCACTTTCAACTTTTAATGGAATAGCCTTGTGAATGGCAACCTTACTGACAACTTTGGCCTTTCCACCAAACCAGCGGCACTTATTCAAAAACGGTGGAAGAATCTTACGCTCCAGAATTCGAACCTCATTGTAATTGTCCAAAAGTCTTTCCCATGATATATCTGCTTTAACGAGTGGAAGCTCTCCACTTGCGTCGGCAACTCCGGCTTTCTCCGCATCCTCTACCTGGAACCAAAAATAGCCATATGGTCCAATCGTAATATCATAATTACCTTCGCCAACATTCATAAACCTATTTTGGCTGAAGACTTCTGTGATGTCACAGCCCTTATAATCAGAAAGATTGAGCGTCGTAGCCTGAGAAAATTGCGACAGGTTTGCAACGATAACGATCTGCATGTTTTTATGTGTACGCACGAAGGACAGTATTTTTGCATTTGAACTATCTATAAACTTCATGTCTCCCCGGCCGAAGATATCAAGTCTCCCACGCATTGCTATGATATTCTTCATCCACCACAATAACGAAGTATGATTTTCTTCCTGCGCGCCAACATTCACGGATTCGTGGCGATATATCGGGTCGGCTATGATCGGCAAGTATAGACGCTGCGGATTTGCCGAGGAAAACCCTGCATTTAGATTCATATTCCATTGCATAGGTGTTCGTACCCCAAAGCGGTCACCGAGATAAACGTTATCGCCCATACCGATTTCATCACCATAGTAGAGCACGGGTGTTCCCGGAAGTGAGAATAAAATCGAATGAAGTAGTTCGACTTTCCTGCGGTCGTTGTTCATCAATGGCGCCAACCGCCGCCGAATACCTACATTAAATTTGGTTTTCGCGTCATTAGCGTACGCTTTGAACAGAAAATCTTTTTCTTCCTCAGTTACCATTTCCAATCCAAGTTCGTCGTGGTTGCGTAGGAATAACGCCCATTGACTATTGGCTGGCGTTGAGGGCGTTTGTTCAATGATGTCAACTATTGGGTAGCTATCTTCTGTCCTGAGTGCAAGGAATAATCTTGGCATCAGCGGATAATGAAAATTCATGTGACACTCTTTGCCGCCACCAAAGTAGGTAGCCGCATCCTCCGGCCAAAGATTAGCTTCGGCCAGGAGAACCCTGTTCTTATAATGTTTATCAATATGTGCCCTTAACCTCTTCAAAAACACGTGGGTCTGCGGAAGATTTTCGCAATTTGTTCCTTCCTCCTCGAAGAGAAAAGGAACTGAAGCCAACCGGAAACCATCCACCCCCATCTTCATCCAATAGTCAACAACCTTAATCATTTCCAGCTGTACTTCCGGGTTGTCAAAATTTAATTCTGGCTGGTGACGGTAGAATCGATGCCAGTAATACGCTTTCGCCTCTGCATCCCAGGTCCAGTTGCTGGACTCATCATTCGGAAACATTACCCGCGCTTCCGCATACCGCTCCGTCGTATCGCTCCACACATAGAACTCACGATAACGAGAACCCGCTTTGGCCCTGCGCGATCGCTTAAACCAGGGATGCTGATCGGACGTATGGTTAAGAATAAGCTCCGTGATTACACGAATACCTTTCCGGTGGGCATCCTTCAAGAACTGTTTAAAATCTGAAAGAGAGCCGTAGTCAGCATGAACATCACAATATTCCGTAACATCAAAGCCGTCATCCTTTAATGGTGACGGAAAAAATGGCATCAGCCAGATGGTATTGATTCCAAGATCTTCAAGATAATCAAGCTTTGTGGATGAGGCCCTGAAAATCTCCAATACCATCACCGTTGCTATCAAAAAATGCCCGAACTGAAACTTCATAGATGATAGCATCTTTAAACCAAAGTGGGTCATTATTTTTCACCTGAATGCTCATTGATTGCTACATGTAAGATTCAAAAAGTTCGATTTTAAATAAATGGAATGGCATTTTGTATGGATCCAACTCAACATAGTTCCATTCCTGAGTCCACGTGTAATGCTCGTCAGTAATAAGGTCCCGTACTTTGACGTTAATTCGTTCTCCTAACTTGAGCTTATCCTTCGGCAATTGCACATAACCGGATTGTCTGCCGAATGGATCCAGGTTGGCAACGACAAGAATAATATTGGATAGATCGTCTGTAGCTTTCAAATACGCGATGAGATTATCATTTCCTATCGCACAAAACTGAAGGTTCCAGGTTGACTGCAGCGCAGCGTTATTTTTGCGCGCGTGGTTCAGTATGGTTATTATATCGGTCATCCTATTGGTCTTTTTCCAGTCGTGAAGCTTTATTTCATACTTCTCGGAATTAAGGTATTCTTCTTTTCCATGTACTGGTTCATTCTCATAGAATTCATATGTAGGACCATAGATTCCATAGTTTGACGCAAGCGTCGCCGCCAATGCCAGGCGGAGAATAAATATGTTCTCCCCCTGATGCTGCAAATGAAAAGGAAGAATATCCGGCGTATTGGGCCAAAAATTAGGACGAAAATAATTTCGCGCCGCGCCCTCAACGATTTCATTCATGTACTGCGTTAATTCCGCCTTGTCTACGCGCCATGTAAAATAGGTGTACGATTGCGTAAATCCGATTTTGCCAAGTTGCTCCATAATCTTAGGCCGTGTGAAGGCTTCAGCGAGGAAAATTATGTCGGAATATTCACTATTCACCTCACCGATTACCCATTGCCAGAATGCGAAGGGTTTTGTGTGGGGATTATCAACCCGAAAAATCTTTACACCCTGGTCTATCCAATACGTGATGACAGACTTTAATTCCAGCCATAAATCCATCCACTGATCTGTTTCAAAATTAAATGGATAAATATCCTGGTATTTCTTCGGTGGATTTTCGGCATACTGAATAGATCCATCAGGGCGTTGCTTAAACCATTCCGGGTGTTCTTTCACGTAGGGATGATCAGGTGCACATTGAAAGGCAAGATCAAACGCAACGTCAATGTCATATTTACTTGCCTCTGATATCAGGTTTTTATAATCCTCCAACGACCCCAAATCTGCATGAATGGACTTGTGTCCCCCTTCTACACTGCCGATTGCCCATGGCGAACCTGGCTCACCGGCAGCAGCGATCACGTTATTGTTTTTACCTTTACGGTTAACCTCACCGATTGGATGGATAGGTGGCATATACAAAACATCAAAACCCATTGATGCAATACGCGGCAAAAGTTTTGCAACATCTTTAAAAGTGCCATGCTTGCCTTTCAAGGAAGCGGAACGCGGGAACAGTTCATACCAAGCACTAAAATTCGATTTCTTATGCTCAACAATAATTTCCAATGGCTTGGAAAAGTGCGTCGCATGTTCCTCCAATGAATAAGTCTGCACCAACTTCTCAAAGTCCGCACCGAGTACATAGCGCGTGGCTTTGCTGTGCTCCATGCTCAGCTGCTCTATTGCCTTATTCAGGACTTCGTCATTCCCCGCCGAGAGGATCTTCAGAAAATGAATTCCTTCCTGTAATTCGAGATGTACGTCGACATCGGCGGCAGCCTTCTTTTTAAAGCCATCATACCAGGTTTCGAAATGGTCTACCCATGCCTTAAGCGTAAAAAGATAAATACCCTTCTCTAAAACATAAAATGAACCCAGCCAGCTGTCATTTCCACGGTGATGCATCTCCGCACTATGCCAATGGTCTTCAGTTTCTTTTTTGTACGATAGTGTAGCACGAATATGATCATGCCCATCTCCAAAAATATCGGCCATTACATCTACCCGCTCACCAACCGTACGTTTCGCAGGGTACAAACCTTGTTCTACTTCTGGTTGAACATTTTGAATAATAACGCGGCATTTTCCGTTTAACTTTATCATTGACTTAAGTATTTCAAGATTACTGTTGGGAAACCAGAAAACTCCAATTTGTTGTTGCGCAAAGCCGCATGCTCATTGGAATCAAATGCCAATCCATTGAAGCCGGTATTGAGATTGGTTTCCAAGATGACCTCCACTTCAGCGATATGGTCTAAAAGCAGGAGATTGGTCGCGAGCAACAACTGCAAATAAATAACCCATCGAATAAGGATCTTCATGGTCCTATTTTATTTTAAATATAAACGAACTGTATGGCTTGCATTTCATCTCGAACATGAACTCTTTGTCAAATCCAACCTCCACCTCTTTCCAAATCAGGTCGCGGGCGATGTAGGTTCCGCTCGGATCCAATGATAATTTGGAAATTGCTTCTTTTGGAATTTGCACTTTTATATTCTGGTCCAGTGGACTGAAGCTGGTGACAACCAACAGGCGTTCTTCTCCCAAGTACCTAATAAAAGCATGTATTTTTTCGTCAAAATTTCCCGCATTCGTATTGTATGCTGTAAGATCCAGGTAATCTCCCTGCGCGATGGCGGGATTATTCGCGGCGAGATTTAACAAATCTGTGTAAAACATATGCAATTGTTTTTCCTCCAGACTCAATAAGTCGCCATTGAACTTTCCACCATTCATCCACTTCTGATGTTGTGGGACGCCCCAGTAGTCATAAATCGTAGTACGCCCATCCTCGCCCTGATATCCTTCGTCGCCCAAGCCGGGCTCTCCGAATTCTTGTCCAAAATAAATCATAACCGGGCCACGATCAATTGTGGCGCTGATCACCATAGCGGGCGCTGCTTTCCACGGATCGCCGGCAAAAAAATTCGACGCGATACGCTGCTCGTCATGATTCTCCAAAAAATGCAGCATGTTACCATTGATTCCAGAAAGGCTTCGTTGAATTTGATCAATATCGGCGGTGCTGCGTTGACCAGTTACCAGCAGCCGGAGGGAGTCATAGAGTTGAACTTTATCGTACAAATAATTAAATTTTCCATTGTCAATGTAATTTCGATACTCGCTTGGATTATATACTTCCGCAATAAAAACCATATCCGGATTAACAACCTTAATCTGGGGGATTACCCAACCCCAAAATTCGACGGGTACCATCTCAACCATATCGCAGCGGAACCCATCTACTTTCTTATCCGCCCAGAAAAGCAGTATATCCTTCATTTTCATCCATGTATCGGGCACAGGGTCAAAGTATTTTTTCCGTCCACCCTGAATATCGACGCCATAGTTCAGCTTTACTGTTTCATACCAGTCGGTAGCGGTGGGACTTGCTGTGAATTGATCATTACCTGTTGCTTTGGCCGGTAACTCTTCAAAGTTCCCATCCTTGCTGTCCAAGGTGACGCCAGATGAATTCAAGTTCGTTGGCGGGTGGAATGTCTGCCCGGGTAAATAATAGAAGTTATTATTCGGCGCAAAACCAACGGACGTATCATCCATGGCCCCCAAATCGATCACCCCGGCAGGTTTTGCATCGGACTTATAAGCCCTGGCAACATGGTTTGGCACAAAGTCAATGATCACCTTTAGCCCCTGATTGTGTGTACGCTCCACCAATTGTTCGAACTCTGCCATACGATGTGGAACGTCTTCAGCCAAATCAGGGTCGACGTCATAATAATCTTTAATCGCATACGGCGATCCTGCCATTCCTTTTACGATGTCAGGATCGTCGACAGGTATTCCGAAAGCTGTATAGTCAGTGAGCGAAGCATGTTCGACAACGCCTGTGTACCAAACATGGGTTATGCCCATACGCTTAATATCCTCAAGCGCGGCATCATTGATATCATTAAACTTACCAACACCATTTTCATCCTTCGATCCGTAATGTTTATTTGTCGTGTTTTTGTTTCCAAATAAACGTGTCATCAATTGATACACGATCATCTTTCCAGACGATGTTTCCATAGGCATAGATGGTGGGATTCTTTCCTTGGGCGTCGTACAACCTATCAATAAACCCGCGGAAACCAGGCAAAGTAGTACATTTCTCATGGGGTTGAATTTAAAAAGATAAAGACAGCTTTGAGTGCTGTCTCCCTAATTTTGTTACGCTATCGATTTAAATCATCGTTTTGAAAACTTCATTGCCCTAAAGAGATAAAATAAAAGCACTAAAATACAGATCAGCAGGCCTAAAAACTCTCTGGATTCCTCGATGTACAAATGCTCCATCTTAGCAACTTCGTCAAAAAGGGCTGATTTGTCCTCTTGTTGGAGCCACTCTAATACGCCAGGTACATAAAAAAAACTGTAGACCAGAAATACCACCAAGAGCCCTATCAGGAACTTCTTCAGATAGAAATCAAAAATTGCCATAATGCAGACGATGGCCATGCTTCCATAAATCAAAATCCAAATGACGGGATCGGGATCATTGATCTGCACAAAGGCAAACACCAAAAACATCGCCGCAAGAAGAAAATTTACTACTCTCATACGGATGACCAATTATTTGTTAGCACGCATATTCGCACTTTAACCTGCTCGCATTGCCGCCCAACAAAGTTTCTAAAAACATCCTGAAACACATCGTGAGCAAGCGAAAGAATATCAAAGAATTGTTTTCATGAACCGCGCACAAGCCGCCGCGCTGTCGATCGGGTCTCCAGGATATGTTTCCTGTTCGACATACCACTCTTTCATACCAGCAAGTTTTGCCTGCGCGAATATCGGTTTGAAATCTATCGACCCCGTACCAACATCTGCATTTCTATTCCGATCATTTTTGTCCATGTCCTTGATATGCCATTGCTCAAACCGTCCCGGGTATTTCGCAAAGTATTGCAATGGATCCTGCCCTGCATTAACCACCCAAAAAATATCCATCTCCATGCCAACGTATGTGGGATCAAGTTCTTTGAGCATAACATCGTATACTACTTCTCCATCCATCTCATCAAATTCAAAAGCATGGTTATGATAACCGAACCGAACACCGCTTTCATTGCATACCTCACCCGCCCTGTTAAGATCATCGCATATTTTCTTGTAATTATCCAGGGAAATACGATCGATCTCTTCTATGTATGGCATAACCATAAAGTCCTGACCAGCCTCCTTAGCATCATCAACTGCCTTCTGCCAGGTATCCCCCTTGATCTTATCCAGGCCATAATGTCCGCTGGTTACTTTCATCCCCAGTCCTTTCGCAAACTCTACAAATTCCTGAAAATCCATTCCGTAAATCTTTCCATTGGCATACCCATTGGTTTCCAGCTTCGTGTAACCAAAAACTGATATTTTTTCCAATACACCTTTTGGGTCCTTGTCCATAATATCACGTAAAGTGTACAGCTGAAGTCCTAATTCGTTCTTTTCTCTACAGGATTCCAGAAACAAAGGCATTGACAGCATACCTGCTGCAGCCAAGGAAGCATTTTGCACAAACTCTCTTCTTTTCATGATCGTTGTAATTAAATGGCCGATTAATTTTCCAGCCGGATACCGCTAAAATAGAACATAGATTTATCAATTGCCTGTGGATTTTTAAATACCACGAATAAATCGTGATAACCGGTCGCAGGTTCCATTTTCGTCGAAAGGATGGAGCGCCCAGTATCGGATACTGTTGCCGTCGCCATTAGTTTTCCATCTGGTTTATCGAGATGGACTTCAATTACCCCACCGGGATTTTGATCAGGATCGTAGATGTATGCTGTCAACGTTGCCTTCTTAACACCCGTTAAATCCAAATTCTTGTATACTGCGTAAGCACCATTTTTGACATTGTCTATCGCCCACCTATCCTGGAAATTGAATTTGCTGGCAATGTGCAATTCATCAACCAGATTTGCCATGAGGTCACCGCTACGCAATACGATCGAACTGGATGAGGATAACGAAGGAATTTTATCTGCGCCTTTATCAAAATAAGTTGCTGAAAGAATGTATGCGCCATCATTCTCATTGCCCGGGATTACTGTTCCAACCAACGGTAAGGTCGCTTTCTTATCGTTGAGGGAAAGAATGTAAGACACCATTTCCTTTGCGTCATCAACACTAATTTGCGGGTGGGCTGCCATTTCAGTCGTTCCCCAAACCCCCGATCCACCTTTCAAAATCTTTGCCGCCAATACATCAATTGCACCGGGCTGTCCGTTATATTTTCTGGCAACATCTTGTAAGGCCGGTCCAGCAGATTTCTGATCGATTGTATGGCAGGATTTACAATCACTATTTTCCATGAGCGCCTTTCCCGAAAATTCAGCTACAGGCATTTGGTGTCCTTGCGCAATCGTCGTCAAGTCGAAGCCTTTCAAGTAATCAAAAGTCACTACCACATCTCCCGGCGCAATCTTACCATCGGTAGTAGAACCATCTTCCCTGTCCCGCACCGTTATAGCATATTTCACCGGGGTATTTGGGAAAAAGAAAGTTTTATTCCCTTCTGTAATCGTACCCGTTACGACCGGCAATTCATTTCCCACGACTAACTGAAGCTGGGTCGAACCGCTTCCGCCTTTATCATCCGTTACGGTCAGTTTAGCCCGTACTACCTGCGGCTTGTCAAACGTAACAGTAAAATTACCGTCCGATGATGTCAGTACCTTACCACCTGCATCCAGCGCATAGGTTACGTGATCCCCGTCAGGATCGACCGTACCTTTGGCAGAAAATGCAGCCGTAAGCGGGGTAGCACCTGCTGTCTTATCTGCACTAAGTTGAGCAACAGGTGGCCTGTTGCCGCCGTTGTAGTCAATGCGAACGAGCCGGGCGTCCAGGTTTTGCCTGGACCAGATCGTGCCGTACTCAAGCATATACAGTCTTCCGTCTATACCATACGCCATATCCACCATATTGTTGAATTTGGTATTTGGCATAAAAGGCTCAATGTCTTCAATGGACCCCTGTTTGTCCATGCTTACCAAAAACATCCAGTTCCTGATCCAGTCATAGATCAAGAGCTTTCCATCAAAGTAATCCGGGAAGGCAGTCGATACACCAGAAAAATCTGTGCTGTAATAAACAGGGCCTGCCATCGCCGTTCTTCCCCCTTCTTTTAGCATAGGAAATTCTTCTGACTTAGCGTATGGGTACCAAATAAATGCCGGGCTAACGGGAGGCAATTCGCGCTTTCCAGTATTGTTGGGTGACGCATTGATCGGTGCATTGGGATCCCACATGTTCAATGCCTTCTTAGCGGCAAAATCATATTTAGCATACGGATAGTTGTTGCCAACAAAATATGGCCACCCAAAATTTCCGGCTTTCTTTGCTTGATTTAATTCATCGTATCCGCGAGAACCGCGAATTGAATCATTACTTCCGGCGTCTGGGCCAACCTCTCCCCAATACAGAAACCCGGTTTTTGCATCGATAGCAATACGGTAAGGATTGCGGCATCCCATTACATAGATTTCCGGGCGGGTTCCTTCCTCACCCTTTGGAAAAAGATTACCTTCCGGCATAGTATATGTTCCATCAGCTTCAACATGTATCCTCAAGATCTTTCCGCGCAGATCGTTTGTATTGCCTGAAGACTTCTGTGCATCAAACGGCGCTCTGCCGGGCGTTTCATCCGAGGGACTGAAACCGTCCGACGCAAAGGGGCTGGTATTGTCTCCCGTCGAAACATATAGGTTTCCATCCGGTCCAAACGTCATCGACCCACCAGTATGGCAACACTCCTCCCGCTGGGTAGCAACCTCAATTATTTGCTTCTCAGAGCGCATGTCAAGCTTATTATCGGCAAAAACAAATCTTGACACAACGTTAGCCGACCTTTCCGGATGTGAATAGAAAACATATACCCATTTATTGTGTGCAAAGTCGGGATCTATCGCAAGACCGATCATGCCATCCTCAAATTTCGTCGAGACGTTGAATGTGTTGATTACGTCTACCTTACCATTGGCGGGGTCATATAGTTTGACGGCCCCGCGCCTTTCCAAAAACATAATTCTTCCATCGGGCAGAACCACCATTTCTGTTGGCTCATTCAAGTTGAATTCCAATACAGTTTTCGTGAATCTGTTTTCCTCGGGAGCGCGTTTCGTTTTTACTTTGGCATAGTCTAATGGAGCATCACCCAATGCGTAGGTTATACCTTGCAATAGGTGATCAAGATATACTGCATCAGCGAAACTTTCTTTTACATGTCCCAAGCCGGTGTAGAAAGCGCGGCCACCATCAAATGCGTGATACCATGCAATGGGATGATTCTCACCATTTTCACCACCTTCATAGGTAGATTCATCCAGGTTGTAGATCACATTAATGTCAGGTGAAATGTTTTTATAATTATACCATTCATCCGTCCACTGCCAGTTTTCAGGCGTAGTATCCGTTCCAAATGGTTTAACTTTTCGTATTGTCGCCTGCTGCGGTTTTGGGTGGCTCTTGAAATAGGCCCCTACCAGTCTCCCATACCAGGGCCATTCATACTCAGTATCTGCCGCGGCGTGGATTCCCACGAAGCCCCCGCCAGCCTCAATGAATCGTTTAAAATCGGCCTGCTGTACAACATTGAGCACATTCTCTGTCGTGTTCAAGAAGACGACGGCGCGATAGCGCTTGAGATTATCCTCATTAATCAAGGATGCATCCTCTGTGGTATCAACTTCAAATCCATAGCTTTCGCCCAGCTTTGTGATGGCCGCCTGCCCTGCCTCAATAGATTCGTGCCGGTACTCCATCGTTTTTGAAAAGACAAGGACTCGCGGCGTTTGCTGCTGTCGGCAAGAAAAAAGAAGAAAAGAAAATATTAGAATTGATAAGTACGGTTTCATATTAATAATGCGTTGATATGCAAGGCGCGAGCCAAGCGTGTATTTTTGCGAGCAATGCGGAGGACGATTTTGTTTTTTTTGATACCAGCATCGCTGCACCCCACATGGTCATCACGACCGGCAAGGCATAGCCATTTTCGATGGCGAACAATATTGTACTTGACGAATTTTCCCTACCGTGTTGCCATGTAGAATAAGAAAATGTCCAAAAATCCCGTTTCTCGGGATAATTGGACATCTTATTGATAGCATGCTAACGACGTTATGCCTTAGTCCATTGGCTTTTCTCCATCTAATGAGAGCACATACATGGCCATTTTCTCGGCATCAGCTAATGAAATATCAGGATGTGGTGACATGGGAATTTCTCCCCATACGCCACTACCGCCATTAATAATTTTACCTGCCAACAGGCTAATGTTTGCTTTGGTAAATTCGTATTTCTGCGCGACCTCAGTATGCGAAGGTCCGATGATTTTATTGGTCGGATGATGACAAGTTTTGCAATCGCTTCCATCCACTAAGACCTGACCTTGTGCGATTAGATCTGCGGAAGATTCCTGCTTGGGCTCTGCTGTTTCATAATCATCGTAGGCATCGGCTGATTCTTCTGCTGCCCCTTCCTTCTTTGATCCACATGATGTGATGGACATGCATGCTATGCCGATCAACGTAATTACTACAAGTACTTTTTTCATTGGTATTTCTAAATTTATAGGTAGATAAATCAAATAATAAAATCGCTTTTCAAGGTAATCGGGTTTAGGAAAGACCAAGAACCTTCTTGTTAAACTTAGGGTCTTTTCCTGTTGATGCAAAATCGTCAAAAGCTT
>CAVQQL010000015.1:0-22183 GCA_963714945.1 uncultured Bacteroidota bacterium | reverse complement strand
GTTCCTGGATTACAAGACCTTATAAACGAGTTTCACAAGGGTCAGGATGCACATACTAAGCTCTTCTTGATGGAGTTTGCGCTGCATGGATTGGCAGAGTACAGTTTGATCAGTAAGCACAATCTGACGGCCGGCCTTCAGTTTCAAAGATTTGCTAAGCAGTATGTTTAGCATTCCACGCCCCGGACAAGAGGGTGAAGAGGATGATGATAACGATAATGATATGCTCGGCGGAATGAACTAGGGAGCGGCAAGTCAAAATACTTAGGGTACTTTTTTAACGCATAATGATTCTAGAATATTTTAAGGACTAGCACTACGCAACTACTGTTACACGGTTTCACGATGTCAAGGTTCAACACAATGAAGCTACAAGAGGCTTTCCCCTACAACCCGCAGCAAGTGCAGGATCTAAAAAGATTGATTACGAAAGGTGAATGCTTGACACTCGAGTTTAAGCGCAAGGCATCCGATCCGGGAAAAATCGTTCGTGAAATGGTTGCTTTTGCCAATACACTTGGTGGGGTTCTTTTGGTCGGCATAGGCGACGACGGTAGTATTCCAGGGCTGAAGTACCCTGAAGGGGAATCTCACGTTATTATGGAGGCACTGAAAAAGGTGAGACCACCCTTGCCATTACGCGAGACCTTCATACCCCTCTCCGCTTCACGTACTGTTCTTCACTTTGAAGTTTTTGAGAGCGAAAAAAAACCTCACTACATCGTTTCGGAGAATCAGTCCAAGGACTACTATGTCGGCGTAGCCGACAAAAGTATTAAGGCAAGTCGTGAATTAAGGGAGATTATCAAGCGAAGGCAGCTCGGGAAGGACATACATTTTCGTTACGGAGATCAGGAAAAATTCCTGATGAAATACCTGGAGGAGAAGAAATCCATCACCCTGAAAGAGTTTGTACGGGTTAGCGGTATGAAACGCTTCTATGCTTCCCGTAAATTAATACTGTTGGTGCTTGCTAACGTTCTTCGGATTATTCCCACCGAAAATGAGGACCGCTATACTCTGGCGTTCTAAAAATATTCATAAAAAATTCTTTTCAAAACGCCGACGCTTTCATTTCCATTCATTACATTTCGAAAACCAAGTTCTTTGTGTCGCATGGCTAAAACCAAAAAGGAAAGAAAGATCTTCGTACTCGATACCTCTGTTATTATTTACGAACACAATTCCATTCTTAACTTCGATGAACATGATGTCGGTATCCCCATTACAGTCTTGGAGGAACTTGACAACTTCAAAAAAGGAAACGATACTAAGAATTTTGAGGCGCGTGAGTTCATCCGGCTAATTGATAAACTGGCGAAAGGCCAGATGCTGCACAATTGGAATGCCCTTAATGGCAAAGGAAAGGGTTTCTTCAAAGTATTGATGGGTACCAAAAGTACCGTTGATGCAAATAAGATCTTCAACGAAGAAAAAGCTGATCACCGTATCCTTAATTCGGCCTTGCAACTTCAAAAGGAGGAGGCTGGAAGGAAAATTATTCTTGTTTCTAAAGATGTTAACCTGCGGCTAAAAGCAAAGGCGCTGGGCCTGCAGTCTGAGGACTACACCACCGGGAAAGTACAGAACATATCATCGCTGTACACGGGGAAAACGATTATCGAAAATGTTGATCCAAACATGATCAACTTGCTCTATGAAAAAGGTTATTGCCCGCCATCCGATTTGCTGGGAAAAATGGCCGCCGTAAAAAATCATTACTACATTCTAAAAAGTGGAAAAAAATCTGCCTTAGCCTTCTATAATCCACTTAACGAAATGGTAGAGCATGTGGAAAAACGATCTGTCTATGGCGTGAAGCCGCGAAATGCGGAGCAGACTTTTGCAATCCATGCTGCATTAAAACCAGAGATCAAGCTGGTATCGATACAGGGTATTGCCGGAACAGGAAAAACCCTGCTTGCCTTGGCCGCCGCACTGGATCAGAAAAAAGAATATAAACAGATTTACCTGGCCCGCCCGATTGTTCCACTCAGCAACAAAGATATTGGTTATTTGCCTGGTGACATTAAGTCGAAGGTGAATCCATACATGGAGCCGCTGTGGGACAACCTGAAATTCATACAAAATCAGTATAGCGAATCAGATAAGGAATATGCGCGGATCACAGATATGGTGAATCAGGAGAAATTAATGATCACACCGTTGGCCTATATACGCGGAAGGAGTTTGTCCAGTATATGTTTTATTGTTGACGAAGCGCAGAACTTAACGCCGCATGAGGTCAAGACAATCATAACCCGCGCGGGCGAAAACACCAAAATTATCTTCACTGGTGATATTTACCAGATTGATACACCTTATCTGGATTCCCAAAGCAATGGTTTATCTACACTAATCGATAGGCTTCAGGATCATGAGTTATATGCACACATCACGTTGGAAAAAGGCGAGCGGTCTGAGCTGGCTAATCTGGCGAATGAGTTATTGTAGGATCGTATTTATGGGCATGTGAAATCACTTTTCGGGCGAGATCAATACTTTTCTTTGTCATTCGGGAATTCTCTGGACTTGATGTCGCTAATATATTTTCCAACAGCATCCGTTATGGTGGTATGGAGATCTGCATAGCGCCTTAAGAATCGTGGTTTGAACTCCTTGGTTATGCCCAGCATATCTTGCATGACCAACACCTGACCATCAGCGTCGGGACCTGCGCCAATTCCAATGGTAGGAATACTAATGGATTGTGATACCTGTTTCGCTAGGGAAGCAGGGATCTTCTCCAACACGATACCAAAGCAACCGCTCTGCTCTAGCATCCTGGCATCTTCAATTAGTTTTGCTGCTTCGGTCTCTTCCTTCGCGCGCACCGTATATGTTCCAAACTTGTAAATGGACTGGGGTGTGAGACCCAGGTGACCCATCACTGGGATCCCGGCACTTAGAATTCGTTCAACAGAATCTTTCACTTCGCTGCCCCCCTCAAGTTTTACGGCATGCCCGCCACTTTCTTTCATGATACGGATAGCGGACCGAAGTGCTTCTCCAGAACTACCTTGGTAAGTACCAAAGGGGAGATCGACAACGACGAGTGCACGCTTTACGGCACGGACAACCGAAGCCGCGTGATAGATCATTTGATCCAGGGTTATCGGAAGTGTCGTCTCATGCCCGGCCATAACATTGGATGCCGAATCGCCAACGAGAATAATGTCGATTCCAGCGCCATCAATGATCTTTGCCATACTGTAATCATATGCGGTGAGCATGGCAATCTTTTCCCCGCGATTCTTCATTTCGCGTAGTTGATGCGTAGTGATACGCTTGATGTCTTGCTTTTTGGTGGCTGACATGGATTCTGTTATTGTTCAGCGGTTTTTTGCTTGAAATGTATTCATTTTCGCCGACTTCAAACATCAAACCAGATACACAGCGGCTTTTTTCCCCAAATTGACTTCCACGTGATCCTTGATGGTCGTGGTGAGCGCATAGCCAGTATACTGCGGATAGATGGGGAAAAGCGTATCGACTTCGGTTTACGAGGACCGCGGTTTCAATCTTCTTTACTTCGATATCCAGAAAAGGCTTCATGCCATAGGCAAAGGTGCGTCCTGTGTTCAGCACATCATCCACCAGGATAATGCACTTTTTTCTCAGTGTTTTGATTTCACAATCTAATGTCACTTCGCTTTGTTGTGGTGCAAGCTTGTCGAGGCTGACTTTGACAAGCGTTACCTCCAAGGGGGCGATTTGCTGAACTTCCTTTGCCAGGAGTTTTGCGAGGATATACCCCTGTCCCGCGATGCCTGCCAAAACGATGCTCTTTTCATCGTAGTTATGCTCATACATCTCAACGGCGATGCGCTTGATCTTTTGGTGAATCTGGTGTTCATTCAGAATTAGGGTTTTTTCGGCGACCATAAAGCAGGCATAAATTTTTTGAGTGTAACCTCACATCCTTGCGGGAAAAAGATAAGGTGGTTTAATCGGGAAGTGGCATTGACTTGCTGTCTTTAAAGGTAGAAAGTATAACCATCGACTGAAGGCTATCCACTACTTCTATATTGGATACTTTTTCGAGCATCAGCTGTTGATAGGCTGAGATATCGGCACTGACAACTTTTAAGATGAAATCGCCGGCGCCGGTAATATGATGGCATTCGATTACTTCATCAATACCGTTAATGGCCATTATGAACTTGTCGATATTCTCTTTGTTGTGGCCTTTCAATGTTACCATGACAAACGTACTCACGCCAATCCCAACACTTCTGGGATCGATTACCGCATGATAGCTTTTGATAACACCAGAAGTCTCGAGCTTATTTACGCGTTCCAGCGTAGGCGCAGGCGACAAGCCAATTTCTTTGGCCAGATACGCATTTGTAATGTTTGAGTTGGCCTGAAGTATTTCCAGGATTTTTCTATCCGTAGCATCTATTTTTATGTGTTTCATGTTTGTCATGGAGGGTTTATTCCAAATAATATTTGGTAAAAATAAGAGAAAAGGGGTATTATTTGGTAAACGATTGGTTTTAAAATATCCAAAAATTTGGACTTGGCTGGATTGGCTCAGCCCAGAAAGAGCACTCTTTCTTTCAAAATCTTTATTATTCCGTCTTCTAGGGGGAGTAGTTCATGATCCAGAATTCTCATCATTTTTGAAGCGTCAGGTTGTCTTCGTGTCATATCACCCTCTTTCAGAGGAGGCAAAAATTCGATCTTGGATTTTGAATTGGTGAGCCGAATAATCAATTCAGCCAGTTGTAGAATAGTAACATTAGTCTCATTTCCGATGTTGATTACGTCGTTTATTATTAGGCCTTGCTCAAGAATTTTGAGAATACAGTTGGTGTTATCCTCAATAAAGCAGAAGGTTCGTGTTTGTTCCCCACTGCCATACACCGTAATGGGCTGATTCCTGAGCGCTGCTTTGATAAATTTAGATATTACAAAATCAGTGCTTTGTTTTGGACCGTAGGTGTTAAAAAATCTGAATATGGTATAATTCAGCCCATATTCCTTCTTATAGGAGCGGCAATATGATTCACCTACATTTTTTACGACTGCATAGGGCAGCCGTGAATTAAGCGGAGTTGTTTCCTCATGCTGCGGTAGCTCTACAGGCTCACCATATACTTCAGAAGAACTCGAAAAGAAAACCCGCTGAACGCCGGTGTTTTTGCTAAGACTCAACACATTTTTGATACCCTCAAGGTCATTTAGTACAATAATAGGATTCTCAGTTGTGCGCTTTACTCCGACTACCGCGGCAAAGTGAAAAACGTAGTTAAACTGGAAGCTTGTCATAATTGCAGCAATGTCGTTGTAGTTATTGACATCGCATTTTATGAACTTACAACGTGGATGGACAGGAACTTTTGCAATATCACCAGTTAACAGGTTATCAACCAACACCACATTGTACTTTTCATCCGTAAGCAATCTGTCGGCCAGGGAACTTCCAATGAATCCAGCTCCACCTGTAATTAAAACTTTAATCATATAATTAGGTTAGATGGCAAATGTACAAAGACAAATTTTAGCTTTGTGTGAATCACGATCAAAGGATTTTTAGATATTCAAGTTGTTTATACCCCACAACCTAGCTTTTCGTTTTCAGAAAGGAAGTTTTGAAAAAAGATCATCAACATGGGCAACTTGGTTGGATCTGCATTATTGATTTTACGTGTTAGAATCTTCTTTTTTGAGATAAATTTCTCCGTATATCTTTTCTGCGATTTCAAAATTTCGGTATTGTTCGGCAATAGAGCGGATGATTGCAAACGTTTCTTTTCGAGGTTGTTTAAGGAGTATGTCTATTTTTAATACGGCGTTACGATAGGACTCAGTGTCCAGGTTGTACAGAACCGCTCCAATTTTGTTTGTCTCAATAATATCAGAATCATCAGAGATGTTACTAGGAATTACAACTGGCAGCCCCAAGGCCCAATACTCACCATCTTTTATGGGTGTGCAATACCTCTTTGTCGGGATCGGCTTGACTGGAGAAATGGCAAAATCTCCAAGACCCATATACCGGGGCACCTCTTCATGAGGCACAAATGAAATTTTCACTATCTCTTTCGGTAAGCCTGCTTCTTGACAATATAGCTCAATTTCGTTTTTAGTATGACTTGTAAGTAAAAGTACTCTGAAAGCGTCGCCCCAATGCTCATATGCTACGCGCAAGAAATCAAAGACTTCATTTTCAAGGTATATGCCTCCAAATTTACCAGCGTATACGCAGACCAACTTCTTTGCCAACCCAAGACGCTTTAGCAAGAATTCGTCCTTAAGTTTCTCTTTGGCAAAGAGATTAAGGTCAACGCAGGCTGGTTTTACATAAAAATGAGGAATGGCAACGCCGTACTTTTCAAGGGCATAGCCATACATTCCTTGCGTTGCAGAGATAACAAAACTGGCTCGCATAGTTTGCTTCTTCTCAAGCCAAAAAAGCAGCCAAAATGCGATACTTTTCTTGCGCCAGGTTCCATTTTCTACCATCGTTTCTGCGTGGGGTTCATAGCTATCTAATACTAGTTTTCTATTTGTGAGTATGGATAAAAAATATCCAATAGCACCGGGTGGCGTACACCAACAGTGAATGAAGGAAATTTCTTTTCGGAGAATAAGAGAGCCCAATTTAAGGGAAGCGGATGTCCACAAAAGGAATGCCGCCAGCCCAAAAGGTTTGTATAAGTAGGGCAGCCAATATATTCCTTCTTCTTCTAACACCGCGGTGATTTCGTCGCGTTTCGATCTTTCTAACATTTTCGGGTCCTTTTCCAGCGTAACCAAAAATATCGAACTGCCTGACGGAAGTTTGTTCTTGATGATGCGCACGTAAGGTAAAGTGTAAGTTTGGATAAGTGCATCCGGGTAGCTCCAGTAGGTCAGTATCAAAATATTTGTCTTCACTCCCGGATTAAAGGCTAACTAATTTCATTAATATGACTAGAAATCGTTTCCTAAAAATCTCTCTAGGATTAACACGGATGCCCTTCAATAGATAATGCAGCACCTCTTTTCTATCTTCATTAGCCATTATGAGGTGCAGGGCGGCATAAGTCCATGCACTCGCCACCACTTTTTTTAATTTTGACCCAAAGTGTGCTCTATTAGTATTGTCATCTAATACAAATTGCACAAATCGATGCACCTTTTCCTTAATTTTATTTGTGTCTGTTGCCATTACGCTTCTGTCATTATGTTGAATGACCGATGAGGTGATCGTATTGTCGTTCAAGAAATTATATCGGGCACTCATCCGGATCCACAACTCCCAATCTTCCAAAGAAGAAAGCTTACGATCTTCGTTGAATTCATTTTTAAGGATGCAGTCTTTACGCGCAAAGATGCCATTGCAACTCAGGATATTACCGGAAAGAATTTGGGAATTTATGGATTTTATATTCCTTACTTCGCGTAATAACCTGCCGTGCACGTCTTTTATATCGTAGCCCAGGTGAAAAATGTCTACGTTCTTGTTCGTTAACAGGAAAGTATTAGCAACCTCTAAGTGATTGGAGTAAACGATATCATCGGAATCGAGAAAACTAATATACTGGCCATTAGCTCTCTTTACGCCAAAATTTCTTGCAGCCGCGCGTTCAGCATTCTCCTTTTTATAATACCGAATTTTGTCACTTGGAATACTCTTTACCACATCTTCGGTGTTGTCCGTACTTCCATCATCAACCACTATAATTTCAAAACTTTGAAATGTCTGAGCCAAAAGAGATTCTATCGTCTTTCTTATAAAAACAGCGCGATTGTAAGTGGGAATAGTAATACTGAAGTAGGGGTTAATAGTCATAGAGTTTACTCAACGAATCCAACATGGGCTCCGCACCGAATTGTGAAAATACATCTTGTCTTCCATTTTTCGAAAGAAGCATTCTTAATTCTTCATCTTTCCAGAGGCGCATCAATGATTGATAAATTTCTTCTGTATTTTTGAATTTAACCACCAGGGCATTCCGTTCATGCACAATAAATTCTGCGGCAACACCCGACAAGGTAAATATTGAGGGTACGCCTGCCGCCAATGCTTCAACATAAGTTTGCCCGAATGCTTCACCTAGCGAATCGACAGGTGTGTGGACATATATGTCAAAGAGGGCATAAAGTGATGCAATGTCTTCCTCAAATGGTAAGAGAACCACGTTGTCACTGGGGATGGACTTTGATATTTCAACGATGGTCTCATGATAAGGACCTGAAGCATTGGCAAGTACAAGGGTTGCGGCAGGATATTCATCAAGAAATTTTCGAAACGCAGGGACGATAAACTGTATTCCTTTCCATTCAATGTGTCTGGCGATTACGCCAATAACTGGTTTGGTTTGGTCAATGTGCCATTTCTTGCACAGTTTATTTACGCTTTCAGCAGACGACGCTTCAAAGGCCTTCAACTCAAAGCCATGAGGGATTCTCACGATCTTAGAGGGTGCAACGTGTTCCAATTGAAGCAGAGTATGATCCGTTGATTGACTAATTGAAATGATTTGTGTAGCCATGCGATTACTCCAGATATCAAATTTCACGCCACGCGGATGGTAAACATGATGGTAGTTACTGTTATGTCGTGTATAAATCCTCTTCTTTACACCAGCAAGCCATGCCGCTGTAAGTCCAATTAACTGCGCATCAAACAAATGGGCATGAACGACATGCGGCTTACTAGCAATGAAGTAAAAAAAAACTTTGATGAGGGCTGATAGGAAATTCTGCTTGCCGCGATACGTGATTCGTTTGACTTCCAAACCCTGCTGAACCAGAAAGTCCTCGAGATTTGAAGATGATGGATTGAGTAGAATGAAAGTTAGTTGGAACTTCGTTTTGAGTGATTTCGCGATCCACTCAAAAGCCATCGCTTTATCAATATGGGAAATGACGTAACAGACTTTGGTGGTCGACATATTCGCTCTGACTTCTAAATTAAACCCTTTCGTGTTGATACTTGAGAATTGTTCCTATACCATGTGATGCCGGAGCAAACATGATAACCATACCTTTCAAGACTAGTTTGGAAGTACTGAGGAAAGAGTACAATGGATTACACATGGTAGGCAACTATATCACAGTGGCATTTATCAAAGTTACAATTCGATTCGATTTTTTCATGTGTTGCGGCGTTTTCTATTCGGTAGCCCATTGTAGACAGAAACTCAACTAACGATCTGGCTGAATCGCCTTGGTCTTTTAAATTATTGTCGTCCAGTTCTATGAACAAAAGGGGCTTGAACTTCTTTAATAGTCGCTCTCCGCCACGCAGAACATTTAGCTCGTAGCCTTCTACATCGATCTTTATAAGATCTACTTTACTTAGGTCTTGAATTGGAGGGAAATCGTCCAACCTAACTATGTTGATTGGACGCGTTATTTGGCCGTTATCTGTAATCCTATTTCCGCCCCTATTTGAGGGGGTCCTAATTTCTAAATTTACAGTAGTATTTTTATTGCCAAGGCCTACAGGAAAGATTGTGATATTATTAGAATTGTTAAGCCCGACATTTTCAGCACATCTCTCATAGTTATATGGGTCGGGTTCAAAACCAAAAACGTGGCCCTTTTTTGCAATGCTCGATAAGCCCAGGACTGTCCAGCCAATATTTGCGCCGACATCTAAAACAGTAAAGTTGTCTTTGCAGAGTTGAAATAGCTTGTCAATATTTGGATCCTTAAACCCGAAATATAAAAAATGGCCAATATAATCGCTGACATCAACGCGAACAAAAATACCATTTCGCGTCACCACCCTAAAGGTAGGCGATGAGTATTGGTATGGATTAGGCACCAACTTGCAAGTAAAATGGTTTGAAGATTTTCCAAGTGTTAATGAAGCCAACACAGTTTCAAGAAACCGAATTTTAAAAACGTTACGAAAGAAGTTAAATATGCGTACTTTTAGGGAGATATTCATTGGAGCTTGTTTGAAGTGTAGCCTTTGTAGATTTGGCTAGCCTGCATTGCTGAGAGTAATCTAAAATACAATGGATCTACCATCTTTTTGTTTGGAATTATTCTTAGTAAGTTCATCGCAAAGGTGGAGGTCTCAGATAGGAAAGTAAGTATTGTTCTTTTAACGAAATTATACTTCAGTTCCAGTTCCAAATATCCAAGGTCAACCGCCATCCTGCGCGTTTGTGCCCTTCGCCGTTGGTTTCTAAACCAGTTCTCAAGGCTGAAACGATCTGCCTCGTTGTGGTACACTGTAACCCGACTGTCAATAAAAAACTGAAAGCCCGCGCGTTTAAGTTGCAAAGGGAAGTCATAGTCTTCAAAACCGGCGTGCGGAAATTCTTCATTATATCCCTTAGTTTTGAAAAAATTACTTCGGGATATCGACAAGTGGAAGCTTGCAACCGCCTTGGAAGGAAATAGAGCGTCGTCTTGCCAGGAGGAATCGGAATACCATCCTTTGAAAGTAGTTAATCCATGAGCTTTCATGAACCTTCCAAACTGGGTTAGCCCCAATTTGTCCTGCAATATTTCAGGATACTCCCAATTTAGGTTCAGGCAAAGTTTTTCATTTTGTTCGTGAACCTTCAAAATATGCTGAATCGAATCCTTTGAGATGATTATGTCGTCATCCAAAAAAAGCAGGAGTTTGCCTGTGGCTTCTTTGGCGCCGATATTTCGAGCGGAAGCCACCCCTGATTTTGGATTATTAATCAGCCTAACCTTCATGTACTTGTCAGGAATGATGGGATAGGCTGTCTTGGAATCGTTCACCACAATTATTTCAGCGTCGATTTGGCCAATGGCATTGACAGCATTGTGGAGGGTTTCGTAGAGTATTTCGTTCCTATCTTTAGTTGGTATGATAATACTGATCAGCATGGCTATTACCCTTTCACAACGCCGTAGGAATATCTATTGTAATTGTCAATAGTAACCGGTTCCAGGGAGTATACTCTGGAGGCTGTCCTTTCGACGATTTTCAAAGCTTGATACCGATAGTCCGGCTTATGTACATCGTCCAAAATAATAAGACCATTTTGCTTGGCGAGCGCAATCACTTTATCAATGTAATTGATCCTTACCTCTACAAAGTTTAAGTCGTGAAGAATGCAATCAAACCCAGATTCATTTGAATCGAAAAATTGATTCACTGTCAGAAGATTGCTGACATCCAATTGATGACGTTCTAGGTACACCTTTGTTTTGAGCAACCAGGCAGGATCATCATCAACCGAATACACCTGAACGCCACTTCTCTCACTCGCATACAATCGAAGAACGAAAGAGCTTAGTCCTGAACCAAGGTCGAGCACTTTTGTATACTCCCGAAGTTTGCAAACCCCGTAGAGAAATGCAGCCAACTCCAATGACGCTGCCATATCGGCGCTTGAAATTTCATTGACATATTGTGCGTAATATGGACGCAGCATTTCTTTGTTTCTGTCCATTAGCGCGTCGTCGAGTTGATCAAATGGTGCTATTTTCTTGAATTGACTGAATGCTTGGACGCGGGCTTGCAGGGAGATGAATTTGACCTTATTTATTATTCTGTTAATCACGAGGCTATTATTAATTTGCTTCTATTTTCCACGACACGTCCTTCATAAAGATCTTGTTAATTTGTTTGTCGGGCATTTCGCCAGTTGCCGTGAATTTCATTGCCTCGACAGTGAGTTGGAAACAGTCGTAAAGTACTTCAATATCCCTGAAGGCGTTTCCAAACCGTACATCAACATGATATATTCCTTCAAACAAAGGCAGATGCGGTATGATCATGGAGATATAACCTTTGGATACAGGTTGCAACGTCAAATTTCCAACATAATGTTTATTATTAATACCAACAAGCGCAATGTTCTGACTATCCTTTATGATTAATCCGAGTACGGGAGCATCGAGCGCACTGGCGGAATTGAAATGTACCCTGATCTCTAATCTGCAGCCCATATAGGCTGTACTGCTATTCTTGTCATCACACAGTATTTCGACCCTTCTGATGAGTTTAGACTTGTTTCAGGATCTAAATGCACAACACCGCTGTGGCCCGTCGAGGTGTCTTCCAGTAGATTCATGTATCTTTGAAGTAACATCCGTTGACGGCCCGATGAATTTCAATTGTCCGTCCTGAAGGAGTATCGACTTGCTGCACAAGCTTTCCACGGCGGCCATATTGTGGCTGACGAACAAAATTGTCCTACCGCTCTTGCTGACGGATTCCATTTTTCCAAGGCATTTCTTCTGGAACTGAGCATCACCCACGGCAAGTACCTCATCGATGATCAGAATCTCAGGCTCCAAGAATGCGGCCACGGAAAAAGCCAACGTAACTGCATCCCGCTTGAGTAGTGCTTGAGCGGTGTGTCCAGAAATTTTTCGACTCCCGAGAAATCAACGATTTCATCAAATTTATTCTCAATCTCCCTGCGTTTCATCCCCAATAAAGATCCATTAAAAAAAATATTCTCCCGCCCTGTAAGTTCCGGATGGAAGCCTGTACCGACTTCCAACAAGCTCGCGACGCGGCCGCGCATTATTATTCTTCCCTTTGATGGGGGCGTGATCTTGGAGAGTATCTTTAGCATCGTCGATTTTCCCGCTCCATTCCGTCCGATGACACCAACGGATTCTCCCGGTAGAACCGAAAAGGATATATCGTTTAATGCCCAAAAGTCCTCTATTTCCTGCTTATCCGCGCGTAACGCGGTAACCATGCGCTCGCGCAGACTCAAGTACCCTCCCGTCAGATGACGAATGCGAAATTTCTTTGCCACGCTTTGTAGTCTCTAAAATTGGTTTCATCTTAGGCGAGATCAGCAAAGAAATCCTCTGTTTGTTTGAAGTATACAAGTCCCGTGATCAAAAACACGAGTCCCGCGCCTAGACTATCGTGAAATAAGTTGCGTTGAATACTTCGGCAGTCATTGGAAATCGAAACAATTCGACTGCGGCGTACATGGGTGAAATGACAATAATGTATTGCAGGAATGGGTATTTAAGCATTGATACCGGATAAATGACGGGCGTCAAAAAGAATAAGATCTGCATGAGAAAGGGAATCACATACCTGAAATCCCTGTACTTTACGTTCAGTGCCGCCAGGAGGCATCCAGGGCCCAGCGTGGCTACTACGGTTATAAGTAATGCCAGTGGCCAGCACAGCAGCGCGTTCCAAGACACCGGCTGTTTATACAAGACTAGCAACGGAAGGAACAAAACCAGCGCCATCATGAAATCAAATAGGGCGACCAGAATGGAGGACACCGGTATGATGAGACGCGGGAAATATATCTTTTTGATAATCTGTGCATTGTTAACCATACTGTTAGCGGCATTGGTAAGTCCCGAAGAAAATGTATTCCAAAGCAGCAATCCGGAAAATACAAATACCGGATAAGGGAGGTTTTGGGAGGGAACATTTAGCGCCCGCCCAAAGAAAAAAGTAAAAACTACCATCATCAGTAGCGGCTGGAGGATTGCCCAGAGAAATCCAAGTACAGTTTGTTTGTATTTGATCTTAATATCCCGCCACGCGAAGAAATAGAACAGTTCCTTGTATTGCCAGAGTTCCCGCCAGTTAAACAACTTTTGTTTTTCGGCATCAATTACATACTCCACATTGTCATTCATCCGCTTTGGCGTTCTCCTTTGGGCATTAGGTGAATACCCACAAGTGCGCCAAGTTAAAATGATTTGTGCATTCTGTCAATCACATAATTCTCCTAATTGTTGGTGCTAGATCAAAAAAGAGATATAAACTTGCAGCAATGCAATAATATGCCCAAAAAAATATTCTTTTTAGTCCCATACCCCCTGGGCGCTTCGCCTTCCCAACGCTTTCGTTTTGAGCAATATTTTGAAATCCTCAGCAAACAAGGGTACCAGGTGACTGTTCAAAGCTTTCTAAATTCCCATAACTGGCGGATCTTCTTTGAATCGGGAAATGGAATTCGAAAGGGATGGGCATTATTGGCCGGAGTTACCAAGCGCCTTGGGGCACTTCTGAGGGCTCCCTTCTTCGATTATATCTTCATACACAGGGAAACTGCTCCCGTGGGGCCACCACTGTTCGAATGGGTTCTGGCCAGGGTTCTCAGAAAGAAAATCATTTACGACTTTGACGATGCGATATGGCTTACGGATCGTTACGTGGAATCCGCGGGGATGAGGATCGTCAAATGGAGAAGTAAGGTAAAATCCATTTGCCGTTGGTCCTTTAAAGTAAGTTGTGGAAACCAATATCTGTTCGACTACGCCTCACGGTATAATAGCCAGTCTGTGATTAACCCCACAACGATTGATACGTTGGGCTGGCACAACCCTGACCTTCACCCCACAACATCTGAAACAAGAAACGAAGCTGTAATTGGCTGGACGGGCTCCCACTCAACACTAAAATACCTGGAGGAGGTGACGCCGGTGCTGCAGAAATTGGAGGGAAGATTTCCGCAAATCCGGATTATGATCATTGCCGATCACAAGCCGGCCTTTAACCTAAGGTCGCTGACTTTTGTTCCCTGGAATGCCGTATCTGAGATCGAAGACCTTATGAAGATAGACATAGGAATAATGCCTTTGCCGGACGACGAATGGACGAAGGGAAAATGTGGATTTAAGGCGCTTCAGTATATGGCGCTCGGCAAACCTGTCGTTGCCGCCGCCGTGGGGGTTAACATGGATATCATAGAAAATAGAATGAATGGATTCCTGTGTGCTTCTGCTGAAATGTGGGAAAAAGCCTTAATCGTGCTGCTCAATGACAAAAAGCTCGCTGCCCAGATGGGAGAGCGCGGAAGAAAGACCGTTGTAGAACGTTACTCCGTAATTTCCAATTCCGACAAATTCTTATCCCTGTTTGCATGATTCAATATCAGGGAAATTGCTACCAGAAAATATGGAAGCATGGGTATCTTATACCGAACCAGAGACCCGAAATTAAATGTTGATACGCCAACGGCAAAGGCAAAGGTTAGTGAAAAAATCAAGGCAAAGAATATGTTGGGATCCGCGAACGATCTTAACACCTTCACATTCAGTTTTATAAGCACAAAAATACATAAGCATAACAGCGAAAAACTTTCCAGCGAAGACAACAACATTAACGGGTTGTTAACCTCCCATAAGTAAGGCCTAAAAAGTGATACATTAATCGCTTGTGGTCCGAGCCGGAGCATTGAACCAAAAGTTCCATCAAGTTCACCTAATGAATAACCTGAACCTGCGTTCCGTCCCGACCAATAACGGATATCGTATGCGGTAACTTGCGCCGTCTTGGCCAAGCTACCCAGCGCGTACTTTTCGTTGTCTTCGCCGGCTTTCAGCATGGCAAAATAGGCTAATGCGGCAGCTATACTTATTACAAACGGGAATAACATAATCTTAAGAACTAAGGACCGTATGGACTGTAAGTTGGCCAGGAAAACCCACAGAATTGCAGCCGGGATAAATGTCAGCAAAATGTATATCTTGATTACATAGATAAGGTATAGCGCAAGAGCCAAAACGAGCCATCTGTATGACGACGCATTACTGTCAATGAAAATCTTGTAAATCTGGTGAGTGGCCATTCCAAGACATCCCAAAGTTATCGTGTCTTTCAGCAAGCCTGATCCCCAAAAGAATACTGACGGAATAAAAAATGCTGCCAATGCAAGCCATCTATGTAAATAAGGATACTGTGCGTAAAATGTCAAAAAAAACATCCACATTCCGATAAAGCTGAATACGGAAAACAGAATGGCTGTGGCCGAATAAGATGAAAACGTAAACAGATCAAAGATTGCTGCAATTTTGACAATTGCATACGAGGAGGGATCGGCAAAAAAAATTATTCTTGAAGCATAAGGATAAATGTTAACATAATCATTGCCACTGTTAAACAATAGTTTTAATCCTTTGAAGGGAGAATCCATAAATGCTTCCCATATAAGCCGGCTACCGTGCGTGTGATAACTGAAGGTATCGCCGCCTCCATAGTAGAACTGATAGATTAATCCAAGAGAGATTGCGCTGACAATTTTTACTGTTAGTGCGGGAATAAAATAAACCCGCGTTACTTCATTGGTGAAGCGAGATCTTAGACTAAATGCAACTACGTAGACTAGTATTATGAATAACGGAGTGACAATCAAATCTCTTAACTCCATAATCGTTCACAGTTTTTGGAACATCCCTTTTATTGAATCGCCCTTACCGGTCAAATTCAATATTGCGTTTATGGCTAGCTTTAGCCACCTGAATATTAATCTATTCTCTATTGTTTGTCTTAACACCTCATCCAAATTATTTGAGGCGGGAGTTCGTAGGATGTTTGATGAACTTGAGCGTATGCGGTTAATGGAAATACCCGTCGTTGTTATTTCTAACAATTTGAAATTGTTTCTCAGAAAAAGCGATTTCAATGTATTCTTGGTATAGTAGCATGGATGCTCCGGATATTCTATGACACTCCATTTTGATTTTAAAATATCTCGTGAAATCGAATTCCAGTTGGGCGTTGTGATATAGACAATACCACCCTTTCTCAGAAGCTTATGGAATGCGGAGAGCTCATCATTGCAATTATTAATATGCTCCATTACCTCGAAAGAAGTCACAATGTCAAAGGTCCCTGTCTCATATTGATTCGGATCAATGGGACTTGAGTTCATTTGAATTCCCTTCCCTCGACAAATTTCAATAGCATTCTGTGTAAATTCGGTGCCGAACACGTTCCACTTTCTTTTTTCTGCTACTTCCAGAAAAAATCCATCGCCACAACCAACATCAATCAAATTGTTCGTTTTTCTGAACTTCTCGAAGACATCCAACAACTCCTCATATCTGTTTAAGGTAATGTGAGAGATAGAATTGGCGCGTGGGTACAAGGCATAGTGTTCCTTCAATTCTTCGCTGGTGGGCTTGCGTCTGCTGAAAACAAATTTACACACCAGGCATTTGTATAAATAATTTTCCTCATAGCCTTTCAGAGGGTCTATACGGATGGAGTTGCATAGTGGGCACCATTCGAATGTGCTAAATAAACTCATAATCCTTATTCTCAAAAAACATCTGAACAAAGAAAAAAAGGCTGGGATATTCAAATCTTATGAAATATTCAATCCGGCTACGCCTCTTATATCATAACGCCAGTATCCTCAAAAGCGCTCTTGTTTCTCTTTCGTACTCTATTCCAATTTGCTTAAAACCCGCCCAACTCCTCATCCCCCTGAGGAATCGGCTGTCCTCAGGCATCTGGTTGATAATGTTAGTTACCCGTCTGCTGATCATTGAAAAATCACCCGAATCAAGCGAAATGGGCGTATTAGAAATACGCTGTAGAATTCTGTAAAAAAGAAAATAACTCATTCGTTTTAGATAATGCTCCTTCCGCTTTTTCCTTACACCATAAATAACATCAAATCCCAACTTGAAATGCTTATAAAATTCAAAGAATAATTCCGGAGGATCCTGCAGATCTCCGTCCAGGACCATTACGACATCATCAGCACTGGAATATTGCAATCCAGCGCTTACCGCATGCTGGTGACCAAAATTCCTCGAAAGAAATATGCAATGATACAGTGGATTTCCTAATGCCAGTTCTCTCATCAAGAATGAAGTTTCATCATCGCTTCCATCATCTATGAGAATTATTTCACACAAAATGTCTATCTCTTCCACAAGTTTATTTAGTCGGCTAATAAGTGTTGGAAATACTGATGCCTCGTTGTAAAGTGGAATTATGAAAGAAACTCGTGGATTAGGCATAAACTATTTAATTTCTTTTTAAGAATATTTTCAATAACCAAGTAGGTTGATGTTCTTCCGTTTTCCGATCGCAGGATAGATTAATAATTTTTAATCTCCCTTTTCCAAATTCTTTAACCTGCGCTTGGCACTCTTAAATGCTTCGTCTTTTCGGCCGGCTTTCTTCTTGGCTTCTTTGAATAAGCGTTTAGCTTCAGCCTTATTGCCTTGCTTTTCAGCAATTTCTCCCAATGCAATTATGGAATACAGATAATACCCTGATTCGGTAGCATCAACTTGTTCCGCATACCGCATGCCCAATTCATAATACTTCTTCGCTTCATCCAGTTTCTTTCGCGCATCATAAATTTGTCCCAGAAAGAAAGCTGCATAACGTCCGCTCGTTGCTTCGTAACCTACCTGGCCACTGTCGATTAAAGCTAGAATCTGCTTGCATACGGGCTCAGCTTCGGTGAATCGTGACTGATAATACAACATGCGGGCATAATATCGATGAAAGTAGGGATTGTCGGGATAGGTCTGCCGCAAATATTCACTGATTTGAAATGCCCTGGGTTGATCATTCTCATAGCTGTTCAGAATACGCATGAGCCATACCATTGCTTCAGTACGGGTATAGAAGGCGTTGTATGAAACTTCCTTGAGTTGCTTTAACCCCAATGCCTTGTCGCCTTTTCTAAAAAACCACAATACCGGCCTCAGCGCAGGATAGTTTTCCGGCACCCAAACAGAAAAATAGTTGTACAATGCATCTCCAAACAGAAGTTCGGGATTCAGGCCCTCTTTCTCCTTGCTCACCTCCAGATAATTTATGGCGGTTTTTCCCACGGAAGCGGCCTTTCCCCAGCTCCTGCGTTCTTCATCTGCATATAGCCGGCCCTTAAAGCCATAGGCTGCTGCCAGGAAAAAAGAAGCCTCAATCTTATAGGCAGGGTGGTTCTTGTACAGATTCTCGCCCACAAGTATGGTCGAATCCATATATGCCAAGAACGAAGCATCGTGCGATTGATCTTTTGTGTTCGGCATAATCTTCCACCACTCAATCAAACCCATCAGAAAATAGGGGAGTGGATGCCATGGATAGCGGGCCTTTAAGTATTTGAACTGATATTCAGCCTGTGGAAACTTAAAATTATAGAGATCGTTAAGCGCCTGTGTGCATTCTAACTGTACACCCAGATCGGAGATCAGGATAATCGTCGTATCCTTTTTTGCATCGACCTGCGCGCCTGCGCTAAGGCTGGCGACTACCATGAAAACCATAATAACCGGCCACTTTCCTAAGTCGGTAGGGCTTCGCGAAAAGTGCTGTCTTGAAGCCCCTGCTTTGGTTTTCTTATTAGGTTGGAATAAAGAACAGTTAATCATAAACTTACACGCGTAAACACCGTAATCAACAAATAAAGATCCGAACAGTTACGCCCTGGAATCTCCAAATGGAATACGAAACTAAATCATTCTTTGCAGCCGACAAAAGGTTGCTCTTTTTGCTGCTGTGCCTGGCCACCTTATTATTGCTCTATATCAAGATTGCCTTTATTGAAAACGAAACAGCGGCGTTTGAGTTCCTTCAGGACCGCCCGGAGGGTATGATTTTGAGAATGCTCAGCACATTGAAGTTCATTTCAATTCCTTTTGTTTACCTGTGGAAATTCACTGTTATTGCCTTTGTCGTATGGGTTGGCTGCTTCATGTTTGGGTATCGGGTTACCTACACACAATGCTGGGGCGTGGTGATTGGCGCAGAATATATTTTTCTCATTCCAGAAGTGTTGAAGATACTATGGTTCATGATGGTACAAACCGACCCGACATTAAATGATATCAGTGCCTTCTACCCATTTTCCTTAATGCATTTTTTTGATTATTACAGCATTGATAGACGTTGGGCTTATCCACTCAGGTCGCTGAATCTCTTCGAAATCGCCTATTGGTTTTTGTTGGTCGAAGGCATTCAACACTACGCACGAAAAGACAAGAAGTACATATGGATTATTGTGTCTTGCTCGTACATACTAGTATTTATTTTGTGGCTTTTGTTTTACGTCGTTGTTTATAAGTAGATGAGTCAGTAGTCGGAAAAGTGCGAAAGCTGGGTCCAACCCTCGAATTTCGTATTTCCCCGCTTCCGGTCTCTCATAAAACCTTGACAGGAGACACGCTATGGGAAACCAAAATTTCCTTATTTTCGGGCTTTTATTGCTAAAGCGAAACAAGATCTAATGGCATTATGAAATTTCAGCGAATTAATAACATAGCGGGTTGGGCGGTATTTGGCGTGGCTTTGGTGACCTATTGGCTTACCATGGAGGAGACCGCTAGTTACTGGGACTGTGGTGAATTTATAGCCGTGTCCTATAAACTTGAAGTACCCCACCCTCCTGGAGCCCCCTTGTTTTTGTTAATTGGGAGGCTCTTTTCTTTTCTCGCTTTTGGGGATGTTACGAAGGTTGCCTACTGGATAAATTTTAGCAGTGTTTTGGCTTCTGCATTTGCGGTCCTTTTTCTGTTCTGGTCAATTGTATTGTTTGGGCGCAAACTGATGAAAATCACAAAGCCAGATGAGTTGACGGACGAGAAATTGTGGGTGCTGATTGGGGCTGGGCTTGTCGGGTCGCTTACCTACACGTTTTCGGATTCCGCATGGTTTTCTGCCGTGGAGGCTGAAGTGTATGCGATGTCGTCGTTCTTTACTGCCTTCGTGGTTTGGGCTATGTTAAAGTGGGATGTAATTGAGGACGAATCGAAAGCTAACCGTTGGTTGTTGTTAATATTCTATATGATGGGCCTGTCAATCGGTGTCCACTTGCTCAACCTGGTGACTATTCCTGCGCTGGCGTTGCTGTATTATTTTAAGAAATATAAGCCAACAACGTGGGGCGTGGTTGCCGCGATGATCACAAGCCTACTGATCATTTTCTTTATCAATGAAATAATTATCCCCGGGCTTCCAACAATCGCCAGTCATTTTGAAGTATTTTTTGTGAACAGCCTACACCTGCCGTTCGGTTCAGGTGTAATCGTATTCACTGCGCTCCTGCTTACCGGATTGGTTTGGGGCATTATTAATTCTCAAAAAAATCATAAAGTATTGCTGAATACTTTTTTGACTGCCACAGCATTTATATTGATCGGATACTCGTCGTATTCTTTAGTGGTGATTCGATCGGACTACAATACCCCGATCGACGAAAACGATCCGTCAGACGTGATGACTTTCGTAAGCTATCTTAAACGGGAGCAATATGGCAGCAGGCCGCTGCTATACGGACCTTACTTCACCGCGCAGCCTGTCGGTATGACGGAAGGAGCACCGATATATAAAAAAGGAAAGGACCGGTACGAAATTAAAGACCACAAGTTTGAATACGTATATGAGCCAAATTCAGAAACAATCCTCCCCCGTGTGTGGAGTAGCGATCCGCAGCACGCTGCTGTATACAGGGATTATCTGGGATTGAGTGAGGGCGAAAAGCCAACATTTGGCGATAACATCAAGTTTATGTTTCAGCACCAGATTGGCTGGATGTATGTGCGCTACTTCTTTTTCAATTTTGCCGGCCGCGAAAGTGATATCCAAAATGCAGATTGGCTTAGTCCGACCGGGTGGTTTGAAAAACTTCCCCCTATACTCGCGAAAAGCCCGGGGGCGCAATAATTTTTTTATGACCCCGTTTGCGCTCGGACTAATCGGTATGTTCTATCAATCCGCCAATAATACCAGGAACTCGTGGTCGTGGGGTTGCTTTTTGTATTAACCGGTGTTGCCTTGGTCGTTTACCTGAATTCTCCGCCGACGGAACCGCGCGAGCGCGACTACATCTATGCCGGATCCTATTATGCATTTTGCCTGTGGATAGGTTTTGCAGTCATTGCTATGGCGGAGACGTTTGTAAAATTTACGAAAAGCCGGAAAACAGCTGCTGTCATTGCTACACTGATTGGCTTTGTCAGCCCCGGTCCTTATGGCTTCTGAGGGCTGGGACGACCATAATCGTTCAAACCGCTACTTCTCTGTCGATTCAGCGATTAATTACCTGCAATCTTGTGCGCCAAATGGTATTTTGTTCACCGGCGGTGATAATGACACTTTCCCATTGTGGTATGCGCAGGAAGTGGAGGGCGTGCGCACGGACGTGCGCGTGATTGTATTGAGTTACTATAATACCGATTGGTACATTGATCAGAGCATGCGAAAGGCCTACGAATCAGAACCTTTTCCGTATACGCTAACCGCTGATAATTATGGCCAAAGCGGGTTAAACGACTACCTGCCATACTACGATGCCGGAATAAAGCAAATGGACCTGGTCAAATTTCTGGAATTGGTAAAGACGAATAACAAAAGCTTGCTGCATCCAAATTATGGAGGTGAAAGAAATATGCTTCCCACCAAGGATATTGTGTTAAAGGTGGATGTAGAAAAAGTCAGGCGTCTGGGTATCGTTCCCGAAGATATGGACAGCCTGATTGTACCGGAAATGCGCCTTCGTGTCAAAAGCGG
>CAVQQL010000014.1:0-39568 GCA_963714945.1 uncultured Bacteroidota bacterium | reverse complement strand
TTAAGATGGATAACCCGTCAAGCAGGATATTTTTAAGCTTGTCCATACTTTTTTTGCGGCTTTCTCCGCTTGAGCGATCTACGATCACCGTTGCCGACTGCGCGATCCATCCGAAAACGGGTATTTTCTTCAACTCTTTTTTGGCCAGTGGCCTGAACTCTCCTGGAATGATGAGCCTTATGCCGGGAATATCCAGGAAGGAAGTGTGATTGCTTACATAGATATAAGATTGTCCCTTTCTAAAATTCTCACGACCGTGAAATTCGTAACGAATGAAAGTGAGCATGCTAAAGATCCAAGACCAAAGCCACAGGAACGCATACCCAATCCAGCTAAATTTCTTGCCGAGAAAAAAGGGAAGCACAATGCCGGGAAGCAGGATTATCATAAATACCGAGAAAACAAGAAATACCCAGAAGGCATACAGTTTCAAGATGACGTAATTGATTATTTTCAAAACTGGCAGATAAATTATCTTCGAAAGTTCCGAAACTTTGCTGAAGATGCAAGAATTGATCTAAAATGGACCTTGTGAATATTACACATCCTGCTGATGAGGATTTTTGGTCCAAAAATATTTTACCAGTAATTTTTTAAGTTCTTCGCTGTCGAGCGGTTTTTTTAGATGTTCATTCATTCCAGCCTCGAGGATTTCCTTGGTATGTTCAGTTGTGGTAAAGCTGGTAAGCGCAAAAATTAATATATCCCTGTTTTTTATATCCTTTTCATCCCGAATCCATCGCGAGGCGTCCAGGCCGTCCTGTACAGGCATATTAACATCCATCAATATAAAATCCAATTGCAGATGCTTGAGTGCCTCAATAGCCTCATCTCCCGTGCTGGCAACTACCGCATCAATGGACATTTTCTTCAGTATTTTTTGATGCAGGATTTGAAGGATGGGATCATCTTCAACGATTAAGGCCTTTAATTGCATATGCGTTGGTGGATATAAATATTACTGTGTCGGTGGAAATAATTCAGTAACAACGGTACCAATAAATGAAGAAGCCAAACCTGCTATGATGATGAGCAGGTTTGGCAACAATGCTATGAAAAATATTTGGTAACGCCAGGTGTTGCAATTGGATAGAAACCATTTGCGTCAGGAAGCGTTGGCGGATTGGCATCCCAGGCAAACTTTTCCGGCATAATGCTAATGCCGGAGTTAAGGGCCTTGTCCCATTCAATTACCTCGCCCGAATAGGTAGCCATTCTTCCCATGATGGCCGTCATTGTAGCCTTTGCCCCATTTTCTGCGTTTGCAAATTTGTAGTCACCCTTTGCAATTGTGGCAAAGAGCTCATCGTGTTCGGTCTGATACGGGTTATTTTCTAATTTCTTGTCGTACTGGTACAGCGATTTTCCATGGCTCGAAATCTGAGCGTCGCCACATTTTACGACACCTTTGGTACCGACCAACAATTCGTCCACTTTGGCATACGTTCCTTTGATATGCCTGCATTGGCTATTCATGATGCTTCCATCTGCATAATGAAACTCTACATAATGGTGGTCATAGATTTCGCCATACTCTTTGCCGGTGCGTACCTGTCTTCCGCCCATACCCTGTGCTTTTACAGGATATGCTCCTTTAAACCAGTTCATCACATCGATATTGTGGATGTGCTGTTCATTGATATGATCGCCGCATAACCAGTTAAAGTAATACCAGTTGCGCATCTGGTATTCCATTTCCGTCTGGCCAGGTTGACGCATGTTTACCCACACGCCATCATTGTTCCACCACACCTGCCCCGATGTTATTTCGCCTATCATTCCATCCTGGACACGTTTGTATAATTCAAGATAGGAATTTTGATAGTGGCGTTGAAGTCCGACGACGACATTGAGTTTTTTCTGCTTGGCGATTTCTGCAATCTCCAGGACTTTTTTTATACCAGCGGGATCCGTCGCTACAGGTTTTTCCATGAACACATGCTTGCCTTGTTTGATAGCCTCCTCAAAATGTATTGGCCTGAAACCAGGGGGCGTTGTAAGGATCACAACATCCGCCAGCGGAATAGCTTTCTTGTAGGCATCAAATCCAACAAATTTGGTATCCTCCGTGACGGCAACCTTTGCTTTCACACTGCCCTCATCATTGTCATCACTCGTTAATGCCTTGTAGCAACCGTCAATTCTATCGCGGAATGCATCTGCCATGGCAACGAGTTTTACGTTTTGCTTGGTAAGGAGTGCTTGCATTGCTGCTCCTGTCCCCCTGCCCCCGCAGCCGATGACGGCGACTTTAATGGTGTCGTCTACCGAATTAAAATAACCCGCCTTTGACATTAACGGAGCGGCTACTAGACCACCAGCTAGCAAGGAGGATTGTTTTACAAACGCTCTGCGGGAAGTCTTTCCTGTTTCCTTAGTTTTCATTGGATATGGATTTAAGATTCATTTTTTTTAAGATTATCCTGGCAGCATCGTGTGCCATTGTTCATTTTAGGTAAGCAGTGAAGAATTTCTCAATTTCCGCTTTCGGAGGTTGTTGCAGGGGTCTCACCAGCCTGAACCCTACAGCCATTCCGTCCGTCATCCACCACCTGCTTTTAGGAATTTGTGGATCACGTTTGTTCCAATCGGTCAATGAGGAAATGCGATTGGCGCAACGTGATGCTACAGCCGCTTCTGTGTACGCCCCCCCGCGGACTGCCCGTGGATACCTTGACCCGGGCGGCGTTATCGGGTTTTTGCTCTTTTCGGGGAGCTTCTCATATGCCTGTGCGTCGTATTGATCCAGCGTCCATTCACTCAAATTGCCTTCCATATCATACAGCCCCCACGGATTGGGCTTAAGTTGCGCAACTTTGTGAAATTTCCCACCACTATTGTCTTTGAAATATCCGTACGCCGATAAGTTAGCAGGGTCGTTTCCGAATGAATAGGCCGTTACAGTTCCGGCGCGGCAGGCATATTCCCACTCAGCTTCAGTAGGTAACCTGTAGAAGATACCAGTTTGGATGTACAGCCATTTGCAGTACATAATGGCAGCCGTTTGGCTCATACTGTTGGTTGGTTGTTTTCCATCGCGACCCATTCCCCAGGTCAGATCGATGTATTGGGCGGTTGGACGGGATACCGCATCAACCTCAATCGCTTTGGTTTGTGGTACCTCCATATTCTTGAAGAAAGCATCCCATTCTGAAAAAGTCACTTCGTGTTCACCCATCCAAAAGGCAGATAATTCCACCTTTCTTTGCGGCCCTTCGTCTTGATCTCTGCCGGTTTCGCTGTATGGGCTTCCAATCGTGAATGTTCCAGCCGGTATGGGGAGCATTTTGAATGTTATTTCGGTTCTAGGAATAGGCTGATTATATGGCTTAAAATCCTGCGCGCCGAGGGAAAGGATGCAAGAAGAAAGGCAAAAGACGATCAAAAGTGATTTCAACCTGAAAATTTTGAATGGACTTTCAAGGTAGGGAAATCTGAACATGCCTGCAAAGGGTGTTGCACGGTCAGTGTGGTGGGACAGAAGAATTATTTGGGTTATCTTTTTCGGATGAGGGCCATGTAGAACCCGTCAAACCCTGCCGAAGGCCAACTGTATTGTTCTTCTATGAACTCAAACCCATCTTTGTTCTTCGATAAGAAAATTTCAATCTGTTCTTCATTTTCGGCAGGCAATATGCTGCAGGTAGAGTAGACCATTAGTCCGCCCTTTTTAAGAATATTTCCGTAATCCTGCAGAATATGCTGCTGTAGTGCTTTCACTTCCGTGATAAATTCCGGCGATAATTTCCACTTTGCGTCAGGGTTGCGTTTAAGGACACCAAGCCCTGAGCACGGAACATCAAGCAGTAGACGATCCGCGGTGTTTTCCAATCGCTTGATCGTTTTTGAAGATTCGATGATCCGCGTTTCAAGGTTGCTCACGCCTGCCCGTCTTGCGCGCTTTTGGAGCTCATCGAGTTTCCACTTTTCTACATCCATACCAATGATTCGGCCTTTGTTTTTCATAAGAGCGGCAATGTGGAGTGTTTTCCCCCAGCGCCTGCACAGGCATCTACTACACGCATGCCTGGCGCCAGCCGCATGAATGGTGCAACAAGCTGAGAGGCGGCATCTTGCACTTCGAAAAGCCCATCTTTAAAGGCAGGGTGACGAAAGACGTTTTGACGTTCTTTTAATACAAGGGCTTGTGGAAATTCTTGCAGTGCAGCACTCACGATCCCGGATTCCTCCAGATATTGTTGGAGATCACCCGTTGATATTTTTAACGTATTCGCCCGCAGCACCACATGGGCTTCTTCATTCAATGCGTGCAATTCTTCATCCCACCGTTCACCCAATTGGTCTTCTCCCAGCGTATCTAACCAATCCGGAATCGACTCCCTGAATCTTCGGATTGCATTCATCTTGTCTAAGCGCTCAAAAATTTTCTTTTCCGAAAGCCCACTAAACTCAACCCAGGAAGGTAGCGGAACACTATGGAGGACGCACCAACCGCCCAGCAATTTCCAATAGTCGTCGGGCTCAGCCTCCGTAATATTCTGCAATAACCGCTGCCAACGCACGATGTCATATGTAGTCTCTGCAATGAAACGTCTATCGCGTGCTCCCCACTTCGGGTTTTGTTTTAATACTTTTTCGATGACTTTATCTGCGTACTTGTTGCCTTCAAAGATCATTTCGAGCGCCTGGATCACAGCTCTGGTGATATTGATATAGAGTTTCATTGCGTAATTCCGTTGTCTGCGGCAAGATAGTACTAACCGGCAGCTTAATCATTGCATAGGTGAATCTTAATCCGAGCCGATGGTTCGTGGATGGTCGGTTGCGGAACCATAACCAGAAATAGACCGCTTCCATGAAAGCTTTTTTCGGGAGAATGTTTTACCTTGGCGTCTGTCTACGTTATTCTGGAAACTATACGCTTTAATGGCACCGCAATGAAAAGAAGAAACTTTCTCCGTAATTCCCTAACCGCAGCGGCCTCGTCTGTTGCAATAGGAAATGTTTTAGCATCGCCATCATTCGCAACGGGAACCAAAGCGTCGGATGCGCCTGCTGAAAAACCATTTACCCTCAATTTTGCACCGCATTATGGGATGTTTAGCAATCATGCGGGAAAAGATTTCATTGGGCAGATCAACTTTATGCATGAACAAGGTTTTCGGGCCATTGAAGACAACGGCATGCTCAAGCGTCCCAAAGACGAGCAAAACAATATTGCAGCCACACTATCCAAGCTCGGCATGACGATGGGCGTATTTGTTGTGGATGGAGGCGATAACTGGAAGATATCCCTGACGACAGGTAAACAAGAGTTCAAAGATCTATTCTATCAAGACTTGCAAAGATTGCGTTGAGTTAGCCAAGCGGGTAAACGCGAAATGGATGACCGTTGTCCCGGGTTTTTTCGAACGCAGCATGCCGATGGGTATTCAAACGGCAAATGTGGTGGATGCCTTGAGACGCGGTGCTGAAATTTTTGAGCCACATGGATTGGTCATGGTGCTTGAACCCTTAAGCGACACGCCTGAGCTTTTCCTGCGATACCCCGATCAAACCTATGAAATCTGCAAGGCTGTAGACAGCCCAGCGTGCAAAATCCTTTTTGACGTTTACCATATGCAGCGCAATGCGGGAAATCTGATCAACAATATTGACCTTTGCTATGAAGAAATCGGCTACTTCCAGATTGGCGATAATCCAGGCAGAAAGGAGCCTACGACCGGAGAAATAAATTACAAAAACATATTCCAGCATGTTCATGATAAGGGCTATCGGGGTGTTTGGGGAATGGAGCACGGAAATGCAAAAGAGGGGAAAGAAGGTGAGATAGCATTGATCAAAGCGTACAGGGAAAGTGACGCTCAGTGATTTGTGACCAGTGGGGTATTTTGGCCTTGAGAAACAAGGCCAAGCAGACGCTGCAGAAAGCAGTTAACGGATAATATAATTGATGAATATTGAGCCAATATTCACGTTTTCGGCCTGATATTGCGGTTGTTGTAAACGATAAAGATCATGAGGGGGATTCCCGTAATCTTATTTTTGTTGCTATTTTCTTCGGTCGCTGTTCCTACACAAGCGCAGCTTTTTAAAGATATCCAAAGAGCCGCCATCGATCAGGCGAAAAAGCTGAACACGAAAGAGAATAGAGACAAGGTTGCATCCGCTGTATTGGATGACATGAAGAAGGCTCGCGATGAATTCGACTCTACAGATTTTGACTATGCCATCTTACTAAGCGACAACTCGGGATTGTTCGACGTCAAAGAAAAGGGCGAAGGCAGTGCCAAGGTTACTTCTATGGTAAGTCTTACCTCGTCATTTTATAAAAACACAGAATTTACAGAAGCGGAGCGGGCGCGGTTTAATCTTGAAATGGGAGAAGTCTTTTATGCCAATGCAAAGTTTGCATTGGCTGAGAAGAAATTTGTTTTAGCGAAGACGGCCTATGAAGCGGCCGGGCTAAAGCAAGATATTGGATATTTGAAGACTATTTCCAATCAAGGATTGTTGTACGCTACTATGGGCCGTTTTACGCAGGCTGAAGATTTTACAATCCAGGCACTTGCTATGCGAAGGGATAAGTTCGGGGAAAATAATACAGGTGTTGCCGCATCGCTGAATAACTATGGTGTGCTAAAATATAATCTGGCGCGTTACAATGATGCTGAAAAGGATTTCGTCAGTGCAATCTCCATTATGAAGGGCAAGGGATTGAACTCCGCTATGCCGTATGCTATCACATTAAATAACCAGGCGATGCTTTTTCAGGCTATCGGTCGATATGAAGAGGCCGATAAATTGCTCAAGGAAGCCATTGCCGTGGCAGAAAAACTGCAAAGCAGTAAATCCACCAACCATCTTAAATTCCTTTCCAATCAGGCGCTGCTGTATCGCCAGATGAACAAATTTGCGGAGGCCGAATCGATTTATATTGGCATGGAAAAACGGCTGGGAAAAACTAACCCTGATTATGCAAGCATGCTTAATAATCAGGCCGCCTTGTATATGCTAATGGGTAAAGAAGATCAGGTAGAGGCATTGTTGAAAAAGTCCGCGGCAATTTACAAATCAAGTTTTGGCGAAGAGAACCCTGCCTATGCAAAGTCGGCCAGCGATCTCGGAAATTTTTACAGATATAAGGCCAGGTATGCTGAAGCTGAACCCTTATTGAACAAGGCGCTCTCGATACGCGAAACTAACGCTGGGAAAAAATCATCCTCATTTTGTGCAGTCACAAGAGGATATCGCGATTCTGGAGTGGAAGCGCCAGGCATGGCCAAAAGCAATTGCTGCGTATCATGCGGTAATGGATAAGTCATTGGAGTTTATCAACAGTTATTTTCCACCGATGAGCGAGGCGGAAAAGACTAAGTATTGGGATGTTCTTTCGCCACGCTTTGAACGATTTTACAATTTTGCAATAGAAGCAAGTGCACAAAGTCCCTCCATTGTTCAGGATCTTTTTGACTACAGGATTGCTACTAAAGCATTGTTGTTAAGTTCTACAAACAAGGTAAAACAGAGCATTCTTGCCAGTGGCGATGCAAAGTTAATTCAAGACTACGTGCTCTGGATCGACCAGAAGGAAACATTGGCCAGGCTATACGCCTATTCAAAAGAAGACTTAAGGAATCAAAAAATTAACCTTGATTCACTAGAGCGGGCGACGAATGGGCTGGAGCGGAAAATGTCAGAACGCTCGGCTGATTTTTCATCTGGATATTCATCCAGGAAGATGAGCTATAAGGAAATCAGAAGTCTGTTAAGTGATAACGAAGCAGTCGTAGAAATTATTCGTGTTCGTAAGTATGAACAAGCTTTTGGTGGTGATTCCAAATATGCAGTGCTTGTGCTTACCAAAACGACCGAAACACCAATGCTCGTAGTCTTCGAGAATGGTCAGCAATTAGACACCCGATATGCGAAATTTTACCAAAATGCCATTCAGCAAAAAGTTATTGACGAATATTCCTATGACCAATATTGGGCCCGCCTGGATCCCGTATTAAAAGGAAAAAAAATCATATATGTCTCGCCCGATGGCGTTTATAATCAACTGAACTTAAATACGTTCAGGAAGCCGAATGCAGATTACCTGATCAACCAATACGATATTATTATTGTTGGCAATTCTAAAGATTTAATTGCTTTAAAAAACAAGAAAACAAAGGCATCGAGAAAAAATGCTACACTTGTTGGTTTTCCGGATTACGGCAACGGGGAGATTGTGCCACTTCCCGGAACAAAAGTGGAGGTTGACGGCATTACTAAAATCTTGAAGGCATCTGGCTACCAAGTCACCACGCTCCTGCAAAAAGCGGCTACGGAAGCCAATCTAAAATCTGTAAGAGCTCCTGTCTTAATGCATATTGCCACGCATGGCTATTTTTTGCAGGATGTAGAAAAAGCGGGGATTGCCTTTGGTGTCGATTTGGAGAATGCGAATGACAATCCACTGCTTCGTTCAGGGTTAATGCTGGCCGGCGCCGCCAGTACGATCAGTGGCCGGCGCATGCCTAACCTGGTGAGCAATGACAATGGAATCCTCACCGCCTATGAAGCCATGAACTTGAATTTGGAGGGAACAGACCTTATTGTGTTGAGCGCCTGTGAGACAGGGCTGGGGGAGATCAAGGCAGGAGAGGGTGTGTACGGTCTGCAACGGGCTTTTCTGGTGGCAGGAGCAGACGCACTGATCATGAGCTTGTGGAAAGTGGATGATGCCGCCACGCAGCTTCTGATGACCAATTTTTACAGCAATTGGATTAAACTCGGTGACAAGCAAAAGGCGTTCAAACAAGCGCAGATTCAACTAATGACCAAGTACAAGGAACCTTATTATTGGGGCGCATTTGTGATGATGGGAAAGTGAGGATAATGCGCGTGTGTCAAGCCAGTCCATAAAGCTCTTTTAATGCCGAATTTGAAACTACTATGGAATTAAGACAACTCGGAAAATCAACGGTAAAAGTAACGCCAATTGCATTTGGCGCATGGGCCATAGGTGGATGGATGTGGGGTGGTGCTGAGGAGCAAGCCGCCATTCGAGCTATCCGCGCTTCGTTCGATGCTGGCATCACGACAATAGATACCGCGCCTGTTTATGGATTTGGTAAAAGTGAAAGACTTGTAGGCCAGGCGATGGAAGGAATAAGTAGAGACAAATATCAGATATTGACCAAATACGGCTTGAATTGGAAAACACACGAAGGTGAGTTCCATTTTGAGACAACAGATGACGAAGGTAAGCCAGTTCAGGTATATAAGTGCTCCAGTAGGCCGAAGGTAATAAAGGAGTGCGAAGATAGTCTGAAGCGCCTAAAAACGGATTATATTGATTTATTGCAGATTCACTGGCCGGACGCAACAACGCCGATTCAAGAGACAATGGAAGCTGTAGCAACATTAATTGAACAAGGAAAGGTACGTGCCGCGGGTGTTTGCAACTACTCGGAAGACCAGGTTGAGGAAGCATTGAAAACACTAGAAATTGCATCAAACCAGGTACCGTACAGTCTTATTAACCGGGATATTGAGAAGGGGGTCGTACCACAGGCACTAAGAAATGGAATGAGTATTATTCCCTATAGCCCCTTGCAACGGGGAATTCTTACCGGAAAAATTAAACCAGGTCACAGGTTTAATGAAGGCGATACGCGACAAGGAAATAAGTTTTATAAGGCCGAAAATGTTGCGCGAATCAATACGCTGCTTCAGGCCATCAAACCAATAGCGGATGCCCACGGCGCAACACTTGCGCAGCTTGTAATCAATTGGACGACAAGACAACCAGCAATGGATTGTGTGTTGGTCGGTGCGCGTGACGAGACTCAGGTCAAGGATAATGTTGGCGCGCTTAGCTTTTCGCTGACTGATAGTGAGCTTGGAACGATTGCCGAGCGTGTGTCGAAATTAACATTGGTGGAATAGCAATTGGTGATTGGCCTGGTATTACTTTTTTATCTTCGTATTCATGCCAAGATAATCCTTGATATGCCCAATGGTTTCCGCTACAGTTTTGCTTACGAGCACATTGTAGCTGCCAAGATTCTTGAAAAAGCGGATGGTAATCTCATCCTGATCCAGCAGAATAACTTTCTTTCTGGACTTTAGTGCCAACGCCACTTCTGATGCCGTACCCGCTGTCATGCCAATAATTACCAGCACATTACTGGATAAAACGCTTATATAATTTCGTCCACTGCCCATACTGGTAACGATTTTTATTTGGGCGTGTTCAGAAGAATTTTTGTCATCATGTTCAGGCAAAATACCGATGGTCAATCCGCCAACTTCCGATGCACCCTTTAATGATGCATCCATAACGCCAAAACTTCTCCCTCCGCTTAACGTTATCCAGCCTTCTTCGGCGATAGCTTTGCCCAAATCGTAGGCCATGTCATTCTCTTCTGGCGTGGCATTTTCACCGGGCCCCATTACACCTACAATTATTCTTGCCATAGTCGAACTCGATTGTCTTTGCAAGGTACTCCGAAGGTGAATACCAACAAAGCATTTACCAAATCAACCTAGAATTCAACGTCGCATTCAGCGCATCGATAAACTTTTTTGCCGGGATAAAAAATGCCAAAGAATAAGAGCCGCAGCGAAGATGTGAATGTTGCGGTTAGTTTCTTCGGAAAATCCCGTTCAATATTTTTTGATCCGCATTTCGGGCATCGGGTAATAGCATCATCGTTTAGCCGAAGGTTATTTTCAGTCATGATCTGCCTTGCGCGTTCTTCATCGTCGCCAAAGAGATGAAGACGGACATTGAAATTCATAAGATTGCTTGCGCCGGGATACAGGTTAGCCATGTTTTCCTCGGTCAAAAAGCATGGAATGCCATATGCATCAAGCTTGCTCTTGGCAATGTTGGCCTCGATCGCATTGTCGAACTTTTGAAAGACGATTATAGCATCACGTTCTCGCATTGCTGAGCTTTAGTAAGGTCCGTTAGCAGCCATTTTCATCGTGGCCGCAATTGCGTATGCCCCCTGTTGCAGGGACGCGATCTTCGCCGACAAAACCTGATGGGTTCCATTTCCTACAAATGCTAGATTTGCTTTGATTTCGCGCACCGTCCGGTCACATAGGTCAGCAAGTTACCAATCATTGAGCATTTGTGGGCAACGAACAAACTATCACGGAATCTGGCTTCTACTACCCTAAGAAGCATGCGCGCCGATATTGTTTGAACCGGGACCATAAAGTCACATCTTTGCATCTCGAAAGTTAACAAAAAGTGATCGATGGACCGACTGATTATAGACATGGACGATGTAATTGCCGATGCAACAGGACAGTTTATCAACTACTATGAGACGGAATTTGGCGTTAGGGTTCCGCGTGAAAGTTTGAATCATCAGGATGAAGGTCATGGGTTCCCAGCACACCATGATATTATCAGACAGTTTCCGTACCGCAGTAATTTTTTTAGAACCATGACTCCTAATCCAGGAAGCAGTGAGATTATGAAAGAACTTAATAGAAAGTATGATCTATTTATTGTTTCCGCTGCCATGGAATTTCCACAGTCGCTTGCTGAAAAGTTGGACTGGTTAAAAGAATATTTTCCATTTCTGTCCTGGAAACAAATTGTGTTCTGCGGCAGTAAGACGGTGGTGCACGGTGATTATATGATCGATGATCTCCACTATAATCTGGCAGGGTTTAACGGCGAGAAATTTATTTTCACGGCACCGCACAATTTGCACATTGATGACTTTGAACGATTGAACGATTGGATAGAGGTTGGAAAGAAATTCCTGTAGCCATAGGGCGCTTTACCAATGGGAAGAGCAGAATCATCAACTTCACCCCTCAATGACACCCAACCAATCGTCATCGAGGGGGAAGCCGTGATAATGTCAATTATGCTTTAACAAACTCCGCCAGAATTTCAAATTTCACTTCATCACTGGCCACCACGCCGCCGGTTTCTGTTAGCGCATTCCACGTCAGGCCAAAATCCTGGCGATTTATTTTGCCGTTAATTTCGAAAGCTGATACGTCAAAGCTGCCTCCAAATCCTTTAACCGTGCCGTTGTATCGAACGGGGAGTTTCATTTCCTTAGTCGTTCCACGAATGGTAAGATCTCCCGTTAATTCATATTCGCCATTCGATTTCTTGTCCATGGATTTCGATGAAAACGTGATTTTGGGGTGATTTGCTGCATCGAAGAAATCAGGCGATTTCAAATGACCATCACGCTGCTCATTTTTGGTGTCTATGCTGTCTACTGATGCTTCAAACGAAATCTTTGCGTCGGTGAAGTCTGGTTTGCTGCTCTCTACAGTTGCCGCAAATTCATTGAAATTGCCGGTAACAGTTGAAATTACCAAGTGACGTACTTTGAACTTCGCCTCTGAGTGCGTTGTGTCCATTTTCCAGGTTGCCATAATTTTGCTTTTGTTTGTAAATTAATGTTTTGACTGATATTTGTATATACAACAAATATTTTTCCTTTTTGTTCACACACCAACACAACTTATTTTGCCTTTGTGCTGCTATCCTTATTTGAGCGGACTGAGGCCGGTTTTTTTTGGCATTTAACCACCGCAGTGCCCAAGTATTATTATCTTTCTGTCAAGTTACTTTCATGGGATATCCGCTTTTCTTTCTTTGTCTCCTTTCTGTATCCTGCTTTTCGCAAACGATTACGGCTTTACAACATAAGGCACTTAATAGTTACGTCGACTACGCAGACCATTCGGCAGCGGAAGTCGCCAAGGTTGTTAAGAGCATAATTGCGTACTACCCGACAATTCATGGAAAACGGACATGGGGGGCGCCCCGCTATATTTGCCCGATTCAACGGGAGGATTTTTATCTGAACGATGCGTTGAAACAAAGTAATGGGCTGCCCGCAACACAACAAGCGGCATTGAACGCGAGAATCAAAGACTTGGCGGAAACTGCGGAACAGATTGACGCCCATTGTAAGGCGCTGGATACCTACCACAAGCTTGAAGATTACAAGCAGGATAATTTTGGAAGAGCCGAAACGCTGATCAACGAATTGCAAATACTGATCGTGGAATACAAACGCAGGCAAAATGCAATGCAGCTTGCACTGGATGCGGCCTATAAGAAATTTACCTCAGGTGCTCCCCAAAGCGACTATCGAAAGGCCGACGATATGATGCACGCCGAAGTTGCCGCGCAAAGAAAGTTCCTGGATTTATTGTCAGTTCAACCTCGACGAAAATGTGCACACAGGCTGGCTGGTTGATACACTGATACAGAATATTCTGGATTCCGACACCCGGCTGACTGCACTCCACCAGCTTGACCTAAAACTGCAGTATCCCACCTCCAGTAAGTGGACGAGCTTTCAAGCGTCTTTATATTCGATACTCGACTTAAAACGAAATGGTCTTGACGCGTATAATTTCGAGGCGAAGAAATCGGATAAACACAGTAATGATGTTTACCTGGGTTTAATAAACTATTTCAATGGAGCATTGATCGCCGACCAAAATATGTTCACAAAATTTGCAGAGCAGCAAGGTTATTATGCATTGAAGATCATAGACTATCTTCCGGTCTTTGAAGTAAGGACAAGACAGGAAGCAGTTACAGTATTTGTGGATCCATTCGTGGATATCCCCAGGCGCCCTATTGCAGTTGGAATCCAGAAAACGGCTTTAGCCGCGCCTGTCTATACAGCATTGTCTAACTATATAGACTTTATAAATGAAACTTGGCGCCAAACCCGCTACCTCCAAAGGGTATTATCAAGTTTTAGTGCAACGGCTTCAAATTATCGAAATTTGGAAACATTCGAACAAAAGGGCGCATTGTCGTTTTCTTATAAAGATTTCAGACTGCCATTGTCTCGGTACCTAAAAACAGTTGCGGATAGCCATTTCCTGCCGCCGGCTTTTGCGAACTCGTTAAACAATCAATGCGAGGTATTATTAAATATCCTGAAAGAAATGGATGCAATCAGTGCCTATCTGGAAATTGAAACACGCGAAAAGCGGTATGAGAAAGATCACCTTCAGAAAGTGTACGCAATACTGGAGCGGCAGCAGATACTGTTCAATCTGTGGGACGAAAAGAAAGAGTTCCTCTATCAGGATGTTAGAAAAATCTATGACGCTTACCCGCCCACGCAGCCAAATAATTCATGGTTTATTGCCGGAGAAGCGTTGCAAACCCTGACAGACCTAGATCACGATGGATTAGTCGCCGCCAAAGCGCACTACCAGGCAGACGCAGATGCTTACCGTCTCCACCGATAAAATTGATTCGGCATTGCGTGACGTCATTGCGAAAGAATACGATAATATGAATGGCATTCGGAAATTGGGTCGTAATAATGGACTTTGCCCTTACACGCCGTATGAAGATATTCCAATGACATCTAAATCTTTAAGCGAAGCGTTCAAAAAATTGAAACCTGCTGTCAGTACCGCTACGTACGATCATCCTTATCACACCATGGTTTATCATTACAATGACATCGTGGATGATTACAATAAGTTCTGCGAGTTGTCTAAAGACATACTACTCCTAAAAGCGATTAAACAACCTGAGCTATATTCCGTCAAGTACCCTGCTACCAAAAGTGAAAAACCTGCGGGAGCGCTGTCCCTAGTCGTTACTGAAAAAGTGCAATCACCAGACCAGGGGAATGAATCGCATGAAGAAAATGCAAACGTGGCGGTGAAAACTGGAAGAATACAGCACGATACTGTATTCATAGAGCGGCGCGACACGGTATACCTTTCGGAGCCTGGGGAAAATATACGCTCCATGGAAGGCTATGCCACGAATAATATGATCTTGCTGCTGGATGTGTCAGGATCCATGAATGCACCTGAGAAACTTCCGCTGCTTAAAGAATCTGTTATGCGTTTGGTTTCCATGATGCGGCAGGAAGATGCAGTCTCGATTATTGCTTTTTCACAGAAACCGAAAGCAATACTAACTGCCGCGTCCTTTAGCGACGCGGTCATGATAGAGCGCGCTATTAAGAACCTGAAGCCCTCGGGCAAAACGGATGGTAATGCTGCCGTGAGGCTGGCCTACAGCGTAGCCGATGAAAATTATGTGCGCGGGGGTAACAACCGCATCATACTTGCGACTGATGGGGAATTCGCTATACGCGAGGACACGCGCCAACTTATTGAAAAGTTCTCGAATGAGGATATTTTTCTCTCCATATTCAATTTTGGCAATGGGGCGGGCGCATCGAAAGCACTTGAAAAACTAGCCTCTTTGGGCAAAGGCAATTATGCGTACATATCCAAGGAAAACGTGGACATGAAACTCATTGGCGAGGTAAAGGCAAAAAAGAAAAGGTGAAATAATCCCAATTTCGCCCTTTTTGGCATTTCAGGAGCGTTTTTGAAAATACCTGACATGGGGTTGTAACAAATGAATAACTGTACCGTCTTGCTATTGAATCTTGTTGAATGAATCTAGAATCTTTTCAAACCCGGATTTTTCCTTCTAAAAACAAGCTTTTTCGGTTTGCCCTAAGGTTGTTGGGCAATGAGGAAGAAGCCAAAGATGTAGTGCAGGAGGTCTTTATTCGGGTATGGAACGGCAGGGGGCAAATGAACGAAGTGCAGAATTGGGAGGCCTGGTGCATGCGTATTGCCAAGAACCTCTCGCTGGACCGCATTCAGGCTATTGCGCGCAAACATGCGCAACCCTTAGAAGAAGGATATGCTGTTCAACACGGAGCTTTATCTCCTCTTGAGTCAGCCGAAATACAGGAAAGTTTGAATCGAATAAATCAATTTATTGCGGCGCTTCCCGAGAAGCAGCGCCAGGTGATACACCTTCGGGATGTGGAGGGGTATAGTTATAACGAGATCTGCGAGATCTTAGAACTCGACATGAACCAGGTAAAAGTAAACTTGTTCAGGGCTAGAAATGCCGTACGTGAAAAACTGACCAAGATTAATGCCTATGGACTCTAGTGCAATGAAAGAACTGCTCGACAAATACTGGAACTGTGAGACGACGCTTGCGGAGGAGGAGGCGCTGCGGACGTATTTCAGAAATGGTAACTTCCCTGAGGAATGGAAGGAGACTGCGGTGTTGTTCCAATACTTCGAAGAAAACAAGAAAAAATCATTGAGCGATATTTCTTTTGAAAATGAGCTGATGAAAAAAGTGCACGTCGGCACTGAACAGGGCAAAGTAAAAAGGCTGTTTCATAATTCGATGCGCATTGCGGCAGGGCTGTTGGTTGTTATTGTAGCCACGTGGTTTATCCGCACAGAGGTAAGACAGTCAACGCCGCAGGAAGTTGTGGACACCTATGATGATCCGAAGCTCGCATTTGAGGAGACAAAAAAAGCTTTGATGATGATCTCAAGAAGTTTTGGGACAGCGGAAGAGCACGCAAAAAAGATAAATATGTTTAACGAAGCACAAGAAGAAATACAAAAAAAGAAGGAAAAAAAACTGTAGCAGTGAATTACGACAAGGAGGCTTACTGGCTTTAAACAAAGACAAAAAAAGTAGAAAATATGAAAAAGATAATTGGAGTAGCGTTGATGATGATGGTAATCAGTGGAGCTTTCGCTCAGGATGCCATTTCTAAGTTTTTCAGCAAGTATCAAAATGACGAATCGTTCAGTCAGGTAACCGTTTCCAGTAAAATGTTTGGACTTTTTACAAACATGGATGCCGAATCTGAGGAAGATAAAGAGGTATTGAATGCCATAAGCAAACTGAAAGGCCTTCGGATTCTGGCCAAGGATGATACCCGTAACGCCCGGGACCTTTACAAGGAAGCTTTTACATTAATACCCATGAAAGAATATGAAGAACTAATGTCTGTGCGCGATAAGGATAAAGATATGAAGTTCCTGATTAAGGAGAGTGGAGGGAAAATTTCCGAACTCCTGATGGTCATGGGCGGTAACGAGCAGTTTATGGTACTCAGTCTTTTTGGCGAGATAGATCTAAAACAAGTTTCCCGCATCGGGAAGAAAATGGATGTTAAGGGATTGGAAAACCTTGACAAAATGGATAAGAAAAAATGACCTGTCCAAGTTCAGCTTTGGTGGTGATGCAACGCTTCGGTATTTCTAGACATCTGTTTGTAAACAAACAACATCGCTTATGAAAACCATCGCGGCAACTACTATCCTTTTTGTTTCTATTACCGTTTCCGGTTTCGCGCAGAGTAAGAGCTTCAGGACGCTTCAGGATAAATTTTCTGATGATGAGGAGGTATACTGCTTTCACACAAGTGGCTTTTTGGCAAGAACCGTTCTTTGGGTGGCCGTCGAACAGGAGTTCACCAAAGCGATTAAGGATATTGAAAACATGAGCCTGATCACTGTGCCAAAATCTGCCTTCGCGTCTAAAGGGGTATCTGTGTCCGGGTACAAAGCAATATTGCGCAAAAATTTGTTTGAGGAGCTTGCCCATGTGGATAAGCATGGCGATCATGTTACCTTGTACATGAAGTCAATTAAAAACGGAAATAGCCGGTACATGATATTAATAGAAGAACCAGGTACGGTGGTGGTTATAGAATTCGAGGGATATGTAGATCCCAATCTAATGTTAAAACATGAAAAATTATCATACAACGAACGTCAGGCCGAACTGGAATTTTGAACGTCTGAAATTCGCTCTCGCCTTTACGCTGGCTGTGCTTGTAGCACTGCCTTCCCTGGCGCAAACAAAAACTACGGAGAACTTGCACAAGCAAAATAAGGAGGCACTTTCTTTGTTCTTTTATAACAATACACTGCGAATGCTCAATCAAAGCGATGATGCGGAGTTTGATGCATTGATTAAGGATATTGAAAAAATGAAATTTTTAATGATCTCCAAAGATGAAAATTTTGGAACACAGGATTACAGAAAATTGGTTTCTGGTTATAAATCAGAATCCTTTGAAGAAATCATGAGCAGTCGTTACCAGGGAAGAAATTTTGATGTCTTTTTGAAAGATAGGAATGGTACGACTGAAGGGATGGTGGTAACCGTAAACGACTCAACAAACTTATATGTGCTGGATATCGTAGGAAGAATTGCGTTAGACAACGTGACCAAATTGTTCAGTACAATTGACGAGAGCACCGATATTGGGAAGAAAATAAAAGCGTTCACAAAAAAGGACTAACTTTCTGTAATCTATTCTTACTATGTCCGACTTATTCCAGAAATAGACTTCACTTTGGATCCAGTTCTCATTATCAAACACCTCACCAAAGACTTCGGAAGGCTCCGCGCCGTCGATGACCTTTCCCTTGAAGTTAGACGCGGGCAGGTTTTTGGGTTGCTAGGACCAAATGGTAGTGGCAAGACGACGACGTTGGGAATGTTGATGGGTGTGGTGAATCCGACTGCTGGAGAGTTTTCATGGTTTGGACAGACACCTAACCACCATGTGCGGAAAAAGATCGGCGCCGTATTGGAACATCCAATTTTCTATCCCTATCTAAGCGGTCAAAAGAATCTGGAGCTTAATGCCATGATTAAGCAATGCCCGGAAGAGAACATACCCGGGGTGCTTGAACTTGTGGAACTTACCCACAGAAGGAATGACAAGTACAAAACCTATTCGCTTGGCATGAAGCAACGCCTTGCGATTGCATCTGCGCTGCTAAATGAGCCTACAGTCCTAATCTTAGATGAGCCCACGAACGGTCTCGACCCGATGGGGATTGCAGAAATTCGTGAATTGATCAAAAAAATAGCGGCGAATGGCAAAACTATCATTCTAGCCAGTCACCTCCTGGATGAGGTGCAAAAGGTTTGCTCCCATTTTGCGGTGCTCAAAAAAGGCAGCCTGGTCCATATTGGTCCGGTCGACGATGTAGGGAAGGGCGCAGAAACCGTAGAAGTCAAAGCAGACATTCCAAATCTTAGCGAAGTACTAATGGAGTTTTCGGGCACCGCTTCAATCCTCCCTGAGAATGGATTTTTTCTCGTCACTTTGCGTGAAGATTTTCATAGTAAAGACCTTAATACGTTTTTGATTGAGCGTGGAGTTGTGGCCAATCATCTTGTAACCAAACGGAAAAGTTTAGAGAAAATGTTTTTAGAAATTCTTTCGGAAGCCCGTTAACGAATCATGTTGCACCTGCTTAAAATAGATCTCAAGAAACTAACCAGCTACCGCACGTTTTGGGTCGTTTGCGGACTCTATTTCCTAACGATCGGTTTTTCTACCGCCAGTGGTATGGAATTCCTAAAATTGCTGGCCAATGCGTTTGATAAATTTGGTTCGAGCTTGAATATCGATCGAATTCCATTGTATCACTTTCCTGACGTATGGTTGAATCTGGTTTGGTGGAGCGGATTCTTTAAGGTTTTGCTCGGTATTATGGTAGTGATCTCGATTTCCAATGAGTATACTTATCGTACGCTCCGCCAAAACATTATCGATGGATTGAGCCGTTGGGAATTTCTGGCGTCTAAGATTCTAACCAATCTCTTGTTAAGCGTTATCAGCGTGGTCCTCATTTTTTTTATTGCGCTTGTAACTGGATTTATTTATACGCCAGAAATCAACTGGAACTACGTCTTCACGGATATTGAATTTTATCCAGCCTATTTGCTTGAGCTATTTACGTTTCTTTCTTATGCCTTGATGTTGGGAATATTAGTGCAGCGGTCGGGCCTCACGATTATCTTGTTGTTGTTGTCCTACATGCTCGAGGCCATTATCAAAGCTAACATCGATGATTATTTCCCCTGGCTGATTCCCTATTTTCCGATGGAATCTATCGGTGCATTGGTTCCGGTACCGTTTTATCGTTATGCCTTTCAGGAAATACAGGATTATGTTGACCCGGTTGCGGTAGGCATAGCTTCCGCCTGGATGATCTTGTTCAATTATTTCAGCTATCTCAAATTAAAGCGCTCCGATTTGTAGAATACGTGGATTGCGTTCCTAACCAATTGTCACAAAATTTTCTTTGGGTGACAGGTAACCACACGAATAGTCGATCTTCCGATGGTTGGTCGCGGATGTCGGCGAAATATCGATTCGGAAGATGAGCCGTATGCTTGAGGCCAAAAAGTGCTGATTAAAGCACTGAAACGCAAGTATTTGCGACCGATCAACCACCGACGCTATTGTGAGTACAGCGATATAAACTTCTTTTCTCGTTCATAATTGGTTCCCTTTAATCCAACAAACGGAAACGACTATGAAAACAATTCTTTTACTTCTCGCAAGTGTTTCGGTAATGCTTGGTGCATGCACCGCTGAAGAAGAAATCATATCGCCACTTTGGGGGATAGACTTTTCAACTGAGAATGTATCAAGTTTTGCAACCGGCACGGTTGATCGGTTTGAAGCCGAGACAAAAACCACGTACGTTGTGAAAATGGCTAGCCTGCGTTGCGCTGGTGGTGATGTGTATAAGTTGTCGTATACTTTTGAAACCGGTGACGTTATGGAGATCAGTATAGCCAAGCGAACTGCCGATAGCAATTTTCCTTTTCCCGGAAACAGTGAGGAGAACCAGCTGCTGTCCGCAACCTTCAACAGGGAGATGTTAGACCTTACGCAGGAAAGTAAAATCGCTGTTCAGCCTCGCACAGGCGAGAACAAACTCGCCACGATAACAAAACTACAGACGCTTGGGCATAGGGTTTATGATGGTTCGATTGGGCGTGTTCCTTTGTTGAAGTAATCGTTTATTGGCAGGCCAGTCATCCCTTATTCACTTCGCAAGGACTACACAGGATTTGCCCTTGCTGCACGGATGGCTTGTGTCATGCAATCGCAATGGATCGGCCGCTTATGTTAATAATCGAATAGGTCGCGTTTCGCAGGATATTTCGTATGGCGATTCTGAAATAGTTCTGTCTCCTGTTGGAGCCGCTTGAATCCGATTAGTACTAAAAAGGGCTTGCGTGCTTCGTGTTATTCACTTCGCAGGATGTTTACCGGATTATTCATTGCGGCGCGGGCTGATTGGTAGGCTACCGTCACGACCGTAAGCAGCAATATGCCTATCGCAGGAAAAGCAAATGCCCATATGCTTAATTCCGCATGAAAGACATACCCACTCAGGTACTCACGCGCAATGTACCAAGCTGCCGGAAGGGCAAAAAACAGCGCAGCCAGCACTAGCTTCACAAAATCATTGCATAGCATCGTAATTAAATTCAGTACGGATGCGCCGAGCACTTTGCGTACGCCTAGTTCCTTCATTCTTCGTTCTGCGGTAAAAGAAGCAAGCCCAAACAAACCCAGGCATGAAATTATGATGGCAACCACAGTAAAGCTTAGCGAGAGTTTTCCAATCATGGCTTCACTGCGATATTCTCGATCAAATTCTTCGTCTAGAAATGAATACTCAAATGGATAATCAGGGTCGTACTTGTGGTAAACGTTTTCTATGTGTGCGAGGGCATCCTGCGTATTACCTCCAACCTTAATGTAAATGCGCCATGTATTTTCAGGGAGATTGACAAAGATCAACGGCATGATGGCTTCCTTTAGATTACCATTGTTAAAGTCCCGGATAAGCCCTATTATTTTTCCTTTTCCATTCCACATATCCAGGTCAGTACCGACTACATTATCCGGGGTCAGCCCCATCACAGACATGGCTTTTTCATTGATGATATAATTCGCTGAGTCTTGCTTATTCAAATTAATAAAATTTCTACCCGCTAGTATTTTCATGCCCAATGTGGGAATAAAATCCTGGTCACAGGAAATAACCTTGAAGGAGATCTCGGCACCTTCTTGTTTTCCGGGCCATACAGGATCGGTAGTGGTGTTGCCGACGGCGAAGGGATTATGTCCGGCAACGGCTACACTTTTGATGGATGGAAATTGCAGCAGCTCATTTTTGAAGACTTCTTGATTTTTAGAAAAGCCCTCATGCTGACTGATCACCGCAATATTTCCCTTATCAAAACCGAGGTGTTTATTGCGAATAAATGCGATTTGATTGTATACGACAAGACTGCCTACAATCAGAATTGTTGAAGCAACAAACTGAATGACAACTAGTGTTTTTCGAATACCCCCGCCCGAGAACGCTGATCCCATATTTCCCTTCAGAACCACGGCAGGCTTGAAAGAGGATAGGAACACTGCCGGATAACTTCCTGCAATCAAACCAGTAAAAAGCGTGATGGTAAATAGACCAAAGACGAAAATGGAATTGGTAAAATCCAGCCGAATTGATTTGTCGGTTACCTCATTGAAAAAGGGAAGCACTAACTGTACCATTGCCAGCGCAAATATCAACGCGATAAACGAGAGGAGTACCGATTCTGAAATAAACTGGACCAGGAGCCCGGTTCGTTGTGCTCCAATCGCTTTGCGCACGCCCACTTCACGGCTGCGGGTGGCAGAGCGGGCCGTGGCTAGGTTCATGAAGTTGATACAAGCAATAATCAGAATGATTAGGGCAACGATACCCAAGGCAGTGACATAGTCAATTCGACCGCCCGCATTCTTTCCATTTTTGAATTCGCTGTGAAGCCGCAGTTTGTTGTATGGAAAAAGAAATGGATTGTCGATGCAATCCTTACAGTGCTTTTCAATGATACCGTAAATTTTTTGGTTGGCACGTTCAAGACTGGCGCCCGGCTTTAGGCTGGCATAGGTCTGCATGCCGTTGTTCCCCCAGTTGTCCCTCCATGCTGTTTCTTTTTCCCAAATTCCAAAGGGAAGAATAAAATCAAAGATAAGCGATGAATTTTTTGGAATATCAGCGAACACAGCAGTGACCATAAGATCGTATTGCTGGTTTACTTTAAAAACTTTTCCAATAGCGTTTTCATTTTCAAAAAATTTATGGGCCAGCTTTTCAGAAATGGCTACTGAATTCAAAGTAGGCAAAGGGTTACGCGCGTCCCCTTGCACAATTGGAAAAGTAAAAATTGAAAAGATGGTTGAGTCTGCAAAATATCCCGTCTCATGCAATGATTTCTCTCCATGCTTGAAAAGCATATTTCTATCCCAGCCCAGCCGAAGGGTCTGATCGATTTCTGGCACTTCGTTTTGAATTGCCTCGGCTAATTTGAAAGGTGTAGACCACCCCGTTTCGATAGTGCCATCCGTGTATGTAAAATTGCTCATCACCCGGTAAATGCGGGAATTCTTATGAAACTGATCATAACGCAATTCATCGACTACCCATAAGAAAATGAAGATACTGGTAGCCAACCCGATCGTAAGGCCGAAAATATTAATGAAAGCATAGCTCTTATAGCGAAGCAGGTTGCGGATAGAGGTTTTTAGGTAATTATATAACATACTTTTATAGGGCCATTGAAGGTGGCGTTCGCATTCCTATTCCAAGATCGGTGCCACGATCAATTCCCTATTGCCAGCGCCAATTTAGCCCTTTCACGCATGTTTTACGATCATAATCGAACGGGCATGTCCGCATACGGTCATTTTTCTTTGGTGCTTTATCCCCGTTCATCGTATACATTCTCACGCATGAATTCTTCCGCACGCTTATTTATGAGCGGGAGTTTATCCATCCAGCTTACCTCGATCATAGCAACACCAAAATCTTCTACTACCTTACCTTTCATGGCGTAGAAGCCTCTTCCACGAAACGGAAAGCTTCTGGCAATGCCCGGAAAATGGACGGTATCAAAAACTTCGCCGCGGGCATCGTAGAAGGTGCCAAAAAACATGGGTTCGCCTTTTAGGGTGCTGGTGTATTTGGTCGTGACCACATACCCCACGATGTGGACCTGCTTTCCCAGCTTATGGACAAGGTCACGGGCAACGCTGTCCCCACGTTCTGAGGTGTCCAGTAATTTAAAGGGATCACACAATGGGAATCCCAACAATTCGATTTCATCAAAGGCATCCTCCAGTGCGTTTCGCTGCAGGCTGGGCAGTGGATATTCAGCAGGTTCGATTTCAAATAGATCTATCGTGGTTTCACTATACGACTTTGCATTGCTAACAAACAGCATGGCCTCCCACAGCAACTGTTGTTTACTTTTTCCTGTAAAGCGGAGGGACCCCATGCGAATAAGGATGCGTATTTGTTCTAGACCAATGGTCACCCTTCGCAAAAAGTTATCCAGGCTTTTGTAAGCGCCATTGCGTTCGCGTTCTACGGCGATTTCCCCTGCTACTTTCTTTTCCAGGCTTTTGAGATGGACAAAGCCAATATATATACGATTGCCATAAATCGTCGTGAGGTACTCGCTTTGGTTAATGCACGGTGCTTCAATAGAACCGCCATGCATACGGGCTTCGTGAAAATAGAATTCGGTCCGGTAAAATCCACCGAAGTTATTGATTACGCCAACCATGAATTCCAATGGATAATGTGCCTTGAGATAAAGACTTTGGTAACTTTCTACGGCATAACTCGCTGAGTGACCTTTCGCAAATGAGTACCCGGAAAAACTTTCAATTTCATACCATACCCGGTTGCTAACAGCTTCATCGTACGCACGCATTCGGCATAATTCAAAGAAGCGATCATGGACGCGCTGAAACTCCTGACGTGAGCGATACTTTCCCGACATACCCCTTCGCAAGACATCAGCTTCTGTTAAACTGAGCCCGGCAAAATGATGCGCTACTTTAATTACATCTTCCTGGTACACCATCACCCCATAAGTCTCTTTCATCAATGTATCCATCAGCGGATGGATCGCCTCATACGTTCCACCGTTCCGCACGGTATGAAAGCGTTCAATATAGGCGCGCATCATTCCCGAGCGCGCTACGCCTGGGCGTATGATCGAACTCGCGGCCACTAACGTAAGGTAATCTTCACACCGTAACTTCCCCAACAGCATGCGCATGGCTGGAGATTCTACATAAAAGCAACCCATCGCCCTGCTGTTTCGCATTAGGTCTTTGATCTTTTCATCCCTTTTGAAGTCTGCAAAGCGATTGATGTCTACATCAATATTTTTGTTCCTTTTTACATGACGAACCGTTTCTTTCAAATGGCCCAGGCCACGCTGACTGAGAATATCAAACTTGAAAATCCCCATGTCTTCGGCATTGTGCATTTCAAATTGGGAAACTGGATACCCTTTCGGTGGAAGTTCAATCGCAGTGTACGCATAAATAGGTTTTTCTGTGATCAGAACACCGCCGGCGTGAATGGAGATGTTGGCCGGCAAATCTTTTATTCGCTCGGCATATTGGAAGATCAGTTTTGTGATATGATCACGATCCTTACCCTTGTGCTGTTCTTCCACGATCAAATCGATCTCTTCTTTCGGTAACCCAAATACTTTTCCCAGTTCCCGCAGTACTGAGCGTTTTTGATAGGTGACATGGGTAGCCAGTAAACAAACATGATCGCGTTTATAGCGATCAAAAAGGTAATCGTAAATAACGTCACGGTTATCCCAGGAAAAATCGATATCGAAGTCCGGCGGGGAAGTTCTTTCGGTGTTCAGGAACCGTTCAAAATAGAGATCAAGTTCGATGGGGTCAACATTGGTAATGCCCAGGCAATAGGCTACCACGCTATTGGCTCCACTTCCGCGCCCGACGTAGGCAAAACCCTTTGTATTGGCAAAACAGATAAGGTCATGTGCGATCAGGTAGTAAGCGCAGAATCCTTTGGTCTTTATGATATTGAGCTCGCGCGCTATACGTTCCAGAAGAATTTCGGTTTTTTCAGCATAGCGATGCGCAAAACCTTCCCAGGTCTTTTCTACCAGCAGATCCCAGTCTTCTTTTGCACTGGCGGTAAAATGTTTCTTGTTTTTATCCGTGCCCAGCGTGAAGTCGATCGTGCATTGATCAAGAATTTGCTTTGCATTCCGAATCAAATCTGGAAACTGTGCAAATATTTCTTCCAGTTCACTTTCCGGCATCATTACTTCGTCGGGGTGGGCTTGCTGATGGTCCGGAAGTTTACTCAGTAATGTATTGTTATCGATCGCACGCAGGAGGCGATGCGTATTAAAATCCGTTTTATCGGCGAAGGTGACTGGATGCCATGCGACAAACTTATCTTGATAAGATCGGTAAGGTTCATAAAAAGCAAAACGATTCAACTCATGCTTTCGAATGCCGATAAACTCATGTGCACGAAGCCATTCTGGTTCGATCTTTTTAAACGGATAGACGATAAAAACATTTTCGAATTCCGGTGCGCGGTCCGGTAGTGATTTATTTTCCAGGTTGAGGTGCGATAGAAAGCGATTGATCTCTTCAAAACCAGCGTTATTTTTGGCGATGGCGATGTAGTGTAGTTCATTACCTTTTCTAAATTCAATACCAAGCGCTATTTCAAGGCAATACGCCTCCCTTTCATACCGTGTCAAATTACCCATGTATGGGGCATACTCCGCGCACAAACGCAGCATTTCGATATACGATGCAGTATTGTTGATTTCCGTGAGGACGAGTTTATGCACCCCACACCGGCGTGCCTCATGAAAGAGATCTGCCACCTGCAGGGTGCCATATTTAAAACTAAAGGCAGTGTGACAGTTGAGGTACATGATATTAATCGCAGTCGATCAACCGCATATTCTTCTTCGAACTTCACTACTGACGCCGCTTGGCGTTTGATCTTAACGCTGTGCTATTCGTCCTTTTTTACAGCCGAAGAATAACCCGAAGAAGCATAAGCCATCACGAACCTGATCTCGCCAAAACTGTATGCATCACCCAATGATTCTTTGATGGGCGACAATGTTTCACCCCCAATTTTTTCGATGGCCTGCTGAATAGCTGGGATTTTAGAAGAATCTATTAATTGATCGATGTCTATTTTTCCCTGTTGAACGTAAAATGCCAGGTGACCTTCTATCGTCGCCGGACTGAGCCCTCTGAGTTCGCCAATTTTTTCAACGGAATTCCCTTGCTGGAAAAGCTCAAGACTTTGTTGTTTGGTTTCGGACTCACGTGCAGGTCTTTCCCTTCGGCGGCGTTTGGGTGATTTGAGATGAACACGGGATTTTAATCGATGCTCCTTGCAATATGCTACGACCGCATCTGCAAAAGGCCTTCCATACTTTTTAATTTTCACCTGCCCAAATCCGGATATTTTATCGAAGTCATCCAGCGTATGGGGTAGGTATGTTGCAAGTTCCAGCAGCGTCGCATCAGAAAGGACGATGTATGCGGCCACATTTTCTTCCGCAGCCAATTGCCTTCTGACCACTTTCAACTGCTGGAAGAGTGGTGTTTCATAGTTAACCTGTTGCTCCTTTACTTCAACTTTTTCTATTGATTTAACGAGCATGACGCGTTCCATGCCTTTCAGCGCCGACTCACTTTTAGGGGTAAGTTTAAGTACTGGGTACGTGCCCGTTGATTTAGTAAGATAACCTTGTGAAAGCAGATCGCGGATGATGGCATGCCATACTTCCTTACTTAAATCAGCACCTATGCCAAACGTTTTTATAGCCCTGTGGTCACCTTGGATTTTTACCGTATTCGATCCTCTCAAGAAATCAATGACATACCCGGCGCCAAACCGTTCCTGCAAACGCGCGACGGCGGACAGCACTTTCTGTGCCAACACGGTTCCATCAACCCGTTCAACATGTGTGAGGCAGGAATCACAGTTTCCACAATAATCGGGTGCGGCTTCGTCAAAGTAGTTTAACAAATATTTTCGGCGACAAGCAGTGAGGTCACCGTAGGCGGCCATTTCGTCCAGCTTCCTTAAATATATTTCGGTTTGTTCTGCATTGCCATCGATCTCCACAAACCTTTTCATCTTGCTGACATCGGCGTAAGAGTAGAACAACAATGCGTCACTGTCGAGCCCATCCCTTCCGGCACGACCGGTTTCCTGGTAATAGCTTTCGATGTTCTTCGGCAGATCCATGTGTACAACAAACCGAACATTCGATTTGTCTATACCCATGCCGAAGGCGATTGTTGCTACGATGATCTTCACCTCATCGCGAAGAAACATTTCCTGGTGTTTGGTACGTTGTTCTTTTTCCAGCCCTGCGTGATAGGGAAGTGCATCAAAACCTTCTTCGGCAAGATCATTGGCCAGTGTGTCTGTTGAAGCACGCGATAAACAATAAATGATACCAGACTCATCTTTGCGTTTTTCGAGGAAGTCAAGTAATTTTTCAAAGCTTCTTTTCTTCTGTTCTACCGTGTACCGGATGTTGGCGCGATTAAAGCTGGATATGAAGGTAACCGGATTGTTGAGTTCCAATTTCTCAACGATGTCGTTTTGCGTCAGTCGATCGGCGGTGGCGGTAAGCGCAATAACAGGCACATTTGGCATCGCCCGCTTCAGTTGCGCAAGCAAGCGGTATTCTGGCCGAAAGTCATGGCCCCAGTGTGAAATACAATGCGCTTCATCAATGGCAATGAGGCTCACATCAAAGGAGGTAATATTTTTGATGAAGGTACTTTCCGGAGCCAGATAGAGCAATTTTAATTCTTTGGAGGCGACTTTCTGAAGAACTGCTTCTTGCTCCTGGGTATTTTGGGCAGAGTTTAAGTAGGCCGCCTGCACGCCGTTGAGGCGTAAAGCGTCAACCTGGTCTTTCATGAGCGCAATGAGCGGAGAGATCACGATGGTAAGGCCATCGAAAACCAATGCGGGGATCTGGTAACACAACGATTTACCGCCGCCGGTGGGCATGAGTACAAAAGTATCTTTCTTTTGCAGGACAGCGTTGATGATTGCCTCCTGCGCTAAGCGAAAGGAGGAGTAGCCGAATTGGGCTTGTAGGATTTCTAAAGGAGTCATAATAGCAATAACGTTTTAAATATACTGGCAATGTAAGGACGCATTATTATGCGTCCTATTTTAATATACTGGTAATGTAAAGACAGCATAACTATGCGTCCCATGCCATCTATTGGCCAAACAAAATATCCTTATAATGAACCCACTTGCCTTCTGTACGCGCTAAGACGGTTATCCGGTCACAAAGAAAGTGCTGGCTATAGGGAAGGTCTTTTAAATAGGGCCAGGCTTTAAGAAAATCTTCAGCGGCAAGCTTTTTTGCGATCGTAATGTGCGGGGTGTAGCCGGCGTCTTCTTTGATCAGTTTCTCGAAGATGTCGCGCACAGGATATTTGTTGATAATATCAAGATAGATCGTCCGGTAGGATCCATTATAAAATACATTGAGGTCTTTTATAAATATGTTGAACGGTTTGAAATGTGCGGCCTTTGTCGCAACGTGGTCGATCATTGCATCGAGATGTTCATCCTTGTACTTAAACAACGCGATGCAGGCTTTTGAATACCGGTCGTCAAATTCGCGACCAATTAGGTACTGCACATCATCTTTTAAGACGGATACATCGCTTTTGATGTGCCGCGGAGGAGCGATGATGAACAATAACTCCTGTACGGGATTGCTGATTTTGATTTGTGTTGGTTTCATATGGTTATCTTTTTATTTACACTACTAGTCATTGCAATTTTTCCTGTTGCTGTTAATTGAACAGACCCAGGAATTTGCGTCCCAACATTATTGGGATCCTGTGGGGGCACAAAATCTTGCATCTCTATGATCAGAACCAGGTGCGCCATAGTCCCGATTTTTCAGTCGGGTTGAATCGTTCCGGTATTTGTTCCAGTATTTTTCCATTACCTTAAATTCCCTTTAAACATATTCATCTCCATGCGTACCCTTCGTCCTACGCCAAGGGTTGTCGCGCGTATTAATTTCTCAACGCCGTGTTTATGTTTGATATAGTCTATGGCTTCATAGAGGTGGATGTTTTCGGCAGTGTCATCAAATAAACTGATCTGGTAATTTCCATGAACCATACCGCTAAGGCGTACGCCCACCAGCCGGATGAGCATCCTTCTGTTATAAAGTTTGGTGAATAGTTCTTTTACTATACGCAGCAAAACATGGTCGGACGATGTGTATGCAATCTTAACCTGCTTAGTTTCCGTGTCGAAGTTGGAGTAGCGTATTTTTACAGAAACACAAGAAGTGAGTTTCTGCTGTTCACGCAGTTGAAAGGCTACTTTCTCCACCATGGCGATGAGCGTAGATTTCAAGCGTTTCACATCAATGGTATCTTCTTCAAAGGTACATTCTGTAGAAATCGACTTTTGTTCGCTGTAGGGAACTACCGGAGACTCATCAATGCCGTGTGCCTTATTCCACAGACTGATTCCGTTTTTGCCGAACGCGCTCACCAGAAATTTCAGGGGCATTTCCCGCAAAGTTTCCACTTTGCGTACACCCATGTCGTATAAAAAGGAAGCCGTTTGTTTTCCGATCATAGGGATTTTATCGACGGATAGGGGGGCCAGGAATTCTTTTTCAGTTCCGGCCGGAATCTGCATTTCGGCATTGGGCTTGAATTCATTCGTAGTTACTTTAGACACCAGCTTGTTTACCGACATTCCCAGCGATATCGTCAGACCACTTTCCCTGATAATTTTTTTGCGCAATTCCACGGCCCACTTAAAGGCACCGAAGTAACGATCCATTCCGCTGGCATCGATATAGAATTCATCAATGGATGACTTCTCAAAAAGAGGAGCAGCGCTGGCAATAATTTCTGTAACCTCATGGGAGTTCTTGCTATAGGATTCCATATCCCCTGAGATCACCTTTGCATCGGGACAAAGTTGCAGGGCGAGGTACATCGGCATGGCGGAATGAACACCAAACTTGCGCGTTTCATAACTGCATGCGGCCACCACTCCCCTCCGGCTACTGCCGCCGATAATCAGCGGCTTGCCGACCAGCTTGTGATTGTTTTTGCGTTCCACGCCAACAAAGAAGGCATCTAAATCCAGGTGTAAGATGTTCCGATCCATGACGCTAATTAACTAAAAAAATTAGTAAATTGTTTTTATTTAAAACTAATTATTTTAGTTTTGTCTCGTTGTTAATGCCATAGCGACCTCTACCAGCCTCCACGCCAAAAATCCGGCGCGGGGGTGGGATAGCGGTAAATACGAACATAAATGACAACAGAAATTGGATAACCATTGGACATTCGGCGACAGGTACGGGCTTTTAAGCTGAGCTAAGGAATCATATAGTTGGCGTTCCATAAACTAAACCTCTCCGCCCAATCGCGGAAGGTTTAGGAATGGAGAAAGCTGGCTGGACAGTTCCTGCAGATGAAGCCACTCGCCAAAAAGGATGATGTGCGGAAAAAATTCAGGTACAGGCTAGTGCTTGTCTTACTTTTCGAACCAAGCGGAACCGAAGACCAGTGTGGAATACACAATAGTTTACACTGTTTCATATCGCTTAACTTGTATTTTTGTACATGGCTATGGTAAATAAAAATCTGAAATTCCTGCGCGCCCAAATGGGCATGACGCAAAAGCAATTGGCAGAAAAGCTGGGCTTGAAGCAAGCCGCTATCGGTGCCTATGAAGAGGAGCGTTCAACACCTCCATTGGCTTCCCTGTTGGATATCACCAAGATTTTCAATGTAAACCTGGATGATCTCGTGAAGCTGGACTTAAGCAGGCCAAATAAGGGACGAAAAACTATTTCGACAGGCAAAGGCAGGGATGTGCTGGCCATAACAGTGGACGGTAATAATAAGGAGAATGTAGAGTTGGTGACGCAAAAAGCGTCCGCCGGCTATTTATCCGGTTATCAGGATGTTGAATTTGTAAAGGATCTCCCGAAGATCAGTATGCCGGTATTGCCAAAGAACAAGACCTACCGGGCGTTTGAGATACAAGGTGATTCGATGTTACCGATTCTCCCGGGCAGTATTATTTTTGGCGAATACACAGAGCACGTTTCTGCCATTAAGAATGGAAAACTTTACATCCTGATGACGAAGGAGGATGGTATTGTATTCAAGCGCATTTTCAATTTTGCGGATGACGAGGCCAAATTGTTGCTGGTATCCGACAACCGGCAATACGAACCATATGCTGTGGATGCGCATGATGTGCTGGAAATTTGGTATGCGAAAGCATTTTTTTCGAACCAGTTTCCTGATCCGCAATCTTCAGCATCGGTTTCCACCGATCATTTGGCACACACCGTTTTGACGCTTCAGAATGAGATTCAGCGGCTGAAAAAGAGATGAGGGACGCAAGATCTTGCGTCCCACACAAAAGTGCCGAAGGCGGGACTTGAACCCGCACAGCTTGCGCCACACGCCTCTGAAACGTGCGTGTCTACCAGTTTCACCACTTCGGCCTTCGGAACGCAATATCTCGCATCCTCACTAGGGGAGGCAAAACCTTGCGTCCTTGCGTGTATACTCTCCATCCGGAGAGTAGGGTGCCCAGGACTGGACTCGAACCAGCACACCAGTTACGGCACTACCCCCTCAAAGTAGCGTGTCTACCAATTTCACCACCTGGGCAATTTTTGTGTGTGTTTTAACGTGTGATTGTGTGTTGTGAAGGGCGACAAAAGTAAGAAGCTTTGGAGATTTAACAAAGACTTTACAGAAATCGACCAATCCAAACGCCAGCCATTAATGCTAAAAGTCCGACCCCTACGCTTGCCAATGCGTAAGCAAGGGATGTCCCCATAAATCTCTGTTGTATCAGGCTAAAATTTTCCCAGGCAAATGCCGAAAAGGTAGTGAATCCGCCACAAAAGCCGACGCCGAGGAACAATCGCCAGTTCTCGGTCATGCCGACTTTCCGCAGGGCCGCGGTGTATATTATGCCGAGCAGCAAAGATCCAATCACATTCACGGCAAATGTTCCGTAGGGAAAAACAGCATTTATTTTTTCATCCACCGATTTTACCGCAGCATAGCGTGCGACCGTCCCAAAAAATCCGCCAAGACCAACCGCTAGGAAATTATAAAAATTCATTCAGTATTTATTATTCAAATATAACAATCTGAAACGAAGATGGTGGCTGCGTCCCATTTTCAAATCGTCAGTCAAGTTTGACCTTTTTTTTGGAAAAACTAAGGTAACAAAAAAGGCAGCAGAAGGGCCGTCATTTTTCATTTTTGAGCGCCTACCGGAGTACTTGATCTTGCCTGCGATGGATGCAAGAAGCTTTCAGTTTGAATTCTCTTCCATTTTCATTTCTAAGTAGAAAGCATAGTTATGACAATTTTGTAATTTACGGCAATTGGCAGTAAATGCCGAGATAGCTCAGGGGTAGAGCATCCCGACTTCAGTCGGGAAGGTGGTCAGGTTCAAATCTGATTTTCGGCTCGGATATTAATTGTAGGGAATAGGCAATAGATGCCGAGATAGCTCAGGGGTAGAGCATCCCGACTTCAGTCGGGAAGGTGGTCAGGTTCAAATCTGATTTTCGGCTCGGATATTAATTGTAGGGAATAGGCAATAGATGCCGAGATAGCTCAGGGGTAGCGCATCCCGACTTCAGTCGGGAAGGTGGTCAGGTTCAAATCTGATTCTCGGCTCGGATATTAATTGTAGGGAATAGGCAATAGATGCCGAGATAGCTCAGGGGTAGAGCATCCCGACTTCAGTCGGGAAGGTGGTCAGGTTCAAATCTGATTTTCGGCTCGGATATTAATTGTAGGGAATAGGCAATAGATGCCGAGATAGCTCAGGGGTAGAGCATCCCGACTTCAGTCGGGAAGGTGGTCAGGTTCAAATCTGATTTTCGGCTCGGATATTAATTGTAGGGAATAGGCAATAGATGCCGAGATAGCTCAGGGGTAGAGCAGCTGTTTCGTAAACAGCAGGTCGTCAGTTCAAATCTGATTCTCGGCTCAATGAATTATTGGATACGGGTAGCGCATCCCGACGGAAAGTCGGGCGGGTCGTGAGGTTCAAATCTGATTCTCGGCTCGAGAAATAGCGCAGGATATGGTATTCCCTGAACCTCTCGGATGAGGAATAATTAAATAACTATTAATTTACTAGAGATTAGTAAAACTAATTGCGTCAATTCGTAGTTTAGTGTTACAAACTGTTCAACTTAAATAAAATTCTATGCCAGTAAGACTAGGAGACATCGCACCGGATTTCACCGCCGAAACCACGGAAGGAACGATAAAATTTCACGAATGGCTCGGCTCGAGTTGGGGCGTATTATTTTCCCATCCAGCTGATTTCACGCCTGTGTGTACCACCGAGCTTGGGACGGTAGCCAAGTTGCGCGGAGAGTTCGAGAAACGGAATGTAAAAGTTATGGCGCTGAGCGTTGACCCAATGGACTCACATCGTAAATGGATTGGTGATATTAATGAAACCCAAAACACCGTAGTGAATTTTCCCATCATTGCAGATCCGGAGTTCAAAGTCGCTAACCTGTACGACATGGTGCAACCAGCGATGACAGATAAAACTACCGTAAGATCCGTATTTGTGATAGGGCCCGATAAAAAGGTGAAACTTACCATCACCTACCCGGCCTCAACAGGTCGCAACTTTGATGAACTGATGCGGGTTATAGAGAGCCTCCAACTTACTGCCGAATACAGTGTAGCTACTCCAGCCAACTGGAAACACGGCGAGGATGTCATTATTGCAACTGGCGTGAAGGATGAAGATGTTCCAGCCAAATTTCCCAAAGGGCATAAAAAGATTAAGCCGTACTTGAGGACGACGCCTCAACCGAATTTATAGGCGTTATTCAAATGGACGCACCGCCAATACATGCCCCCGGATAACAGTCTGTGGGCATTTTTGGTTAGCAGGCTACTGCATACGGCAAGCCAGGTTTTTCTCAGGCTTGGCAATCGAATGCATCCTGCTCCCGGCGCCTGCACCTAACTTTACATCATCGTACCATTGCGGTATGCTACTTTCTTCCCCTCGCTTTCGGCAGATGCTAACGTGATAAGAGGCTCAACCGACACTGCAGTAGGTACGCCGTCGAAATTGTGGGTTGCCAGAATAAAAAACGCATCCAGGCAACCAAGTAGCCATCTACTACGTTAAGATGATGTCCGCAAAAGCAGGCATGAATATCTAATAGGGGTATTCGCCGGCATAATTGTCTTAATTCGAAAATGCACAGCTATGGAAAACAGAATTAAAACTTCGACACAAACCAATTCTTACCTCCAACAATTCTATGTCGCCCAAACAAATCTGAATTGTCTTATCATGGAAGAACGCAGGCTTAAACGAATCGAAAAGAGTAAGCGCCATTTGTCAAAACCGCAGTAAGCTAAGATAAGGCTACCGCGAGTGGCGACTGCGTATGGAGGGTGAAATTCCAGCTTGAAACCGGGACAGCGGTAGACCAAACTATGAGTGCTACAAAAAGCTGCTGCATGCAATACGCATGAACGTCAGACTAGGTATTCAAACAAATTCTCGTTCTGATTGACTAGCGTGTAGTTCAGCTTGCGATTATCCATGCGTTGAATCAGAGAATCAAAATCCTCTTTTGATTTCAACTCGATTCCAATCAATGCAGGCCCGCTTTCTTTGTTATTTTTTTGAATGAATTCAAATCGAACAATATCGTCGGTCGGCCCAAGGATATCATTGACAAATTCTTTCAATGCCCCCGGACGTTGTGCAAAACGTACGATAAAATAGTGCTTCAGTCCTTCGAAGAGCAAAGATCTTTCTTTGATTTCCTGCATGCGATCAATGTCGTTGTTTCCACCACTGAGCACACAGACTACCTTCTTTCCTTTGATTTGCTTTGCGAACTGATCAAGCGCCGCGATAGACAAAGCGCCGGCCGGCTCAGCCACAATAGCATCCTCGTTGTACAACTGAAGAATCGTGGAACTCACTTTTCCTTCCGGAACGAGAAGGACATCGGCCAGGATATCTTTGCAAAGTTCAAAAGTGATGTCACCTACTTTTTTTACCGAGGCGCCATCTACAAAGCGTTGTATTTTATCCAACACCACAGGCTTGCCAGCCTTTAGCGCTTCTTTCATAGAGGGAGCACCCAAAGGTTCTACACCCACAATTTTGGTTTGGGGTGAGAGGACCTTGAAGTATTGCCCAACGCCGGCACACAATCCTCCACCTCCAATGGGCAGGAAAATATAGTCGATGTTTGAAAGCTCGGCCAGAATCTCTTTCCCAACAGTACCCTGGCCTTCGATTACCTTGAGGTGATCAAATGGAGGAATAAACACCATGTCATTCTCTTCCGTAAACGCCTGGGCATGGGCCTGACATTCATCAAACGTATCACCAATCAATACAATCTTCGTGTTATCACCGCCAAACATTTTGACCTGATTGATTTTTTGTTTGGGGGTAATAGCAGGCATATAGATTACACCTTTTATATCAAGGTATTTACACGCGAAGGCGACACCTTGTGCGTGATTGCCCGCACTCGCGCATACTACGCCTCGCTTACGCTGCGCGTCATCGAGGCTTTGAATCAAATTATAGGCACCTCTGATTTTATAGGAACGTACAACTTGCAAGTCTTCACGTTTCAAATAAATCTCCGCCTCAAACTTCTCTGAAAGCTTGGGATGATACTGCAATGGTGTTTTGAGCACAACATGTTTGAGTACCTCATAAGCCCCGTCTATGTCAAGCTTTAGCGCTTTCGTATCTGATGCCATCGTCGTATCGTTTTCCATTTTTTCCCCTATTTCTTAACCGCAATTATTATTCCTGTCGACCAGCGCTGCTTCGTTACGATAAAGTCTTCCCTGGCCTCCAATGCGCGCACGAGATTTTCCACTTTCTGTTTGTGACCATCCGGCCAGTTGCGCTGCGGCAGCATGTCATCAACGAAGTATATTCCACCTTGCTTCACCATGGAAAGGACCTCGTCGAGCAGAAGGTATTTTCCGTGCCAGGTATCCGCAAAGATGAAATCGTATTGTTTTCCTTCATTTGCTTTTACCCACTCTTCGCCATCAGCGCATACAAGATTCAGTCTTTTGTCACCGCCCAGAAAGGTTTGCGCGATTTCCAGCAGACGGGGATCATTATCCACCGATGTTATCGCAGCATCGCTACCCATCCCGTCCAAAATCCAGGCCGTAGATAAGCCTGTTCCGGTGCCCAATTCCAAAAATTGGCCATCAGGCTTGGAGCTCGAAAGCGTTCTCAGCAAAGCGCCTGTAAGCACATTAGACGCCATGGTGAAGCCTGATAATTTGGTAGCCTCATCAATCTGCCGATAGGCTTGCGGAAATTGAAGTATCTCTTCATTCATGCTGACAGCTGATCGTTGTCTAATGGTAAAGTTGTGTGGTAATTGCGCACCGGTATTCCTGTCGACTAGTTGTAAAGCTAATTCGCCAATATTTGCGATTGATTCATCGGCTCTCCGATTGTCAACAAATCAGTTTATCATGCTTGCTTCCGCAGTTACTTTTTCAGGTCTAAGTTTCCTCACGGCAGCACCGGCTTGCCAAAGTTCACTTTCGCGAACCTCCTTTAGTTCTTCAGCCAGTTTCTCGCGATAGTCTGGTTTGCTACACGTCTCAATCGTGCGCTTGGCTTCCTGTCCTGAAGCAACGCTTTTGTAGAGTTCCTGAAACACAGGAAGTGTCGCTGCCTTGAATTTCTTCTTCCAGTCGAGTGCACCACGTTGTGCAGTAGTGGAACAGTTGGCGTACATCCAATCCATACCATTTTCGGCCACCAGTGGCATCAGACTTTGCGTGAGCTCTTCGACCGTTTCGTTAAATGCTTCAGATGGCGAGTGGCCGTTGGCGCGAAGAACATCATACTGTGCTTCAAAAATACCTGCGATGGCACCCATGAGTGTACCCCGCTCACCCGTTAAATCAGAAAATACTTCTTTTTTGAAGTCTGTTTCGAACAAGTAGCCGGCGCCCACGCCAATCCCCAATGCGATGGCCTTGGTCTTGGCGTTTCCACTGGCATCCTGGAAAACCGCGTAGCTGGCATTGATCCCTTTGCCCTGCAAAAACAGGCGGCGAACAGAAGTGCCCGATCCTTTCGGTGCCGCCAGTATAACATCAATTTCTGGTGGAGGAATGATACCGGTTTGTTCCTTGAAAGTAATGCCAAAGCCATGGGAAAAGTACAGCGTTTTTCCTTTTGTTAGATGAGGTTTTATTGTGGGCCACAATTCAATTTGACCTGCGTCTGACAGCAGAAACTGAATAATAGTTCCCTTTTTTGCAGCTTCCTCAATTTCGAATAACGTCTCGCCGGGTACCCATCCATGTTCCACGGCTTTGTCCCAGGTTTTTGAACCTTTCCGCTGGCCAACGATTACACGAAATCCATTGTCCCGAAGGTTGAGCGCCTGTGCGGGTCCCTGGACACCATATCCGATAATCGCGATGGTTTCATTCTTTAAGGTATCAAGTGCTTTTTCCATTGGAAATTCTTCCCGGGTTACAACCTCTTCGATCGTTCCTCCAAAATTGATCTTTGCCATTTTACGTGTTTTTTAGTTTAGTTACTTTTTTGCTGTGACGCAAAATCCTGCGTCTTACTTTTTTGTTGGGGTGCTATGCGATCTCTTCCGTGTGCTTTGAACTAAGTTCGCAGTAAAGGTCGCTACCTTCATAGTAGATGGCATGCTCCACTTCGATCAGTTTTTCCAGCTGATGTTTTACCTTTTCGATCATATCAGCTGTAGTGAAAAGAAGTACAACGGCTACGCCTCTTCTAAAGTCGCCTTCATCTTCGTGGGCAATGAGTTTCTTAATCCGTACCCTCCTTCTGTTGAGGATATTGACAATACGATTCAGCACAGAAAAGTTATTATCAGAGTGAATTTCGAGCGTGAAGTCTTGTTTCATATGCACCAATTTTCAATTTACGTGTGTGTAGGGTGTGGGTTAAAAAATCAAATCAGGCTTCCGGTTCCTCCAGTAGCACGTCCGATACGCCAGCGCCTGCAGGAACCATAGGAAAAACGTTATCCTCTTTCCCGACCACTACTTCAAGGAAGTAGGGTTTGGTTGATGCCAGCATCTCCTTTATGGCGCCTTGTAAATCCTCGCGCGCTTCTACTTTTCGTGCAGCGATGCCGTACGCTTCGGCCAGTTTCACAAAATCCGGGTTCTGCATTTCCGTAAAAGAATAGCGCTTGCCGTGGAATAGCTGCTGCCATTGCCGAACCATGCCGAGAAAGTTGTTATTCAATACCACAATCTTTACAGGGATTTGATATTGCATGATGGTCCCGAGTTCTTGCACTGTCATTTGATAACCACCGTCACCGATGACGGCGAGTACTTCTTTTTCAGGCACGCCAAGTTTCGCGCCAATGGCTGCCGGCAAGGCAAATCCCATGGTTCCTGCTCCTCCGGAAGTCACGTTGGTCCTTGGATTTTTGTATTTATAGTACCTTGAAGTAACCATCTGGTGCTGGCCAACGTCGGTAATAACAATCGCTTCTCCTTTTGTAAAGTTGGATAGATGATTGATTACCTCACCCATCGTCAATTCACCGGTAGGGTTAAATTCCTTTACAATAACCTTTTCGTATTCAATATCATTGAGCTTGGTAAAACTGTCAATCCATGCTTGATGATTGTTTTTGCTACACTTTTGTAGAAGTGCCTGCAAAGCCTCTTTCGCATCGGCATTAACCGCTACTTCCGTTTTTACAATTTTATTGATTTCCGCTTTGTCGATTTCGATGTGAATAATTTTTGCCTGCTTGGCGTATTTGCTCACATTGCCTGTAACGCGGTCATCAAAACGCATCCCTATGGCGATAAGTACGTCGCACTCATTTGTATTTAGATTCGGTCCGTAGTTGCCGTGCATGCCCAGATATCCCACATAGTTGGGATGATCAGAGGGAAAACTCCCCAATCCCAACAACGTACAGGCCACTGGAATTCCGGTTTTCTCAGAGAATGCTTTGAGTTCTTCTGCGGCATCCGAG
>CAVQQL010000013.1:0-194716 GCA_963714945.1 uncultured Bacteroidota bacterium | reverse complement strand
CAGGCGCGGCCAGAGCGTCAGTAACGCTCGATGCACTGTTTCTCGAACGTGTCCAGCAGGTCTTCTTCGTCGGCTGCCTCTAAAAAGAACTCGTCGAGGTAATCCCGCGCCTGCTCGGCGTTATCCGGCTGCAGCCCGGGGATATCCCCGGGCAGCGCGAGAATCTCGTCACGCTTCGACCTGACCGTCCGGAGCGCGTCGCGCAGGATGTCTCGATCCGTGCACAGGCCGCGGTACAGCCTTTGAGTGACCCGCTTGATCCGCAACTTGGCGTCGGGGAACGCATATTTCGCATTGATCAGGCCGGCGACGTCAAAGTCGTAGGGTACGAAGATGAGCCCGGAGTCGCGCTCGAACAGCTCGAGATTGTGGCAGCAGCCATCGTCGTAGTCCGCCTTCAGCAGCATCCAGTCTGTGTTGGCGATCAGGTACTGAAAGACGTACATGAGAGCGGCGTGGCGCAGATCGTGCCGGTAGCGCGGAAAACCCGCGAGCAGCACGTTGCGCGCGCCGGTGCGCGAGGAGAACTCCTCCCGGGACTCAATGACAAAGCCGTAACGGCGGGTGGCTTCCGCGGGCAGTTTGCCGTCCGTGTCGTCATAATGGATACGCATCAGCCGCAGCCCGTAACTCAAGTCCGTCAGGACGTTGAGGACTCGATAGGCGAGATACTCCTCGAGCAGATCCTGTTCCCCGCGGTCGTAATTGCGGCAATGGGTTACGAGCTTCAGCTTGTCCTGGCCCGCGAAGATGCTCTGCGCATCGACGTCGTCCGCAAAATTGAGCCGCAGCGGCGGAAAGTCGCAGACGCGAGCGCGGCTGTGGCCACGCAGGCGAACCTTCAACCCTACCTCGCCCCCCTCGGCGCGCAGCACAAACGGGCGCTCCACCTGCTCTTCCCGGTTTTCGAACAACGAGCCGAACGGCCCGGCGAGTTCCAGTTCTACTACCTCCTGGCCCTCGAACAAAGGTGAGGCGGCAGCCGCCGTGGCGAGCATCCACTCCAGCAACAGCGCGCAGGCCAACCGGTTGACGAAGCGACTTCCGGACATCCCTCGATGATAGCGCGAAAACCCCGTGCCGGCTGAGCGGCCGCGGCGCGCTGCTTCAGTTCATTGCCTTTCGGGGGCAGGCCTGCACCAGGTGAATGCCGGTCAGCTCCAGCGGCTCCTACGCCTTTGCACCGCAGAACATTTCCAGGAAGCGGTCGTGGCTGGGCATCTGTTCCAGGGGCTCCAGCTTGAGCTTCTTCATGCTCGCCAGTTTCTCTCGCAGCTGCTCCTCGCTGAGGCTGTCCGCTATGGGATGGTAATCCCGGGGCGTGACACCCTGCCCCAGCATCACCTGCAGCCAGGACGTATTCCAGGAAGATGTCCACCTGGTCCTGGACCAGGCTGCCGTTCGCGCGAAACAGCCCGATCTTCTCGGTCAGCCGCTCCGGGACGTCCATGTTGCGCGTATCTCGCCAGAACTGGCTGTCATCCCGTTCGTTCAGGTAGTAGTGCATGATGATGAAGTCGCGGATGAGCTCGTACTCGCGCTGCGAGCGCCGGTTGTACTCGTCCCGCAGCTCCGGGGGTGACCCCCGCGTGCGGGAAAGAGGTGGAGCAGGCGGACGACTGCCGACTGGATCAGGTAGATGCTGGTTGATTCCAAAGGCTCCAGGAAGCCGCTGGAGAGGCCGACCGCTACCACGTTGCGATGCCACTGCTTGCGCGTGCGCCCGGTCCGGAAGCGGATGATCCTGGGCTCCCCGATCGCCTTCGACTCGAGGTTGTTCATCAGGATATCCGCCGCCTGCTCGTCGCTGTAGTGGTTGCTGCTGTAGACCAGGCCGTTCGCCGTTACGATGCCGCAGCGGAATGCGCCACTGCCAGCCGGCCGAGTGGGCGATCGAACGGGTGAAGGGCAGGGTGTCCTCGAACCGCTCCGAAGGAACCGCCATGGCCCGATCGCAGGGCAGCCAATGGCTCCAGTCCTCGTATCCCGCTCCGAGTTTCTGGTGGATCAGCAGGCCGCGTATGCCCGAGCAATCGATAAAAAAGTCGCCCTCGATGACCCGGCCGCCGCGCAGCCGCAACGAGCGGACCTGGCCGCTCTCGGGGTCGATGTCGACATCCTCGACCAATCCCTCGGTGCGCTTCACGCCCCGTTGTTCGCTGTACTTCCTGAGGTACTGCCCGTACAGCGAGGCGTCGAAGTGATAGGCGTAGGGCATCTCCCACAAGGGATCCCTGGCCTGCAGCTTGGGCGAACTTGCCGGCCTCGGAGCAGAGGTAATTGAGGTCGTAGTCCCAGAGGCTGGACCTGTCGCCCGCTTGCCAGGCGCGGGTCAGGAAATGGTGGAAATGGCAAAACGCCTGGCTGCGGCCCGGCGCCCCGAAGGTGTGATAGTAACGCTCGCCCATAACCCGCCAGTTTTCGAAGCGGATAGCCAGCTTGATGGTGGACTTCGTCTCACGCAGAAATTCTGCCTCGTCCAGACCCAGTACGGCATTCACGTGCTGGATCGGCGGAATCGTCGCCTCGCCGACGCCGACGATGCCGATTTCCTCCGACTCGACCAGCTCTATATCGATCGGCTCGCCCAGCACCCGCTTGAGCAGCGCCGCCGACATCCAGCCGGCCGTCCCGCCGCCGACAATGACTACCTTCCTGATCCTGTCGTTCATTTGCCTGTACCGCAAAAAAAAAGCCCTGCCAGTGAACCTAGCAGGGCTTGGAAGTGAAAGTAAAGACGGTTACCAGAACTTGTAGATGGCCGTCAGCAGGTAGTTGGCGCCGAAGGTCTGGTACTGCGTTACCTGCCGCGCGTCGTCGTTGGTCTGCAGCGTGTCCTCGTCGGTCAGGTTCTGGCCCTGAAGGGCGATGGACAGCCCGCTTAGCCAGCCGTCGAAGCCGCCACGCCCGAAGTCATAGCGAATCTGCGCGTCGACCAGCTCGGCGCCCTGGTCGGTAGTCGGCGACAGCGACAGGCTGAGGCCGCGCGTTTCCGTCAGGTACTCGGTGCGCTTGGTGTACGCCACGCGGGCTTCGAATCCGCCACGCTCGTAGAACACCGTGAACGCGTAGTTCTCGTCCGACAGGCCCGGAACCCGGGTGCCGTCGTCCAGTTCGCCGTCGATGAACGTCGCGGTCGCGATCGCGCCCAGGCCGTCCAGTTTGTCCCAGAGGATGCGGAAGGGGAAGATAGTCTGCACTTCCACGCCCTTCACGTCGCCCGTCAGCCCGTCCTCGCGGTAGCTGACCAGGCCCTCGAAGGTTGCCGGCGTGAGGATGTTGCCCTCAGCATCGACCACCTGGTGGTAGCCCGGGATGTAGAACTGGCTGAAATCGGCGATGAACTGCCCCGAGCGGTGCCAGTTGACCAGGTCCTTGTAGAACCCCGCCACCGAGACGATACCGTCGTCCGCGAAATACCAGTCCCACGCCAGGTCGAACTGGTTGGCCTCGAGCGGCTGCAGCCGGGCATTACCGGAACTGCCGCTCCACGAGCTGTTACGCGGATCGGTCGAGGTAATCGAGGAGACGTTGAAGCCGAACGAAACCTGCTGGTTCGACCGCATGTCGTCCATGCGCGGGCGGCTCATCGTCTTCGACGCGGCCAGGCGGACCACGTGCCCGTTGTTGAAGTCGTAGCTCATGTTCAGGCTGGGCAGGAACTCGCTGTAATCGTCGCCGTCGACGATGGGCGTCGCCAGCACGTACAGATCAGGTCCGGTGTAGGTGCCGTAGCCGGACGAGCTCTGCTCGATGTCCAGGTACTGGCCGCCCACGTTGCCGTAGAGCATGCCGCGGCCAAGGTCCATATCGAAATCGAACTTGACGAAGTACGTCGTAATCTTCTCGTTTACGGTGTAGGTGTCGCCCAGGCGGCCGGTCTCGAGCTCCTGCGCGTCCGAGGCGATGTAGTACCCGCTGTTGTACAGGCCCAGGCCGTCATAAGCGACGACGCCGGGAATGCCGATGAAGTCCAGCGCGGTCGTTCCCACGCGGTACTCCTCCGGGATCGCGCCGTCGTACGGCCAGGTCGGCGCGGTCAGGTAGAAGCCGCGGTTGTCCTTGAACTTGGACCGGTCGGAGTAATTGACGCCGAAGTTCACGGACTTGAACATCGCCCAGTCGAGGGCGCGGGTTGCATCGACCCGCAAGGTGGTCAGGTCTTCTTCGAACGCCGGCTCGTTGACGAAGCCGTCCTGCGCCTGCGGCGGGCCGATGACCGAACCGTCGGGCAGCGTCACCTGGGCGAACTGCTGGATCGGGGCCATGGCGCCGCCCCAGCCCTGCGGGCCTGCCAGCCGGATGGCGTTGAAATCCGTCAGGTCGACCAGCGGGATGGTCGGGTGGGGGCTGAACATGACCCCGTTCGGCGTCATGGTCCAGGAGCGGTTGGTGTTGGGACCCTGCGTCAGCAGGTTGGCACGGCCGACACCCGAGTAGCTTTCGATGTTCGTAATGGTCTTTTCGACATCGCTGCGCGCGGCGTCGAAGTTGAGCGCCCAGTTGTCGTTCAGGTTCCACTCGACATTGGCGCCGATCGTGGAGAGCTCAGCCATCTTGCTTTCGCCGTCGTTGCGGATCACCGAGCGGAAACCGCCGTCGATGTGACCGCTGCTGATGAATCCGGGCTCGGCGCCGGTCACGGTGTAATTACCACCGCCCCACTCGGCCATGGCTTCCTCGACACCACGGAAGACCTTGTCTTCCTGGAAGTCGATGTAGACCGCGTCCAGGGTCACGGTCAGGTCGTCACTCGGCGCCCACTGCAGGACGCCCGACAAGGTATCGCGCTCGAGTTCGGAATTTTTTGCCGAAGGAACGCAAAACCGCACGAAAGAGATTTTACAGCCCTTGAAGGAAGGCGCGTTTCGCATTGCGATCGACACGCAACAGCCAATTTTGCCCATGGTTGTTGTGGGCGCCGGTCCGCTTATGCCACCGGGCACAATAGCGCTCCGACCAGGCAAAATAAAAATAATTGTTGCGCCGGAAATACCTACTGCCGGACTGACGATTGAAAATCTACAGGCCCTGAAGCAAACAACATCCGATATTATGAAGAGCATGATTGAACAAAATACGACGTCCCAGAAATGATTTCACATGATCACTGCGCCGACGGTATTAAAAAAACGATGCCGAGGAAAAATAAAAAAGAAACCCATTCATCAAGTGGGATTTACAGTGGTACGTACACAACTTTTTTTGTCTCGAAAAATGCTTCCGTAAAATAGTCTGATAAATTAAAAATTTGATATGGCCTTTTGAGCTCAGCCATTTCTTCTTCCAGATCGCCACCTTTCAAATAAAGAATTCCATTATCAAGCAAATGTGAAGATTCTTTCTTTACTTTTTTATCAACCCAACCATAGAATTCCTTTAACCTCGTCACCGCACGACTAACAATAAAATCGTATTTCCCATTGACCTGTTCGGCACGTATTTGTTCGGCTATTATATTCGTTAAGCCAATTGTTTCTGCCACATTTCTTACTACAGTAATCTTCTTTCCAATAGAATCAATTAAATGAAATTGAGTGTCAGGAAAAAGAATTGCCAATGGAATTCCGGGAAAACCTCCGCCCGTGCCGACGTCCAAAACTTTCGCCCCTGGATTAAAGGTTACTACCTTTGCAATTCCCAGCGCGTGAAGTACATGATTAACGTAAAGATTGTCTATGTCCTTGCGGGATATGACATTAATTCTTTCATTCCATGCAGCATAAAGGCCGTATAGCTTCTCGAACTGGCTCCGCTGATGGGGCGTGAGATCTGTAAAATAATGAAATAGTATCTCGGCAGTTTGCAATCGGATTGTTTTTGCGTTTATTAAATTGGATTCCAAAACTAATGAAACTATCAAACCTTGTTGCTTTCTTTTTCTTGTTGCTCACAGCAATACTTTCGTGCAAGCCTGAACCCAATTCAGATAAGCATATCCTTTCTGACAAAATCGACTCCCTGATGCGCACCGTGCCTGATTTTAGTGGCGTTTTGCTTATCGCTGAGAAAGGGAAGGCGATCTATCACAAAGCCTTTGGATTCCGCAGTTTCGAACATAAAATACCCTTAGATACCGCGGCTATCTTTGAGTTTGCTTCAATTTCAAAACAATTCACAGCGATGATCATCATGATGCTGGAAGAGCAAGGCAAGCTTGGCTTTGATGATTCGGTGTCAAGGTACCTCCCCGAGTTACCCTACAAGGGTATCACGATCAGACACTTGCTTACCCACACGTCTGGTTTGCCGGACTATCAGGCCATCATGGAAACGTATTGGGATAAATCAAAAATCGCCGGCAACGAAGAAAATATTGAGTACCTCACACGGTACAGACCTGATGCTATATTTCAACCCGGTGCGCAATATGCTTATAGCAATACGGGCTACATGCTGTTGGCAACCATTGCGGAAAAAGCTTCAGGGGAGAACTTTATAGCCCTTTGCCGAAAATGGATTTTCACTCCGTTGAAAATGACCAACACCGACATCCGCACGCCTGAAGAAAAACAACAAATCAAAAATGTTGCATTTGGCTATGTTTTTGTATCAGAAAAACAACGGTACATAAGCGCTGATTCTTTCCCTGAATTCAATTACGCGATTTGGCTTGGGCACAGGAAGGGTCCTGGAAGAATTAGCGGTACGACTGGGGATTTGCTCAAATGGGACCGTGCACTCTATACAGAACGACTTGTGAAGGCAGCCACCTTAGAAATTGCTTTTACACCTATGAAGCTAACGAGCGACAGCATTTCACACTATGGGTTTGGATGGGTACTCAGCCACGATGATAAGCTTGGTAGAATTGTGTTTCATACCGGTGACAACCCAGGATACAAGACCGAAATAATACGTTACATCGACGCTGGAAAAACAATTATCCTATTGAATAATAATGCGCATGAAAAAAAAGAAGAGATTATCGCCGCAGTCAAAGAGATAATAAGCTTATAAGTACATTTTTTTCTGAGTGGGCTTAGATATGATCGCGCTTATTCTTAACCATTTCGAACATTAGCTCGCGCGCACGATGAAGTTGGGCTTTGACGGTGCCTAGCGGTGCATCTAATTCTACGGCGATTTCATCGTAAGACAGTTCATGGAAATAGCGAAGGCGTACCAGCTTTTGATATTTTGGGGGAAGCTTATCTACAAATATCCGAATGAGCTCAGCCTTCTGCAATCTGATCGTCTCTTCCTGTGGGTTCAACTTCTCATCTTCGACATCTATGGAAACTGATTGCCCATCATCGTCTGTAAAGGTGTTTTCAATGCTCAGCGTGTTGAGTTTCTTTTTTCGGATAAAATCGATAGTATTATTTGTGGCGATTCTGAAAAGCCAGGTGCTGAATGTGAAATCTTTCTTAAAACGGTGCAAATTTCTAAACGATTTGGCAAACGACTCAATCATCAGGTCTTCAGCATCATCGACATTACGGACCATTTTGAGAATCATGTGGTATACCGGCCTTTTGTATCGTTGAAGAAGTTTGGCATAGGCCTTTTCATCACCACCAACAGCCATGTCGATAAGCGCAAAATCCTCAAGGGCTTTTGGTGAAAATCGGCTTTCTAACTCTTCCATCTTACTTTTTGTGTTACTAGCGCCCGCAGACCGGTGACAAGATAATAAAAGGCATATATAAAATCTAAAAGCGGAATAATCCATATTTCAAACTTTTGCCCGAGCTTTCGCGCCGATACATGGACAGTCACGACAACCATAACAATGCGTAAGCCGAGTAGACCTGCTACAACATAATTCGGCGACAAGATGATTAGCGGGATCGCGACAAACCAGGATAGTAGCCAGGTAATCGTGAAGAGACCAAGCAGTAGCCGATGCCTAAACCGATATCGACTGCCTACAGAAAGGTGCCGTACTTTTTGCCGGTAGAAAGAAGCCCAGGAAGTTTCGGGGAAAGAATATGTTTGAGACGCAACAGATAGGCATACGGTGGTATTTTTTTTACGGGCATGCTGATTCACAAATAAGTCATCGTCGCCGCCAGTTATCGCTAAATTACGACCAAACCCTTTTTCTGCTAAAAACATAGATCTTCGATACGCCATGTTCCGGCCAACGCCCATAAACGGATCGCCCAGGAGGGCAAAGGAAATATATTGAATTGCAGTAAGCAGTGTCTCAAACCGAACAAATGCGTTAAGTGTCCCGGATTCTTCTACATATGGAGAATAGCCAATAACAAAATTTACGCCCTCGCCAAAATGTGAACTCATCGTACTAATCCAAGAATTTCCGGTTGGGCGGCAGTCAGCGTCGGTAAGTAAAATCCAATCGTATCGGGCCGCTTTTATCCCCAAGGTAAGTGCGTACTTTTTGCTGTTTGCATGTGGCGGCGTTCGATCAACATGAACCATTCTCAGACGGTGATTTTTAGTTGTTTCCGCTAGAAGCAATTCAAAAGTAGCATCATTTGACCGGTCATCTACAATAATTACTTCAAACGTACTGTGATCCTGCGCTAGCAACAAGGGAATCAACTCCTTCAGGTTAGCTTCCTCATCGTGTGCGCAGACTACTACTGAAACCGGTAATGCCTGGGTTGTGCCATTAGCCTGACGGGTCGAAAAAGCTACTATGAAGACAAAGCAATAGACTATTTGGATTATAATGATGATATAAAAGACTAAGACAAGAAGATGCAAAGGCGTCGTGTGGTTTAAGAACTCACAAATATATAACCCCTCGGGTATCATTACAGAAGGGTTGTCTTAAAGATCGATTCTGATGATTTTGGTTGCAGGAAAGACCGAAGGTTCCCCAACACTTTAATGAGGTGCCCCACCCTCAATATCCAGCAAGCGCGGCAAAACCCTTGTCACGAAGAGCCCAATGGGGATTTATGAGGAAAAATCATACTGCCACTGTGCCCCACCAGGTTCATCCTTTTGGTGCTGAAATGCATTTGCGCTCATCAGGGGTGGAACCAGTGCGTGCGATGCGACGTTGCAGCCCGCAACCCAAGCCCAAAAGACAATTAAAACCAGAAAATCTTTCAAATGTGCACGCACACATCTAATTTGTGCACGAAAACATGATTTTGTTGCGGTGATTGGGTGTTCGATTTGGTGAAAATTTTGATCAAATAATCTTATGGACTTTGGGAAAAACATACGGATCAAAGATATAGCCAAGCTTGCCGGCGTTTCGGTCGGAACCGTTGATCGCGTGCTGCACAACCGCGGCAGGGTATCTGATGATGCCCTTCAGAAAGTGACGGCGGTAATGAATCAAATAGAGTACAAGCCTAATCTGATTGCCCGAACTTTGGGCTCGAACAAGAACTACCGTATTGCCGCGCTAATCCCCGATCCAACCCGGGATCCCTATTGGGCGCAAACGAATCTTGGGATAATTCAGGCACAAACGGAGTGGGCGCAATACGGTGTTGTTGTTGAGACACTTCCTTTTGACCTGCATAATAAAGATTCATTTCACCGGTTAGCACGAGAAGTCGTTGATGACAACCCGGATGGAATCCTAATCGCCCCGATATTTTACCATGAATCTGTTACTGTCTTTGAACTATTTCAGCTGAGAGAGATACCGTATGTTTTGTTTAACACCAATATTGTCGAAGCCAAACCCTTAGGCTTTATTGGTCAGGACCTCAACCAAAGCGGAAGAGTAGGGGCTCAACTAATGAATCTTGGCCAGCGTGGACCTGGAGCTTATGCCGTACTACACATCGATGAAGATGTTCACGATTCTGTGCACCTATTGGAAAAAGAAAAAGGTTTTCGGGAATATTTCAAGGAGAAGAGCAAATCGAATTTTGAAATAATAGATTTCAACCTCAACCCACATGCGAATAACTTTAGCGATCAAATGAAATCGTTGTTGTCCAGAGCTGATCTTAAGGGAATTTTTGTAAGCACCTCAAAAGGTACAGCTGTGGTAGCATCATGTCTCGAAAGCGATGGCAAAAGTGACATTCGATTAATCGGTTATGATATTCTGAATGAGAACCTCAAATTCTTAAAATCTGGCACCATCGATTTCTTAATCAATCAAAATCCAAAGCGACAAGCGCTACTTGGTATAAGCCACCTGGTCAATCACCTTATGTTTAAGCGGACAGTCCCGCAGATGGATCTTTTCCCCCTGGAAATTATAACCCAACAAAACGTAGATTCGTACCTGGGATCGGGAATTCACTAACGTCAATAGACCAGCAAGGTATCGTGGAATTGTGGTAACGGAAGGGTATTTTAGCGCTCCCGATGAAATTTCAACTGACAACAACCGATTCCAAGTCATCAGCACGTGCCGGCATACTTCATACAGCGCACGGTGAAATACACACGCCGATTTTCATGCCAGTAGGTACAGCCGGATCTGTCAAGGCCGTTCATCAACGTGAACTGGTAAAAGATGTGCATGCTGAGATTATCCTTGGCAATACGTATCATTTGTATTTGCGACCGGGAATAGAATTACTGGAGAAAGCAGGGGGCTTGCACAAATTTATGGGATGGGAAAAACCCCTGTTGACCGATAGCGGTGGCTATCAGGTCTATTCACTGGGTGCAAACCGAAAGATTTCCGAAGAGCATGTCATTTTCAAGTCACACATCGATGGCACCAAGCATACCTTCTCGCCAGAACGGGTGATGGACATCCAACGCTCCATTGGTGCTGACATCATTATGGCTTTTGATGAATGCACGCCATATCCCTGTGAATATGAGTATGCAAAAGATTCTATGGCCCTTACGCACCGATGGCTAAAACGATGCATCAACCAAGTAACAAATACACAATCCGAAATACGGATATGAACAAGCTCTTTTCCCCATCGTGCAAGGGAGTACCTTCAAAGATTTGCGTGAGGAATCCGCCGAATTTATTGCTTCTCAAGAGCAGCCAGGCAACGCGATAGGTGGATTGTCTGTTGGAGAGCCCCATGAAGATTTGTATGAAATGACCAGTTTGGTTTGCAGCATTCTCCCAACGGACAAACCACGATACCTTATGGGGGTAGGAACGCCAGAAAACATTCTGGAGTGTATTGCGCTGGGCATTGATATGTTTGATTGCGTAATGCCCACGCGAAATGGGCGTAACGGTATGTTATTCACCACGGATGGAATTATTAATATTCGCAATGAAAAATGGAAAGATGATCTGACCCCAATTGATGCAACGCTTGGCGGATATGCCAGTGGATCTCATTCAAAGTCGTATTTACGCCATCTCATTATCAGCAAAGAAATCTTAGGCGCGCAAATTGCATCACTTCACAACTTAACTTTCTACTTATGGCTGGTGCAAGAAGCAAGGAAACAAATTATTGATGGTACTTTTGCTTACTGGAAAGAAAAAATCGTAAAAAAAGTCAGCAGCCGATTATAGGTAGTTATTATAAACAAAAGCGCAGTACATCCACAAACGACAAATTTTTGATTGAAACTTCTGGATAAATATATACTCAAACGATTCTTAAGCACCTTCTTTTTTGTTGTGCTCATTCTGCTTGCCGTAATCACAATTATCGATCTCACCGAAAAGATGGACAAATTTGCCCTGGCAGAGCTTGATGCCAGGCAAATATTGGGGTATTACCTGGACTTCATACCCTGGATAGGAAGTTTGTTAGCACCCATTACGATTTTTATTGCCGCGGTATATGTATGCTCCCGCATGGCCGGTCACACTGAAATAATAGCGATCCTGAGTAGTGGCGTAAGTTTCCGAAGAATGCTACTCCCTTTCTTTATTGGCGCGACATTAGTTGGCGTTATTAACTTTGTTCTAAATGGCTGGATAATTCCAAATTCAAATAAATCAAGGGTAGCATTCGAAGTCCAATATCTCAAAAGTAAGTACTATTTCGATCAGCGAAATGTTCACATTCAGGTGGCCCCCAATACATACCTGTACATGCAGAGCTACAACAACAGCAACCAAACAGGATATCACTTTACTTTGGAGAGATTTGAGAACAATATGTTAATGGAAAAACTCAGTGCGAATCGCATCGAGTGGGATTCAACTAAATTAAAATGGACCTTGCGCGACTGGTCGCTTAAGAAAATTGATGGCATTTTTGAAGTACCCAAATCGCCGGAGACTGTTGAGGAATTTGAAACTTCGCGCATGGTCACAAAAGACACTGTTATCGGCGGTGCTTCACTCGATACAGCATTAGTCATTCAACCAAAAGAATTCGAGAGCGACTATCGCAAGTATGATGGCCTTACGCTGAATGAGCTTGATGACTTCATCAATACACTTCGTGCGCGGGGCTCAACCGGTATAGAAGTCTATGAAGTCGAAAAGTACACCCGCTACACCTCTCCGTTTACGATTTTTGTTCTTGTATTCATGGGTGTGATTGTATCCTCGCGAAAAAGCCGCGGAGGGACAGGTCCTCAAATTGTGCTGGGGTTCTTTTTGTCTTTCATTTTCATTTTGTTTTTTACTTTATTCCGAACGTTTGCCGAGACGGGCGCACTACCGCCTCAGATTTCAGTTTGGATTCCGAATATTATCTTTGGCGTCATATCCATTATCATGTATAAATTTGTTCCGCGGTAATGGCTTTGCGTGCTGATTATCTAAAACTTCATTTCATCGTCTTCTTATGGGGTTTCTCAGCCATTCTTGGGAAGCTTGTTTCTATCCCGCCAGTGGAAATGGTATTGTATCGATCTCTTCTGGCAGCGGGGGGGTTAAGCATCGTAATCCTGGCCGTGAATGGATCTTTTCGTGTCACCCAAATGGATTTACTAAAACTCATCTTAATTGGGTTCATCGTCGCACTGCATTGGGTTGCTTTTTTTGGCTCAGCCCGGGTCGCCAATGTGTCGGTAAGCCTTGTGGGTTTTGCTACTAACTCGCTTTGGGCCGCATTACTAGAACCTTGGTTTAGCAGGAGTCGTATAAAAAAATTCGAATTGCTCCTTGGCCTGGTCGTGATCTTCGGATTATATATTATTTTCTCATTTGATTTTCAGTACAGGCTTGGGCTATTCCTTGGAATCGTTGCTGGTTTTACGTCCGCATTATTCTCGGTTTTTAACGCTAAAATGGTGAGGCGAATCCCTGCGTTCACGATCACTTTCTACGAAATGATGGGCGTTTTTATTGGGTTAAGCCTATTTCTGCCGCTTTATAAAGTAAGCTGGGCAAGTGAGCGCGTACTCCGGCTTTTGCCAAGCGCTATGGATTGGGTCTACATTGCAACACTCGCGGTAGCTTGCTCTGTCTACGCCTATTCTGCAGCAATAGAGCTTATGAAAAGAATAAGCGTTTTTCTCATTCAGTTATCACTTAATCTTGAACCCGTTTATGGCATTATCATGGCCGTGCTGATCTTTGGAGATCAAGAAAAGATGAATTTGAATTTTTATATTGGCACCTGCATTATTCTCGTTGCGGTCTTGCTTTATCCAATGCTTAAAAGAAGGTATGATCGGCAACTACCCATTAACGCACATTGACGTGAATGGCCAACCGCATAGACGATTACGGAATTGGAGCAGACCAAACCGTAGCCCCGGGAAACTGCTGCTCCAGATTAATCGCTGATTCAAAAATAGCATAAACCGAAGCGCCTGATCCGCTCATACTTGCATACATGGCCCCACTAGCGTACAACTTTTCCTTTATCTCCTCAATGGCCGGGTATTTCCTAAAAACAGTTTCTTCAAAATCATTCTTTAGCAAAAGGCGCCACGATTCGATCCCATTACTGGATAAGCTGTGAAATGGAGTGAAGTGGTTTTTGTGGATGAATACCGGCATAGGCATCCGCCGTTGATACATGTATGTTCGGCTTTACAAGGACAATATATTTGTTGCTCAGGTTGACCTGAATTTTTGACAGGATTTCCCCACGCCCTGTCGCCAGCATGGATTCATCCTGGATAAAAAAAGAACAGTCACTTCCCAGTCGTGCGGCATATGCCATTAATCTTTCCGGCGAAAGCTTAAGATCAAAAACAGTATTCAATAACCTTATGGTATGTGCGCCATCAGCAGACCCACCACCTAACCCTGCCCCCATTGGGATGATTTTATGCAAATGTATCTTTACAGGCGCAAGCCCTAAGTCTTCTTTTAGCAGTGCATAGGCTTTTACGCAAAGATTGTCTTCGTCAGTTCCGGGTATAGGATTTCCTGAGCAGGTGAAAGAAAAAGTATCCGACTTAATAACCTCTAAAATATCAGTCCATGGAATCGGATAAAAACAAGTCACAAGGTCATGATACCCGTCGGGCCTTTTGTCTATTATTTGCAGGCCGAGGTTGATCTTACAGGGTGGGAAAGATACCATGTGCTAGATTTGAATAATGACGTCACAGCGCTATTTGAACCTTGAATAGGCAACAGCGATCACTTTGCAAGCCTGTCAACTAAAGCCTGGGTAATGCCTGCGCTGGAGAACCCGCCATCATGCATCAGGTTCTGCATGGTGACCATTCTCGTGAAATCAGAAAACATAACTGTAATAAAGTTTGCGCAATCTTCAGCCGAAGCATTTCCCAGCGGTGACATCATTTGCGCAAAATCGTAGAAAACATCAAAACCTGAAATTCCTGCCCCGGCCGTCGTCCTCGTTGGCGATTGTGAGATTGTGTTGACCCTCACCTTCTTAAGTCCCGCATAACGGGCTCCATAACTACGCGCAATAGACTCCAGCATGGCCTTGGCTTGTGCCATATCAGTATAATCAGGATATGAGCGCTGTGCGGCGATATATGTCAATGCGACTATCGAACCCCATTCGTTCATGGCATCGAGTTTTTCTGCGGTTTGCATTACTTTGTGAAAAGACAAGGCAGAGATATCAAGGGTTTTCAAATACCAGTCGTAGTTCATATCACCATATGACTTACCCTTCCGAATGTTTGGGCTCATGCCAATAGAGTGAAGTACAAAATCCAGTTTTCCACCGAGCACGTCAATTGATTTTGTAAACAGATTCTTAAGATCCGCTTCAACAGTTGCATCCGCTGGTATGATTTCGGCATTGCAGGCCTTGGCAAGTTCATCAATCTTACCCAGTCGCATGGCGATAGGCGCATTGGTCAGCGTAAACAAGCCTCCCTCCTCTTTTACTTTTATGGCGGTCTTCCACGCAATGGAATTTTCATCCAATGCGCCGAAAATAATGCCCCGCTTTCCTTTTAATAAGTTATTGGCCATGCTTGCAGCGTGTTGTTTTGTAAGGGTACAATAATACAAATTTATTGAATTCCATTGCAGTCTGGACGGTGCCATACCCAGTTTTGGATTTGAAAGCATGATTACCGCTTGGCCTGCCGGGCAGAGATGGTTGTACCTATTGCCTGAGGATCAGAACCATGCCGCTGTTCATACCCGCCGAAGTCAAATACTTTTGGACAGATGGAGTATCGACGCGTTGAAGTCACAAAAATGGGCTACCAAACCTCAAAAAGATTACACGTTATTGACAATTGCTCCCAAATTTTTATTAAATTTCCTTACACAAAACTCTTCAAACCTATGGAAAGCACATCTACATTTTTGGCGCAGTGGGACCAATACATGTTTATTGGGGCGGCAGTGGGTGTAGTCACAGGCGTCCTTATTTTGGTTTATCATGAATTTAAGGTGCTGCAAATCAAAGATCTCAAAGAGAAATATGATTACGTAAATCAGCATGAGATCCAATATTTTTGGTATGCCGTGATCGCATTTATCGCCGCTGGAGCGATCTATGCAAACACATTGGCTACCGGAAAAATATTGAGCGACGGGTCGCGGTGGTTTTATGTACGACTATTCATAACCGCCGGATTGGGTGTAATCGCGTATATATTCTGCTTCAGCATGGTTCGTATCTATTATCCTCGACATCTGGAGAAAAGGCTGGCCAGACTTCGGAATACGCCGCGCATTTCACCGGACGGCAATATAATGCGAAAGCTATCCGAATCGGAGGAGGAACATCATTTGGAGGAAGTGTTGGAAAAGGAAGGGGAGATTCACACGGTGGATTATGATGTTTGGATTGATGACAAGACCGGCGCCACCAAAATAGAAAAATATCCTGCGTATGAACATGCGGAAGAATGTTCAGAATGCGGGTACTACACGATGCGAATCGACCAGGAAGAAATTGAGCAGGCTCCTACGGCGAACGAAGAAGGCGTTTTGCTGACACATTATGAATGTAGCTATTGTGGCCATCGGGAGCAACGCGAAATTACCGTAGCCAAACTCTCCGAAAACGCAGTCTAAGATAATCTTCAGCCCAATCGTGTCTGCGACCCGCCTGGATCAATTATATTGGCGGGCGTTATGAATTCAATTTCTGAACAGCCCATCGGGGTTTTCGACAGCGGCATTGGTGGGCTTACCGTTGCCCATGCTATCCGGCGTGCGCTTCCGCAAGAAAGCATGATCTATTTTGGAGACCTGGCCCATCTACCCTATGGTGATAAATCAGAGGCCGCCATTCAGGCATACTCCATCAGAATTACGGATGCACTGCTAAAAAAAGGTTGCAAGGTAATCGTTATTGCCTGCAATTCGGCGTCTTCTGCTGCGTATGCCCTTCTCAAAGAATATGTCAGAAAGGATGCTCATATTATCAATGTAATTGATCCTATGGTGGAGTTTGTGTTGGAAACTTTTCCAGGCAAACAAGTTGGTTTGATCGGCACAAAACGAACGGTGCAATCAGAAGTCTATGCGCGTAAGTTAATGGAAGGAAATAGAAATATTACTTTACACGCTATCGCCACGCCACTGCTTGCCCCTATGATTGAGGAGGGCTTCTTCAATAACCAGATTAGTCACGAGATTATTGCGCAATATTTATCAGATCCTGCGTTAGAAAATATCGAAGTGCTAATTCTTGCATGCACACACTATCCACTTATTAAAAAAGAAATCATGGCATTTTACCAAGGCAGGATCGAGATCCTTGATTCCGCTGAGGTCATCGCAATCGCTTTGAGAAAACACCTGGAGCACGAAGGCCTATTAAATAAGCAAACGACACCGAAGCATGAATTCTTGGTTTCCGATTATACCGCATCTTTTGAAGCAGCAGCCAGGATGTTCTTCCATGACAATATTCAGCTCGAAAGGTACCCCTTATGGAACTGACAAAAAAATGATGTATGTTTCTGAAGTAGAAATCAGAATTCTTAACAAATATTTTTGCCAATTTACCATCTCTTTACACTATCAATCGATTCTGCTTGACAACACTTTTCTTTATACTGCCGTTTCTATTAATCTATACGATAGTGGCCATTTACGCTGAGCGTAAAATCTCTGCGTTTATCCAAGACAGACTCGGTCCGATGGAGGTTGGATATTATGGATTTGCGCAGTCTGTAGCAGACCTGTTAAAACTCATTCAGAAAGAAGACATTGTGCCGACCATGGCTGACGCCCGGCTGTTTCGCGTCGCGCCAATAATTATTTTTGCGACGGTTTTCGCGGGTTTTGCAGTGTTACCGTTGGCCCCTTCGTGGACCGGCGCCCAAATTGACACAGCATTATTTTTTCTAATCGCAATCGTATCACTTGACGTGGTGGGTATTGTCATCGCCGGATGGAGCTCGAATAATAAATACAGCATGCTGGGTACGATAAGGTCGGCGGCGCAAATTATTTCGTACGAAGTTCCGCTGGGTCTTGCTGTTCTGTGTGTCTGCATGGCTTGTCAGTCACTTAACCTTCAGGAAATTTCCTATCAGCAAAGCATTTTTCAAGAAACGCCCCAATACTTATTTGGTATTCCGTCCCTCGGGTTGGAAGTACATTCCACGGGTGGCTTCCTGTTGTGGAATATTTTTAGAATGCCTGCCCTGTTTTTTGCCTGGGTTATTTTCTTTATTGCCTCACTAGCAGAGAGTAATCGAGCCCCATTTGATTTACCAGAAGCAGAGTCAGAACTTGTGGCTGGCTTTCAAACGGAATATTCCGGCTTTCGTTGGGCGGTAATAATGCTTGCTGAATATGGAATGATGCTTTTAGTCAGTATATTGGGAGCAGTTTTATTTTTCGGGAGTTGGAGTACACCCCTTCCAAACATTGGCTCGTTACCGCTTGCCAAATGGACGAGTGGGGAACTGGGTACGTTGACGTCAACCCTTTGGGGAATTTTCTGGCTGTTCAGTAAGGCGTTGTTTTTCGTGACAATGCAAATGTGGGTTCGCTGGACTTTTCCACGCCTCAGAGTTGACCAATTAATGAATCTATCTTGGAAGTACTTAACACCTATGGCACTAATGTTGGTAGTTATAATTGGGTTTTGGAAATTAATTCTTAGTTGATCGCGTGAAAAGAGAAATTTGTGCAATACTTATCCTTCTTGCATTTGCTAATAGCAACGCGCGTGCCCAAAATAAAATAGATAGTCTTGAGAACGCGTTAAAGAAAGACTTACCCGATGCGTCGCGCATACGTGTGTTGATTGAGCTATCATCATTGAATCATTACACTAATTTTGCCCGCAGCCAGGCATATACCGATCAAGCACTGGTCCTCGCTGAAGAACTAGATGATCCGGCGATGAAAGTTGCAGCCTACCAAAGCAAAGCTTTTCTGATGACAAGCAACGGCAATTATAGTGGGGCACTCAAATACGATAACCTCTCCCTCGAGAATGATATCGTTCTCAAAGACAGTGTTAATATCGCCAGAGACTACAACAATATCGGCGATGACTACTTTGATCTTGGCGAATATGACGATGCCTTCTTTAATTTCACCCAGTCGCATCGCATTGCCAACGCTGTGCAAGACACGCTCCGTATGTTGATCGCCTATCACAATGTTGGAAGGGTTTTCAAAGAATTAGGTCAGTATGATCGCGCCTTAGATCACCTGAATCTCGCAAGAAAAATGAGCCTTAAACAAAAAGATGAGGAAGGGATACCTTATGCATATCATGAAATCGGAGATGTTCAACTTAGGAAAGAAGAATATGATTCCGCGTTTAAAACACTTTCATTGGCACTGAAACTTGCCCGCAAACTTGACGTCAAGATACTTCAACCTAAAATTCACTCGAAACTTGCGACGGTCTATCTTCGCAAAGGAGATTTTGAAAGCGCACGGGCGTATTATGACTCTGCATATGCGCTGAATAATTTAACAAATGATCGATTTGGCGAAGCTGAAGTAGAACTGGGACGGGGAATCCTCTACACAAAAGAAGGCCACTATGACAAAGCCCTGGAAAAAATTGAAAGCAGCCTGGCAGTTGCTGAAGAATTAAATGCTCACGTATTGGAGATCAAGTGCTTCAATCAATTATCCGTCCTCTGGGAGATGAAAGGAGAATATAGTAAAGCATTGCTCTACTACAAAAAGTACAAGCAACTTGAAGACACACTATTTAGCCAGGAAATGCAGGGCAAACTTCTTCGCGACCAGCTGCGTTTTGAGACAGAATCCCGCGACTCCAGGATTGCATTCCTAAGTGAACTTCAAGTCATGCAACGGGGCGAATTAAAAAAACAGGAATTTGTAAGAAACATTCTGGTCGTGGTTATGGCGCTCAGCGTTATTCTGCTGATAACCGTCTATCGCAGCGGAAGGAGAAGGCGCCAAATTAACATGCTGCTTTTGCAGCATCAGGAAGAGATGGAAACGCGGAGCGAAGAGCTTGAGCGACTAAACCAGGTAAAGGACAAGTTCTTCTCAATCATTTCTCACGATCTGCGGTCACCTATTAACGCATTATCAGGACTGTTGGACCTTTTGGACAAAGGCGCAGTAAGCGAAGCTGAATTACCAAAGCATGTAAAAGAGCTCAAAGCCCGATTTAACCACACACGGACGCTGCTCAATAATCTGCTGGATTGGACGCTGCTTCAAATGGACAAACTAAATCTTCAGGCCACCAAAATTGATATCCATAGTATTGCCGACGAAAACATTCAATTACTGAGCACGGTCCAGACAAAAGACGTTGTGCTCGTGAACAACGTCCCTCAAAACGCTATCGCGTTCGCTGATTCTAATACCATAAATCTCGTCATCAGAAACCTGATGACAAATGCTATCAAATTTACTAACGATGGGGGGCAAGTAAGCGTCAATGCTAAGGAAAACGGGGCCGAATGGATTGTTAACGTAACGGATAATGGCGTTGGTATGAACCAGCAGGTGCTTGAAATGCTATTCGACAAAACCGCGCCCTATACTACCCGTGGAACGGCCAACGAAAAAGGCACCGGATTAGGACTAATACTTTGCAAGGAATTCATTGAAAAGAATGGCGGTAGGATTTGGGTAGAAAGTGAAGAAGGCAAAGGCAGTACTTTCTCTTTTACTTTGCCAAAAAGAGAAACTGTGAAATAAAGAGACATTTGGCATTACCACGTTGCGTCATGTGACCCAAAAGTGGATGCTTCCCGATCTCAACATGAATAATCAACCTTGAATAGTGCCTGACATCCTTTTCCCTTCTATTTTTGTTACTTGAATTTGTCGAGCAGCAGCAAAACATATTGGCACAACATCACAAGCTCTATTTACGCAATCTATCGCGGAATGTCGATTACGCTTGCGCACCTACTTCATGCTCGGAAGAATCAAAAAATCGCAGCTATTTCCGAAAGTACTTATTTTGATCACCGACAAGGTATCGCTACAATCCAATATCCCCATGTGATGCTACCGGTTCCAGATACAGGCAGGTACAGGCTTCACAATGAAATTGATGATTGCATTGTTTGCGACAAGTGCGCTAAAGTTTGTCCCGTTGATTGTATTGATATCGAACCCATCAGAGCTGTGGAAGAATTCGGCAAGACTTCGGATGGGACTCCAAAACGAATCTATGCAGCCACATTCGATATTGATATGGGGAAATGCTGCTTCTGCGGACTTTGTACTACTGTATGCCCCACTGAATGTTTAACGATGACGAAGGTGTATGACTTTAGCGTGACGGATATCAGTGCCCATAACTTTGAATTCGGTGAAATGAGTGATGACGATATTAAAGAAAAGAAAGAATTATTCGAAGCGTTCCAAACGAATAAAACCGCCGCTGCCGCGCAATCTTCAGCTACCGAAGAAGGAAAAGGGACGCCGGGTCAGCAGAAACAGGCCAGGCCAGTCTTCAGGCCAAGAATAAAACCCCCAGAGCCACCATCATCATGAACATAACCTCATTCATTTTCTATTTTTTTGAAATTTCAGCTGCGCTTTCCGCTGTAGCCTTAATCTTTATCCGAAATGTGTTTTATGGCGCCTTACTATTGATCATATGCTTGTTGGCGTTGGCGGGTATTTATGTGTTGGCATTTGCTGAATTTATTGCTGTTACACAGATACTCGTTTACGCAGGTGGCATTCTAGTCGTTATAATCTTTGGTATCATGTTAACAACCAAGATATCGGGCAAGCCCCTGGTAGTGGAACATATGTATCAATTTTCGGGTGCGCTAGTCGGCCTTTCCTTCTTTGCCTTGCTCATTTATTCTATATCCAGTGAAGCTTCATTCACAGCTAGTGAGGTATTGCAACGGCAGTATAACAGCGTGAGCAGAATAGGCATTGATTTAATGAGCGAATTTGTACTACCCTTTGAAATAGCAGGCCTATTGTTGCTTGTGGCGCTGGTGGGTGCATCGGTTACAGCCGCAACAATCAAATCAAAATGAAAAGAAGATGTTTCCCGTAACACATTTCCTATATCTTGGGGCATTACTTTTTTCTGCCGGACTGATCGTCGTCATCGTCAAGAAAAACTTGATTATGGTACTCCTTGGCATCGAGCTTATGTTGAATGCATCAAATTTGAATCTTGTGGCTTTCAATCAGCAGCATCCAGACGTTAATCAGGGGCACATGTTCGCCCTCTTCGTAATTATAGTAGCCGTTTGCGAAGCTGCCGTTGGCTTGGCTATTGTGATTAAGGTGTATCACTATTATCACACTGCTGTGCCCGATGACCTGAACGAACTAAACGACTAACCTTGGCTGCTACTCCATCATACGACGCAGCTGTATTTGTGACCTGCCTTTTCTCAGCCCTTGGCCTTCCTTTGCTTTCCTTTGCTGTGTCGCTTTTTATTTCGGAGAAATATTCGTGGTTGGTGACGTTCACTTCTCCTCTTCTTCTCCTGCTGAGTACGCTGGCCGCTGGCGTGGTTTTTTACTGGACATGGAACCATCAGCCCTTCACCATGACTTGGAATTGGTTCGCCGTCGGAGGATTCAATTTTACAATTGGCATTTTCATCAATAATACATCAGCCTTGATGTTGCTCGTGGTTAGCCTAATTTCTTTTCTTGTTAATTTCTATTCTACGGGCTACATGGCTGGCGATCCAGACCTTAAGCGATACTTTGGTATGCTTGGTTTTTTTACTTTCTCCATGCTCGGCATCGTTGTGGCGGATAGTCTTCTTTTGATTTTTGTCTTTTGGGAACTGGTGGGCTTTTCTTCTTTTATGCTTATCGGGCATTGGAAAGAAAAACCAAAAGCGGCAGACGCCGCAAAGCGCGCCTTCTTATTCAACCGTGTCGGTGATGTAGGATTCATGATCGGACTGATGATCATATGGACCCACGCCGAAACTTTTGATCTAAGCACCCTCAGTGCTTCTTCTCAATCCATTTCATGGCAAACGGCAGCTTCGCTGTTTGTTTTTTGTGGAGTAATTGGTAAATCTGCCCAGTTCCCATTGTTTACCTGGCTGCCTGATGCAATGGAAGGACCCACGCCCGTCTCGGCTCTCATCCATGCCGCAACCATGGTCGCTGCAGGTGTATTTTTGTTAGCGAGAGTGCACTTCCTTTTCACCCCTTATGCGTTGGATATTGTGGCAGTCACGGGATGTCTAACAGCGCTTATAGGTGCGTTCGCAGCTTTGGTACAAAATGATATCAAGAAAATACTGGCATACTCTACGATCTCCCAACTTGGCTTCATGGTCCTCGCTGCAGGGGCAGGCGCGCCCGAAGCCGCCATGTTACACCTAATCACACATGCTTTTTTTAAAGCCTGCCTGTTCCTTGCTGCTGGCGCTGTAATTCACGCGCTGCACCAGGCACAGCGTCAATCTCATATAAACTTCGACGTCCAGGATATCCGTAATCTAGGAGGTCTGTACCGGAAATTACCTGTTACTTTCATCGTATTCATTGTCAGTGGTAGTGCATTGGCAGGGCTGCCATTTTTCTCCGGTTTTCTATCGAAAGACGCTATCCTCACGTCGCTCATGCTGTGGAAGGGCTCTGTTTTTTCCTGGCGCTGGCTTATCTTCGGAAGTGCATTTGCAGTTTCTTTCGTCACCGTCCTCTATACTTTCCGAATGATATGGTCTGTATTTCAGGGTGAAGAGAAGTCAACCGCTAATCTCTCTATTCTGGAGCCTCCGCTGTCCATGCGCGTCCCAATGGTAACACTTGGGCTGGCATCGTTGTGGATAATTGTTTCACCGAATCCTTTTGATTTTTCTGGATGGATCTATAACGGGTTCCACCCTGGTCCCGGTAGCGAACATTTGCACGTCGATTCGATCTCCATTGTATCAGCGGCATGGGTGTTGCTCGCATTGGGGTTGGCATACATGATAAAACGAATACCCTTAAAATCGTCGTTGTTGCTTAATGCATTTTATTTAAACAGCCTTTATAAAATCGCATTTGAGACACCTTTTATTCAATTGGGAGAGATAACCGCACGCACGGACAAGAAATGGATTGACGGATTTCTCCATACTGCTGCTTATTTTCAGCTAATCGTGGCACATGTTGCAGGTTGGTTTGATCGCGCCGTTATTGACGGGGTGGTGCATGGCGCAGCCAGTTTGGCCAAGGGAGTTGGGTCCGTCACCCGTTCCTTCCAGGGTGGGAAAATTCAACTTTATATTTTCTGGGCCATTTTTGCAGTTATTATTTTCATAATTTGGACACTGCTTTAAAAAATGAGCGCAAAGCTTAACACGCAAGCCTAGATGGAGGAAATCCTACTATCAATAATTCTCTTTACGCCTCTCCTCGCCGCTGCAATTGGCCTTTTTTTACCCGCTTCGGCTGTTCAACTTTTTCGATTCTTGACCCTCAGCGCGAATATTGTCCAAGCCTTCTTTCTGATGCTGCTGTTGAGCGCCTATCTGACGTCGGATGGTCTTCAGTTCGTGGAGCATCAACCATGGTTCGCCGTAGATCTCGGATCGTGGGGAACGCTGAAAGCCGAATACTTTATCGGTCTGGATGGTCTGAACACGCCGTTGGTGGTTCTCTCCGTTTTCGTAATGCTAATCGCAACGATATCGTCCTGGACTATCCTCAAAAATGTCAAGGGCTATTTTATTCTTCTTCTTATTCTCAATAGTGCCATTATTGGAAGCTTTGTATCGCTTGACTTTCTGCTATTCTATCTGTTCTTCGAATTCATGCTTTTGCCCATGTTTTTCTTGATTGCCATATGGGGCGGACCCAGAAGAGAATACGCTTCTATAAAATTCTTTCTGTACACACTGTTGGGTTCAATTCTCATTCTGATTGTAATGATCGGTTTAAACCTTTCTGTTCAAGATCCTAATGTCTCTGGACAGCTGGTGCACAGCTTCAACATGATTCACATGAGTTCCGCTGTCAATTTCATTTCATTTTCCATTCTTGATCCACACAACGCCTGGCAGATTGGCATATACAATGCGCGTCAATGGGCATTCCTGCTGTTGTTCTTTGGCTTTGCCATCAAGTTACCTATGGTTCCCTTCCATACGTGGTTACCTGATGCCCACGTAGAAGCCCCAACAGCTATCTCTGTTATTCTTGCGGCACTTTTATTGAAAATTGGTGGCTACGGGTTGGCCAGAATCGCTTTTCCCATATTCCCGGAAGCCACGATTTTCTTTGGAGGGTTTATCGGTATTATGGGGGTAGTCTCTATCATTTATGGCGGGCTGAACGCGATGTCAAGTAAAGACTTAAAAAGGTTAATTGCATATTCATCAATCTCACACATGGGTTTTGTTTTGCTTGGCTTCGCCTCACTCACGGCGGAAGGCGTGGCCGGCGCTATCTATCAAATGTTTAGCCATGGTATGATTGCGGCTATGCTCTTTCTGCTCGCCGGCGTGTTGTATGACCGTACGAATGACCGCTCGATTGCCAACTATTCCGGGTTATTTGACAAAATGCCTTGGTATACTACCATGATCATTATTGCATTTTTTGCGTCCATGGGTCTTCCCGGATTCTCGGGTTTCATTGCAGAGATTATGGTATTTCTTGGTGCCTTTAAATCCAGCAGCATTCAAGGTCCACTGCACGAAAGCATTGCCATTGTCGCAACGCTAGGATTGGTACTTGCGGCAGCATACTATTTGTGGACCCTGCAGCGTATGTTTTTTGGCCCCTTTAACCTGAAAGGGAATAGGAACCCGAATCAACTGTTTGATTTAGACACGCGCGAGTTTATGATGCTGATTCCACTAGCTGTTGCGACCCTCTTCTTCGGCATATATCCGCAACCTATGATTGCAATCATTGATCCCTTCGCAAAACACTTTGCCGAATTTGTAATGAGTGCCGGCAAGAGTTTAACGCTAAATCCATAACGCCTGTGGCTGACCTGAAGGATAAGTTGGAGTTGATCGGAATGAGCATCTCATTCTTCGTACCCGAACTGATTCTTATAGCCGGTATTGTCTTATTGATTGGCGTTGGGTTGCGCAAGAGAGGAAATCCATCGTGGCTAACATTGCTCAGCCTGCTACTTTTTTCATGCTCACTATTATGCTGCGTCTTTAGCTGGCAGATATACGCTACGCCCCATAAACTTTTTAATGGTTTTTTGAGAAGTGATGATTTTTCCGCATTTCTGAAAATACTATTTGATGTGGCCGCGATACTAACTGTCTTGATGAGCTGGCGAAATCAGCAAGAGCAGCGGCACCTTTCTGAGTATTACGCACTACTTTTTGCGATGACCTTGGGTGCCCATCTACTGGTGATGAGCATGAACTTGATCATGGTGTTTATTTCCCTTGAATTGATTTCCATTAGCGCGTATGTAGTTACCGGTTTCTCCTTTTCAAAAAAAGGCGCTGAAGGAAGCATGAAATATTTCCTTTTTGGGTCGGTAGCGTCCGCAGTAATGCTGTATGGGTTTTCGATACTGTATGGCCTAACGGGAACACTCGATTTTTCGTCGGGTCAATTTATTGACCAGCTCTTGGGCAAAGATTCAACTTTATTTTTTATTGCGGCCTTAATGGCCCTTGCCGGATTCCTGTATAAAATTGCTGCTGCGCCTTTACATCCCTGGGCACCGGATGTGTATGAGGCTGCCCCGATGCCCATCGTTGCTTTTTTCTCTGTAGTGCCAAAACTTGCCGGCATAGGGGTCCTGACAAAGTTCATGCTTGCGGTAAATATTTTTGGTCAATCGCCGTTCGACTGGCAATTCATCATTTCGCTTGTTTCCATTCTTTCACTGACCGTGGGCAACTTCTCGGCCTTGTGGCAAAAAAGCCCAAAACGCCTGATGGCATATTCCTCCATAGCGCAGTCAGGCTTTCTGCTGGTAGGGGTTGCCACCTTTCTACCTGAGGGCGTTCACTTCATGCTGTTCTATGCTACGATTTACACGCTCATGAATTTTCTGGTGTTTATTTATCTTCAGTATTTTGAATCCCATGGGCTAGATTCGTTGGCATCGTTTTCTGGGGCTGTCAAAACACATATTTGGCCTTGTATTTTCATATTGGTCGGACTCGTTTCCTTGACAGGCCTGCCCCCCACTGCCGGATTCACAGCAAAATTATTCGTTTTCACTTCGCTTTGGGAAGCGTACCACCTGTCTGGCAAGAGCATTTTACTCTGGCTTCTTGTTTTTGGCCTTCTGAATACAGTTGTTTCACTCTTCTACTATCTGCGAATTCCTTACTATTCCTTCATAAAGGATGCGGAATCCGGTGTAAAGACAAATATTTTTACTTTCGAAAATCTTTTGGGACTTGTTTTAGTTTTAATGGTACTTGTTTTATTCTTCTACCCGGGGTTGTTGATGGGATGGATTAATAAAATTAACTTTGTACTGTGATTTCGTTAGCCATCATACGTTATCCCGTTAATTGCGAGACAAATGTGATTTGGACTCACAATTTTCTGCCTGTGGATAACCCAAGAACGAGTTTAGATTAATACCAACAAGCCGATGAGCGATCAAATCCTTCATGAATGCGGTATTGCAATGATCCGTTTGCGAAAGCCCCTTTCCTATTACATTGAAAAATATGGGCCTATGTACGCCGTTAACAAGATGTACATTCTCATGGAAAAGCAACATAATCGCGGCCAGGATGGTGCCGGGGTGGCCAATATTAAGATTGATGTTGACTCAGGCCACCGATACATTAGCCGATATCGGTCCATCAAACCCGAGCCTGTCGCCCACCTCTTTAAGAAAATCGGAAAAAAGTATAAAAAGGCCCAAAAGGAAGGAAAAGACAAATTCAAGGACGATCAATGGCTCAAAAAAAATGTCGCTTTTTCGGGTGAGCTGTGGCTGGGGCACCTTCGCTATGGTACCCATGGTATGAACAGCATTGAAAATGTACATCCGTTCCTGCGTCAAAACAACTGGCGGAGTCGAAATCTGGTCATGGCGGGCAACTTCAACATGACGAATGTAGATGAGCTGTTCGACTGTTGGTTGATCTTGGCCAGCATCCGAAAGAAAAGGTAGATACAGTAACCGTCATGGAAAAGATTGGTCACTTCCTTGACGAAGAAGTGCAAGGGGTGTTTCAAAGTATAAAGACAAATTCACCAATAGGAGATATCCGAAATCATCGAAAATGAATTGGACTTGCGGCGTATCCTGCGTAGAGCCTGTAAGGATTTTGACGGTGGGTATACCATGGCAGGATGACCGGTTCCGGCGCCTCTTTTGTTGTCCGTGATCCGACCGGGATCCGGCCCGCTTATTTTTATGCCAATGATGAAGTGATCGTCGTGGCGTCAGAAAAGCCAGCCATCAAAACGGCTTTTAATGTCGACTACAATCAAATTGAGGAAATAATGCCGGGTCATGCGCTGGTCATAGATAAAAACGGTGATTCGCGAAGCATACCATTGTCCCTTCGGCAATAAAACTTCCTGCAGCTTTGAAAGAATCTATTTCTCTCGTGGTAATGACCCGGATATTTACAAAGAACGCAAACAACTCGGTCGCCTGCTAGTCCCGCAAGTGCTAAACGCGATAAATTTCGATCTCAGAAATACGGTTTTCTCATACATTCCCAATACCGCTGAAACCGCTTTTTACGGCTTGATGGCTGGAATTGAAGATTACCTCATTAACAAGCAAAAAGAAATCATCATCGATCAGAAGCCTTCCGTCGATTCTTTGGAAGATATCCTCTCCTTCCGCCCGCGCATCGAAAAACTTGTTTTGAAAGATGCAAAGATACGGACCTTCATAACCGATGATGAACATCGCGACGAAATGGTTGCCCACGTATATGACACAACGTATGAGGTGATCCGTAAAGGCATTGATACCTTAGTGGTGATTGACGACTCAATCGTGCGTGGTACTACATTAGAGAAGAGTATTCTAAAAATGCTCGATCGCCTGCATCCAAAGAAGATCGTGGTTGTATCCTCCGCACCGCAAATACGTTTCCCCGATTGTTATGGCATCGATATGAGCAGAATGCGCGACTTTGTGGCTTTCCGTGCCATGATTGCACTGCTCAAAGACAAGGGAAAGGACTACCTTCTGGGAGAAGCCTACGAAAAATGCATGCGCGCCGGTGGGAATGAAATTCAAGAGAACTACGTGAAGCAGCTTTACGATCAATTTTCAGATGACGAGATCTCGTCCAAAATTTCGGAGATCGTGAGGCCCACAGACATGAGCGCTGGACTAGAGGTGCTCTTCCAAACCGTGGAGAATTTACATAAGGCTATTCCCCACCACCTCGGTGACTGGTATTTCACCGGCAATTACCCGACGCCCGGCGGAATGAAGGTTGTGAATCGCTCTTATGTAAATTATATGGAAGGTAAACTCGTTCGCGCGTACTAGCATGGCTTCCTTAGGTACTTCAGGTTAACAATCATCTTATCATTAACCGATCCTAATCTTTTTGGTGATTTTCAGTGCGCATTTGTTCTAGAAATACTTTCGCACGTAATTGAGATGTGAAGTGTTGGATCCTTATATTTTCCTTTGTGCATCTTACCGGCTTTGCGCAGACATCTCCTCATGCAAATGCCCACGCGCACAATGACTATGCGCAACCCAATCCGCTTTTTGACGCACTCGCGAACGGTTTCACCAGCGTAGAGGCCGACGTTCATCTGGTTCATGGGGTATTGGTAGTAGCCCATAACCATCCTCGCGCCAACGCAAAAACCTTGGAGGTTCTTTATCTAAAGCCCCTCGACAGTATTGCGAAGAAAAATGCCGGATTGATTTATGCCACACACAACGCTCCGCTCATTTTACTGATTGATATTAAAACAGATGCCGAAGCCACGTACGAAGCCTTAGTGCGTTTATTGTCTTTGCATATGAAATACTTGAACACACCAACACATCAGGGGGCAATACAAATTGTGATATCGGGTAATAGACCAATTGACTTGATCCGCACTGATCCGCTACGGCTTTCGGCAATTGATGGGCGGCCGGAAGATATCGGAAAAGGATTTACATCCGTTGAAATGCCCTTGATCAGCGAAAACTATAACAACGTTATCAAATGGAATGGTAAGGGTTCGCCTACCGCAGCCGAATATCAATCCCTGCAGAAACTCGCCCATAGCGTTCACGCAGAAAATAAAAAGTTAAGGCTATGGTCCATCCCAGACAACGAGAACACCTGGCGCGTGTTGTTGGATGCAGGCATTGATTTAGTCAACACCGATAAACTACAGGAATTAAACATTTTCTTAACCAGCAGAAAACCATGAAGACGACGCGCAGGGATTTCATCCGCTCATCGGCAATGGTGGGGGTAGGTTTCTTAGGCCTGTTTAAATACGCGACGGCAAATACATCCCTTCTTCCCGCTGCGGCTGAATACGGATACGGACCGCTGCTACGAGACCCAAAAGGAATTTTCAATCTGCCTAAAGGCTTTCGGTACCAGATAATATCCAAGCAAGGCGCGCCCATGAGTGACGGGCTACTTGTTCCTGGCAAGGGCGATGGCATGGCCACCTTTGTAGGTGAAAACAATCGAACGATTCTGATCCGAAATCATGAAAATATGCCGGACGATTTCATGAACGGACCCTTTGGGCGCAAGAATAGATTACTGAACAAAGTCGATAAACAGAAATTTTACGACTACGGTAATGGACTACTACCGTGCATTGGCGGAACGACTACGTTGGTGTATAACCATGAAACGAAGAAAGTTGAAACAGAATTTCTAAGCCTTGTGGGGACAATACGAAATTGTGCAGGTGGTCCAACACCGTGGAATTCATGGATCTCCTGCGAGGAAACAGTGGAGAAAGCTAATGGTACGCTCGAAAAAGACCATGGCTATACTTTTGAAGTTCCAGCCATGGATCGTGGCGGTCTTGCGGCCCCTGTTCCCATCAAAGCTATGGGCCGATTCAATCATGAAGCGATAGCCGTAGACCCTAAAACTGGAGTTGTCTATCTGACCGAAGACGATGTAGCGGGGTTGCTGTATAGATTTATTCCTGCTGTACCCGGCAGGCTACAACAAGGCGGTAGGCTGCAGGCGTTAGCGTACAAGGACCAACCGTCGTTCGATACCCGAAATTGGGGAGGCATCTCTTCCGCGTTACCCGTTAGAAAAGCTTTTCCGGTACGCTGGATCAACCTTGATGAAATCGAGTCACCCCATAATGATTTACGTCTTCGAGGCTTCACAAGCGGGGCCGCACGTTTTGCTCGTGGTGAAGGAATGTGGTATGGGAACGACGAAGTCTATTTTGCGTGCACGAATGGTGGCAAAAACAAAACAGGCCAGGTGTTCAGGTATAAACCAAGTCCCTATGAAGGCACATCCAGAGAGGATGAAATACCTGGAAACATTGAACTCTTTGTGGAACCAAATGATAAAAATATTCTTAAATATTGTGACAATCTCACCATAGCGCCATGGGGAGATGTTGTCCTTAGTGAAGATCATAATCATCCGTTTCTCGTAGGGATAACGCCTGCCGGAAAATATTACAAGCTTGGGGAAAATATCGGATACGACTCAGAGCTGGCGGGGGCCGTTTTTTCGCCAAATGGTAAGACACTTTTTGTGAACATCCAACACGCTGGTTTGACACTTGCGATAGAAGGGCCATGGTAACCGGTTATGGCAAATAAAAGTCGAATGTAATATCATTCATGCACCTAAAATGTCGCTTGGGGCATTTCGTGAAACCGTTGCTGGAGCACGGACGACAGGAAACACCGCTGCTTTCTAATACCGTAAATTTTGTGTGATACGGATATCGCCCAAAAAGCAAAATTGTATTACCCCACAAACCAAAAATTTCTTTCCTGAAAGCCGATGCAACAGGAACAAAATCGCTATCAAACGTAAAAACACCGCGAGCTTGCTTCATCACGCTTGCCATTTGATTGAAATTCAACTTGCCGCAAGCGTTATGTACGATGGATTTCTTGTTTAGTTTGGTCAATCCTTCCTCTAAGCCTGAAGACACGCTCCTGACAAAAAAACGACTAATGATTTCACCCAGTTCGGCATCCTCCTGGGCACCCAGTAAAATAATTGGTTTATTAATCCTATCGCACAATTCAATCATCCTATGGGTCGGGAGTTTACGCGTGGCATAAGGCGCGCTTATTGGAAATACGATATACCCCTTATGGAATGCATCCGGAAACCAATCCACCTCTACCTTGTCGCGCGTCTGGGATGAAAAAATCCAAACCCAATTCATCCGCCTTGATGCCAAGGGGTTCAACGACTTTTAACATCCTGTCTACGTGATGGACGTTTCTAAGCTTGTTTATCTTCAGATTAATCATCAACCAACGCTTCCAAATATTGGACGGCAATGAATAAGACCTGGTACGAAGCAACAATGCAAGAATTCTTGATTGCCAGCCTGATCGCAAATTTACAATCAAGCTAAAGTGCTCTGCGTTCAAGCGGTACCATGTCCTCCAGAATGATGTATCAAAACGATGTATTTTGTCAACATAGGGATTCTCATCAAGCAAAAAAGCTGCCGATGGTGAAAAAAGTCCGTGAACTTCCGCAGCGTCAAGTTGCACTTTCAATCCCCGAATAACTGGGGTGGAAAATACTGTATCCCCTATAGAATCCCCACATATTACGAGTACCTTCATTTCTGACTAGCCTTGACGGAAAATACAAAGACTATTCACTACTTTGTACAACCTAATAAACAAAGTTTATGGACTATTGGTTAATGAAAACTGAACCAAGCACCTTTTCCTGGGACGATCTGGTACGGGATAAAAAAACGGGATGGGACGGCGTGCGGAATTTTCAGGCACGCAACAACCTCAAACTAATGAAAAAAGGCGATCTGGTCTTTATCTATCACAGCATGGATGAAAAATCAATCATCGGCGTTGCCAAAGTAACCAAGGAGTTTTATCCGGACCCGTCGGACAACAATTGGGTGGCGGTCGAAATTGCCGCTGTGAAAAAACTAAAAAAACCGGTTACACTTGCACAAATTAAGGGAGACAAGCGTTTTAACAATATGGCGTTGGTAAGGTCTTCGCGGTTGTCGGTACAGCCCGTAAAAAAAGCAGAATTCGAATTAATAAATGCGTTGTCGGAGACAAGCTAAACATGTGGCACATGCTTTGCAACCGACTATGCATCACTTTACGAACTTATTATTAAATCAATATCAAAAATGCGCGCTTGTCGATGGACTAAATTGCTTCGTCTTATGAATATGCTATCCATTGCGCTTATTCTGTTCGGTCTTGCCCTTCCCGCCAGTGCACAATTAACACAGCCACACCGGTACGAGAAGCCGCAAAAAGGTTCTGACGAATATCATATGGTGATTTCGTTAAAAGAAGAGGGGCTGGCCCTTTTTCGCGACTTAAATAAGTACAAGAGTGGAAACAAGACATGGGAATTAATTTTACTCGATACTGCCCTGCAGGAGAAGAATACAGTCGAACTCGAAATTAAAGACCGTCACAGAATGATCGGTTTTGAATATACACCAGGCCATCTATATTTTTTGTTCCGCACCGGAGAAACAACGAAGAACGATTTTGAATTAATAGACGTCGATTTGAAAGGGTATGAAGCCGGACGATATGAATTCAAACCCGACCTCGATTTCAAACTCACCCATTTCAGCAAAGCCGGGAGCAATTTTACCCTGGGTGGTTATGTCAATAATGAGCCAGCCGTTATTCTATATGCACTGCCAGAGAATCATATTCGTGTGATCCCTGGTTTTTTTCAAAAAGATACCGAGTTGGTCGATTTGCGCACGAATCAAAACCGAACGTTTAACACCGTGCTTATTGACCGAGGATCAAAGGAAGAGCGCAAACTGGTTTTTCGCACCTACGACGAAACCGGAAAACTATTACTGGAAGATGTTGTGCCTATAGACGAACAAAAATCGCTACAAACAGGTATTACCAGCTTGTTAGAGCGCGAAGATCTCGCCATTGTTGGAACATGGGGCGAACGTAATTCCAAACAATCGATCGGTTTTTACTTCCTGACGGTTAACCCGTTCAGTGAACAAGAGATAAAATATGTGGATTTTGGCCAATTAAGTCACTTCCTGGACTATCTCGAACCCCAGACGCGCAGAACGGATCAAAGCGAACTCCAGGGATGACGCTGCTGCGGGTAAGATCCCGAATTTTACCTCCTATGTAATGCCTTATGACCTGAGGGAATACACCGACGGCTTTTTGATGTTGGCGGAAATATATACCCCGGCATCGAACACAAACCCCTACTATGCCAGCCCTTACTATTACAATCCATACTACAGTCCGTACGGATGGTCCCCATATTCTCAAGGATATTATTACCCCGGCATGAGCAGAATGTACAGGCCTTACAGTTACGGGAATACCGGGAGAAACGTACAAGAAACTCAAGGTCTCTGAAACCGTGTTGGTTTCTTTTGGTCCGGACGGAAAGGTCAACTGGGACTATAGTATAAAATTGGATGAAGTCAAAATGCCTGGAATTGAGCAGGTTGCCGATTTCTGTCTATACGGCGATCAGGTCCACCTTTTGTATAAGAAAGAATCTGAACTGAATATCAGAACAATTGTTTTATCAGATAATGTCACTACGGACGAAACCGTGCGCATCCAGACATCAGAAGCTGGGGATATCATTAGATCAGAAAAAGAGTCGGAAGGCGGCGTGCGCCGATTGGATCGGCAACGCATTTTTCGTATGGGGTTATCAGACAATCCGAAATGCAACGAAAGGAGAAAAGGTTCGCGATGTTTTCTACATTAATAAGATTGTGGTGGAATAATGGCATTCTAATTGCCATTGTATTAGCCTTCCATCAACACGCCGGCGCCCAACAGGTATTACAAACAAAGCGATATGAAATTCCTGCCTCAAAAGATGAAAAATCATTTGAAGTAATTCCAGCGCAAGAAGACGGCTTGTTTCTTTTTCGCCGGCTAATAGGCCCAAAAACGGATCAAATCGAAATTGTCAAACTAGACACTGCATTCCAGGAGAATTGGAAGGGATATTTACCCATCGAGAAAAAATTCTTGCTGATGGGACGAAAGGCAGCCGAGGGCAAAATATTTTTTCTGCTGCGTTACTTCGATTATTCACAAAACAACTTCGAACTTTTTGCCATTGAGCAGTATACCGGAAAATTCGTGAAACATGCCATTCGGAACTTCATCCCCTTTGCGCCTGCTGAGTTTCAGGTTACCGAAAAGGCCGCCATTATCGGTGGCTATTACAATCAGGTACCAGTGGTTATTTACTACTCCTTTCTTACCGGAAGAACAAAAATATTACCAGGCCTTCTTAATGAGAACGGTGAACTGACGCAGGTAAGAATTTATCCCGATGGAACTTTTGATATTCTAATCAGCGCCAGAAATTTTAGGGGACAACAGACTGTTTGGATTAAAAACTACGATTCCAACGGAGACCTTCAAAGTAATTTTTCCCTGGAACCCGACGGCTCCCGGCACCTGATCTTTGCGCGGTCTATCAAGACTAATAATAACATGCAGCTTGTGGCCGGCGTTTTTGGTGGTCGTAATTCTGATTATTCAAGAGGTCTTTTTCTGGCAAGCATTGATCCTTCAGGTATGCAGCAATTACGATACTACAATTACAGCGATCTTGAGAATTTTTTCAGCTATATGAAAGCCAAAAAGGAGCAACGCGTCAAAGAAAGGATTAAACGAAGAAAGATAAGGGGAAAAAAAACCAGGTTTAACTACAGGTTCCTTGTACACGAAATCGTTCCGTTTAACAACCAATACATTCTCTTGGGAGAGGCATTCTATCCGCGTTACATTTCCACAGACAGAACATACTACGGCGGTTTCTTTAGTCCAAATTCGGTATATCAAAATGCCATCATTCGAGACGGTCGCATTTTCGATGGCTACCATTACACCCACGCTGTGGTAATGGGCTTTGATCTCAACGGACGACTTCTCTGGGATAACAGCTTTGAGATAAATGACGTAAGAACCTTCACCCTCGAGCAGTTTGTTAAGCTCGAGATTATCAATAATAAGATAGCACTGCTGTATCTTTTTGAAAATGAACTTCGGACAAAGATCATCCAGAACGATGAAGTGCTGGAAGGGAAAACGGTTGAGCCAATCAAAACCAATGCGGAAAACGAAATCGTGAAAAGAGAAGAGACTGATCTTAACAAATTGGATTACTGGTACCGTGATTTCTTCTTTGCTTACGGCGTGCAAGAAATAACGAACCCTGGCACAGGAAAAAGAAGAGTGTTCTTTATTAACAAGATTCAGTATCATTAGGCTGGCAATAGTCTTGCCGTGAAATAAGTGCGCGATACATCTGGGCAATAGGAAAAATTGTCGTAATTAGATTCAACAAATTTCTCGCTGGCAGAAAATTAGATGTCCTAAATTCCTATATCGACGTGCAATGAAATGCAATACGCACTCCGTGATCATCTTTGGATTACTGGTCTTAACGATATGGCCCGCTAGTACTATGCATGCGCAATCGAAAAGCACATCTCCCATTCGGTTGGCTGTATCCGGAATAACCCACGGCCACGTGGGGTGGATTTTAGGCAGAAAAGACGTGGGCGATATCTTGCTTGTTGGCGTTTATGAGCCCAACGGTGAGTTGGTGCAACGGTATGCCAAACAGTACAACCTACCCAGCACGCTATTTTATAACGATTTGAGCGAAATGCTCGATACAACAAAGCCAGAAGCCGTGGTCGCCTTTGGTTCAATCTATGAACACATGGCGACGGTAGAGGCTTGTGCTCCACGCGGCGTACACGTCATGGTCGAAAAACCACTCGCCACAACACTTCAACAAGCCGTCAAGATGGAGCAGCTGGCAAAAAAGCACGGTATTTTTCTGCTGACGAATTATGAAACATCCTGGTATCCGACGACTGAAAAGACATATCAATTAGTAAACGACAGTAATTTTGTAGGCACAATCAGAAAAGTAGTTATTCATGACGGTCACGAGGGACCCAAAGAAATCGGCGTCGGCAAAGAATTCTTAGAATGGCTCACTGACCCCAAACAGAACGGAGGCGGCGCGCTGATAGACTTTGGTTGCTACGGGGCAAACCTCATGACGTATTTGATGAAAGGCGCGACACCTTTATCGGTAACTGCCGTTACCCAACAACAAAAGCCTGCAATCTATCCCGACGTAGATGATGAAGCTACAATTATCCTAACATACCCAGGAACGCAATGCATCATTCAGGCTTCTTGGAACTGGCCTTTTGGAAGAAAGGATATGGAAGTGTACGGCAACACCGGATATATCATTGCCGTAAATAGTACCAGCATGCGGCTCAGAAACAAAGATTCGGACGAATATACGCGGGAAGTAACGACAAATGATATCGCCGTATACACGGACCCATTCTCCTACTTTGCCGATGTGCTGAAAGGGAAAATAAAAATCCCTGCAAACGGATTATACTCGCTGGAAAATAACGTGACTGTCGTTCGTATTTTGGATGCGGCACGAGAATCAGCTGCAACCGGGAAAACAATTGTTTTGACCGCGAAGTGATCTAGCCCAAACGCTGCGATCGCAAAAATTAAAGAACTGGTACTGGCGCGTTTTGTCAATAAATCAAGGTTTGCAAGCGGTTATCAACCCATGGAATGCGTGACCATCAGTCCTCCGATTTTTTTAAGATGTCGTCAATAATAATGCGCTGCAGTTTCTGAGGCTCCTTAGTCGGAATGTTATGGCCGGCGTTTTCAAACCAAAATAGTTTTTTTACGCTTGCTGTCAATCCCATATAATAGTCGTCCGTTAGCTGAAAATGGGTTTGGTAGTCAGATTTTCCCACGAAAAAGTAGACAGGGCATTTGATTTCTGGCGCAAACTCAAAAAAGTTTATTGCAGACGCTTCGTTAAACAATCGCAACCATTTCCTGGCCCATGATTCCACAAAATCCTGCGATGGAAACTTATTGCCCGTCAGCTTTGCTAACCAGCTCCTGTGATAATAGAGTTGACGGCCATCCTGAAATGGTATTTTTACTTTCGCTAGCTCGATCTGCGCTTGCCGGTTATTTTGGTCGTTCAGCTTTGCTTATTAACCAGGCCAATGAAAGACGTTCACTTTCCAACTGATTTATCATTGGACTAATGGCAAAATAGGCTTTCAACAGATCGGGATATCTGGCCGCCACTCTCAAACCCAGGAAACCACCCCAGGAGTGGCCCATTAAATAGATTTTCTCTTGCGCAAATCGCGATCGCAAGTAGTTAATCATTTCCACGGCATCTTTCTCCATTAGTGCCACAGTGATAAGTCTATCAGATGTATTCAAAGTCGCCGTTACGCCACTTTCGCGCTGATCCCATTGTACGACTAAAAAGTGTTCTTGCAATTCGTGCGTAAAGCGGTCTGCGTAACCCATTGCAGAATTTCCCGGACCACCGTGCAGAAAAAGAAGAACCGGATTACTGCGGTTTGTCCCTTTAATATTAATCCATTGTTTCAGCCCGCCAATTTCAACCGCCTCGCTTATATCAATAGTGGACGGGTTTTGCGACGACAACAGTGGCGTTATCAAGAACAGAATACAAAGGAAGCGTGCCATAAACCGTTTTCTCAAAAGTAGGCATATCAAAAACAACCTTAAAGCCTACCATTGCTTCCAATTTCTTCAGCCAGGCTTAGAAAAGCCGGCATTCCTTTCAGGCATATCCACAAACGAATAATCCAATACGGCAAACTATTGGCTTTTTTCCTGGGTTAATCACTATATTTGCGCCGGGCTATGCAGAAAAAACTCATCCTCGATTCGAACCTCCTCGACATTACCATTAGCCGTCTTTGCCAGCAATTGATTGAGAATCATGATGATTTCGAAGACACCGTTATAATCGGCATGCAGCCTCGCGGCATTTTTTTGGCGGAGATTATCCACGAAAAACTGACAAAAAACACGAAGAAAGACATTCCACTTGGTTTCCTCGATGCTACCTTCTATCGGGACGATTTCAGGCGACGAGACACCCCGGTGAAAGCGAATGAGACCCGTGTTCCATTTATTATTGAAGGCAAGAAGGTAGTGCTGGTTGACGACGTATTGTTTACGGGGCGAACCATACGCGCTGCTATGGATGCTATGATCGCCTTTGGAAGGCCCGCAACGGTAGAGTTACTCGTGCTAATTGACCGGAAACGAAGCAGAGAACTACCCATTGCAGCGGATTATGTTGGCAAAGAAGTTAACACTTTGGCATCACAACGTGTGCTTGTGGAATTAGAAGCACAGGGTCAAAAACAAAATAAAATCTGGTTGATTAATAAGGATTAGGTCCATGTCTAAACTCAGTCAAAAGCATCTACTCGGTATCAAAGACATCACCCGTGAGGACATTGACCTTATTTTTGAAACTGCCGATAATTTTAAGGAAGTAATCAACCGCCCGATAAAAAAAGTACCTTCTTTGCGCGATGTTACAATTGCCAATGTCTTTTTTGAAAATTCAACACGTACGAGACTCTCCTTTGAACTTGCGCAAAAGAGGCTATCAGCCGACGTGATAAATTTCTCAGCGTCCAACAGCTCCGTAAAAAAAGGCGAAACGTTGCTCGACACGGTTAACAACATCCTGGCTATGAAAGTAGATATGATTGTGATGCGACATGCCAGTCCTGGAGCACCCCATTTTTTATCTAAACACATCGACGCAAAGATCGTAAACGCCGGTGATGGCACGCATGAACACCCAACGCAAGCGCTTTTGGATGCATTTTCAATTCGTGAGAAACTGGGGACTATTTCCGGAAAAAAGATTGCCATAATTGGCGACATCCTGCATTCTCGTGTCGCCCTTTCCAATATTTTCGCGCTGAAAAAACTTGGTGCAAAGATCATGGTTTGTGGTCCGCCCACGTTATTACCCAAGTTCATTGGGCACCTTGGCGTTGAGGTAGAATTCGATGTTAAAAAGGCACTGCAGTGGTGCGATGTGGCAAACGTGCTGCGGATACAGCTGGAAAGACAGCAAATCAAGTATTTCCCGTCACTTCGTGAATATGCCCTATATTACGGTATCGATAAGAAATTACTTGATAGCCTGAAAAAACCAATCGTAATCATGCACCCAGGACCCATAAACCGCGGTGTAGAATTAAGCAGTGATGCTGCAGATTCTCAACATTCAATCATACTCGATCAGGTAGAGAATGGCGTGGCGGTACGCATGGCCGTGCTTTACCTGCTCGCTGGCACTATTTGAGACTGCTTCCTGATATTCTTTGCTCCTGCTTGTTTCATCGTCAATTTTGGCACCCTATACGGGCATATTTTGTAATTTCGCGTCAAGCAACCAGAACAGTATGATTTACAATTCGATAATTGATACCATAGGCAACACCCCGTTAATAAAATTAAATCATCTTACGAAAGGCATCCCCGGAACAATCGCAGCCAAAGTGGAGTACTTCAATCCCGGAAATTCCACTAAAGACAGAATGGCACTGAAAATGGTATTGGACGCCGAAAAGGCCGGATTACTTAAACCAGGGGGCACTATTATAGAAGGCACTTCAGGAAACACAGGAATGGGCCTGGCACTGGCAGCCACGGCAAGAGGTTATCGCTGCATTTTTACCATGGCGGATAAACAGTCGCAGGAGAAAATAAACATTCTTAAATCCGTTGGTGCTGAAGTTATTGTCTGCCCAACCAACGTGGCGCCAGACGATCCTCGCTCATACTATTCAATTGCGAAAAAACTCAACAAAGAGATTCCGAATTCATTTTACCCCAATCAATACGATAACCTCTCCAATTCAGCTGCACACTATGAGACTACCGGTCCCGAGATTTGGAATCAAACCGAAGGAAAGATTACCCACTATGTTGCAACAGTAGGAACAGGAGGTTCCATGTGCGGAACGGCCAAATATCTAAAAGAACAAAATCCAAATCTGGTTACTATAGGGATTGACACTTACGGCTCCGTATTTAAAAAGTATAAGGAAACCGGCGTGTTTGATGAAAATGAAATCTACCCATACTTGACAGAAGGATTTGGAGAAGACATACTCCCAAAGAATGTCAACTTTGATGTAATTGATCTTTTCATAAAGGTAACTGACAAAGATGGCGCTATTGGGGCACGACGCTTATCGCGTGAAGAAGGTCTCTTTGTGGGATGGTCCAGCGGCTCAGCGATTCACGGCGCATTGGAATACGCGCAGGAGTTCATGAAAAAAGATGATGTCATGGTCATTTTGTTTCCAGATCATGGAACACGATACCTTACCAAAGTGTACAATGACCAGTGGATGAAGGATCATGGATTTTTAGAGACCCGCACTTTTGGCTCTGCGCGCGACATCATTTCGATTAGAAACGGAAAAGACAGTCTGTTTACCGTAGCAAGATCAGCGAAAGTGAGTGAGGCAATATTAGTAATGAACAGGGAGGGGATAGATCAAATACCCGTAACAGAAAATGATAATTTTGTTGGTAGCGTAAGTTCTTCCAGCCTACTTGAAAAGATAATCCAGGATCCACAACTTCAAGACAAACACGTGGGAGACATTATGGATAAGCCCATGTTATTCGTTGCACCGGATAGCACTTTGGATGTCCTTTCCTCACTATTAAATAAGGACAATAAGGCGGTTCTGGTTAGAGACGCAAATCACAAAGTTCATATTATTACGCAACATGACGTCCTCAGTGCGATGACGAGCTAGCGATTGGGCAATCAGTCAAATACCTGGCCAGATGCTATCCAAAACATAATACTGCCAAAGCTGCCAGGCAATCAATCCTCCAAAATTTCAATTTCAACACGCACGTTTTCCTGTGCCCGGTTACTCAGTTTATCGTAAATAGGTTTCTTTCCACCCCAGGCCTTTATTTCCATCCGCTTCGGATCAATCCCATTGTTTTCCAGATAATTCCGCATGACTATCGCTCTGTCTTCCGATAACTTCTTCGCGGAACCCATACCTTCTTTGGTGTCCCTAAGCGAGAAGAAATTTTGACTATCCTCGCTCATCATTATAATCTTGCCCGCAGCATTGCCATTAGTATGGCCATGAATCTTGATCTTGTACTTTGGATTTTCACGTAACATTTCCACCAGGCTGTTTACTTCATAATTCGATTCAGGGCGCATAACGGCTGCATCCTTGAAAAAGTAAACATGGTACATTATTGCAATATCACCTTTTTTGAGTCGCACCAATTCAAAAGGAACCACCACCGCTCCCGTTGCATCACGAATAATGCCATCCCCTGCTTCGGGGTCGTTATAGTTGAGATCACGCTGAACTTTACGGTAGCCAAATACTTCACACACTACAGACATCTTCCCCGACTGGTTTGCAGGGGAGGGAATTTTAACGGTCAAATTTCCTTTGTAGGTTCCCATTTTACGCGACCGATCGACGTCAATGACGTCCACGTCGCCGCGAATTCGTCTCAAATCCGACTGGCGCGAAATCTTAAATAAGAACTTGGTGCCTTCTGTCCCATCGTCCTCCTCCTCGCCAAGCGCTGCCGCCGGTATCGTAAATCCCTCAGATTCAGCCGTGCTTTCTTCATTATCCACGGGACCGCCTTCAACGTCGCTGGTGGAATCCGATATCACGTCGGTACGCTCCGCGGGGGCGGGCGAAGTATAAGTACCTTCACTTCTGATCTCCTGGTAGGCGACAATGTCTGCAGCGGCACTGGCGTCATTCTTGAATGATCCCCGATATACCCAGGTATCTCTGAATTCGGATTCCTCCCTGAGTCGTTTTGCTTCCTGCATCGCAATCGACAAGTCATCCGTGCTTAGCACATACACATAGTACAAATTGCGGCGGAGGTTCATTTCATATTTTGCATCAAGTTCCAGATCATTATGTGCATGATTGGTGAACCTGATGGCATTCGTTTGTTTGGCGAATGCGCCAATAACGACATAGTTGGGCATTTCGTCGAGTGTGTCCTGGTCAAAACACGCGGCTGTGGTAGGCTGACAAAAAATAAAAAATAAAAACATGCCTACCAGTGCAAAAAATTTCAAAGTCTTCATAACACTGGGTTAATTGTGAAGCACAAAAAGTGGTACCAAGATACAAAAGTATTCATAAAATTCAACAGGCCAAGGATTTACATTTTTGAAAGCGCCACAAAGTGCTGTTCCAGCGACTCCCGATGCTCGTCGATAAGCATGCATGTATGACTACCCTTCTCGACATTATTTGGAAACCTTGGCTCTTTTTTCGTGCTCCCCAAAAGGCCGAATCCAAATGCCCGTCTGTAACATTTGGATTCCTCTGGGCTGACTGAAATACCGCAGTGCAATAATTTTCATCCAATTCGCCGGAGAGGAATACGCGTTTTACGATAAAGTAATTGCATTGAAAGCAAAGAATCCTCATCGGTCTCCGTATGCAGGGAGGCAAGCATTCGAAGATGGGAAAAAATTTGATGGAAGTCGAAATCAATTACCGGGTGAGAGAGAACCTACCCCTGGCATTGCTCCTAAATTAATAAAGCCTCTCACCCAGTAAGAGGCTTTTCGTTGTGACCAACGGTTATCAAAGAATCACAACCAGTGAACTAAAAGGCCAGTGTAACTTATCCGAAATGATCATTCTTTAACGTGAGAATGAAGTTTCACGAATTTACTAAACCTACTTGGAGCCCGAGGTAGTCACCCTGGATTTCAGTTTCTTCTGGTTATGATATCCTTGACCCTATAAAGATAGTGCGTAACAGGCATGCGAAACAATAGGCAAATGCAAAACCCCTGAAAACAGGGGGTACGAAATTTCGCATGCATTGATCAATATGCGCCTGGGCAACACAATCATTCCGTTATGTCTCGACTGGATTCTGCATAGATGGTTGAACACTTGTTCCGGTAGCATCCAGCTTTAAGTTCAAACGTGGCTTTTGTTCAATCTTGAACAGACTTTAACATATTTTCTTGTGTGCGACAACAAAACAACGGCTGTACACCAGATGCCTTAACTGACGGGTTATTTTACCTCGTGTTTTCAAGGTATCTTTGCCATGCCTACTTACAGATCTACCGGATTGAAAAGCAAACTCACCATACTCGTTGCTGATGATCATTTATTCATGCGCGAAAGTCTTCGCGCAATGCTGGAAAAGGCCCCGTTTGTAGAAAATATTTATGAAGTGGAAAATGGGCAAAAAGCCATAGAACTGTTAGCGCAACAAGCCATCGATGTATTACTACTCGATATCCGAATGCCGGATGTCGATGGCTTTGAGGTGATTGACTACGTTCATCGCCATACACTTCCTACCCGCATCATTGCATTAACTGCATTTGATGAAGAAGCCATGATTCTTAATCTCATGCGCGCCGGCGTCCCGGGAATCTTGTTTAAGAAGACCACGCATCAGCAAGAGATTTACACAGCGATTACTCACGGTGATTGAAGGAAAACATTATTATCATGAAAAAGTAAATATAGTAATGGAGTCAAAACCTGATGGCCTCGAGCATCCGCCGCGCATCAAGCTTTCTGCGCGGGAGTTTGAAGTGATTGTGCTCCTATGTCAGGGGTTGAGTACCAAAGATATCGCAGAAAGACTCTTTCTCAGTGACCACACAATTGAGGGCTACAGGAAAGAAATTATCAAAAAGACAAATACCAGAAATACCAGTGAACTCATTCACTTTGCGGTAAGCAACGGGATTGTTAGTTCTTAAATGCATAGGAAACTGCGAACAGCGTGCCTTTAGAGACTGGCACTGTTGTCACGGCAGCGCCTATCAGCCCAGCTCTTTTTTGGATGCCAGGAAGACCTTTCCCGAGTCCTTTCGGTTCAGTTGAAGATTTAGTCTTTCCCAATACCATCATCTTTTACTTCTATTCTTAATTGTGTATTTGTCCAAAATATCTTCATGTTAATATTCCAGGCTAGTGAATGACGCATGGCATTGTTTACGATTTCCTGAACAATTCTAAAAAGTAAAAGTTCGACGTGATTTGGCAGTCGTTTTACGGTGCCCATCTCGAGGAATTCGATATGAAACGAACGCAGGTCCTTTAACTGATCACACATCTTCCAGAGTGCATAAGAAAGTCCTTTTTCAAAAAGCGCTTCAGGTGATAGATTCCAAATAATATTCTGAACGCGATTGAGAAGATCATTAAGATCATGATCAATCCGCAAAAGCAGACTCTTATTTCTCCCGGAAAGCGTTGGTTCCAATCGCAAATTTCCCAATGCCAATCTCGTGCCTGCTAACAGTTGAGCGAGGTCATCGTGCAAATCATGACCAATACGCACACGTTCTTGCTCCAAAAGCTCCTGTTGATCTTTGAGTACCTGTCTTAATTGGTCATTCTCCTTGACAAGTGCCTCTTCCTGTAGTTGCCGCTTCGCTGCCTGGATGAAATACATCACCGCCAAGACCCCAAGAAAGGCGATTATGGAGAGCATTATGAAAATACTATATCCCACGTGGCAACGTTTAGTACGTTAAATCTAATTGTAAAGATCTAACAAAATGAATAGTCAACAACCAAAAAATTTCCACGGTCCGGAATCGATTGTGGAGGCCAAAGCATGCTGTATACGAATTGGTTTACAATAATGCCCGGTAAAAAAGTAACGCTAAAATGAACTTGCTGTTTACAGCGTATAACGCTAATAAATTTTTACTTTTGACTTTTCATTTACACTTGCAGCACATGGAGGAAATACTATCAAGATCCTACTTCAACAATACCGTTCAGCAATATCTCATTACTTTAGGGGCAGTTCTCCTGGGCATGTTGGTGCTGCGCCTGTTTAGAAAGAGTATCCTGAATAGACTAGAAAGATGGGCAACGACTACCGAAACAAATATCGATGACTATATCCTCAATACTGTTCGGCGATTTGGGATGCCGATCCTTAATCTCATAATAGTCTATTTTGGCGTTAACTCCTTAACCCTGACTGAAACGGGAGATAAATATTTCCAGGCTACCATCTCCGCCGTTATTATCTATTATATTGTCCGCCTGATTTCCTCTACCGTACTGATGCTGCTTGAGAGCTTTGTGCGGAGCCAGGAAGATGGTGAAATAAAAGTCAAACAGCTCGGCGGCATCATGCTGCTGTTCAATATTCTTTTGTGGGGAACCGGCGCTCTTTTTCTTTTTGACAACCTTGGATACGATGTGACGGCCATTATTGCTGGCTTGGGAATCGGTGGTATCGCAATCGCCCTGGCAGCACAAAACATTCTAGGCGACCTTTTCAACTATTTTGTGATCTTCTTTGATCGTCCATTTGAAATCAATGATTTCATAGTTGTCGGCGATAAGAAGGGCACTGTTGAACACATTGGAATTAAAACCACGCGCTTAAAAAGTCTTACCGGTGAGCAATTGGTGTTCTCGAATACCGACTTGACGAGTTCACGTATCCATAATTTTAAGAGAATGGAGCGAAGAAGGATTTCTTTCACGCTTGGTGTTGTTTATGAAACGTCTCTGGATCTGCTGAAAGAAATTCCGGCACTTGTAAAAAATATCATCGATAGCCAGGAAGACGCAACGCTTGACCGGGTTCATTTTCTGACCTATGGCGATTTTAGCCTGCAGTTCGAAATCATCTACTTTGTAGAAAGTTCGAATTACAACAGGTATGCCGATATACAACAGGAGATCAACCTTAAAATATTCGAAGTTTTCAAGCAAAAAAATATTGAATTTGCATATCCATCGCAGACTATATTCCTGGCAAAAGAAACAGCCGCTACCAGATCAAATTGAATCCACAGCGCACTGTATCATTCCTCCGAGAACGGTATTAGCGTAGAAATACACACCGGCAATTCGCGCAGCGTTGCGCAGAGAGCGTAAATCCTCGGCGGGATCCGCTGCGCTAAACACCTATCACCAGACCCATTTTGATCAGGATGAATGAATTAAACCCGCTCCTCTACTTTATTCATAACCTTCGTTTGGATTTGAATAGACTCCTGGTGAATGAGTTTTAGCAAATCGTTCGTGAACCCTGAGTTCAGCCCCATGGCTTTCCCCAGCGTGACGCGTGTATCGATAATTTCCTCCCAGCGTGTTACCTGAAGAATCGTGACGCCATTCTCCTTCTTGTATTGCCCAATTTTCTCAGATATCTTCATCCGCGCAGCCATTTTCGACATGATCTCATCATCGAGCTGGTCAATCTGCTCCCGCAATACGCTAAGGGTATCCTTAAAGATTTTATTATCAGAAGATACTGTTCGTACGACCAACCCATCAATAATTTTTGAAAGGGACGCCGGCGTAACTTGTTGTTTTGCATCGCTCCACGCCGCATCGGGATCAATATGACTTTCTATCATTAATCCGGCCATATCCAGATCAAGAGCTTTTTGACAAATGAAAGAAATGAGTTCGCGATTGCCAGCGATATGACTTGGATCGCAAAGGATGTCAAGCTCGGGAATGCGCGTTTTCAATTCAATTGCCAGGTCCCACATCGGCGCATTTCTGAAAGGACCTTTTTCAAAAGAAGAAAACCCGCGGTGTATCGCAGCCAATTTAGTAAGGCCTGCTTTATTTAGGCGCTCGAGTGCTCCGATCCAAAGTTCCAGATCCGGATTAATGGGATTCTTAACCATGACAGGAATGTCAACGCCTTTCAGTGCATCAGCTATTTCCTGAACGGAAAAAGGATTTACTGTGGTACGTGCACCGACCCACAAAATATCAACACCTGCTTTCAGACACGCGTCAACATGGGCAGCGTTGGCGACTTCGGTTGTAACGGGGAGACCAGTCTCTTTCTTGGCTTGAATCAGCCACTTCAATCCCTCGAGACCCGATCCCTCATATTGACCAGGTCTTGTGCGTGGTTTCCATATCCCGGCGCGCAATGCATGTACTTTCCCCGTAGCTGCCAACTGCTTGGCCGTAGCAATGGTCTGTTCTTCCGTTTCAGCACTGCAGGGACCACTGATGATAATTGGCTTGGAAGCTGTCGGAAGCCATTGTGCAATTGATTCAAGTTGTAATGCCTTTTTCATATCTGTTTGCATTTTTATTGTTCTACTTTTTGTATTGGTTGTTTATGTTCAATTCCATTTAAAATATCTCTGATGCGGTTTGCTTCTGTCATGGTGCGGTGCAGTTCCTTTACATCGCGTTTCATAAGGTAATACTGAAACTTCTGCAGGTGCATGATGTATTCCAACAATGCCTGGCTCAGGTATTCGGCGTTCTGCTCGAAGATTGGTGCCCACATATCGGGGGAGCTTTTTGCCAGACGAACTGTAGACGCAAAACCGCTTCCTGCCAGTGCAAAAATGTTTTTCTCATCACGCTCAATATCCAAAACAGTCTGTCCCAACAAGAAGGCACTTACGTGGGATAAGTGTGACACATAGGCGACATGCTTATCGTGCTCTTCAGGTTCCATGAAAATAGTGGTCATCCCCAGCGTCGTAAACAATTCTTGGGCAACCGCCAGTGCTGTTTTTGATGACTTTCCGCGTTCGCAAATTATGTTGGTCTTATTCTGGAATAATCCCGCAAATGCTGCTTCAGGTCCTGAGTTCTCGGTACCCGCGATAGGATGTGATGCGACAAATTGTCCACGCTTCGGGTGATTCGCAACGGCGCTGCAAATTAAGCGCTTTGTGGACCCTGTATCGATAACAACAGTATCGGTGCCTATAGAGTCCAAAATGCCAGGCAGTAGTTTTCCCAAAGCGCTGACGGGAACGGCCAGCACCACCAGGTCAGCCGTTGCCAAAGATTCCTCCTTCGATCCTAATCGATCGACAATACCCAATTCAAGGGCCTTCAGGGCATTTTGGGGATCGGCGTCAATACCCGTAAGCATGGTGGTTATCCCTGCTTTTCGAGAATCAATAGCTATTGATCCGCCAATCAAACCAAGACCGATTATCGTTGTCTTCATCTCCTTTTTTCATTAAACAATTACCGGCTTTTCGCGACCATCCGTGGCGGCGCTTTGCTTTTTGAACTTTTCAATTCGCTGGAACGCTTCGTTCAGCGCTTCTACCGTGCAACACAACGAAATGCGAATGTATCTTCTGCCCGCTTCTCCGAAGATAAAACCAGGCGTAATAAACACCCTCGTGCCATAAAGAATCTCATCGATCCATTTTTCCACGTCTTCAATGCTTTCCGGGGCTTTAGCCCACACAAATAGTCCGGCCTGCTTTTCGGCATAGGCGCACCCCAGAAGGTCTAATATTCTTTTGGCTGCCGCTTTACGAGTCGAATACACTTCATTCAACGAAGCAAACCAGCTGTCCCCCTGTTTCAATGCCTCGACAGCAGCATGCTGCAAGCCCAAAAACATTCCCGAGTCCATATTGCTTTTCACTTTCAGCACGGCATCTATATACTGTTTCTTACCAGCAACCCAGCCTATGCGCCAGCCGGCCATGTTGTGCGATTTGCTTAGCGAGTTTAACTCAAGCGCAACGTCTTCAGCACCTTCAACTGAAAGGATACTTTTGGGATCATCATTCAAGATAAGACTGTAAGGATTGTCGTTGACAATCAGAAATTGACGGGCGCGGGCCAAATCAACCAATTCCTTTAATTCATTAAGGGAAGCGGTTCTTCCCGTTGGCATGTGCGGAAAATTAACCCACATGATTTTAACGTTTGATAAATCGCTTTGTCGAAGGGCTTCAATATCGATACCCCAGTTAAGATCCTCTCGCATTGTGTAGGGCCTGAGTTTTGCACCAACAAGCGTAGCCACTGATGAGTATGTTGGGTAGCCTGGATTGGGAATCAACACCTCATCACCTTCATCCACGAACGCCATCATGATGTGCATGATACCCTCTTTCGAACCCATGAGCGGAAGCACCATTTGCTCAGGATCAAGTGATACCTGATAGAATTTCTGATAAAATTCGGCAATACCTTTCCGAAGCTGAGGAATGCCTTTGTAGCTCTGATACCCGTGGTTGGCAGGATCTTTTGCGGAAACAGTCAATGCATCAACCGTAGCGTCCGAAGGCGCAAGGTCAGGACTACCGATGCCTAGGTTAATAACCCTGCGGTCGGGCGAATCCAGACCTCTGACTTCAGCAAGCTTTCTGCTGAAATAGTACTCCTCCACATTTGAAATTCTATGCGCTGTTTGTATCATGATTTTTTTCAGTAACGCCAGAGCCCCGAAAGTTGTTGGGCTATCAATATTCTATTTTGCCTTTCTTATACTCTCCCAGTACATTCAAATTCTTAACCTGCCTCAGCACAGAATGCACGGCATCATCGTAATTCTTTCTTTTTCTCCATTCAACGTCAATATGAATGGAGTATTCGCTTGGCTTCCCAATAATTGGAATTGACTGTATTTTGGTGAGGTTGATCCTGTTGTTTTTCAAAGTCATCAGGGCATCAGCCAGACTGCCTACCTCGTTGGCAACTTCGAAGCACAATGAGGCCTTGTTACTTTCCGTTTTCCCATTCCCGCGCTTCATCAGAATCAAAAAGCGCGTAAAATTCTTTTTGTGCGTTTCAATGCGCTTCTCCAGGATCTGGAGACCATATTTTTTCGCCGAGTATTCATTGGCCACGGCTGCCATATTTTTCAGCTTTAGTTCTTTCACGCGTTTAGCAGAAAGCGCTGTGTCATCACTCTCCCTGATTTCTACGCCTGGAAGCGCATGCAAATACTCGGCACATTGCCGAATTGCCATGGGGTGAGACTCAATGAGTTTGATGTCACTTAACTTCGTGCCTGGCAGCGCCAACAAATGCATATGAATGGGCAGGTATATTTCGCCTACAATGCTGAAATGATACTCCTGCAAGAGGAAATAGTTGGGCAGAATGCTTCCTGCTATTGAATTTTCGATGGCCATTACCGCCACATCAGCCTGTCCGTTTTGCAAGCTTTCGCACAACTGATGAAAAGATAGACACGGTATCGTTTCAACAGGTTCCTGGAAATAGGCTAGCGCTGCTATCTCATGAAAGCTGGTAGCGATGCCTTGAATTGCAACACGTGGTTTTCTTTTTTTTGCCATTTCCAATTGTCCATAAAACAAAAAGTCCCGGTTATCCGGGACTTTTCTGAGGTTTTCGTTATCGTTAATCAACAACACATTGCTCTTAAAGTCCCGCTCGGGTACTAAAAAAGAAGTAATAAAAATAAAAAGATGTGTTACCGATTTTCATAGCTTCGCTCGAAGTGGTCAAAGATAAAATCTTTTTATTTCGAATTGCAACTATGTAACCATCTTTGACAAAATATTTTCAGAAACTAATGGTTGTTAGTGTCGCCCTTCGGCACGGTTAGTTCACTTTTCTTCCGTCATCTGCAAGATTTGGCACTGCGAAGAAATTAAGTATTAACTACATTTATACAAAAAAAGACACTGCATCATGAAAACATTAGCACTAAAAGCTCCCTTCACAATACTGCTCATTATTGCTGCAAGCTGCGGCCAGCGATCACATGAGCATGAGCATGACAATGGCGCGGGTGATACCGTTGCCGCGAGCGGAAACCAGGCCCTGTACGACCAGGTCATGGCCGTACACGATGAAGTCATGCCAAAACTGAACGACATCTATAAACTAAAGGAAGAGCTGAAAAACCAGATCACCGAGGCCCTGCCCCAGGACAAGAAAGAAGAGATCGAAGCCATGATTTCTAAACTTGATTCCGCCAGTGAAGGCATGATGGTATGGATGCGGAATTTCAATCCTTTGCCCGACAGCCTGGGGGAAGAACAGGCCAAAGAATACCTGGAAAATGAAATGGAGAAAATCAAAAAGGTAAGGGAGGAAGTGCGTGAAGCCCTGGAGAAGGCCGACGGCACAGACTGAAAGTTTTGGACCAGGAACACGAAGATGAGCACGTTCATCACGAGCTTAAATGTAGCGTGGGCGGTCTTCGGAGGTTAGATTGAAGCGTTCACTTTCCTAATCATGGCAAGTCCATATGCCATGCAAAACGTCAAACCTGCCCGCAACAAGCCAGACCAAAAATAGCGTCGGGTATTCCCGCCATCGCTGGGTTTTGAAAGCCACCCCCTGCAGCACAATTTACAGTGCATTTGATAAATCTTTTACCTTTGTGCACCTTATTCAACGCATCATGGAAATTAAGACTGTGCCCCTCAATGGTCTTCACGTAAAGTTGGGGGCCAAAATGACACCCTTTGCAGGCTTCAACATGCCAGTACGGTATTCCTCCGATATCGAAGAACATATGGCAGTACGGAATGGTGTGGGTGTTTTTGATGTATCACACATGGGCGAGTTCACGGTCAAGGGACCGCTTGCACTTGATCTTATCCAGCGCGTCACAAGCAATGACGCATCGAAATTAGAAGACGGACAGGCACAATACTCCTGTTTGCCAAATGAATCAGGTGGGATTGTTGATGATCTGCTGGTCTACAAAATAAAGGATAACGATTACCTCCTCGTTGTCAATGCAGGAAACATTGAAAAAGACTGGATGTGGATCAACAAGTTCAACACGAAAGGCGTGGACATGAAAAACGTTTCAGATGAGATTTGTCTCTTCGCAGTGCAAGGTCCAATGGCGACCAAAGCGCTACAAAAACTTACCAGTATCGACCTTACCGCAATCAAATACTATCATTTTACAATCGGTGAAATTGCGGGCGTTTCCAATACCATAATTTCCAATACGGGCTACACAGGGGCTGGCGGCTTTGAGCTTTATGTGGATAAACAGTATGCAGAAAAATTGTGGAGTGCCATATTCGAAGCCGGCAAAGCATTTGATATCAAACCGATAGGTTTGGGCGCGCGGGACACACTGCGGTTGGAGATGGGATTCTGTCTTTACGGAAATGACATCGACGATACCACTTCTCCACTGGAAGCCGGCCTGGGATGGATAACAAAATTCACAAAAGATTTTACGAATGCCGCCAATCTCAAGAAGCAGAAAGAAGAAGGCATTAAACGAAAGCTGGTTGGGTTTAAAATGATGGAAAAAGGCATACCTCGCCACGATTATACAATCAATGGCCCAACGGGAACTGCTATTGGTAGGGTAACCTCCGGAACAATGTCTCCCGTACTGGGTGTCGGCATCGGGATGGGATATGTACACATTGACTACGCCATCCCTGGTACCGAAATTTTTATTGATGTGCGTGGCCGGTCCATTAAGGCACAGGTAAGCAAACTGCCGCTGATCTAGTCTAAACAAATATACTGTCGGCGCTGCCAACGCAACGATGATTATATACAATGCTAAAGTCTGATATGCGCACCATTGAGGTTTGTCTTAGCCCTGATCTGATGCATCTTTATCAGGTTCAAGGTAAAACTGTTGTCGTCGTTGATATTCTGCGGGCTACATCGTGTATGACCACAGCGTTTGCACATGGCATCAAAAGCATCACGCCCTTCGCTAAGCTCGAAGAATGTAAGGCGATGAAGGAGCATCATTATGTAATCGCAGGAGAGCGCGATGGAAAAAAAGTTGATGGGTTTGACCTTGGCAACTCGCCCTTTGAGTACATGGATGAAAAATTAAGGGGAGCAAAAATCGCATTTACCACAACAAATGGAACCCAAGCCATTGCAAAATCTGAAGGGGCAAAGGAAATTATTATCGGATCTTTTCTAAATCTTTCCGCCGTGACGGATTATCTGTCTGAAGGCGAAAATAATATATTGATTGTCTGCGCAGGATGGAAAGGCAAAGTAAATCTGGAGGACACGATATTTGCCGGCGCTGTGGTTGAAATCATGAAAGATCATATCCAGCCTGATTGTGATGCGCCGTTGGCGGCACAACATCTGTACAACTTGGCGGTGCATGATCTGGAAGGATTTCTACGGCACTCCAGTCATGTCAGCCGACTGGCGAAACTAAATATCCATGAGGACATCCGATTTTGTTTAACGCCGAATCAGTACGCCGTAATACCAATAATGAAAAATGGCATTCTGGAAGTATAACCGATGACCAACCGCAGTCCTTTCTTTTTATACGAAAAAATCATAGGAGCTAACCGTGGCCAGCCAGATTCTTTTCAGGAGAGCTTAGGGTTACGCTGATGGCGATGTTTATCACGGGTATTCTTTTTTTCCAGATTTTTCTGGAAGGCCGCTGTCAAGTCAACCCCCGTTTGATTGGCAAGACAAATTAATACCCATAGCACATCCGCCAGTTCGTCACCAAGGTCCTTATCCTTATCCGATTCTTTTTCAGATTGCTCCCCATATTGCCTGCCAATAATCCTGGCAACCTCACCTACCTCTTCCGACAGCATGGCCATGTTGGTGAGTTCATTAAAATAGCGCAAACCTGTAGTTTTGATCCATTGATCGACTTGCTCCTGGGCCATTTTCAGCGTAATTGACTTGGCAGTATCTCTCATAGTTTATTATTTCAATTTCGCCAGCAAGGATTCCGGGATGCTGGCTACCTTGCTTTTCGTGTAATCAAAGCATACGATCCCGGTTTTGGCGCGCGCGACTTCCTTTCCCGTTTCCTTGTTTGTAACGAGATACAATATATCGAAACCATACTTGTTAAAATCAATCGGCGCAAGTTGAACTACCAGCACGTCTCCCAAAAAGGTTTCAGATTTGTATTGGATCGCGGCGTCACTAACGATCTGGCCTACGGTTCCCGCAAAATGAAGTTCATTCGTATAGCCAAGGGAACGATAAAACTGTACACGTGCTTCTTGTATCAAAGTGAGCATGGTATCATTGCCAACGTGCCCTCCATAGTTTAAATCGGAAACGCGTACGGGAATTTCAGTTCTAAAAAGAAATTTATCAGGAAGGCCAAGATGAATGCGCGCCATAAGAAAAATGCTTCAATTATCCACAAAGTACACTACGTCAACCGCCGACGACCTGGTGTTTGTGCACCTTGAAAACATCCAGGTCCTTAGCATCTCCCTGAACGGGTAGCGTATCAACATAATCAAATGAATATTTCTTACCCTCCAATGCAAGGATGGCTGCTACTATCCCCGTCGCATGGATTACACCGGGCAGCGCAAGTTTATGAAGCCGTTCAACGATATCGATGGCATCTCCTGCTAATTTTTGTTTTGTCACTTCGGTATCAATTCGCAGCGGCCCCACATGCATGCTGATCCGCACGGTTACCGTTTTTTGAAAAGGCTTAGTCAATATTTTGGAAACTACTTCACAAAACTCAATAGCGCTGAAAAGGGTCTTGAATCCGGCAACCAGATAATCTTCACGGAGGTCGAGCACTACAGGCGGAAGTGAAGATGATTCCATTTCGGCCAAAAGTGCTGCATTCAGTTTCTTATCAGAAGAAAAATCGCAACATACGAAATAAAGAACAGGGCGATCTGAAACCGATTGCACCGGCGCTGGTTCTTCCAAGGTTATTTCGGGTGCATCACTGAGGAAGACATCCGGATTTACAGTGATGTGATTTTTTTGGAAAGGCCACAACGCGACAGTGTCACGTGTCCCTCCGGTTTTTCTTTTCCGATCCAGTTCAGACAAAACACTTATTAGTGTAGGCTCCTCATGATTTCCAAGGCTCCGCAACACAGAAAGCCCAAAAATTATGCTGGTTTGAAGCAAGAAAAGATCGGCATGTCCTTCATATGCCTCTTGCGTAAGGTAGGTCACAGGATATTTATCAGCGAGTCGTGTAAATCGGTCAACCCAGTGCTCACCTGCAAATCGCACGCTCACGTCAATGAAATCCGATCGCTTAAAGGGCAGGAAGAGATTTAACTCGCCGCCCACTTCTTCCATCGCTTCGGCAAAGAGAATATCCCCTCCACACGCTAATGAGCAGTAGCCAATCTTCGCATTAAGGGTACGCAGTGCATTCACCAGGGCAACCTTAACGTTCGCTTCTAACGCTGGCGGAAAGCGCTTGTTTGATCGATTTGGGTGGTCAATCATATGCCCAACAAAGGCAACTACAACAGGTGGACTATAGGCCTTAATCACTTCATTCGGCACCGGCAGATAGTGCTTTAGCAACCACAACTGATTGTATACAGAATTAATCTTTCCCCAATCTGTGACCGCCAATTTCCGGGCGCGCAAGTATGCCTCAACAGCCTTGGGCCGGTCTTTCAACAGCAGGTAAGCTTCTGCCTGCGTAGCCGCTTCCCAAAAATCATTCTCCGGATCCTTCAATACAGCGAGAACCTCCTGCGCAATTTCTTTCCCTCTCCTGGACTGTCCCGCAAGCGTAGACATGGATGCAGCATTTATGCCGGTATAATAGCTCTTCGTTAACTGGAAGTTCTTGTCATAGGTATCGCGGGCGAGAATCGCATATTTAGAACTTTGATTCTTTTTGAATAATTCCTTATAAATACTACCCAAAATTCCCATCGTCTCTGGATCATCCGGGTGGTCAAGGGTGATGGATTCCAAATATTCCTGAGCAGCTTCCGGAACACCAGATTTCGATAATGATAATGCATAAAGCTGCTTCACCCGCAAATCTGCGCCATTGTGCAACAAATCTTGCGCACGCGCTCGGGCCTCGGCATAATGACCAAGGTGTATCAGATCCTCAAGCTGCGAGATATCGCTCATCGCTTAACATATATTTTTGTACTACACTGCACCGGCGCTAGATCGCTGTTTGTTAGCTAAGAATCAAAATTGGTAAAATAATTTCTCTTTAAAGATATTTATCATTTTTCGTGCTGAAATTCATCGCATCTTAAAACTATCACCCGGTTCGACAAAAGGTTATATGCTGTATTCCCGAATCCGGATACATGTAATCAGCAAAATACCCGATTTCTTTTTCAACTGGCTAATATAACACTAAATAGAAGCTGCTTCGCAATACCTATCTGGCGCTGTGAAACGCCCATGCAGAGGTCACAAGACCTATCTGGCGCATTATCCCGATAGCTGCCGACATATTCAATAAAAAGGAATCAGCGCGTTTATTCAGGGAACGGAACAAGGGACACGCGATAAAAGATGGGTCAAAATAAAATCTACGATTCAATGTGGTTTCAGGCTCTCACGCCGGCCATATCTTCTTTATCCTTATCCCTCTTGAACGCATGCGGTTCACAAAATCAGCGGTCCCGCCAGTTTCCGAGCCTGCAGAATTATTCATCAACGCGATGGCTAACACTTTTTTGGGTTCAAGGTCTGAATGTTCCAGCGCATAGTCTAACATTGCTTCATTGCAAGAGGCGTAACAAACGCTTAGCTCATCAGTACATTCCAGCTCATGAATCTCAGCTGCTTGTGACAACACGCGGTGAAAATGGTCTTCCCACTCCTTCGGGTCCTCTCCGGGAATTCCCTTAAGGTACCTTACGGAGACAGCAAGAAATTTTTCTTGCTCAAAAGGAATAAATACCACCAATGGAATTTTTCGCTTCAGTACCTCCTCGGCAAAAATCATATCCCCTCCTGCTGCCAGGCTGGAAACCGCAATAGTTGGCGAAGCAACTGGCAACTCATCCAGCGCTCCTTCAATTGTTCGTTTTACGCGTTTTATCAAACCAAAAGGAAATCGTTCGCTTTCGCGGTCAATTGGATCAATTAAATGTCCGGTAAATAGCAGGACGTCACAACTCATTCCACTTACTTGTTTACTTTAAGGCATTAAAAGTAACACCTTCCTGGAATATTTTCTCGTTATTCTTTTTTCTTCTCCAAACTATAATTAATAAATAAGGTTGCAATGTGAGCTTCCAATCCATCAGAACGCTTGTAGAACGCGTAGCGCAACTCCAACGCATTAAAAGTGCGTCTGCGCTTTCGGTTGAAAGGCGCATACCGAAAGCTCAAGCCCGGTTTGATTGAGTAGAATTTTGACAAGTCGTAATCAGACGTATAGAAAGCCTGCGAAATGTCATGCGCTTTGTAGGGATGAAAGTAGTTCGCGCTGTTTTGAGTATGCAATCGGAAAAAAGTTGATACTGTAAATACAGGTGAGATCTTAAGTGATGCTTCAACGTTAAAAGTATGTGCCACGATCCCGAAATCGTCCCAGTAGTAGCGATAATATGTTCTTAGAATCCAGCGACCACCGAGAAAGGTGTTCAGCTGAAGGCCAACGGGAACTTTTAACCGGCTTCCGGGAAGGTTTTCAACAAGCAGTGAATCATTGTTGAAATAAACACGATGGAATGGTGTGGACAGCAGCCCGGATTGATAGGCAATTCCCGGATAGATTCCCAGAGACATTCTCTTATTAAGAACCTGATAAAATCCCATTTCCAGGTTGTAGGATGAGCGCCTGTAATTGTCGAACCATTCTCTGTACTGAAGTTCAATCGGATAGATTAGTCGTTCGGGTTCTCCACTGTGCAGCCTGCCCCAGCGCAAGTCATCAAAAAACGTCTGCAAGGCAAGTGATATTTCCCGGGACTGTGATGGATCTATATGATTGAAGGAAAGGCCGCCACCGATAGAAAGGTAATCGGACTCAATGGACAATCCGCCGTTTACGCCCATGGTGATCCCTTTTTTATTAAGCAGCCTGCTATACCCAGCATTGATGTATGTTCGAAGGTCCACCTTCGATGCCGATGACTTCACAAAATCGATGTTATCCGTCGAAGCAGAGCTAATAACATCCACGCCTGTTCCAAGGTGAAACGTATGGGATGAATCTTGCCGATGATCGATCGATACTCGTGTTGCGTACACCTGCAGGTCCTCTGTTCCTATGCCTCCGGTAACTGCAGAATGATCGTTATCCTGCGTATAGAATGACATGACAAGCTGAATGTCCGTAGTGGAAAGTTTTTTCTTTTTATAGGTGCTGTCTGACCTTTGACCAAAAGAGACAAGTGACGATGCCAGAAGACCGATAACAATGTATTTCTTTTTCACACTCAGTTACATCCACATCCTCCGCTGGTTTTGCTACTACCTCCCCCAGATGCCCCCTCCCGATACGCCTGCACATTTTCCTCAAACTGCCGGCTTCCAGGCTGACCGGGCTTCATCTCGTAATCATTCAAATAAACACGCTGGTAGGGCTTCACAGATTCGCATGCCACTAAAAAACAGAGGATTATACCCACAACAAATACGACTAAGTATCGCTTCATGGCAAAGAATTTATGTTCACACGGAGGTGTCGTGAAGTAAAGATTTTATTTTGATCATTTATGATAAGGCCGTGCACGCCCGGTAGTTGTTCAATGAAGTGCAACCCTATCTCTACCCCCATTATCGTTACCGCCGTTGCAATGGCGTCGGAAAGTTCTGCGCTTGCACATACAATCGAAACACTCTTGATTCCCGTCACGGGGTGTCCCGTCTTTGGATCTATGGTGTGCGCATACCGAATTCCATTCTTTTCGAAATATTGCTCATAGTCACCCGAGGTTGCCACAGACGCGTTTTGAATCGGTACCCAGGCCATTACGCGCGTCGGATCGCGCGGATCGGCAATCCCTACCTTCCACAAAGATCCATCAGCACGCGATCCAAATGCCGTAAGATCTCCGCTGGCATTAATTACCGCACTCTTGATACCCCTTTGCATCAATATTTTTTTCACTGCATCGGCGGCATAGCCTTTCCCGATCCCACCAAATCCGATGCGCATACCAGGCTGCGATAAATAAACTTGATTGCCATCCTGCATTATTATTTTTTCAGACCCAATCCTCGTAAGGGCGGCTTTTAACTGATCCGCATTTGGAAAATCGGCATTACCACGTTTGAACTTGTACAGTTTTCTGAGCCCAGCGGCCGTGATGTCGAACGCTCCTTGCGTTAATACCGTAATTTCTTTGCAACGTCTGATGAGCGAATAGACTTCGTCGTTCACTGCTACTGCTTTAATGCCTGCATGTTGGTTGAGCAATGAAGTCTGCGATGTGTCCGCAAACTCAGTCAACAGGTCCTCAATCCGCTTCACTTCATGAATTGCATCGTCAATAATTTTGTAGCCGTCTTCTTCGTCTTGCAGGACTGTGAATTCAAAGTCCGAGCCCATGAGCCTAACACGCCTTCGACATTCCCGATTAGCTTTCTCGTTCATTCTGAGAGGTAGCCCTTTATTTCATCTATAAATTCTGCCGGTGACTGGTTGTTGTACTGCAAGGAGGCAATCACGGTCTGGTCAGGACTTACAAGCAAAAGGTAAGGAAAAAAGCCATCCGGATTGTATTTTTCCGCCAGCATTGCGTTTTGTTTTTTAATGGCAGCCGTCAATGTCTTACGTTGCGGAAAGTCTGCCTTAAGTACTACAAGGTGACCACCTGCAAAGTCCTGAAAATAGCTTTCACTTAGAATCTTTTTTTCGAAGCGAATGCACCCCGGACACCAGTCCGATCCGGCAAAAACCAACAATACTGTTTTATTCGCGTCTCTGGCTATCTGGAACGCTTCATCGGCGCAGTCGTAAACTTGCGCATGGGCCTGAATTAATGTGCATATAAATATGGAGAGAATAGCAAAAAACTTCGGTAGCATCACATCCTTTCTGATTGGCAATAAAGGTAAAAAAATCATCCTTTGAATTACAGTAAAAGGGAAAAGAAAAAATTCGATCAATTTTGCACTGGGGTGTGACTACAGGCTCTTCCACAAGTACAATGTAGCATAGGCTTCCCATCCCTTATACTTTTTAAAAATATGCTTCACTTCTTCAAGCGTCGGTTTTCGTGTCATCTTTTGAAGATTCTTAATTGCATTATGAATTCCCGCGTCTTCTAGTGGCAAGGCATCACGGTAGCGGAACGTTTTCATTAGTGCGTAATTGGCCGTCCAATTCCCTACACCTTTGATCTTCATCAACTTTTCTTTGGCCTCAGATAAGGGCAATCCGGAAAGTTTTTCTTTTGAAAGTTCACCGTCAGCAAACGCCTGGGCAATCAACTGGGTGTACTTGCTTTTTTGTCTTGAGAACTGCAGCGGAAGCAAATCCGCGTCGCCGAGCGCCGCCACAGCATCAGGGGTTGGAAACATGAAATACGGCGTGCGGTCAAAAACCAGCTTATTCCCAAATTGTTGGACAAAACGTTGTTTCAGCGTATAAGCAAACTGAAGGTTAATTTGCTGACCTAATACAGCCCATACCAGTGACTCAAACAAGTCTGGCTGGCCAATTATGCGATAGCCATAATGTTCCTTCACCAGATTTTTCAACAATGCATCGCGCTTTGCCATTGCATAAAATGGTCGTAAGTCCGTTTCGAGGTCAAACCATTCTGTTACGTAGCGCACGAGCTCTTTTTTCTGATTAGGCGAAACCTCTGTGTTCAGTACGTTTACTGCTAACTGAAGATTTTTCGATGGGCATACCTCAAATAAAACCATTGTGCCATCGATGCAAAGCAGTTTGCGCACACTATTTATCCCACAGCGATGCAATACCTCCCTTGGTGATCGCTGAAGAAAGCCAAAGCAACTTTCAAAACTGAATTCCTTCGGTACCGGAATGCTAAAATTCACGACGTAATAATAATAAACGGTTGGTTATGAAAACGGCAAGAGCGTCAGGTACTATGTGTACAAGACCATAAATTCTGAGCCTGACCCTAAATACAGTGTCCTTTTCAGCTGAAACTGAACACTCACTGTTCGGCCGTGTACAACTTTCCTGTATGCAATGCGGTTTGCTGATGGGAAACGCACCAATCCATCCTGGCATACAGGTTGAGGTTAGGTACTATTTACACTTTTACTTCGTTCCTGATTTGATGGAAAAAATAAAGCATTTCTTCTGGCTATGCGCCGGCGTACACATACCACTGCTTAAAAAATGCGAAGTAGAATCCAGCAAATACGCCGGTATTGGGGCAACTGTTTTTTTCACGGGAGTTTTCGCCGCATTAGCGGGATCGTATGCGCTGTATACGGTATTCGACAATGGCTGGATTGCAGCGGCATTCGGACTGGTCTGGGGGCTTATGATTTTTAACCTCGACCGCTATATTGTTTCCAGCATGCGGAAAGAAGGTAGCGCCACGCGTGAACTGAGAACTGCGCTACCCAGAATAATCTTAGCGATTATCATTTCACTCGTTATCGCGAAACCATTAGAAATGAAAATCTTTGAAAAGGAAATTCAAGCTGAACTGGTAATTATGGAACAACAGACCTACGGCGCACAGGAAAATGAAATAAAATTACGGTACGAGGTTGATCAGCGAAAATTGAGAAATGAAATTGCGGACCTAAAAAAGGAGATCAGCGAGAAGACGGTAAAACGGGACGAACTTGACCGTATTGCGCGAGCAGAAGCCGACGGCACAGGAGGAAGCATGCGTCGAAATGCTGGACCCATTTACAAACTTAAGAAAGCAGATGCCGACAAGGCTAACACCGAACTATCGGACCTTTCCAGGGCAAATGACGCACGCATTCAAAGCAACCTAACGGCGATAGCAAGGCAAGACTCATCCGTTGCCTCAGAAATCCGTGCGCTCGCAAGGCAAAAGTTAGATGGACCTGCTTCGCGGATGGAAGCGTTGGATAGACTCACATCAAATAGCGACGCCATAGCGTGGGCGAATTGGTTTATTGTGCTGCTATTTATTGCTGTTGAAACCGCACCGGTGTTTGTAAAACTAATCTCATCGCGCGGACCGTACGATCACTTGCTCAAGATCGAAGAGCATGGTTTTGAAGGAATGCGGACCGAAAGGATTGCACAGATCAATGCTGAAATAAAAAAGCGCACACAGGAATTACCGACCACCGAAGAAACATTTGTCCGGGAGCGATTAGACGTGCGGCTAGGAGAGCTTTGATCAGCGTCGATTCGCGTTGCGATAAAATCATTTTTTCATGATCAATTGCCCGAGTGGTCAAGTGCGCCACCGTTGACGCGGGATCATGGGTGTATTGCCGCTATTTTTATACGGCGGACCCTTTTGCTTTAAATCTATTGATATCAAATAAAACCATCAGCATAGCCATAAAGTTGTAACGCCATAGGACCAGCGTTTCAGGTACAAGTATTTTCTGACAATGGCTACCATAAATCGCGCACACAGCCCTCATCGCCTCTTTACCCTTACGACCGCTCGTAATCAATCTTCACAAAAAAAGGCGTTTTTACGCCTAACCTTACGCTCCCTCTCAACGGGCACGAATTGGGCAAAATATTACAAATACCTGTTAATCAATATTTTAAAAGTATTTCTTGGCAAACCACTTAAAGCAAATAATTCATATTTATCGTAAACAATTGAAATTATTACATTACATTTCGAAGACTTTAATCTTACAAACCCAACTTTTTCTCTTATGATGCTCTCTACAACGAGTCTCTTGTCTAGGACTCTAAACATCCTTCCTGCAAGCTTCCGCGCAGGTTTTTTGCTCCTTTTCTGGTTGACTGCCAATACCGGATTTGCCCAAACGCCGCAGCTAAAAATGTCTGATTTTGTGCTCTTTTCAGGGGATGGTGCGCCTGGCGCAACGGTTCCTACAAGTCCGGGATATGCGGTTCAAATAGGCTCATCCGCCACCATTTCCGGTGGCTCAGTGGGAAGCTTCAACCTTGTTACAACAACCGGAACTGCATCCTTCACGAGCAATATATACAGCCGGGGGACCATTGCATTGACCAACAGCAATAGCACAACCGGAAATATTGCAGCGAACGGTTCATCAGGCACTGTAATTTCCATTGGCTCAAATGCCTACGTAAAGGGCAACATTAGCGCAAATGGGGGAATCATAATAGGCGGTGGCACTGTTGACGGATCGGTGACCGGCACCACTTATAGTGGCCCCAACCCGACAGGAGGCTACAGTTCAGGCACACCAACGCTTCCGGTATTTCCAGTGCTCCCCAATATCACCATTTTCCCGCCTCATGGCCAGGGATCTGATATCACGAATCCGGCCGCGCCAATTACACCTGGCGCGTACAATAGCATAAAACTTACAGGAAATAAGACGCTTACGCTTCGAGGACCTGGGATCTATGTATTCAACAGCATTGCCAATAGAAAAAACAATCAAATCATTTTTGATTTTGAAAATAAAACAGAGGGTGTCTTTCTAATTTATGTGCATAATAATGCCGACTTAGCCAAACTCAGTGTCAGTATTATTAATGGCGGCGACGCTTCACGGATATTCACCGAAGTGCATGGTCTAGGCACTGGCGGGAGCAAAGCTGCTTTTCAGATCGCCAACGGATCGCCCAATAGCTCAAATTCAAAATGGGTTGGTACCGTATGGGCACCTTATGCTGCTATCGATATTGGATCTGGAACGGGCGGCAGTGAAATTGATGGTGCGCTATGGAGCGGGACACAGGTAAATATTCAAAGCGGTGTTTCCATAATTCACGTTCCCTTCGTGGGCTGCGAAGCTCCTGTCCTTTCCGTTGTAGACGCTAATGTTTGTAGCACGGATCAGGGCGGGAATACGGCCATCATTAACTTAAACGACTATGCATCCTTCACTGGTGTAGGGACTGCTTCATTTAGCGCAAATGGCCCCATTGCAAACCCGGATGCCTATCTGGCTACAAACGGTGACGTGGTAACCTATACGGTGGAAAACACACCCGCATGCACGAGCAGCGCGACGTTTGCCATCACGGTAAATGACAAGCAGTCTTTTGGCATTTGTGCGCCGGGGCAGGGAAAGACGTTTGGCCTGATTGGCTCAGAGCTGACGTCTCTTTACGAGATTTTTATTGCCGGGGGCGAACCTGCATCCAGCGAAGTATTTTTGATCCAGGGTGAAAATGTACTGATTGAAGTCAACTACCTCCCCAACAAACTCACCGAACTGCTGCCGATACTCACAAGCCTTGGTTTTGTTAATCAGGTGCCTGAGGATGAAGCTTCAATGACTATTGCAGGTTTTTTTCCGATTATAAATCTACTTGCGATTGATGAATTGGTGACAACAGTTAATCAGGCGCGACCTGCTTTTCCGCCGGTGCGGCTTGTGGGCACCACCACAACGCAGGGAGACAGGGCGTTGCGATCCGATCTGGTAAGATTGGGCTATGACCTCACCGGCGAAGGCGCAAAGGTCTGTATACTTTCAGATAGTTATAATACATTGCTTGCGGCGGGAGGTGACGTTACCAGTGGAGACCTTCCTGGTGTCGGAAACCCGTTTGGACATGAGAAACCAGTACAGCTATTACAGGAGTATCCATGGGGAACCGGCAGCGATGAAGGTAGAGCCATGGCACAAATCGTTCATGACGTCGCGCCGGAGGCAGAGCTTGTCTTCAGGACCGCCTTTATTACGGCGGGTGACTTTGCCGCAGGTATAAGGCAGTCGCAGGCGGCCGGGTGCAACATCATCGTGGACGATGTCACCTACTACACGGAAGAATATTATGAGGATGGAAAGGTTGCCAGGGCTGTTAACGAAGTCACCGCATTGGGTGCTTCCTATTTCACCGCCGCCGGAAATTTTGGCTACAAATCGTTCGAAGGGATTTTTACGCCGATGACGATAAACGGCCTGGAAGCGCATGACTATCGGAAGTGGTGATCCTGGCCAAAGCATAACCCTTGGTCCGTTAAGCAGTGGCGCCCCTGCAACCTACACCATCGTATTGCAATGGGATGACCCGGTGGGCACCGAGAATGATCTTGATCTCTATTTGTCGGAGGATCAGGGGATAACCCGTTTTGGATTTAACAGGGTGAATATTGGTCGCCAGCGCATTGAAGTGCTTACGCGCACAATACGGACACCCCTCACCACCGACATCATGGTGGTTAGGGCGCCTGGCAGTACTGGAACGGCCAATGTGAAATTCAAATACATTGTTTTTCGCGGTGACAATATTGTATTCAATGAACACGACAACGGCGGCAATGGTTTTTCTACTACGGTAGGACAAGCCAACGCGCAAGGGGCCATGACCGTGGGTGCTATTTTATACAGCAACACCCCGGAATATGGCTACAGCCGTCCGGCTGGCGCTGAAGAGTTTGGCGTAGCCAGCTTCTCTTCCGTTGGCGGTACCACTACCAATGGTGTTGTTAGACCTAAGCCTGACTTTATTGCACCCAACGGGGTAAACTCTACCGTATACCTTGGCGGCCAAGATTTCGATCTTCCAGATTCACCTGGTGGAGACGGATTTCCCAATTTCTTTGGGACATCAGCAGCAGCGCCACATGCCGCTGCCGTCGCTGCGTTGTTAGTGGAAGCCCGTGCAAAGTATTCACCCAGCGCTGCACCATTCCAGCCCAATGAAATCCGGCAAGTATTGCAGAATACTGCGAAAGATATGTATGGGCCTGGATTCGATTTTAAGTCGGGTGCCGGATTTATCCGTGCAGACCAGGCGTTACTGACTATTGCCGCACCAAATCCTGAAATTATTAACCCTTTAATCATTCCGGAAGGAGTCACGCCGGGTGACGAGCCCTTCACCGTGATCGTAAATGGCACCAACCTGAACTCATCTTCGGAGGTACTTTTCAGAGGTTCCGCTGTTACCACCAGGTTCAATGAAACCACCGGACAGTTGGAAGGCGACATTCCCGAATTTGAGGGTAATCCGCCCATACAGGTGAGCAATGCTTCATTTTCAGAATCAGGCCTGGATGGCGGCATAACCCTACCTTCCTATTTCTATGGCCTAACCAGGACAAAAATTGTTTTGAAGGTTGACACAAAGACGAAAAAATACGGCGAAAGAATCCCCGCATACACGGCCAGTGTGTTGGAAGACGTGGGCGGCACTTTGGTGCCCAGCACCCTTACCCTTGAGGAGCTTGGCCTCACCAACGATCCGGTTGGTTATACCGATGGGAGCGGAAGAGAAATTCTTCCCATTTCGTTTGCCAGTCCTGCAACCAGCTTAAGCGATGTCCGGGAAACAGGTTATATCATAATACCTTCTCACGGTGAAACGGATATCTCCTTCAGGGAGCTGTACGAGTATGATGTTGAAAATTATCAGACGGGCGTGCTGATTGTCGAAAAGTTGCCCATGTTGATTACCCCAAATGATATAACCGCGCCATATGGTGCAAAGATTGATAATCTTATCACCTTTACTTACGACTTTGATGAAACCAACATTGATCCGGGAGATCTGGCATCGCTGCGTACGTTAGTGAGCGAAGCGCATCAATCTACGCTCGTGGATGCTGTCGCCCTGGTGGATTCAAGAGCATTGATTAATTCCAGAGCATTAATAAATGCTGATTTAGCGGATCTGACGTTTCTGGTGAGTTCCAGGGCATTGATCAATTCAAGAGCGCTGATTAATTCACGGGCACTGATTAACGGAACGTCGGAACCTGTGGAGACCACTACTGTTGTGGATTTTGCAAAAGAGTCCATCTTTGGATACCAGGAAAATCCTGATGAAGCAGAATTGATTGAACCCATTGTGAGTTCGCGCGCGCTGATCAATTCGAGAGCCCTGATTAATTCCCGGGCATTGATTAATTCGAGGGCATTGATTAACGCCGAGGATTTTACAAATTCTCGGGCGCTGATCAACGGATCTCCGCTTGTCAATGCTAATTCCGTTGGCGAAGACGGTGAAGCAGGCAACAGCGACGTAGTTGCCATCGTAGACGAAGAAGACGTGGCGATTGAAAATCAATCTTCGGAGGGTGACTTCTGGGTTATCCCGGAATTGTTTTCTATCAATATGATTACCGGACTTACGGCCGGCACGCATGCTATTGTTCCTGGTCCAGTATTGATAAGCAATACTGAAACCGGCGTCAACAACGTTTCCCCGCATTACGGAATCGGAACATTGACGATTACGCAACCTATCCTCACCGTGAGCACTGAAGACAACCAGATAACGTTTGGTGAGGATCAGCCGGCATATACTTCAACATTTGAAGGTTTTCAGTATGATGATGACGAAGCATCTGTTGTTCAGTCGATCGCCTATGCGTTGAAAGACGCAGAAAATAATTTGCATCCTGGTACAGGCCCTGTTGATGCAGGTCTTTATGATATTATTCCAAATGTCACGCTGATTGAAACCGAGCTCCAGCCTGGTCTACCCGTTAACTACGTAGTGGAAACTGCGACGCTGGGAAAATTAGTGGTGGACAAAGCGGATCCTTCCATTATCGTAACCGGAGGAGAATTTGAGTATGACGGTACTGCCAAGGAGGCCACTGGATTTGCCTATGGTATTGCGGGAGAAGAGGATGTATTAAGCCCTGCAGTAACGTTTGGTTATGTTCCAGGTGGATCAGCGCCAGTTGAAATCGGAAGCTATGAAGTGACTGCAAGCTTCGCTGGAAATGATAACTACAATCCTTCCTCCAGCACAGCATTCATTTCAATAGCGTGCCCAGCCCCTCCGGTAATGCTGTCTTATGAGACGGCCGTTGGCTCAGGCTCGAGTAGCAATCCTGTAGTTAACAAGCCTTCCGGTACGAATTCCGGCGACTTGTTGGTTGTTGGACTGATCTATGAGAAAGGTACCAGCACAACCGTCAATGCACCACCTGGATGGTCATTTATACAACGTATTAGCCAGGGCAATAACCTTGGTATGGCCACCTATTACAAGATTGCTGAAAACTACGAACCGTCGTCCTATACGTTTGAACTCTCCAGCAGTCCAAAATGGTCGATTGGTATCTCACGAATAGAGGGTGCAGATCCTGATAATCCAATAAACGCTTATGGTGCCGACTCTGGCAACAAGTCGTACACCGCTGATGCCCCGTCCATTACAACCGATTTCTGCAATACGCTGGTGATGGCATTCTACAGTAACAAAAGGGACGCAACCTGGACTGAGCCTGCGGGTACGATTGAAGTATACGATGCCCCTAACACACAGAACGGACTTACTTCCAATATGATGGCGTTCTATATCCAGTCTGAAAAGGGAGTAACCGGAACAAGACAGCGACCGCTTCTATAAACGAAGTTTGGGTGGCGCAGCAAATAGCCATCAGACCGGGAGGATCCGGGTCGGTCTGGATCAATCATCGCCGGAAGAACTGGTAGTCCTACCGGAAGCCATACCGTTGTTGAGGGAAGTCTGCTTTCTGAAGGGACGTCAGTTGAAGTGCAAGCCTATCCAAGTCCTGTTACAGATTTCGTAAACGTCACTATAGAAGGCATGGATGAACAACCCACCGAATCAGATTTATCGATATTTGATAGGATTGGTCGTGGTTACCCTGTTAATGCAACCTGGCAAGCTGACAACAGCATACTCCAGGTAGATTTTTCGGGCATGGAAAAAGGCCTCTATCTATTAAGAGTAAACCATCCAAAGGGTGTTCAAACTGTAAAGATTTATAAGGAATAGGCTAAAACTATTCGTCTGCTTGAAAAAAGAATGAAGTGAGTCTTCATTCTTTTTTTTGTACTCAGCCAAACGGGCCATCTTCTCCGGTTTGTGAAATGAATAGGGAAGCCTGAAGATGAGGATGGATAAAAATGGCCCATAAAAAATTGACTACTGCAGAATACTAAAACAAAAACCATTGTGAGCAACCCAAGATTGTTCAATGTGGATTCCTTTCTGAATTTCTTAAATAATCTTGTTTGGTAGCTTTATACACAGCAACATAAGGCAAAATGGGTACACTTTAGTTCAAATGTTTGTAATTTTGGGCCGGCGCATTAATATATGAGACTCCTACTTGCAATATATATTCCTCCTCGTAATACCCGCTCTGGCGCAAAACCAAGAGATAGACAGTCTACAAAGAGTATTTCAAGAAGTTAACGAATGACTCCCTGAAGGTGAAGACGCTCACGGCGCTCAGCAGGGCGAACCTAAACGCAGATCTTTCGGAGGCAATCCGGTATGGCAAAGAGGCAAAATCGCTGGCAGACAAAATCGATATGAAGCAGGCGGGGCCCTGGCACTAAAAGCCATTGGGCAAGGATACGTACTGAGGGCAAACTTTCCTGAAGCCATTGCACAATTTCAGCAATCGCTTGAACTTTCGAACGGATCAATGATAAGGCCGGCGTATCGAATATTCTGAGCAATATCGGCGGCGTCTATTTCAAATCCGGAGATGATACCAAAGCTATCGATTTTTACCTGAGGTCACTTCGCGTTTCAGAAGAGATAAATGACCGGCTGAGGATTGCAACAGCGCTGAACAATATAGGTGGTGTCTATCAAAATAAGGCTGCACAACGCCAAGGCATTGGAATATTTCTTAAGAGCATTTATCATTTTTGAGGAAATAGACTATGCCGACGGGATTGGAATTGCCAGTATGAACATCGGCGAGATCTATAAAGATGAGGGACAGTATGACTCTGCCATAGTTTATTTCGATGCATCCCTGGAGGTTTATCGCGGAACAGTTGATGCCACTTTTCCGCTGACCTATATTGGTGAAATATTTGCTGATCAAGGAGATTTTGAACAAGCACTGCAGTATCAACATAGGGCGCTTGAAATCGCCCAAGAACTGGATGCCAAGTTCGAGGAGACCCAAAGCCTGCTTGGCATAGGCGAAACGCAACGAAAAAGGGGAAGTCATAGATTATCGATTTCATTTTTTGGCGAGGCTGAAAAAATTGCCAAAGAAATAAAAGCCAGAAATGAGCTGAAACTAGCCTATGAGGGGTTGGCTAATGCCTATTCCAAAATCGGGGATTTCAAAAATGCCTATGTATACGAGACACTTTTTAGTAGCATTAAAGACACGCTCTACAATACTGCCAATGACAAGAAAGTACAACAACTGCAGTTTAACTTTGATATAGAAAAGAAAGAGTCCGAAATTGATTTGCTTACCAAAGGATCAGGCCTTGAAGGCGGCTACCATTCAGCGCCAAAAAATAGTCAATTATGCTGCTGCCGTTACCGGATTTCTTTTACTCTTTGTTATTTATGGTTTTTACAACCGCTACAAATACGTCCGCAAAACCAATAAGATAATTGAGCAGGAAAGAGATCGCTCAAAAGAATTGCTGTTGAATATCTTGCCCGAAGAAACTGCTTTTGAGCTTGAGACCATGGGGCACGCGCAGACACGCTATTACGAAAACGTAACCGTACTTTTTACAGATTTCAAAGGGTTTTCTACCATTGCCGGCAAACTGACACCACAAGCCCTCGTGGCCGAGTTAAACGATTACTTTATCGCCTTTGATGAGATCACCAACAGGTATGGCCTTGAAAAAATAAAAACCATTGGCGACGCCTATATGTGTGCTGGAGGCATTCCCACCGTGAATGATACCAATCCGCTCGACGCCGTGAAGGCAGGGCTGGCCATGCAGGAATTTATGACCAAGAGAATTGCCGAAAGAAATGCGGAAGGGCTTGAGGGATGGGAATTGCGAATCGGTATTCACACCGGTCCTGTGGTGGCAGGTGTCGTCGGAAAAATGAAATACGCCTATGACATCTGGGGTGACACGGTGAATATTGCGAGCCGGATGGAGTCAAATGGAGCGCCCGGGAAAGTAAATATCTCCTCTTCTACCTACAATCAGATCAAAGAAAATTATCAATGTTTGTACCGGGGCAAAATCTCCGCAAAGAACATCGGAGAAGTAGATATGTATTTTGTCGAAAGCTCAATTACAAAGCCTTCGCTACAAATTGCCTGAAATTAACGTTGAAATTTGGCAATAATTTCCTGCAGATGCTGCAGTTTCTTTTTCTCACGGTACCGCTTGGCATAGGGTGTATGGTATCGGTGCGATTCGAGAAATGTTTTCTGAATCAAATTCCATTCCCGTTCACTTTCAACAAATCCATTTGCCTTCATTTCCTCGAACAAGCGGCTACCGACGTCATAGAAATCTTCCCGGCCCAGATAATCAAGGTCGGCATCACAAATGACTTTCTCCAGCGCGGTCTGCGGTGTTTGAGGGATTTTGGTTGCCATAATCATCCCACAAATAATTTCAATTTGAACGCTGCCGATCCCAAACGAAGGCAGTGTATCACGTGCAATAGCGCAACCGTGCGCTTCATGATCTTTAGTAGCGGTAATGAACCCTGAATCGTGGTAAACCGCGGCCAGGCGAAGCAACGGGATATCTTCGTCGTCAACTTTCTCCTCTTTGGCAATTTTTACGACCGCTTCACGGACATCTAAAATATGCTCGACGTTATGGTAGAAAAGGGTCTTTGGCAGCTCCTCTTGCTGTTTGCGGATGATAAAATTCTCGGCTCCTTCAAAATCAGGTGGCGCACTCTTACTTTGTCGAAAATCGCGAAGCTTGGCCAGCAAAGGATCGACGCCAATCCAAATCAGGTCTATGTCATTGGTAAGCTCCGCTTTGGTTAACCACGCTGTGGCCTTTGCCATATTATCCATCGCCGCATATACCTGGGCGACGTACAGGTTAACGCCCTTTTCATTTTTTTCACTTCGAAGAATTAATTCATTCAGTAATTCTGTCGCAACGCTTTCCTGTTTAAGGTTCAGATGCGCGATGGTGAGGTAGGCTAACATAGAAGGTGGGCGCACTTTGGCAAAATGCAAGCCAGCATGCAAAATTTCAATCGCCTCTTCAAACTTACCCATCGTCACATTAACCCTTCCAATGTGATCATAAAATCGAAGTACCTGGGGATAAAGTTTTAAAGCCTCCTGAAAACTTGCTATCGCTTCCTGGTAGCGCTCCAGAAGATATAAGCAAATGCCATAATAATTGAAATACGCCACACTGTTAGGCTCGATGGCTTTACCCGTCTTGATCAATGCAAGTGCCTCACTGTACTTACCCATCATGCACATCAAATAGCTGTGGGTATAATAAACTGTTGCGTTGTTCGGCCCCAGTTCAGTTGCCTTCTGCAACAATTGATCGGCTTCCTCAAAATCCTTGTTGATAAAAAACGCGACAAATGCTTTGGTGAGATAGTCATTGTCGGTGGCGCCGCGTTTCCACGCTTCGTCAAGATAACGGTTGATATTGACCAGTGCTTCCGCCGGTGACAGGTCCCCGTTCCAGGACATGCGAGCAGAATAGGAACTTGCCAGGTTTGAGTAGGCCTGCTTGAAATCAGGATCCTTTTCCAGGGCAAGTTTATAATATTCTGAGGCTGTGCGATATCCTTCTACACCCCATTGATTGAACGCATGCCGCCCTTTTAGGTAAAGGTCATATGCCTCAAGGTTCTCCGTGGGCTTCTCTTTTAGCTTTTTGTTTTCCTTTGGATTCAATTTCGACTGCAGCTCTTTGGCAACCGCTTCCGCAACATTGCTTTGTATCGTAAAAATATCGTCGAGGCTTTCCACAAATGCTTTTACCCAGACATGCTGATCCTTCTGCGCATCAATCAACTGAACATTTATGCGCACCTTGTTTCCGTGTGATTGTGCACTTCCCTCCAAAATGTATTTAACGCCAAGTTCACTGGCAATTTCCGGCGCCGACTTTGTTGTCTTCTTATACTTCATGATAGAAGTCCGGGAAATTACACGCAGATGACGTAGGCTGGCAAGTTGAATCAGAATGTTCTCGGTAATACCGTCCGCAAAATATTCCTGAGAAACGTCCTGGGCAAGACTTACAAAGGGAAGAACAGCTATGGATTTGTCTAGCAGTGCCTGTTCACCAGCCGTCTTATTTTTCGATGCTGAAAAAATGGGTTCCTTTTCTTCTTCCCCTGAAATTCCCGTTGCGCCAGGATCCGGTGACCTGTTCGGATACTTCATGGCAGTAACAATCTCCTTTATCGCATTGGCCACTTTGTTGAGCTGATCACGATAGAAGAGCTTGTTCGCATTGTCGGCACGTTTATCTTCTCGTCGAAGCGCCCTATTTACCCCGGGAGACCGGAAAATAAAGTCTATTGAACGTACTTTTCCCTGCAGTTCCTTCTCGATCAGATCCCTGTCCTCTGGATCAAGGTTGTGGATGGCCACTGGTAGCACGCGACTGGCAATATTGCCGTTCCTTAGCTTGATGTCCCGGCCAAATTCATCCTGGCTGGCTAAACGATTGAATGCACAAAACTCGTTGTTCCAGGCATAGCTTTTCGTGTCCGTGTAAGTCTGAGATAAAATCGGAATAAATACAAGGGATTTGAGCTTTCCCCCCAGGCTCTTGTCAACGTCATAGGTTTCCAGCAATCCGTCATGCGGATTTTCATCAAAATAGATCGAAAGGTCTTCCTTGAAAGTAGTTTCAAGTTCGGCCTTTAAAACCCTTACAAAATCGGTCACCCAGTGCTCACCTTTATTGTCTTTATGGCGATAGGAGATAAAAATGTCTGACTCGTAACCGGGCAGTATACTGGGCATGGGTAAATATAGAATTAATGACCTTATAACCTATGGGTGGGTTCCAAAGGTCTCAGAGGCATATTGTTCGTTGTTTATACCTTCGTAAACTATAAATACTAGCATTCAAGGGCAGCCTGAACCCAGGCACAGCGCGAAGATAACACGTTTCAAAACCCGCAACAAGAGCCTCGAAAAAGTATCAGTCCATTGATGTGTAGATTTCTTTACCAACGGATGCGGTGTTTGGTCCCTGATCTGCATCCAACTTTAAAAGTTCCTTTCCGTTCAGGGTCAGGGCGCCGAAAAATGGTCGGTAAGCACAAAGAACCCTATGAAGAAAAGGGGATAGAAATGCCAGGATCGGAAATAATTGAATCTTACTCAAATGGTAGGGTTCCCGAATCTCAGTTGTTTAAAGGAAAGTATGCCAATATTTTCATTACACCAGCCTAAATCTCACGCAGTGTTTTTTCCAGTTTCATTACCTCACTCTCATCCTTTAACATTTTTGCAGCTAACATCTTTCCTTTTAGTGATAATACACGTTTTGGTGCCCGCTGTAACGCAACATCAAATGCCTTCATTGCATCATGAGGGCGATTCACTTGGTATACAACACGCCCATATACACTGCATAGGCTTTGTCACGCTCTACTTTTGATCCTTCTCCATATAATATTTCAACGGCTCTCAAAAAATCTTTCTCTACCGTCGTTTTCGCTTTTTCAATTCGTACTTCCGGCGTATCCCCCAATTTCAACAAAGCCTTTTTTGCCGCTTCATAATCCTGCTGCTGCCACAAGGCGTGATCATACGTCATCGCCTCCCCCCAAGTATGCCATCGCACAATCGGGATCCACTCGCTGCGCTTCCCGAAACGCTGAAGCGGCATCATCAAATTCAAAGCTATGGGAGACGTAATTGCCCTTTGAGAAAAAGTGCTCTTGCCTCATCCGTTCCCGTAACGTCGAAGGTGAGTTCCTCCCAACGTATCTTCTTTATTCGTTGGAGCCGACCAGGATAGCGAAATAAGCGAAATGAACAACGTGATGAGAATTGCGGAATTCTTCATGGCATGTTAAACTATAGGTCGATAAAGATACGAAATGGGGAGATGGGAAAAGATAATGCTCCGCAAGTTTCGGGTTGACGTCGTTCGTTATAAGACTGACTTTTGCATTAAGAACATGATTGATATTCATAGCTTAAATTGGGAAGCGACGTATGCAACCCTCAACCACAAAGGATTCGCAATTCTGCCTAAGGTGCTCTCGCCTGCGGAATGCCAGCATCTTGCCGGATTGTACTGCGATCGCGACCTGTATCGCGCTACCATTGACATGAAACGATACCGATTCGGTGTTGGCGAATATAAATATTTCAGCTATCCGCTGCCTCCTGTCATCCAGGCTTTACGCGAAAAATTCTTCTCACCGCTCTGCAGGTTAGCCAATGATTGGATGCATCAGCTTGATACTGAAATTAATTTTCCGCATCATCATCGAGATTTTATCCAACAATGCAGGGATAACAATCAATTGAGGCCGACACCGCTCATGCTGCGATATGAAACCGGCGGGTTTAACGCCCTACACCAGGATTTGTACGGGGGTGTATATTTTCCATTTCAGATAGTCCTTTTACTGACGCAACCAGGTAGGGATCATGAAGGAGGAGAATTGGTTTTGACGGAACAAGTACCCAGAGCGCAGTCGAAAGTTTCGGTTCTCCAACCTAACCAGGGGGACGCGTTGATCTTTACAACCAACTTAAGGCCGGCGATGGGTGCGCGAGGATATTATCGTGTGAAGATGAAACATGGTGTAAGCGAGCTGAAATCGGGCGTACGATATTCTTTGGGGATCATTTTCCACGACGCAACATGATTGAGCACCAGCATCACAGGCCGGAAAAAATCAGGAGCCTAATCCGCAGCGGCGCAATTTGTTGTGCGGGAAACAGGCGCAACAAAATATTTGGGACCCTGTCATGCAAATCGGGAAAACGGATTAAAAAAGAAAACAGGGTATTCTTCAAAACAGAGGCGGAAGCCATGCTGCTACACTTCCGTCCCTGCGCCCATTGTTCATGGTCGAGCTATAGGACATGGAGATGCTTTTCCTGATTATTTCACCGTTGATGCCTTGATTTCTTCCGCAATGGTCAATACAAAATCCTTCCCCTTAACAAATGACTTACCCCATTCAGCATCATACTTTGTAGCAATCGGCAGGCTGGAAATATCTTCAGGTTTCTTGCCTTTCTTTAACGACGCTGACACCTGGTCGCGAATATCAGCCAACCGGTCTCTGAAGATTTTAATATCTGCTTTTGAGGACACCTCACCATGCCCGGGGATGATCTTCGTACTTTCATCCATCATAGATAATAATTTATCCAATGTGGAAATAAAACCATTAATAGATCCCCCATTTGAATAGTCAATAAACGGGTATCCGTAGGTTACAAACATATCCCCCATATGGTATACATTGGCCTTCTTGAAGTGTACAGCTACATCGCCATCCGTATGCGCCGGATCAAAATGGATTAACTCGATATCCTCATCATTGAGATGAAAATTAAGTTTGTCCGCGAAAGTTACCACCGGGAGCGCATCTGGGTCGCGTGGTGGGGTGACCTGGTTAGTGGTTTTATTCACTGTTTCCTTGCTCATGCGTGCGCGTGCATCATCATGTGCAACCACCGTCACGCCCATGCGTTTAAAATTCTCATTGCCTCCGGAATGATCACCATGCAAGTGTGTGTTGATCAGAAAACGGATCTCTCCAGGATCAAGTGTTTTAATGGCGCCGTTAATTTTGTTCGAAAGCGGAGCAAACTGGTCATCGATCATAATGGTTCCATCCTTTCCGATCATCACGCCAATATTGCCGCCAGAACCTTTGAGCATGTAAATCTGGTCCGTCACTTTGACGGGCCGGATACTCACCGTGTCGAAGTTATTTTGTGCCAACACTGTAACACAGAGCAAAAGTGAGAAGAAGTTTGTTAGTAATATTTTCATAACAGAAGTTTGATTTCCGACCATTCTATTCTTAAAGGGAAAAAGAGCTGGCGTAGAAGCGCTTTACTGACCTTGTCCCTGCCTAGTCATTCCCCTGCGCGGGATACGATGTGCAATGGATTCCCAGCACATAAATCTAATGAACCTGCTGCATTTTGCAAACACATAGTATTTTCAGCAAGAAATGGGTTGAGATCTCTTCCCAAAGCCCCCAATTTTGTGTCATAAAATGATAATTTTATGATCTTGACAACACCGGAAACCCACATTAACTACCAGCGTATTGAGAAAGCCATTCAATACCTGGAAAAAAACTTTCAGCGTCAACCTGAGCTGGACGAAGTTGCGGAGAAAATTCACCTTTCTCCTTTTCATTTTCAAAGAATTTTTACGGAATGGGCCGGCATCAGCCCGAAACGGTTTTTGCAGTTTCTTACCGTCGACTACCTAAAGGCAAGAATAGGGCAGTCAAAAAACCTTGCTGAAGCTGCAACGGTAGCAGGTCTATCAAGCCAATCACGTGTATACGATCTATTCACCACGCTCGAAGGCGTTACACCGCAGGAATATAAGCTGCGTGGATGCGGGATTCAGATTATTTATGGATTTCACGAAACGCCCTTCGGGCTTTGTCTGCTGGGGACAACAGAACGGGGTGTTTGCTGGCTTTCTTTTGTTCAAAGCGACGAGGATCCAACTACCGGACTGGATGCAATGAAAGCGCACTGGCATAATTCCATTTTTCACCACGATCAGGATTTGACAGCAGGTATTGCAGAAAGAATATTCACGACGAATCGACCGCCATCAGTTAATAAGCTTCATATTTTTGCAAAGGGTACAAATTTCCAGCTAAAGGTGTGGGAAGCGCTTTTGAGAATACCGATGGGCGGCATTACTACCTATCAGGGCATCGCGGAGTCAATAAGAAATCCGAAAGCTTTGCAAGCCGTCGGTTCAGCTGTTGGTGCGAATCACATAGCCTATCTTATTCCATGCCATCGGGTAATCCGAAAAGATGGTCTCCTTGGCGAGTACCGCTGGAGCGCAACACGAAAGAAGAGTATCGTTGGGTGGGAGATGGCAAAAACCTATGGGGGTATCGTAGCCTGATATCAGAACAGCTTTTCAACTTTATCAATTGACCCAGGTCACCAGGCAGCGCCCCATGGTTACGTTGCCCATGCTTTGCCAACCTCTGCCAATGGCACACAGCCCTGATAAGGACCTGGTACCTGATTGTATTGAAGCACTTGCGTAGCCCCAGGTTCACTCGTGAAGAAACCCAATAAGGTAAGCTCTTTTACCTTCAGGATAAATGGTTTATCTGCTCCAGATTCCGTGTTCCACCAACCCGTTGGTCCACCGCTTCCAACAGTGGCAAGCGCCTCATCATGATGCTTTTTAAACAACGCTACTTGATCTTCTGGTTTGCAATCGCTGAAGAAATCGTCATAGGTTTGTTTTGCATCTTCTTCAAATGCTGCCAAGCCTTTTAAGAATTTATCCTGATCTTCCTTTTCATACACTTCCTTCAGCATGCTATCTATGAATCCTGGCACGCCGGCATCATTTGCGCCTGGCGTCGCCGTCCTGGGTATGATGATTTCCGCCAGTTCTCCTATCGTGCGCGCCTGATCTTCTGTAAAAAATTCAGGCTTATAAGACAGCTCGGGTGCAGCCTTGCAGCCTTTTAAAACCCCCGCCAACGCTGGCGCTGAGATCGCGTACCCTAAAGCCAAAGCTGTACGCTGTATTGCTTCTCTTCTGTTCATCTTCTTTGTTGCTACTGATTATAAATTTCCCTTTTTTAGTTCGCTTACCGCACGATCGGCAGCCCTGGCAGTCATAGCCATATACGTCAGTGAAGGATTCTGACAACCTGACGATGTCATCGCGGCACCATCCGTTACGAAAACATTGGGCGCCTCATGCACCTGGTTCCATCTGTTCAGAACCGAAGTCTTCGGATCCTTGCCCATCCGGGCGGTTCCCATTTCATGGATTCCAAGACCCATGTTGTCCGGATTATCGAACATACTTACGTCCTTAAAGCCAGCTGCCTCCAGCATTTCAGCCGCCGATTCTTTCATGTCCTTGCGCATCGCCTTTTCATTTTCACCCCACGTCGCATCAATATTCAATGTGGGCAATCCGTAGACATCTTTCTTTTCCTTATTAATCGTTACCCGATTGTTTGCGTCAGGTAAACATTCCCCAAAACCGGTGATGCCTATGTTCCACGCACCGGGTGATGTTAATGATTCTTTCAATTCTTCACCAAAGGCCATCTCACTTACTCCCCTTGACCACTCTGAGCGACTTGCCGAACCCTGGTACCCGAATCCCCGAATGAAATCGGTACGCTTATCGTCTCCAATATTCCGGAATCGGGGAATATAAATTCCATTGGGTCTGCGCCCGATGTAATACTTATCCTCAAAACCATCAACTTTCGCATCGGCACCTGCGCGGTACTGGTGATCCATCAGGTTGCGCCCAAGCTGATCACTGCCATTGCCTAAGCCGTTAGGGAATCGGCTCGAAACGGAATTAAGCAGAATAAAAGTTGATCCCAGGGTGGATGCATTGAGGAAAATAATCTTAGCGAAAAAATCTATTTCCTCATTCGTCTCCGCGTCCAATACTTTCACGCCGATCGCTTGACCCTTTTTCTCATCGTATATTATGGAGTGGACAATTGAGTAGGGTCTTAGCGTCATGTTACCTGTCTTCGTTGCGGCCGGTAATGTTGAAGCGTTGCTGCTGAAGTATGCTCCATATGGACACCCCCGGACGCACAAATTCCGGGATTGACAGATTCCACGGCTTGGATCGTGCGCCAACGGTGCGGTAAGATGTGCTACACGACCAATTGTAATTTTCCTGTTAAATTTCTCTGCTATTTTATCGCGAAAAACCTCCTCAACACAATTCAATTCCATCGGGGGAAGGAATTTCCCATCCGGAAGCTGCGCAAGTCCTTCTGCTTGACCACTTACGCCAATATAGGATTCAACATAGTCATACCAGGGTGCGAGATCGTTATAACGGATAGGCCAGTCAACGCCAACGCCATCTTTCAAATTCGCCTCAAAATCCATTTCAGAAAACCGGTAGGTCTGCCTGCCCCACATAAGGGAACGCCCACCTGCATGATAGCCGCGTATCCAGTCAAACGGTTTTACCTCCGTGTACGGATTTTCAGTATCCTTGACATACCAATGTTTATTCGCCTGGGTAACCCAATTTGTCCTCGATTGCACAGGATAAAACTTGATCTCCTCTGCAGACAGTTTGTCGGCGTGAGGCAGTTGCCACGGGTCTTTGGTCATGGTTGGATAATCCACGACGTGCCGTACATCCCTTCCTCTTTCCAATACTAATGTTTTCAGCCCTTTCTCAGTGAGTTCTTTGGCAGCCCATCCGCCACTGATTCCTGTTCCCACCACAATTGCGTCAAAGGTGTTTTGCGCTTCCGCTTCAATATTCAAATTCATCGTTCCGTGAAGTTTTAAAAAATAAATTTAGTGATTAAGACTCTATTTCCAATTGTGTCATTTCGGTTGATTCCGGTTCGCCGATGTCTATTGGTATTGACAATATTCGAAAAAATGCTGATATACGCTACCAGACTTACTACTTACTTCACCCGAACGTGGCCAGCCTGGTGCGCCTGCGGCAACACAGCTACCGCCAGCAGCAGATAAAAGCCATTGCTGTATTTAAATTTAACACGCCTCAATTTTCATTGGTGGGGACTTGTCTGCCAGATAACTAGCATCTAATATTATTGCTGCAACGTCAACGTCCCCACGATGAACTTAAGCATCTGTTTCAATCCCATATCTAATCGGAAGTATATTCCGCTGATCGTCCTATTCCTTCAGACTACTGCGCTCTTCGGCCAATTGGAACCTGTCGGAATATTCGACCATCATCAGGATGTTGGTGATCCGAAGGTAAGAGGGTTCTGCCATTTATAATAAAGAAGACCAGACCTACACGCTTTCAGGTGCAGGCAAAAACATGTGGGCAGCCGAAGATCAGTTCCAATTCGCCTGGAAAAAAATCAAAGGCGATTTTATCATACGCGCGAGCGTAAAGTTTATCGGTAAGGGGGCTGCAGATCATCGGAAAATAGGGATTATTGCACGGGAAAAATTAACCACTGATTCCCGTTATGCCGACGCCTGCGTGCACGGCGATGTGCTTACCTCTTTACAATACAGGCCAACGGATGGTGACCCAACAGATCAGGTGGTACTGTCTACCTATCATCCTACTGAAATTGAACTTGAACGTTCAGGCAATACCTTCACATTTTCCGCTGCTGTATTTGGCGAACCTTACAAGTCCGTAACCAAGGAGCTCAACCTCAATGAAGAAGTATATGCAGGGCTGTTCATTTGCTCACACGTAGAAGATGTAATGGAAAAGGCTGTCTTCAGCAATGTGCAAATCATCATTCCTGCCGCCAAAGACTTTGTTCCTTACAAGGATTACCTGGGAAGTCATTTAGAAGTCATGGACGTCGCTACAGGCCACAGGAAGATTTTGTACAGTGCGCCAAATTCCCTTCAGGCGCCGAACTGGACACCCGATAACAAATACCTGATCTTTAATTCGCTCAGCCCGACGGAAACCTTACTCTACAAGTATGATTTACAGAGCGGAACAATAACAAAACTGAACACAGGTTTTGCAAACCAGCTTAACAATGATCACGTCTTATCGAGGGATGGGAAGATGCTGGGTATCAGCAATCATACAGGGCCCAAAAGGACCTCAACAATTTTTATTATGCCAGCCACTGGAAGTGACAATCCCACAAAGATCACCTCGGAGTTAAGTGGCCAATCCTATCTTCACGACTGGTCGCCTGACGGAAAGAATTTGATCTTTACCGGAAATCGCAATGATGAGTGGAATATCATTTCCATTAATGTAGATACAAAAAAGGAAACGATTCTCACTGAGGATGCGACCCTGGATGATGGGCCTGAATTTAGTAGCGATGGAAAATACATCTATTTCAATTCCGTTCGTACCGGCACGATGCAGTTATGGCGCATGAAGCCCGATGGTAGCGAGGAGGAGCAGGTAACTTTCGACGAAACCAACGATTGGTTCCCTCATTTTTCTCCTGATGGGAAGTGGATACTGTATGTTTCATTCCCCAAAGACATCGAGCCCGCAAGTCATCCTTTCTACAAGAAAATTTACCTGCGCATTATGCCGACAACAGGCGGAGTAGCCCGGACAATTGCCTATATCTATGGTGGTCAGGGAACGATCAACGTACCAAGCTGGTCACCCGACAGTAAAAGGATCGCCTTTGTAAGCAATTCAAAACTAGATCTGCCCACGAAGTAGTAGTATCCATGCAAATTCCGCCCTTCTTAATCAATTCGAACCGCTAATGGTAATCTGTTAACCTAAATTAATTTCATGGCTTGATTTGATTACGCAATCCATTAACTTGACCTCCTGTAAAATTCTAAGACAATCGCTATATGCACAAACAAGCAGTTTTTTTACCCATCTTGTTGGTCTCCCTTGTTTCCATTTCTTTCGCTGCCGACCTCAACGGGCGATGGATTGGAAAGATCGGCAACGATGATCTGGGCTTGGGCCTAAAGGTGGAAGGGAAAAATCTTTCAGGCACGATATATACGCCTTACGGAGCCGGTCCCATTAGTAATGGTAAGATCAAAGGGAACACTTTTTCCTTCACCTATGCCGACAATGGTGTCGTCATCGCCTATACAGGAAAATTTGAAGGCGATAAAATGGATCTGTCAAAGCGGATGAGCGAACGGGAGATCACCGGTGCTTTAACCCGCATGAAAGACGGTGAAGAATTACGGATCACGCGACGCATGCGGCCCGAGATGACCGAATATTGGGAACCCGTGCCAAAGATTGTTGATCCCGGACCTTACCCAGACATGGTAAAAGCGCCATCTGACGCCATTGTCCTTTTTGATGGAAGAGACTTGTCAGCCTGGAAGAGCCGGGATGGCAGCGAGGCAAAATGGAAGGTAGACGACGGAGTCATTACCGTGGCAAAAGGTACGGGGGATATCAGCACACGGAAAAAATTCGGTGATTATCAGCTGCACATTGAATGGAAAGTCCCTGATAGATATCCAGGGGCAGAATCAATCCCGAGGAAACAGCGGCGTGTTGCTGCAGGATCTGAGCACCGATCTAAATCTACCGGCATATTGGTATGAGATACAAGTGCTTGACAATTACAATAATCCCACGTACGTAAACGGACAGGCTGGAAGCGTGTATAAGCAGAGTCCTCCCCTTGTAAATGCTATGCGCAAACCTGGTGAATGGAATGTGTATGACATTACTTTCACGGCACCCCGATTTAACGAAGATGGCAGCTTATTTACACCAGCTCGGGTTACCGTATTTCACAATGGCATATTGGTGCAAAACAACTTTTCCATCAGAGGTCACACGGCATACATCGGGCACCCATCGTATATGGCGCCTCATGGAAAGGCTTCTATTTCACTGCAAGACCATGGTGATCCCAGCAAAGCGATCAGCTTCCGGAATATCTGGATCAGAGAACTTTAACAGGTAATTGCTGTAAACACGGCGTTATTCAATGCGTGTTTCCAACGCCGCTTTGTTCGCATTTGGAGGGCACATGGGTCGTTACTCTTGAAGCATAACCGATGCCCACTACCTACCGCCCGCGTTCCAGGTTCTGCAATTCAATATTCCTGAAATCAACAGGTTGCCCTTCACTTTGCAGCGCAATATATCCCGAGGTTAGCGGTTTACCAGGTTCCCATCGCGTACTATCAAACCCGCTGACGACACCCCCACCCATCGTAGGCTTGCTGTATTGTAATACCGTGTCACCGTCAATAATGTGGGCGATGAGAGAATCACCCAATACAATTAGTTCACCTTTTACCCAAACATCTTTATCGTAGGTTTTCGAAGTTGAGTTCAGGCAATGCCCGTCATACACTTTGCCTTGATATACTATTTCAGTTCCAGGCGAACACATATTACCAGTAGGCCTGGGGTTTCCATCACCCAATCCGGCAAGCAATTGCATTTCCACTGAGATGGGCCAATTCTGATCTTTAAGCATCAGGCTTGGGTCTTCTGAGTGGAACATTACCCCGCTGTTCAGCATCGTATAGTCCGGCGCTCCTTTTTGCAGTTCGCCGGTGAAGTGATATTCAAACTTCAGGTGATAATGAGAGAAGGGAGTCTTGTAGTATAAGTGTGAAAACTGCTCATTAAAATCGCCATATTGATCATATCGTACTTTTATCATGCCATCTTCCACACGAAAGGTATTGCCAAAATTAATGCCGGGATCATGATGATTAACTTTAACAATCCAATCATCCAAATCGTGGCCATTAAAAAGCTGGATCCAATTATTCTCCGTTTCAGCTTTTTTCGGCGCACCGCAGGCAACAAGGAATAAACCCATTCCAATAAAAACGAAGTGTTTCAGCATGGTCTTTTGTTCTCCACAAGATAAGTAAACAGAACGTCTCCCTGTCTCCACAGAAATAATAATTACACCATTTTGAAAATTTTCAGAATTGAATAAAGGCTATTTGGAATCCACAATTGTCAGACGCGTTCCAGATCTCATTCAAAATGTACAGATCTCGTAGGGCGATAAACAATACTTTGATACATTCACTTCCCCTTAACATAAAAAGAAATAGTTATGAATCGGCTCGTAATTCTTTTAATGCTCTTTGCAGGACCTTCATCCAGCTACGCGCAAGCCACGGTACCTGTTGGCGAAATACACGGACCCCTGGTTTGGCATAGCAAAATCTACCCGGGGACGGAACGCAATTATTGGATTTATGTACCCAGGCAGTACGACCCTGCAAAGCCCGCATGCCTGATGGTGGTACAGGATGGACTTTCTCGCGCGAAGGGATGGAACCTGCCCGCCATTCTCGATTCCCTCATTGCCGCGAAAGTAATTCCTGTAACGATTGGGATTTTTGTTGACCATGGAACCGTACCATCCGCCGATAAGGATTACTTCCCGCGTTATAACCGCAGTTTTGAATACGACGCGTTGGGCGACCGATACGCCCGATTCCTTTTGGAGGAATTAATCCCTGAGGTAGGACGCTCTTACAACCTCAGTGCAGATCCCAATGACAGGGCTATTGCCGGCGCAAGTTCCGGGGCGATATGCGCGTTCAATGTTGCCTGGGAAAGACCCGATCAATTCCGAAGAGTACTCAGCACCATTGGCACCTATGTCGGTCTGCGCGGGGGAGGTGAACTTGCCACGCTGGTCAGAAAAACAGAGGCAAAACCGCTGCGCATCTTTTTGGAAGACGGCACGAAAGACCTGAATATTTACGGCGGCGACTGGTTCATAGCCAATCAGGAAATGCTGTCTGCGCTGACTTATGCTGGCTATGAAGTAAATCACGCCTGGGGCGAAGGAGGCGGGCACGACAGTAAGCATGCTGTAACCATCATGGGCCAAGCTGTGGCCTGGCTTTGGAAAGGCTATCCCGCTCCTGTCATGACACACTTAGAAAACAATGCGCGGATAAATTTACTCCTGGACGGAGAGCCCTGGAAAGAAATCAATTTGAAAGCAATAAAGTCAGGTAAACTGACTATTAATAAACAAGGCGAAGTTTTCTTTACCGAAAGACAATTGATCTACCGTATAGATAACCAACAAGCCATGACTGTACACGCAAAACTGAAAGGTGACGTTGGCGGTATTTCATTTAACCAGGATGGAGCGCTGTATGTGGCTGACCTTACCAGCCACAAAATAATAGTCGTCGATGAAAAAGGCGTTGCGCGCGATGTTGCAACAAATGTAGATGCGAACTACATGACCCTATCCAATAAAGGTATATACTTCACAGATACAGGCAAGGACCGTATTGGGCTGTACAACTTCACGGCAAAAAAAGTTACTTACACTGTTGTTCCGTTTCACCCTACCGGGCTTGCGCTTTCTTCCGATCAGTCTTTTCTTAATGTTAGCTTTTCCAATAGCGTATTCGGCTATTCGTACAAAATTCTTGAAAGCGGAACGCTTGATTTTGGGCAATCCTATATACACTACCATGTACCCTACGGCGAAACTACACCGGGTGCATCTGGGATGACGGTTGATAGCGACAATTTGTTATACACCGCGACCACGATGGGTGTGCAGGTTTCCGACCAATTAGGAAGAGTAAACTTTATCTTTTCAAAACCAACCGAAGGTATCAACGATGTAAAGATTGGTGGAGCCGGCCTCAATACGATATACATCAGTTGCAACGGAAAATTGTTCAGCCGGAAAATCAACGCAAAAGGGGTCCAATCCTGGCTTCCTGCTGTGAAGCCACCGAAACCGGGATTGTGAGTTTTACAATGCACACGTCTCGAACAAATGCCAGCCTATTCCCATCCTGATTCTCTTCAAACATAAATATTTGGCCATCGCCCTTTCTGCAATCAACTGCCGGTTGGGCCCGCGACATTAAAAGAGTTTGTTTACACTGATTAAGCAGCCATAAAACTGGATCTGTGCGAAAGTCGATGCGTTTGAAACAATCTGCTCTAATCCTGTGCGCGAAATCGAAGCGCCTTTGCACTTCTGAAAGGGATTTGAAGTAACGCACACGGTCAATAGCATCAGATTGATTCCATTGACCGCATGTTACTTGCAGAAAATCCTATGGCAGCCCGTCAATAAGATTAGTAAGCTCTTCCTCGGTGATGGATTGTACCGCTTCAATTACCTCCTCATGATTTTCGGAAATAGTTGCACCCTGAATAGCATAATGAATTTCATCCTCAATTATGCTGATCAGGATAATGTGCACTTTGAGGCCAATTGGAATTAATCCATAATGCTCGGTAAACATACCCTTCTGATCGTCGTATCTGTCGAAACGCCCGAGCGCCGTTGGCTCGCCATCGTATGCAATGAAGACGGCACAGTTTGTATTATCAAATCCTTCAGGAACACCAATAAAAATTGTTGTCTTAGGTCTTGGATCACTAAACCATCGGTCAATGTTTGTCCAGCCAAACTGACTTTGGAAGGTGAAGTAAGCGCTTTGGACTCCCCCAGGTCCCTGAAACTCTCCAATTTCAATGCCTCTGTCTTTCTTTTCTTCCCATGTAACATCGCAATCATCACCTTCGCACGCAACCACTCCCCCGAATTGGCGCATATCCTGATCGACATCACCGGTGTTCTTTGTGGGGGCTACAATGGTAAAACCACTGACCAACTTAAGCTGGACGCCGTCCTGAAACGCATTTACATAAAATTCACCACCCGATACAAGCATACCTATATCGCCGTTTTCCATTTCACCGTTTGTGGGCTTCTTTGTCAACAGCATGGAAGATCGATCGTAAATTTCGATCAACTCAATATCAACGTCTCCCGATACGCCGTCACCACTTTCTGTCAAAAAGGCGTTAGCACTAAACTGAAGGACGGTTCCCTGGCTCCCAACTAAGTTTCCACCTGTCGAGGCGTTCACCGTGAGATTTTGTACCCGCGCGTCAGCATTTGTGTTAAAAAAATCAATTAGCGCCGCTTTGTCCGGTTGCGGTCCTTTCACTATTTCATTCCCTTCGTCGCAACCGATCACGGCAAAAAAGAAGAAAGCTATCGGCAATAAATTTCTAAGAATTCTATACTTTTTCATCTTATTGTTTTTTGGTTCGGTGATAGATGACAATGATCAGATAATAGTTACCGCTGGAAAGTTGATTTCTTTCAAAATTGTCGACGGACAATGTTAATCTCCTGTCCAATCGCAGCGAATAACGTGAGAATCAACATTGTTAACCGATTCGCAAAAGATGAATGCGAATTGCTATAGGGCTCGCCAGACATCTGCACTATTCTCAAGCGTTGCCGAGAACATGGTTCTGGATGGAATATCTAAATAAGGATAAGTAACCTTTGATAGGTACAGTCCCTGCGGATAGGCGGGCTCAATTGTTTTCGGTGTTTCTTTCGAAACGAGGTAATGTTCAAATTCCACTACACTCATCTCTCCCCTCCCGATCTCCAACAATTTCCCAACAATGATCCGTATCATGCGTCCGAGGAATCGATTCGCCGAAATCTGAAATCGAAGCCTATCACCCGCCGTATCTACAAACAGCTTTGCGGAGGTCACATTGCAGATCGTGTGTTCATATTCATCGGGTGACTTGCAAAAAGCCCGAAAGTCGGTGTAATTAGGCAGCAGTGCCGTGGCTGCCTTCATTTTTTCCAGGTCAAGATCTTTTTCCAAATAGAGAGCACTCACGGGATGTAAGAAGGGGTCTTTGTAGGTATGCATGAAGTAGTCATACGTTCTTTGTGAAGCGTCAAATCGCGCGTGCTGGTTTTCCTCGACAGGGATGATTTCGAAAACCGCAATATCAGATGGCAGGTTCTTGTTTAGCCTGAATAATAGGTCAAAGTCCCATTCTTTGTCCACATCCAGGTGAAAAAAGAACTGACTCGCATGTACCATGGCATCGGTCCTTCCACATCCCATAATAGATACGGGGCTTTTCAGCACCTGACTAATCGTGGTTTCCAATACTTGTTGTACACTAAGCGGTCCAAGCTGCCTTTGCCATCCTCGATAGTTACCTCCGTCGTAGCCAATGTGAAAGAAGAATCGCAAGCCGCTAAGTTGATGTTAACAAATTGAATAAGACCAATACAATACTTGCAATGTATTCTTTCGCGTGCTTGCGTGCAAGAGGCGCAGGACGCCATTGGTAACACACGGCATTAATTCAATATTTGTAAATTGGGAACAAACAATTTACCCGTGAACGCAGAATTTTAGATAAAGCCGGTTAGCATGAAGGATCTATTTTTGCTCAGTGGGCTCGGCGCGGATAAAAGGGTATTTGATGTTCTTGACCTAAGCAACTACAACGCACACTTCATCCAATGGATTGACCCCAATGATAATGAGCCAATAGATGCATACGCCAAAAGGTTAACGGTCAATATCGAAAAAAAGAACCCTATTTTAATCGGTGTATCCTTTGGTGGAATAATGGCCATCGAAATTGGAAAACAAATTCAGGCTGAAAAAATAATCATAATATCTTCGGCTACAACCAAACATAGCATTCCTACTAGCTTTATTGCGCGTAAACTTAAGCTACATACTTTACTTCCTGCAAGGTTTTTACGTAAGCCAAACCAAGTGTTGTTCTGGCTTTTTGGAATCAAATCAAAAAATGAACGAGCCCTCCTTCGGGCAATTATGAAAGACACCGACGAGAAGTTTTTCAGGTGGGCTATAGATAAAATTATGACCTGGGATAACCAGGTTCTACTCAACAATACCATACACATCCACGGGTCAAAAGATCGGGTTATACCCTTTACATCGGCAGATTATAGAATCGAAGGAGGTGGACATTTGATGATTGTGAACAGGGCAGCTGAGATAAACAAAGTTTTAGCTGCAGTAATCTGAGTTCAGGGAACAGCTGTCCTGCACGATCACGAACTCACTTCTTTGCCCAATAATCGATTACGGTCACTTTATCCAGGTGTGGCTTCAGTATCTCTACAAAGGCCTTATGATCCGGATGTATCAAATAAGCATCCCGGTCTTTATCACTTGAAAAGGTAACAAAAAAGCAATGGGTTAATCCCTGGTTTAAGTTCTCAGGACTGTTATTTATTCCCCATTCGAAATCCTTTAATCAATTTAATTTTACCAGATAAGGCTGCAAAAGCCTCTTCTACCTTTTTGACATCCTCAGGTGTCGCGGCATCCAAGAATTTAAACATAACTACGTGGCGCAATGCTTTCGAACTTCCCTTTGTCTGGGCTTGCGTAAGTGGAGAGGCCATGATGATAATAGTTAAAAGGAAAAGGTACTTGTTGATCTTTTTCATAGTATTCGTTTGGATTTATGCTTCTTAGAGACGGAGTTATTCGCCGTTATAGGCGCGATACGCGCTAGTAGTATCCCCATTTTTTCATTATCGCCAAGTCTTCTTTCACACAGGCTAAGGGGGTTTTTCCCTGATACGACTCCTGTTCAATGATAAAATGTCTTGTCCCCCCCGTTTTTCTTCCCAGGTCAATTACCTCTTTAACATTTACAATACCTGCGCCCAGAATAGTACTCTCAAATATTTCATCTCCAACCACATCTCCGGTTCTGGGGATTTCATCTTTCACATGCATGGATTGAAATCTGCCAGGATATTTTCGAACGATGTCAATAGCCTTTACATTATCATTATACAAGTTGCCGATGTCTATTTGTTGCACGACCAATTCCGGATCCGTGTACTGCATGATAATTTCATAAATGGAAGAACCATCAAGCATTCCACTGAATTCAAACCAATGGTTGTGGTATCCGAATTTCATCCCGGATTTTTTGCATAGCATGCCGGATTTATTGAATACCTCCATATAACGCTTAAGATCATCTGCTGTCTTTCGCAAGCTTTTGTCCAAAGACGGGCTGATTACAAACTCCTGTCCAGCGATAGCGGCATCTTCAACCGTATATTTCCAGACGTCGGTAAATTCCTTTTTATCCGCATCCCAATGGAGCTTACCCATCTCGGTATGTCCGCTTGGCATCCTTAGTCCAAGACCATCCAGAATCTTCCTGAATTCCGTTGCGCTGTGTCCATAAAACTTACGTTCAACATAATTGGCATGTTCAACGTTTTTGTATCCCATCTCCGCCACTTGTTTTAGGGTGCCCAGGGGGTCAGCTTTCATCTCATTCCGTACAGAATATAGCTGCAAGCCCATTAATTCATTCTTCGGCTTTGCGGCCAAAAGGGAGCCAGCGATGGCGTTACTGCCGATCGCGGCGAGCACACTATGCTTAATAAATTCTCTTCTTGAAGTCTTCATACTGGTTTACTTTAACCTCCAAATACCTTTCATGGCCATATTATCGTTCGTGGCAACCCACAGGATGGGCGATGAGGAGATCGGTTTCTTGATCGCGTTGTAGCATTTTGACATTAAGTTAGCCAGAATGGCCGATTTCAATGTTCGAAGCTATCAAATAAATGTCAAAATTTCTGAATTTATGGCCAGCAATTATGTGGATTGCCTTTTGATCACCAAGGTTGGAGGATTTTATAATTATGAACTTTGAAAAATTTACGATAAAATCTCAGGAGGCCTTGCAGAAAGCCGCTGAGATTGCCATGAGCAAGCAACAGCAGGCCATAGAACCTGGGCATTTGCTTAAAGCCGTTTTGGAAACGGATGAGAATGTCCCCGACTTTCTCTTTAAGAAGTTGAATGTCAACGAGACTATCCTCGACACTAAACTTCAGGAAATTCTCAACTCGTACCCGCACGTCTCGGGTCAGCAACCGTATTTGTCATCCGCTAGCAATGCTGTTCTTCAACATGCCGAAAAAGAACTGCGGGAGTTCAAGGATGAATTCATTGCGATTGAACATTTGTTGCTTGCCCTGCTCGCTTCGAAAGACAAAGTTGCCGCTATTATGAAGGATGTCGGTATAGACCGTTCCGGGCTGATAAAAGCAATTAAAGAGCTTCGCGGTGACTCGCGTGTCACAGATCAAAACGCAGAGTCAAAATATAAGTCGCTTGAGCGATATTCAAAAAATCTGAATGACCTGGCCAAACAAGGAAAGATTGACCCCGTCATCGGGCGTGATGAAGAAATTAGGCGCGTCTTACAGATTCTTTCCAGGAGGACGAAGAACAACCCCATTCTTCTCGGCGAGCCAGGTGTTGGTAAGACGGCCATTGTAGAAGGTATGGCACAACGTATTGTTGATGGTGATGTGCCCGAAAATCTAAAAAGTAAAATACTAATCTCTCTTGACATGGGCTTGCTTGTGGCCGGTGCCAAGTATAAGGGAGAATTTGAAGAACGATTGAAATCGGTTATCAAAGAAGTTACAGATTCGAACGGGCAAATTATTCTGTTTATTGATGAAATACATACCCTCATTGGGGCGGGTGGTGGCGAAGGGGCTATGGATGCTGCTAACCTCCTGAAGCCAGCGTTGGCCAGAGGCGAACTGCATGCTATTGGCGCAACAACACTGAAGGAGTATCAGAAATACATGGAGAAAGATAAGGCACTGGAGCGCAGGTTCCAGGCCGTAATGGTTGATGAACCTTCGATAGAGGATTCGATATCTATACTCCGGGGCATAAAAGAGAAGTATGAACTACACCATGGCGTACGGATAAAAGACGATGCCGTGATAGCATCTGTGGAATTGTCCGACAGGTATATCAGCGAACGGTTTTTGCCAGATAAAGCAATTGACTTGATGGACGAAGCTGCCGCGAAGCTCAGGCTTGAAATGGATTCGCTTCCCGAAGAGCTTGACGAGCTGAACCGCAAGATCATGCAGCTGGAAATTGAACGGGAAGCGATACGCAGAGAAAAGGACAAAGAAAAAGAGACCATTCTCAGCAAAGAGATTGCGGAATTGTCTGAGGAGCGAAATTCGCTCAAGGCAAAATGGGAAAGTGAGAAGGAAGTGGTGCACGGTATCCAGCATGAAAAGGAAAATATCGATAAGCTGAAATTTGAAGCTGAACAAGCAGAGAAAGCAGGCGACTACGGAAAAGTTGCAGAGATCCGGTATGGAAAAATTACAGAGGCTGAAAAGCGCCTTGAAGAATTCAAGGACGATATGAAAAAAATGCAGGGTGAGAAATCGTTACTCAAGGAAGAGGTTGACAGCGAAGACATCGCTGAAGTAGTAGCCAAATGGACAGGTATTCCAGTATCCAGAATGTTACAAAGTGAGCGGGAAAAACTCTTGCACCTTGAAGCAGAACTTGGAAAGCGTGTTGCAGGGCAAGAGGAAGCCATTCGGGCGCTAAGTGATGCCGTACGCAGAAGTCGTGCAGGTTTGCAGGATCCCAAACGACCCATCGGTTCTTTCATCTTCATGGGAACAACAGGAGTCGGTAAGACAGAATTATCCAAAGCATTGGCCGATTACCTATTCAATGATGATAGCGCCATGGTGCGAATTGATATGAGCGAATATCAGGAACGGCACAGCGTAAGCAGGCTGATTGGTGCCCCTCCCGGATACGTTGGTTATGATGAAGGCGGCCAGTTAACAGAGGCCGTACGCAGAAAGCCTTACTCCGTGGTTCTTCTTGATGAGATCGAGAAAGCGCACCCTGACGTATTTAATATCTTACTGCAGGTGCTGGATGATGGAAGACTGACCGATAACAAAGGTCGGATTGCCAATTTTAAGAATACCATCATTATCATGACGACCAATATTGGATCGCACCTCATCCAGGAAAATTTTGAAAAAATAACCCCTGAAAACTATTTCGACGTCATGGAAGATACGAAGGACCAAGTCATGGCGTTATTACGGAAGACAGTGCGACCTGAATTTGTTAACAGGATTGACGAGATCATCATGTTCCGTCCATTGACTGAGCAAGACATCCGCAAGATTGTCGATATACAAGTGAACTTGGTTCGTAAACGTCTAGAAGATGTAGGCGTGAAAATCGAAATCTCTGATGCCGCACGAGATCGCCTGGCTGCTTTAGGATTCGACCCCCAGTTTGGGGCAAGGCCATTGAAGCGCGTTATGCAGCGCGAAATCCTGAATGAACTCTCCAAGCAGATACTGTCAGGAAAGATTCACAAAGATTCAGTGATTTTTGTTGATCTCAAAGATGAAATAGACTTCGTTTTCGAGAACCTTGAGGAGGCAGAAGTTGTTTAATTATTGGTTTAAGGATTGGTGATTCTCTTCCGTCTAAGGAAGAGAGATGTTGGTTGAGGGGTTTGGTTTGAAGCCTCGGGGTGGTTCCCGGGGCTTTTTTATGAGTATTGAAACTAAGAAAACAGTGTATTTTTGGCCAAAAGTCAGGGTCGATCAGAACCTACACCTACTTCGTCCTGCTCACAGACCAAAAGGATTCTTGTCCGCTGATATTGAACTTTCGGACTGTTCATCGCTATGACCGTGGAAAGAAACGAAGGAAAATTATTCAGATCTTGCAGCCCAAGCAGTTGATTGCCCGCCTTGTAATGCGAAATAATTCGTATATGATAAACAGCCCATAAAAACGGCCAAAAAAGAGCTTGAAATTCTCCAGATAGGCTGGCAAAAGGAATCTGAGTCAGCCAATGCGGTACATGAGGCTCATTCCGGTGAAATGAGAAACGTCCGTTTTGAACACACTGACAATTCTGGGGGAAGGATAGAATGACTTCCATAAACTACCGCCAACAGATAACGAAAAACGGGAACATAAGCTCCCGCTTTTCGTTTTTCATTCAATATCATTTACATTCAAGAAATACTGCGGCTTCAGCCAACGGCTAAAGACGATAGGCATACGTAAAGGAAAACAACCAGTCGGCAAAGGCAGCATCCCCTTGCGTAAACTTACCGGTTTGCTCGGTCACCGTTCTGTCTATCGTACTTTGCGTGCGATTCCGCTCCAACGCGATTGGAACGCTGATTCCAAAGCTGTGGCGTCCGGAAATATATCCGGCAGCTGGCTCCAAAGAAATAATGTAACCTGGTCTTCGAAAGCCGTCGCTCTTGCCCAGCAGGTCATTCCAGGGAATACCTTCAAACCTGACGCCCAATGAAAACGCAAAATGTTTGACAGTATAACGTGCTCCGGCTCTAAGCAAAAACTGGTCTACCACGGAAAATTCATTGGATAAAGGAATACCTGCGGTAAGCTTGTCACTGCGCAGTGTCCCGTTTGTGTTTCTGGGATTTGAAAGGTATAGCCCTGTAGCATAACCTGAAAAGTATGAGGTAAACATATAGCCTGCATCAAACTCAACAATGACGCCCAGTCCACCGTCCCCCAGTTGTACAGATTGATCAACGGCTTTGTAGACAAGAGAGTCCTGACCCTCGCTACCCAGTTTATGGAAATAGTCCTTGGTATTGTAGTTCCCCGTCGGAATCTTCACCCCGACTCCAAGCGTTAGATTAAACCTGTGGTTTTCCAGTACAGTATAATAACCGGATAGCCGTACGTCACCAAGCCCCATACCCTGAGTATGGAACCTTGGATTACCCGGCGTGTTGCCGTAATGCTCGTAAAGCGATGAACGATCTATATACAGGTAAGGGAGCGTTAACCCAAATGTTATACGTCTTCTTGGGCTATAGCTAATTCCCAATAAAATAGAGTTGTCATGATTAATAACCTGGGTACCTTGTTCAACGCGCTCCTTTTGTTCCTCCTTCCCCCGGAAATGCCTGAAAGATCGAAAGAATCGGTAATTCAAAGAAACCTGCCAGGGCGACACTGTCTGTGTCGTATCATAGTCGAACGAGAACGACGACATATTGCGCACCGCCACACAGCCTTGGGCATGCAAATCGTGGTTTGATGCCAGTATCATCGGCATCAGGAAAATATGTAAAAGTAAAAACTTCTTCATTTCAAATAGAATTAAAGTGTCCAGCGATATTGAAGCAAAGCCATCAACAATTGAAGACTTTTACTTCATTCAGAAAACTCAATCAAATCGATTGAATGCGGAGAACAAATTAACCTTTAGGAGGGGGCGTAAGAATAGGGTAGTTCTGTCGAATGACTTCAAACGTGGCAAAAGTAGCGGGCATCAATAAGTGCCATCCGGCCTCAGGCGAAATAACAACTAGCCGTGTTGCGGTATAATCCTTAAAGAGCTTGCCAAATGTTTCCATGGTATGCTTCGCACTGGCAGGCAACTCATTTGCCAGGCTAGTATATTCACTGAATGCATCTACGAGTTTTTTCGTCTCGTGGTCTTTAATACACACCATAAACAGCGTGTCGTTCTCTAGCCGCTGTTTTACCAGATTATAGTACTCACCACGGTATTCAAACTCGCCGTCAACCCGTTCATACCCATTCTGGTGAATTGGATACGGTAAGGAAACAGGAATAGTAAGTACAATGAGATCTTTTGAAGAATACTGATCGGCATCCAGCCGGTGAAGCAGGTCTTTTTTAGCCTGGGAACGCACGCCCCAGAAAACAAGGTAATATCCTCCAACATTAAAGAGGAAAATCAAGAGGAAAAGTATGGAAAATAGCTTTTTCAGGTTTGTTCAATATAGGGAAACAAAGCTAGATAGAAATTCCACATTTGCCAAAAGGTCCAAGAGCGGACTGCCTTTTGAAATCAGTAACAGATGGCGATTAACTACCCACCAAAATCATCAAACCTGACATTCTCTTTAGGGATGCCCATTTCGTCCAGCATCTTTAGAATTGCAGCATTCATCAGGGGCGGACCACACAAGTAATATTCCACGTCTTCCGGGGCCGGATGATCTTTGAGATAGTTATCATACAGGCACTGGTGAATAAAACCAACATACCCATCAGCGTTCTTGTCTTCCAGGCTCTCCTTCACTTTCCAATTATCTTCGGGAAGTGGCTCTGAAAGACCAATGTTAAACTGGAAGTTCGGGAACTCCTTTTCAATTTTCCGAAAATGGTCAACATAGAAAAGCTCCTTCTTTGAGCGTCCTCCATACCAATATGAAACTTTTCGACTTGTTTTTTCCGTATGGAACAAATGGAAAATTTGCGCGCGTAGCGGTGCCATCCCGGCGCCACCGCCCACATAAATCATTTCTCGTTGGGTCTGGTTGATGTGGAATTCTCCGTAGGGGCCAGATATCATAACTTTATCACCAGGCTTTCGCGAGAATATATAAGAAGAACAAATTCCCGGATTTACGTCCATCCATTTATTGTTTGCACGATCCCATGGCGGCGTAGCGACTCGAATATTTAACATCACAATATTCCCTTCGGCGGGATGATTCGCCATCGAATAAGCACGAAATATGGGCTCATCATTCTTCATTTTCAAATCCCATAACTTGAACCTATCCCAATCAGACTGAAAAACATCTGGTTTATGGCCCAATTCCGGATGCGGCGTGATATCCATCGTTTTATAATCGACGGCAATCGGAGGAACATCAATCTGAATATAACCACCAGCCTCGAATTTTAATGTCTCACCAGGGGGAAGCTTTACAACGAATTCCTTAATGAAGGTAGATACATTGTAGTTGGAGGCCACCTCACATTCCCATTTCTTAATACCAAAGATTTCCTCGGGGATTCGAATATTCAGATCCTGCTTTACCTTCACTTGGCAGCCCAGGCGTACATGGTCCCTTTTCTCCTGTCTGGACAAATGTCCAATTTCCGTAGGCAGCACATCTCCACCGCCTTCTTCGACCACGCATTTACACATGGCACACGTACCGCCACCACCGCAAGCAGAGGGTAGAAAGATCTTTTCAGTCGCCAATGTGCTAAGCAGGGAACTTCCCGCAGAGACGGTAATCGTCTTCTCGCCATTGATTATGATTTTTACGGGGCCCGACTGCACGAGCTTCTTCTGCGCAAAAAGAAGCATAGCCACCAACAGCAAAATAATAAAAGTGAACGCCGCAATAGAGGATACTATAATCATTGGAACTAGGCTTTTAACGGCACAAATATATTGAGCACGCGTTAAGAAAAGGCATAAAACAATAGTTTTTTAATGAATTAACAAGGAGAAGTCAATAATGTTAAGAAAAGTCAAGTCTTGGTTTTCAGGATTATTTCCAAAAAAAAGAGGCCCATTTTCAGGGTATTGGAGTTTTCACTGCGCTAGCATCGTTTCTGTTGTTTTCACGGTTTCTGCCTGCGGCACCAATGTCGCATTAGGTGCCAAAACGATTCCCACGCCGTCAATTCTTGACCATTCATTCAATTTCTCCAGGCTTACTTTGCCTACCATATATTGCTTGCCGTGTGAAGCGTAGCCAGACTCGAACTGCTCGAAATCACCGATCGAGATCGGGATTCCCTGATCGAAACTTACGAATGCTTCAACGGTTAAACGATTTGAAAATGATATATCATGGAGTTGATGGAGTTTCTTGTACTCATATTGATAATCGTAGGTGAGCGCAGAAATATCCGAAAGAACCGCAGAACCCGTCGGATAACTGCCAGCACCTTTCCCAACAAAAAGTTGCTGCTCAGCGAATGCGCTTTGAACCTGAACGGCATTGTATTCATTCCGAACTGCATACAGCGGATGGGTCGACTCAACAAATTGGGGGGCAACAAAACCGAACACCCGATTCTCAACTTTGAATGCACGCGCTATTAACTTAATTGCGTAGCGATTGTCACGGGCAAACTTCAAATCAAGATCAGAAATCCGATCAATACCAATATTAATAACATCCTCCGGTTTGACAAACACACCAAATGTGTGCGTTATGGCGATGACTAACTTGAACTTCGCGTCAAAGCCTTTTACGTCGAGACTTGGATCTGATTCAGCAAAACCCAACTCCTGGGCCTTTTTCAGTGCGTCGCTATAGCTCGTTTTTTCTTCGAAAACTTTGGTGAGAATATAATTTGTTGATCCATTAAAAATGCCTTCAATACCTGTTAACAAATCATTATCATAGTACTCCTCCAGATTTCGCAATATCGGGATACTTCCGCAGACGGAACCTTCGTAGAGCACTGGTTTTCCAAATTGCTGTTGCAGTTGATATATTTCCTCTAAATGTTCTGCCAGCATTTTCTTGTTGGCAGTGACGACCGCCTTCCCGTTTTTCAATGCAGTCTTAACAATTTCGAATGCAGCATCAGCATCGTCAATTAATTCGACCACCACGTCAATATCTGAATCAGAAAGAATATCTGTTGCTTCAAAAGTAAACAGGCTTGCTGGCAATGGCCTTATTTTGTTCCGCTGCTTGACGCAGATTCTTTTTATCTCCGCTTTAATTCCGGGAGTCTCATCAAGTACGTGATAAAGTCCCTGGCCAACACATCCGAATCCAAATAACCCCAATTTGAGGTGACGATGTTTTGTGGTACTATGCTGGGTGTTATTTTTTTCTAATGACATACTGGAAATGTTAATTGATCTTACCTGTTACGCTTACCAGATCCTCCAAAAAGAAGCTTCGAATATGATTGCTTAATTGCTCAAATTCAACCAGAAATCCGTCATGACCATACAGCGAATTCATGATCACAAGCCTGGCATGTGGTATGGGTTCGGCGAGATATTTTTGCTCACTAACCGGAAACAAAATATCGGTGTCGATACCAACAACCAGTGTCTTTGCTTTGATCAATTTCAATGCAGATTCAACACTATTTCGGTTTCTCCCTACATGGTGACTGTCCATCATTTTCGAAAGTCCCCAATACGTGAAAGCATTGAAGCGATTGGCGAGTTTTTGACCCTGATAACGCTGATAGGTAGAAGCCCGATAGTCATCAAGCTTTTCGCTACTCTTCTCAGCCTGGGTTTGGCCGAATGTTTGATAATATCGGTACGAGAGCATCCCAATTGCACTCGCGGCTTTTAGACCATCCAAGCCCGCACGTTGGTCGTTTTGGCTCCAGGTACTGTCGGCTTCGATGGCAAGGCGCTGTGCTTCATTAAAGGCAATCCCCCAGGAGAGTGAAGAGCATTGGTTGCAACGGGAATGATATGCTGAAAAACATCCGGTTGTTGAATCGCCCATTCCAGTACTTGCTGCCCACCCAGTGATCCTCCAATAAGTGTGTGCACAGATTCAATCTCTAGTTCCTGTCGCAATAAATCAAAGGCCCGAACAACATCATGATTGGTAACGTGGGAAACTCATGATAATATTGTTTGCCGTATCAGGATTGAATGACAAAGGACCGGTTGAACCATAGCATCCGCCCAATGTATTTGCAGCGATAATAAAATACTGGCCAGGATCAAAAAATGCACCTTCACGAAAAAGTTCTTTCCACCAATCGGTGAAGTTCGAACTTCCTGTAAGGGCATGGCATACCCAAACTACATTGCTTTGATCAGCATTTAAATTGCCAAGCGTTGTATATTGAAGTTGGAAGCCCAGGAGTGATGCTCCGGATTCCAACGCTTTTTTTCATGATGGAACGTGTGTCGTGTTTTTCAATAGATGTATCATCCTCATTTTTCCAGTTGGCAAGTGTGAAGTTTAGCTCACCAATTCGCTCTTCGATACTTTTTCAAATGCCTGCTGAAAATCCCCTTTGATGTCATCGATGTGTTCGATTCCTACTGATATGCGCAACACGTTAGGCAATACACCGGATGCCACTTGCTCTTCATCCCTAAGTTGCTGGTGGGTGGTGGCCGATGGTTGAATGATCAACGTCTTTGCATCACCTACATTGGCCAGATGGCTTACCAATTTCAGACTATCGACAAATTTCGTCGTATGTTCTTTCGTGCCCTTGACAGTAAAGGATAGCACCGCACCAAATCCATTGCGCAAATATTTTTTCGCAAGCTTATGGTAGGGACTGTTTTTCAGTCCAGGATAATTAACACGTTCTACAAGTTCATGTTGCTCCAGCCATTGCGCCAGCGCAAGGGCATTGTCAACTGAACGCTGTACACGCAGTGATAATGTTTCCAGTCCCTGGATCAATCAGGAATGAATTGAACGGACTTAGTGCCGGTCCAAAATCACGAAGACCTTCAACCCGGGCACGGATAATAAATGCAATATTGCGGAAGTCCAAGCGGATTACCTTCTCCAAAAACATCCCAGAATTTCAGCCCATGATATCCTTCGGATGGTTCTGTGAACTGAGGAAATTTTCCATTTGCCCAATTATAATTTCCTGCCGTCTACAATAACACCCCCAATTGAAGTTCCATGACCGCCAATCCATTTTGTTGCAGATTCGACCACCACATTGGCACCATGTTCAATGGGCGAATAAGATATCCCGCGGCACCAAAGGTATTGTCAACGACGACAGGAAGATCATGTTTCTTGGCCAACGCAGCAATGGCCTCAAAATCCGGAATGTTGAAACCAGGGTTGCCGATTGTCTCAAGATAGATTGCTTTGGTCTTTTGATCGATCAGTCTTTTCAAAATGAAGCGACTTATCGCCATCAGCAAACCGTACATCTATACCCAGACGTTTAAAGGCGACTTTGAATTGGTTGTATGTACCGCCATACAGAAAAGAGGTAGAAACAAAATTGTCGCCCGGCTTGCAAAATATTGTTCAATGCAATAAACTGTGCTGCCTGTCCTGAAGCTACGGCCAATGCGGCAACACCACCTTCTAAGTGCTGCAATACGTTTTTCAAAAACATCTGTCGTGGGGTTCATGATCCGGGTATAAATATTCCCGAATTCTTTCAATGCAAAGAGATTGGCCCCGTGTTCAGAATCCTTGAAGGTGTAGGAAGTCGTTTGATAAATGGGCACAGCACGTGAGCGAGTTGTGGCATCGACTTCCTGGCCGGCATGTAATTGGAGGGTTTCGAAATGTAAATTTGACATGGCTATTAGTAATTTATGAGTTGAGTGATTTAATTTAGATTATTGATGGGTCGACTTAGCCGTGACCAAAACTGCCTGTCACTTGGCAGGGTCTTAGGCTAAGGTGCTGCAGGAAATTTACAAAAATCAGAATCCAGCAACATCAAGCGCGACAACAACACATACAATTATTGCTGCCAAAAAAGCGATAAATTAAATTTTGAAGATTTTTCAAATAAGCGCGAAAGCTTTGTAAGCTTGAAACAGTGCTGAGAATGCTGAAGAATTCTTTCATTTTTTTAACCGGTTTATATTTTCCGCCATCGGCAGATCAGGATTTAGCACCTTTCAAAGTATTCGGAGGTTGCTAGCGTTTCTTAGAGCCTGTCTCTCCACGCTTCTTTATAAATCAATTAAGCAGATGTGCTTATTCGACTTTGATAACGCAAACCTATAGCCTGGGAGCTTTGTTTCCAAACGTTGTGATAACTTTTTACGAATGCCCGCTGAGTTTGTTTGCCAATATTACCGAAAATAACACCCTACAGGTCGGTTAATACGTTTGTTTCTTGATTAGCACAATTTGACCGATATGATACAAATCATGGTGGATTATGCCGTGAAGGAGTGTGTAAAATGAGTAGTTGTATGCTTTATGAGGGACAACTTCGTGTAATCTGGTGACCATCAAATTCCTTAATTGCCGCCAAGAGCCTCCGCTGGCTTCTGTCTAATTCCGCCTTCGCTGCTGACCAATCAACACCGACCGGAAAATTTATTTCTTCGCTTACTTTGTATTCGGTGTCGCCCTCCAATTTCTTCACGACAAATGTCCTCCATGCGGTCATGTGCGCCACCAGTTCGACGATGCTGTGCGAACCTTGAAGTCTACTGTTTGATTGCTCGGCTGTTATGTTTTCAAGTACCTCCTTCACGGCAGGCCCATGCCATGCGTTTTTTTCGAACGTACGCTGAAGGAGATCACGAATGTTTTGGATTTCGTCGTCCATATCTAATCTGAGCAGCTGAAAATCCCCGCGTCGGCTCAAGTACGGCAGCTCGCTACGTCAGCATTCCACCATCAACTTGTATTACCTGCCCGGTTATGTACGTCGATAGATCAGATCCCAAGAAAATACATGCGTCAGCGATATCTTCTGGCTTTCCACCGCGTTTGAGCGGAATAGCGTCACGCCAGCTTTGCACCGTTTTCTCATCAAGCTTAGCCGTCATTTCCGTTTCGATAAAACCCGGCGCTACTGCATTCGAACGTATACCACGGGATCCTAATTCAAGGGCCACAGATTTCGTGAATCCAATAATGCCTGCCTTCGACGCTGCGTAATTCGCTTGACCTGCGTTCCCTTTCAACCCAACCACTGAGGTCATATTGATAATGGAGCCACTTTTTTGCTTCATCATTTGTTTTGTCACCGCCTTCACGGTGTTAAAACACGACTTCAGGTTCACAGCAATCACTTTGTCCCACATTTCTTCTGTCATCCGAAGCAACAAGGCATCTTGGGTTATGCCTGCGTTGTTAACCAAGATATCTAAGGCACCAAAATCAGCAATCACGTCATTAACTAATCTTTCAGCCTGCGTGTAGTCACCTGCATCTGACCGGTACCCTCTTGCCTGAATGCCTTTCGCTGTTAGTTCGGCCTCCAACGCCTGGCCCTGTTCTATGCTGGACAAATAGGTAAATGCCACGTTAGCGCCTTGCCCGGCAAAGCGCAATGCTATAGACCTGCCAATTCCCTTAGAAGCACCGGTTACGAGCGCAGTTTTTCCTTGTAATAATTTCATAAAAAGTGCTTACAGCCCACGGTCGACTGTTCACGGTTTAATTCTCCGTTAACATTTCAAAAATAGCCAAATCTATTAGAATTTATCGCAATACAAAGCCTAGTTAGGGGCTATCGCCGGTCATTAAAAACGCTTATTTTTTTGAAAGCGCAATATGCGGTTTATCTTTGGCATCGAATTTAAAACCCAATACTATGTCAAAATATGATCTGATTGTGATCGGGAGTGGTCCCGGGGGTTATGTAGCTGCTATTCGTGCATCTCAACTGGGAATGAAAGTGGGCGTGGTGGAAAAGGCCGAGCTTGGTGGCATATGCCTGAACTGGGGTTGTATTCCAACCAAAGCTTTGCTGAAAAGCGCGAATGTATTTGAATATATCAAACACGCTGCGGATTATGGTATTGAGGTAAAGGATTTCAAAGCCGATTTGTCGGGCATGGTAAAAAGAAGTCGAGATGTGGCGGCAGGCATGAGCAAAGGTGTTCAATTCCTGTTCAAAAAAAATAAGATTGACCAGCTTGTTGGTCATGGGAAGCTAAAGAAAGGTGGCAAGGTTGAGGTGACAGATGCGGCAGGAAAAAAAACCGACTACGAGGCGAAGCATATTATTGTTGCAACAGGCGGTCGCTCACGCGAATTACCAAGCCTTAAGATAGATGGTAAGAAAATTCTGGGCTATCGCGAAGCCATGGTTTTGAACAAACAACCAAAGAAACTATTGGTCGTAGGTTCGGGTGCTATCGGGGCTGAGTTCGCATATCTCTATAACGCTATTGGTACGGAAGTCACTATAGTTGAGTTCCTGCCACGCATTGTTCCGGTAGAAGATGAAGAGGTTTCGAAAGCGCTCGATAAATCCTTCAAGAAATCTGGAATGAAAATCTATGTGAACTCGGAGGTAACCAAAGTTGATACTTCTGGAGCCGGCTGCGTTGCGACGGTAAAAACCCCCGATGGTGAAATCAAGATTGAAACTGATGTTGTATTGTCGGCCGTGGGTGTATCGACTAACCTGGAAGGCATTGGGTTGGAGGAGCTAGGGGTGAAGACTGATAAGGGAAAAGTTATTATCGACGATTTCTATAAAACGAATGTGGCCGGAATATATGCAATTGGGGATATTGTAAAGGGTCCTGCGTTGGCGCACGTTGCATCTGCTGAAGGGATCATTTGCGTTGAAAAAATAGCAGGCCAAAATCCGGAGCCGCTGAATTACAACAATATCCCGGGTTGTACTTATTGCTCCCCTGAAATTGCCTCCGTAGGATACACCGAAGAAGCTGCAAAGAAAGCAGGATACGAGATTAAGGTAGGCAAGTTTCCTTTTACGGCGTCGGGTAAGGCGAAAGCCGCAGGCGCACCTGACGGATTTGTGAAAGTGATTTTTGATTCGAAATACGGTGAGTGGCTTGGCGCCCACTTCATTGGGGCAAATGTGACAGAAATGATCGCCGAGGTTGTTGTAGCCCGCAAGCTGGAAACGACGGGGCATGAGATTGTAAAATCTGTTCATCCGCATCCAACTATGAGCGAAGCGATCATGGAAGCTGCTGCAGCGGCTTATGGTGAGGTTATTCACTTATAGGGTTTCCTACAAGACCGTAAAAAAAGCGCCTGGATTCTCCAGGCGCTTTTTTGTTTGATCGCTTTGGTCAGCGGTTTAATTAAAAGTTGGACCTGTTTATGCCAGTCTGCAGGACAGCCGCGTGCCGTTCGTAGTTTTCTTCAATCGCTTTGGCCAACTCAGCCTCACCATACTTATAGAGCACCCGTTGTAATTCTCCAAGGATTACGACATTGACCTGTAGTTCCCTGCCAAGTTCGCGTTTTTGAATGTAGTACGAGGCAAGCTCATCCGCACGCTTGCTCATGACGTTGGCGATCTCTATCGCCTTCTCTTTTTCACCAACTTCAAAAAGCATATCAACAGTTTGTGCATTCGTATAATCGTATGGAATTGATGCATCGGGCATTTTTGCCATTGCAAAAAGTAATACCTCCCGGGCCTTTTCCTTATCACCTTTCAGAATGAGGAACTCGGCCAGCGAATTAAAGCTGCTCCGATGATTGAGCACGAAGTTTCTGTAATCCTGGTTGTAATATACCTTCGGATCATCCAGGTTGCGAAATTGAAATTTGGTCATCATATTTTCGTAACTCACTTTCGTATTTACCAATTCTATCTGATTAAAAGGACGCGGATTGTAAACAGGTAGAATTCTGTACGCATTTCCCTCCTGAACGACGTAACGACTCAGATCAACATTGAATTGTGAAAGCGACGTGTTGTTGACATAGAGTGGGCGTTCCCAATTCGCCGTAGCCAAAACATCCAGCATCGCCAGATCCTTTTTCTCCAATCCTCCGCTTTTGACACGAAGGCGCATTTCCGGTACAATCAGGCTGTCCATATCTTCGGGAACGATACCCATACGCCTGACTTTTTCTACATCCACCTTTAACACAATATCCTTGGTGGGAAGCATATTTCTTTCACCTCCATAATTTGGATGCAGCAAGCTTTTGTTATTCGTCTTTACCAATTCCAGAAATTTGACCAAGTCCATTTGCTTTATTCCGGCATCGTAGTATGGCAGGTAGTCGTTTAACCCGCTTTGGCCATAATTATCAGCGGTTAGCGTATACGGAAAAGGTTCTGATTCGTAGGCCTTTCGCATGCTCTGATCAATGTACCAATCGGTATTATAGTAACTCAATACAATCACGCGCACGTCCGTGCGCACGCCCTCCACTTCCTGCGCATACCACAATGGGAAAGTATCATTATCACCGCCGGTGAACAAAATACCATTTGGCGCACAAGATTGCAGGTAATTAATCGCTGAATCGACAGAGAAGTAGCGGTTTGAACGATTATGGTCATCCCAGCCCTCAGAAGCCATAAGGACCGGGGCTGACAAGCCAATCAGTGTAGCAATGACAGCAGCTGTTTTCCGGCTTTTCGTAAATTTTACAAACGTCTCCGCCATAGCAATGACTGCAAAACCTATCCACAGGCAAAATGCATAATAGGATCCGGCATAGATGTAGTCGCGCTCGCGCGGTTCCGTCGGCGGAGAATTCAGGTAAACGACCAAGGCAACACCGGTTAATACAAAAAGCAACCCCACGACCACGAAGCTCCTGGTATTATTGGCGGATTGATAGAACATACCGATTAGTCCGAGCGCAAACGGGATCATAAAAAAATTATTGCGCCCCCTGTTATCCGCGAGTATAGGGGGAAGTTTTTCAAACCACCCGGTCGGACTAAGCCAATCTGCATTTTGGATATCACTTTCGCGGCCGGCAAAATTGAAAAAGAAGTAGCGCACATACATCCAGCCAATCTGGTGCTGAAACATAAACTTGATGTTATCGCCAAATGTTGGCTTTTCGCCCTCACTCAATCCCAGATAATCCCTGTATACAGCAGCGTGCTGCGGATCGCTACTCCACACACGGGGGAGGATTGTTTCTGAATTTGGCTCATATACGTATTCAAACTTGTGGTCTTTAATTTCGTACCGGTCCTTTCCTTTTTTATATATCGGTGCTCCTTCCGTCATACCGACAGGCTGCGCGGTGAAGTAAGGTCCGTATAGCAGCGGCCTGCTGCCATATTGCTCCCGTTTAAGATAGCTTACGAAAGTCATCACGTCTGACGGATCGTTTTCGTCGATCGGGGTATTGTAGTCCGATCGAATCACCACTAAAGAATACGACGAGTATCCGATCAATATAAATGCTGTGGCAGTCAAAAAAGTATTCAGCAATACTTTATGATTTTTTTGAGAATTAATAATGCCCCAAACCAATCCGGTAAGCAGGAGCGCAGTGAATACGATTACACCTGAACCGAACGGCAGGTGTAGGCTGTTCACAAAAAATACTTCAAAATGACTGGCGATTGTTGGAAGCCCGGGGATAATTATTTCATTGATAAAGAAAATGATCAGTAGGCTTGTGATCATCGCGGCAACCACGCCCCACGTTGTTGGCTTATATTTCTTAAAATAATACAGCAACGCCAGCGCAGGAATAGTCACCAGGTTGAGCAAGTGGACACCGATCGACAGGCCCATCATATAGAATATTAACAACAACCAACGGTTCGCTTTCGATTCGTCCTCAATTACATCCCACTTTCAACATAGCCCAAACCACGAAGGCAGTAAAGAACGACGACATCGCATACACTTCAGCCTCCACGGCAGAAAACCATGCGGAATCCGAAAACGTGTAGGTAAGCGACCCGACAAGCCCAGCCCCAATCAGCACCCACAATTTCTCGTCCGTCAACTCGTCTGGCTTCGTGATTTTCATCAGTTTGCGCCCAAACAATACAATTGACCAGAACAGAAAAAGGACCGCAAATGCAGAAGCCAAAACACTGCTAAAATTTATCCAGTAGGCAACCTTCGTAACATCCCCAAAAGCGAGAAAAGAAAAGAGCCTCCCAATTAACAAAAACAAGGGGGCTCCAGGAGGGTGGGGTACTTCAAGTTTATAGGACACGGCTATAAATTCACCACAGTCCCAGTAACTCGCGGTCTCCTCCATGGTAAGCCAATAGGTCACCAAAGCCACGCCAAATACCGCCCAACCCGCTATGTTATTAATTCGCTGAAATTTCATGATACCATTAGATCTTGTTTCGCTTTAGCAATAAAAGCCCGAAAATAAGTAAATTTTGGTTTCCCATAGCGTGTCTCCCTGTCAAGGTTTTATGAGAGACCGGAAGCCGGGAAATACGAAATTCGAGGGTTGGACCCAACTTTCGCACTTTTCCGACTACTGACTCATCTACTTATAAACAACGACGTAAAACAAAAGCCACAAAATAAATACTAGTATGTACGAGCAAGACACAATAATCCATATGTACTTCTTGTCTTTTCGTGCGTAGTGTTGAATGCCTTCGACCAACAAAAACCAATAGGCGATTTCGAAGAGATTCAACGATCTGAGTGGATAAGCCCAACGTTTATCAATGCTGTAATAATCAAAAAAATGCATTAACGAAAATGGGTAGAAGGCACTGATATCATTTAATGTCGGGTCCGTTTGTACCATCATGAACCATAGTATCTTCAACACTTCTGGAATGAGAAAAATATATTCTGCGCCAATCACCACGCCCCAGCATTGTGTGTAGGTAACCCGATACCCAAACATGAAGCAGCCAACCCATACGACAAAGGCAATAACAGTGAATTTCCACAGGTAAACAAAAGGAATTGAAATGAACTTCAATGTGCTGAGCATTCTCAAAATCATACCCTCTGGGCGGTCCTGAAGGAACTCAAACGCCGCTGTTTCGTTTTCAATAAAGGCAATCTTGATATAGAGCAATAATAAGGTGGCCAGGCACAGCAGCAAAAAGAGTAACCTTTTGTCGGCTGCAAAGAATGATTTAGTTTCGTATTCCATTTTGGAGATTCCAGGGCGTAACTGTTGGGATCTTTATTTGTTGATTACGGTGTTTACGCGTGTAAGTTTATGATTAACTGTTCTTTATTCCAACCTAATAAGAAAACCAATGCAGGGGCTTCAGGACAGCACTTTTCGCGCTCCTTACCGACTTAGGAAAGTGGCCGTTTATTTTATTTTTCATGGTAGTCGGCAGCCTTAGCGCAGGAGCTCAAGTCGACGCAAAAAAGGATACAACGATTATCCTGATCTCCGACCTGGGTGTTCAGTTAGAATGCACACAGGCGCTTAACGATCTCTACAATTTTAAGTTTCCACAGGCTGAATATCAGTTCAAATACTTAAAGGCCCGCTACCCATGGCATCCACTACCCTATTTTCTGATGGGTTTGATTGAGTGGTGGAAGATTATGCCGAACACAAAAGATCAATCGCATGATGCTTCGTTTTTAGCATATATGGATTCGACCATACTTGTGGGCGAGAATCTGTACAAGAACCACCCTGCCTATAAGATTGAGGCTTCTTTTTTTCTGGCAGCAGCCTATGGCTTTAAGGGCAGGCTATATGCAGATGAAGAACGCAGGAGTTGGGGAAAGGCCGCTTCCGTGGGAAAAACCGCCATAAATTATCTCGAGGTGAGCAAGGAAAAAGAAGGCCTGAATCCCGAACTTTTGTTTGGTGATGCATTGTACAACTATTTTTCTGTTTGGGTCCCCGAAAATTATCCTGCGCTGAGACCGGTATTGTGGTTTTTTAGAAAAGGCGACAAGGCATTGGGGTTGAAGCAACTCAAAGAAGTATCATACAACGCTTTCTATACGCGTACAGAGGCAATGGTATGGCTCATGCGCATTTTGAACAGCTATGAGAATGATCAACCCAGAGCATTTCAAATCAGTGAATATTTGCGTCAAACCTATCCAGACAATCCCTACTTTCATCGATATTATGCACGGATGTTGTATTATCAATCGCGGTTCACAGAGGCAGAGCCTGTATGCAAGCAAATACTATCTTTAATTGATAGCGGCCAGGTAGGATACGAGGCAACGAGTGGGCGTTATGCCGCTTTCTTTTTGGGACAAATTTATGATGCGCGGAAGAACCTGGATGAAGCGAAGAAGTATTATGAATTGGGCATGCGGTATGCGGAGCAGGTTGATGCTACCGAATCAGGGTATTATCTGTACTCTATGATTGCATTGGGGGAAATTGCTGAAAAACAAGGCAATGACGCTGAAGCTAAACGCTTATTCAAAGCAGTAAAAAAGAAAGCCGGCCGCAAAGACGAAGCATTCAAAAGTGCGAAGCGCAGGTTAAAGAATTTGGAAAAGGGAGATTGAGTTTAATCCAAATAAAAAATTGGAACTACGCGATTTCATCGTCACCCCTATTGTCATCCTACTCGTTTATGGGATTGCTTATGCTATCCGGCCTGCTGTCACGGATGACGTCTCTCGCGTTTACTTCATTCCTGCGCTTACCGTGAGAATTTTAGGGGCCCTTGCGGTAGGATTCGTTTATCAGTTTTACTATGAAGGAGGAGACACATTTACATACCATACCCACGGTAGTAGGATTGTTTGGGAAGCCCTTATTGATGACCCCCTACGCGGACTGAAGTTGTTGTCCACCAACAATGAATTAACTGAACCATCAATTTATAAATACGCCTCCAAAATATGGTTTTTCAATGATCCACAATCCTACTTCATCATCCGGATAGCTACTATTTTTGACATACTTACTTTCTCGACTTACTCCGCCACGGCGATTCTATTTGCTTTTTTTCCTTTTCAGGTTCCTGGGCGATGTTTTCAACATTCTACAAAATTGCGCCAGACTTTCACAAATGGATCGCTTTTTCCTGTTTATTTATTCCTTCGGTTTTCTTTTGGGGCTCCGGTATTTTTAAAGACACCGTTACGCTTGCAGCATTAGGATGGCTCACCTACGCCTTTTATGAATTCTTTTTTCAAAAGAGAAATTTTGTTACCAATGCAATGCTAGCGATTGTCGCGGGGTGGATCATCTTTTCCATAAAAAAGTATATCCTGCTTTCCTTTCTGCCAGCCCTTATCGTTTGGTTTTTTGTTTCAAGATTCTCTAGAATTCAATCACTTGTCGCAAAAATTTTGGCGCTACCATTCGTGTTGACGGTCGTTGTATTGTTTGGATACTACACTGTTGTAAAAGTCGGCGAGGATGATGCCCGTTATAATGTTTCAACGCTTGCGCAGACAGCGATGATCACCGCCTATGATATTCGTTACGGGTGGGGCGCCAGAACAGGCGACGGCTCTGGCTACACGTTGGGGGAGTTGGACGGCACGTGGCAAAGCATGGTGCCGCTTATTCCAAAAGCCATTAACGTTTCTTTGTTCAGGCCCTATGTCTGGGAAATACAAAATCCCCTGATGCTGCTATCGGCCCTTGAAAGCCTGGGATTTCTGTGCATGACGATCTATGTGATACTGAAAATCCGGAATCGTTTTTTCTACTTTATTGGTAAACCTGAAGTGCTTTTTTGTCTCCTTTTCTCACTTGTATTTGCTTTTGCCGTTGGGATCTCCAGTTATAATTTTGGTACGTTGTCACGTTACAAAATCCCCATGATGCCGTTTTACGCGTTAGGGTTGGGATTGCTGTATCACTATGCCCAAGGGGAGAAGCGAGCGCATGCTGAAGTTGATCAGAAAGTATTTTCCTGAACATCTCACGCACTCCAGGAGCCCCTATCCTACCTAAACAACGAGAGGAAATTCTCCGAATTCGAAGAAATGGAATAGTGCTTTTCCACCATCGCTCGCCCATTCGCCCCAATAGCTTTGCGCAATTGGGCATCTTCAATTAATCGCGCCAAACAAACCACCCATTCCTGCTCTGTTTCGCACCAATATCCATTTACACCCGGGGTAATAATGGTTTTATTAACCGCCACGGGAGAAACCACTGCCGGAATGCCAAGCGCCATGTACTGCAAGGCCTTAAAGCCACACTTGCCCCGGGTCCAATCGTCGTTGGGCATGGGCATGATACCAATATCAATGCGGCATAAGTCTGCAATTTCAGTCTCTTTCGACCATGGCAGAAAGCGCAGGTTCTTCAAACTTAGTTGCGGGGGCTTGTCGGCGATTACCAGGAGTGAAACTGCAGGATACTTCTCCTCAATCCTGCGCAAGACTGATTCAAGTCCTTCCAGGTATTTTAAGGTCGTGCGGGATCCTGTCCAACCGATAATCGCATTTTCCCGAGATTCGCTTTGGAAGCTTCCTTTATAAAGCGCGCTGTTATGAACCATTTGCGTATCAATGGTAGTAGGGTTCAGCACAACGTCCATGGCGTACTGCCTGGCAAAGGAACACAGGTATTCGTTCCCGGCACTTACTTTATAACTCCAGCGGCAAATAGTGCCAACCTTCGATCGCCACCGAAGTTTCCTGGCCATCCAGCGCTCATTGACTTTATCTGTCAGCCAAATGGCGTCATCGAAGTCATAGATAATTTTTTTTCCAAAAACCTTGGCCAGAAACCATTCAATAATCGGTGGGCCAAAGGGAATTATCTCCCGGTGGATTAGGATAAAATCAGCCTGAGCCGCATCCGTAATCCTCACAAATTGTCTGGCTACGGCCGTCATGATCTGCCATGCTTTATTGATGGAATCCTTTTTGTGAAGAACTTCCCACGCTGATTGACTAAACAGGGGTAATAGTGTAATTTCGAAATTGTTTTGCTCCAATAATGGTAGATACTGCTCAAAACGGAACCGTTGAGAGGGAGCTTGATCAATGGGATACGGGCAAAAAATAACTACGCTTTTCAATCTTGAAATTTAGCAATTAATTGAAAATGAACGAGAAGCAGTATAGTTTTCATCAGATTGCGAACTGCAATATGTGCGGTGTATCTGAAAAATCTTTTCGATTGATAGGCAAGAGGTTGGACAAATCACAAGGGCTTTTCCCTTCAAAAAAGAATGGCATATCTGTTTCCGTTGTTAAATGTGAAAATTGCGGCTTGGTTTTTTCAAATCCTCAGCCAATTCCGAACAAGATAGGAGATCATTATGATATAGATCCCATCCAATATTGGAAGGAAAGTTATTTTCAGATTGATCCAAAGTACTTCTCTGGAGAAATTGATTGGCTAAAAAAACTCCAAAGTAACAACGGTTATCATCAAAGGAAATCATTGGATATTGGAGCGGGTCTTGGTAAGCAAATGATTGCACTTCGGAATATTGGATTTGATACTTACGGGATTGAGCCGTCGCGATCGTTTCATAAGATGGCTATTGAGAAAATGGGGCTCAACAAGGAAAAACTACTTTTTTCCTCAATTGAGGAAGCTACCTTTGAAAACAATGCTTTTGATTTTATTAGCTTTGGAGTTGTATTGGAGCACCTGAAAGATCCTTCGGGTTCATTGGCAAAAGCACTCGCCTGGCTCAAGCCAGACGGCCTAATTCATATTGAAGTGCCAAGTTCCAAATGGTTAACGTCAAGAATTTTCAATTTTCTTTACAGAGTAAGAGGACTTGACTATGTTACAAATCTAAGTCCGATGCACCCACCCTTTCATTTATATGAATTTTCGCTGGAGTCATTTCACAAGAATGGTGAACTTCTTGGATATGATGTGGTTGACTATACTTTTTATGTTTGCCCCAGCTACTTGCCTTCATTCTTAGATCCGATAGCTCGTCAAATAATGAAGCATACCGATACTGGAATGCAATTGTGCGTTTGGTTAAAGAAACGAACTGCCTAGCAAAGTTTATGCAAAGAGAGGTTGTTGGCATTGGTGCCGAATGCGTCGTTATCTCAATCAAAAACAGATTTTTATAACTTCTTCAGGAGTCTATTTGGTACCTTCAGTATTTTTGATCTCAAGATGATAGTCAAATTTTATAAGGAAGTTAAATCAGACGTTGAGCTTCTTTTTTCTGCATTTAAGAGAGAAGGTTCTTTTGTGAAGAATCTTTCATATTTATTTGGTGGAAAAATTGCAATTGTGCTCCTCATGTTAGCCACAACACCTCTTTTGACCAGGCTCTATACGCCTGAAGAATATGGATACTTCTCATTTCTTAATGCGGCCGCAATGAACTTTTCCGTCTTCGCCTCATTAGGCTATCCTCTTGCAATGGTAGTCGCTCCATCTAGCCGGGAATTCTACAATCTCCTTTGTCTTTCTTTTCTATTGATGATTATCACGAGTTCCATAGTAAGCGCGGGCTTGATTATTTGGGCAAATCGAATAATACCGTTTTCATCGATTGTCAACTCGAACACCGAGTACGTTACGTTATTGATTTTTTCATTATTGATTTTTTCAACGATGAGTATTTTACCTCGCTGGAATGTTTGGCGGAATCAATTTCGGCAAGGGGCATCAATAAATATATTGGTGAATATTGGCTCACGAGTAACCAGCCTTGGAATAGGATTTGTTGGTGGTCATTCATTTGGGTTAATCTTTGGAGAATTGACCGGCAAAATACTAGGGTTAATCGCCAATCTAAAGCTAAATTTTTTCAAAGAGCGGAAGGATATCGTAAGGCTTGTAAGCAGGCATGATATCATATTTGTGCTCAAAAAATACAAGGACTACCCACGCTATGTCTTGACTTCAAATTACTTGATTACTTTGATGGGGCAAATCCCAATTTTCGTTTTTCCTTTTTTCTTCGAGTCCCGGGTACTGGGAAGCTACTCGCTTGCATTGGGACTGCTTAATCTTCCTGGCTTATTAATAGCGATACCCCTCTCCTCAATTTACTTGAAGAAGATAGCACTTCTGCAACAACAAGAAGAGCAACAGGTGCCTGTTTTTGTTAGAAAGTTGTTTAGGGGATTGGTGTTGACAAGTATTATTCCGTTCGTTGCCTTATCTGTGTGGTCGATTGATTTATTCACTTTGTTTTTTGGAGCGAGATGGGAGATGGCCGGCATGTTTGGCGGAATTTTGGCTCTGTATGGGCTTTTCGAGCTGCTCCAAATCAGCCTGCAAAGTGTGATGCTGGTGTATAGGAAGGAGAGAGCGCTATTTAGATACAGCCTCATGCAAATTTCGCTCACAGCGCTGCTATTTTTGCCTGGTGTTTTAAGAAATGATCCGGTTGAGGCAATATTCGGCTTTTCGATTGCAAGGGTAATTGGAAGTTTAATTGTGATTGGCAATTCGCTGGCGATTAGCAAAATTAAACCACTGCCAGTGTTAATTAGGCTGTGTTCACTGTTTCTTTTACTCTTTGTGATATTCAAAGGATTGGACTTTTTACTGTTTTAGAAATGTTAAAACGAATTGCTTCAGAAGTGCAAAACTTGCGACTTATTCAAAGGGCAAGAAACTCTTCAATTCCAATCGGAAATAAGGAACTTAATCCATTTCTAATAATTTCGGCAGGCAGAAGTGGCACGACATTGCTACGAAGAATGCTAACAGTGCATGACGGTATTCATATTCCACCGGAATCTGATGATCTTATACCTCGTGGAGCTGAGTATTTTATTGCGAATAGTAGTAAGAACTGGGGTGACTTGGTTAAAGACATACTAGAGGATTTCGAAAAATCGCCTTGCTTCAAATTCTGGGGAACAGATCTTTCGGGAACAAGAGACCGTCTAATTGGTCTCCAAAAAGAAGATAGGTCATACGCTAAAATAATTGATTGCATATATCGCAATCATGCTGAGATTCAAGGAAAGGATAAATGTCTTTGGGGTGACAAGACCCCTTACTTGATGTACCATTTGGACTGGCTTCGGTTAGTTTTTCCAAACGCCAGATATATTCATTTGGTGAGAGATGGACGTGCAGTGACTCACTCAATGATGACGAAGCAGAACTATACCATGCAAAAGGCGTCCACGCGATGGAAAGACTCAATACGTATGTTTGATATGCACCTTGCTCATGTCGATTCTGGCAAGTGCCTGCAAATTCGCTATGAAGATTTAATTGAAGATCCAGAGTTCATATTAAAAAAGGTATGTTCATTTCTAAGTGTTAAGTTCAAAAAGGAAATGGTTTCCGAGTTGCCTCAAAAAATGGGTGACAATCTATTGCCTCACCATGAAAATTCAAATAAATCCATTAACAAAGACCTTTTGAATCGATGGCGAAACGGCCTGCGTGAAGAGGAACTCCTTTATTTGAATGAGAAGCTATCGAAAGAATTAAAAAGACTTGCCTATTCGGGCTGACATGAATAAAGAATTCAATTATCAAAAATATTGGAATGATCGACTCTCAGGACAGTTTGGACTTGAGGCAGTCGGGTACATTGGGTTAGGCAAAAGGTTCAATCAATGGATGTACAGCTTACGAAAAAGAAGTTTTATTCGATCGGTCAAGAGATTAAAACTACTTTTCTCAGATGCCAAGGTATTGGATGTGGGGTCCGGAACAGGCTTCTACTTAGGGTTGTGGAAGGGCCTTGGTGTTAAGTCAATTACCGGAATTGACATAAGTGAGCAGGCTATCGAAAACCTGAAGCATAAATTCCCTGCCGAGACATTTTATCTGCAAGACATAACCAAAATCTTTGCCCACGATCGGAAATTCGATCTCATCTCGTGCATGGATGTCTTATTTCACATTGTGGATGATGAGAATTTCAAGAACGCGATTCAAAATTTAAGCCATAGCCTTGTTTCAGGCGGCTATCTTATTCTAACAGATAATTTTGTGCATGGCCCTGAAAGAAAGCAACAACACCACGTGAGCCGTTCACTTTCAAATTATGAACACGTCATTATGAGTGTCGATTTAAGAATAGTATACCGGAAGCCAGTTTTTTTCTTCTTGAATTATCCTGTTGATAGCAACAACTACGCGCTGAATTTATTGTGGAAGTTCTTCTTAAGGGTGGTTCCCGGCAATGAGAACATCGGTTACCTGATGGGTTGTCTATTCTATCCGATTGATTTGATCTTAGCACGTGTTCTTTCAGAAGGCCCATCTACAGAAATTATGATATGCAAGAAGCTCTGAAACACAGACTGTCGATCTTACACATTGTCAATTGGTACCCGAACCAAAGAAATCCATTTGAAGCACTTTGGATCCAACGGCAGATTAAGGCCTTGAATGCGCATTGCAGTAATACCGTTTTACATATTCAAGTAGTTCCTTCGAACCGATTCTCATGCACAAGAGAATCAGATTCAAACTTCCGCCAAATAATTATTGAGATCCCTGTAAGAAACTGGAGAGTGGTTGAGTGGCTAACTACTTTGTTATTGGTCTACTATTTAATGATCATGAGAACACGAAAACGATATGATATTCTCAACTTTCACATCGCCTACCCTTTACTAACTTATTGGCACCTTCTACGAAAGTTTTATAAGATCCCCGTTGTAATTAATGAACACTGGAGCGCATATCATTTTGATTTCAATGTGAGGCAAAAAGAAAAGTTACATCGAATAAGAAAAATATTTACGCGGAAAATTCCCGTTATAACAGTTTCAAAATCATTACTCGATGACCTAAGAAGGTTTGCTAATGATGCGAATTTTCAATCGTATGTAATACCTAATATTGTAGACAATGCAGTGTTTAAAATATTGGATGTACCCCTCCAAGGCAAATACACTTTTTTTATGTTAAGTCTTTGGAAATGGCCAAAAGACCCTTTCACAATCATTAACGCATTTTCATTCCTAGTCAAGGATGGCAAAAGTAACTTTGAATTAAGAATTGGCGGTTATGGGCCGTTGGAAGAGGCGATGAAAAAACTTGTCATTAAACTAAACCTTCAAAATTCAGTCATCTTTCTTGGTAAATTGCATTCCGACGAAATTGCCAACGAGATGAACAAAGCCCAGGCTTTCTTACATTCTTCCGGATATGAAACATTTTCGGTAGTGTGTGCAGAGGCGTTGTGCTGTGGAACACCTGTTATTGCCAGTTCCGTCGGAGGTATTAAGGAACTGGTCGACGGTACAAATGGCAAATTAATTACCGCCAACAATACATCTGCGTGGTATTTTGCCCTGCAGAACTTTGTAGAAACTTGTAAATTTGACAGGATTTCAATTAGTAAGACATCTCAGCATCATTTTAGTTCAGAATCTGTTGGCCTACAATACATTAGAGCATTAGAACAAGTCTATGACCAATCGCACACTAGTATTTCACCATATTCCTAAGACAGCCGGATCAACATTCTATTCCGTTTTAGAAAACCAATATACAGCAAGCGAGAGATTTCTTATTAACGGAACCAATCCTGCTGACTCACTTAAGAAATTTAGTTCTATTTCTCATGAGCAAAGAAAGGATATCAAACTCATCTATGGTCATCTGGCAGATCAGTTTTTAAGCATGATTGCTAATCCATTGTATACCCTTTTCCTCAGAGAGCCAATTGACCACTTTATTTCAAGTTACTATTATATAAGGAGATCCCCGTTTAATCGTTTTCATAATGAGGTCAAAGGGATGGACTCAATTGAACGCTTCATTGATCTGAGGAAACGGGAAAATCTTGATAATCTGCAGACGCGACATATTGCTGGTGACGTGGGTTTCCTGCTCAATCCAAATCTAGTGCCAATGCCCTCGGCTCATCTTGATTCTCTGTACACAAGGGCAAAGAAAAGGCTTGAAGAGACAGATTTTGTTTTGCTGACTGAATACTTTGACGAATCTTTGATGGTTCTTTACGAAAGTCTGAATTGGAAATCAATGCCGTATTATAAGGTAAGAAACAAAACACGCAATCGGCCTATGACAGAATCCTTTTCAAAGGAAATACTTTTGAGAATTAAAGAGATTTGTTCCTGGGATATTCAGTTATATAAGTTAGCAAAGGAACATTTTTGTAACGCGTTCAATCCGACAGCACCATCCTTTCAAACGAGGGTCAAGAAATTCAAGGTGACCAATCGCCTTATTGGGCTATTCGGTTGAAAGGCTATCCATGATATTCTTGACCCTATAGATTGACAGCAGAAGATGAAACTTGAAGGAAAGAATATTTTGCTAATTTCCCCTGAAAAATGGAATCACATCTTTGTTTCCAAACATCACTATGCTGTGCATTTGGCAGAAAGAGGTAACTTGGTTTTTTTCTTAAATCCGCCGTCTAGCCATGATTCAGTAGCAAGGACGCATTTTACTAATGTTCTTTCAGTTCACTATTCAGGATTCCCAAAAGGGTTGAGATTCTACCCATCAATCCTTCAAAGATATTTCATTAAAGACAGGTTTGCTGCCTTACAGACACTTTGTAATGTTGAGTTCGATGTTATATGGTCTTTTGATAATTCAGTATTCTTTGATTTCAGGCCACTACCCAAGAAGGTTTTAAGAATCAGCCACATTGTCGACTTTAGCCAGAATTTTGAGACTTCGAAAGCCGCCAGGTCTGCCGATATTTGCTTTTGCACCTCTGAAAGTATAAAAGATCGTTTGTTAAGATACAACAAGAACGTCTTTAGAATTTCGCATGGATTTGCTTTCTCCCAAAGTAGAGCGAAAGTCATCTTACCTGGCGAACAAAAAATAAAAGCGATATATGCAGGTAACTTGGCCATCTCATATATTGACTGGAGGCTTTTCTTACAATGTGTCAATGATAATTTACATGTTGACTTTATTCTAATTGGACCCGGGGGCCAAACTGTTTGCAATGAATTCATGCTGGAACTTAAAAACAAGACCAATGTCTTTTTTACAGGCCAAGTTGATGCAGATGAACTACCAAACTATTATTCTCGGGCTGACATCTTATTGCTTTGCTATGAGCAAAAATATCAGGCTGAACAAGTTACAAATCCACACAAAATGATGGAATATTTAGTTCCGGAAAGATGATCATCGCAACGCACACCAATGAGTACTTAGCATTAGCACAAAGACATTTTTTCTTAATGAGTAACAATAACATTGAATTTCCGTCACTGCTCAAAAAGGCGTTGCAGGAATTAAAAATATGGAATAGTGCCGAGAAACAGCGGGCGCGTAAGGCCTTCGCACTTGAAAATACAAAAGCAAATCGAGGATTGAGGAACATATTGCAAATCCATGAAATTTACTACGGCTGTTACGAAAGCTCAGACTCCTCGAGTACATTAATTTAGGAATACAGTATCCATTGGATAAGTCAATTTGGATACCAGTGATTCGGGGACTGGGTTATGAGCACCTCTTTGAGCCCGAACCGTGGTTCACTAATTTACTATTAAAACTACTAGATCCACAGTGCAATCAAGATCACTTTGTCGACATAGGCGTTAACACGGGACAGACCTTACTGAAGGTTAAATCAATAAACAAGTCAATCAGATACGTTGGGTTTGAACCAAATCCAAATTGCTTGTTCTACTTATATGCCCTACTTCACTGCAATGACCTACAGCACGTGACCATTTTCCCTTTCGCCTTGTCGGATAAAAGCGGTATCGTCGATTTGGATATTTATACAGATAATGCAACCGACTCTTCCGCTAGCATCGTTCCAGGTTTCAGAAGCAAAAGTATAAATAACATCAAGGTGCCTGCGATAAACGGGGCCGAAGTTCCACAATTCGAAATGCTAAAATTAGGCGTCGTAAAAATTGATGTTGAAGGTGGAGAACTGGGTGTCATTAGAGGTATTTTATCATTCATTCAACGAGATCGCCCAATCGTTATTTGTGAAGTTCTCCCGGTGTATCATGTGGATAATGTGTTTCGCTTGAGTCGTCAGAACGAGGTTGAATCCATATTGAAAAATGCATCTTATAAAATCGCACGAATCGATAGTTCAGGAAAATTGCAGGAGATAAGTTCAATTGGAGTTCATTCGGATATCAACATGGTAAACTACCTCTTCTTTCCCGAAGAAAAACGAGAAGCTTTGAAACGCATAATCAATCCATCCTGATGCAATTTGAAAACACGGTGAATCCATTGGTTAGCATCATAATGGCGGCTTACAATGCTGAGCGTTATATTGGCAATGCAATTCAATCGATTTTGAATCAGACATATCCAAATATTGAATTATTAGTAATCAATGACGGAAGTTCTGACTCCACCGAAATGATTATCAGGAAATTTTCTGATCCCCGAATTAAATACTTCAAGGAGGAAAACCAAGGTGTATCAACCGCAAGAAATATCGGATTGACAAAAATGAAAGGTGATTTTTTTTGCCTGATGGATGCAGACGATATCTATCCATTAAATAGTCTGGCAGCGAGAATTGAAGTTTTCAAGAAACCTGATATTGATTTTGTGGACGGGAAAGTAATGAAGATGAATGCAGAGATGACTAAAATCGATTTGGAGTGGCGGCCTAAATTCTATGGTAAACCTTTGAAGGATTTGGCACGATTGACCGGCCATTCGTTTTTCGGTCCCACTTGGCTAATCCGAAGAAATAGAAGCACAGAATACAAATTTCAAGACGGGCTCAGCCATGGAGAGGATCTCTTGTTTTTTATGGAACTCGCGCGCCGGGGAGGAGCGTACACATTCGTCGAAGAACCCATACTCCACTACAGAAACACTGCCGGCTCAGCTATGAAAAACCTTCATGGCCTGGAGAATGGATACAGGTATATCGAAAATCAAATCGGCAAATGGCCTGAACTTTCGGCTTCAGATATAACAACTTTCAGACAACGTTGGCGAAAATTTATGGTACTTGATTATCTTAAGCGGGGTCAGATAAAAGAAGCATTAGGTTTGATCCATTAAGATTTACTGTGCACTCTATGAACATACTTTACATCGGCTATTGGAATCTGTATGATCCACTTACCATTTCAACGGTGTATCCAAGCCTGAGCATGCTGCGTATGTTACAACCAAATGCTACGCTGATATTTGTAAATGTACAGCGTGAGCCCCTACCTAGTGCATTGCCTGGTATCTTCAGCGACTTAAACATTTTATATTATCCGGCTTTATCGGGTGATCGTTTTATCAATAAGGTAAAAGACTTCATGCAGGGTCCAACCTTGATCGGCAGGTTATGCAAATCCCATAGTATTGACAAAGTGGTAGCGCGCGGAACCCCGGCAGGAGCGTTAGCCTATTTGGCTTGGAAGAAGACCAGCATTCCTTTTTTCATTGAGTCCTTTGAACCTCATGCCGATTATATGCTGGAATCTGAAGTATGGGGCAAATATGATCCGCGTTTTCTCCTACAGCGATATTGGGAGAAAAAGGAAATGAAAAATGCCACCGGTTTGATGCCGGTCACGGTGAATTATCAACGTCAGCTTATCAAAGAGGGGATTGACCCCGATAAAATAAAAGTTGTACCCTGCGGGGTTAGTCAAGCCCAATTTGCCTTCAATGAAGAGGAGCGGCAGAAGCTTAGAAGTGAGTTGGGCATTTCACCCAATGCAATGGTTGGACTGTATGCCGGAAAGTACGATGGTCTCTACCTGGCGGAAGACGCATTCAAACTTTATAAAATTTGCTTTGAGCAATTACCCGATTTCACGCTCATCCTTCTGTCCTCGGTAACACATCATTCCTGGATTGATGGTCAAATTAGAAAACATGGATTGCCTGTCAGCAGGGTTTTTGTCAGATCGGTGAGGCATGACCAGGTAAGTACCTACTGTTCAGCAAGCGATTTTGCATTTGCCACCTATAAGCCAGGTAAAAGCAAGGCCTTTTTGTCTCCAGTAAAAGTAGGCGAATATTGGGTAAACGGTTTGCCGATCTTAATGACACGCGGAATTGGTGATGAGTCGCCAATGATTGAAGGGGGGTTTGGTGGCATCCTTTTTGAAGCGGATAATATCAATCACGCTAATTTTATCAAAAAAATAAATAATCTGGTAGCCATAGTTAGAAATCCCGGCAGCAGGAAAAACATTGCAACTGTAGGAGCAGAGCTCAGATCTTTCGAAAAATTGAAATTGGCGTACCAATACTTTTTGGCGGAGGGATGAAGTTGTATTGTTATTTTAGAACTATTGAATAGTCTTCCGAATAGGTTTCGTCTGAACCAAGCATTGCCAGTCCCCACTTTTAAAATAATCTTTACGGCTGCATTTACCAAACAATACCTTTTTTCACTTACTTTTGCCAAATATTATTTGGAAAAACCCTCTGCGACAGTTATGAAGCCAACTAAGATAGATGCTACGGATAGAAAAATCCTGGAAATACTTCAGGCCAACTCAAACATTACAAATGCGTATCTGGCCAAAGAAATTGGCTTGTCGCCTGCTCCCACGCTGGAACGCGTAAATAAGCTCGAGACTTCTGGCGTTATCAAAAGCTATCATGCGGTAATCGATCCCAGAAGTGTTGGGATTGGCGTGAGTACGTTCGTCATGGTTACATTGAAAGGCCACAACAAAGAGAATATCGACAAGTTCATTATGGCCATTAACGGTATTGATGAAGTAATCGAGTGCCATCATATTACCGGCGCCGGCGATTTCATCTTAAAAGTTGTCAGTGCCGATATCTCAGCCTATCAACAACTGATGCTCGAAAAAGTATCCAATATTGAAGTAGTGGATAGCCTTCAGTCTATGGTTATACTTTCTACCTTTAAAGACAGCAAGTCAATGCCACTTCCCGATTAAACCACCTTATTTATTTCCCGCAAGGATGTGAGGTTACACTCAAAAAAATTATGCCTGCTTTATGGTCGCTGAAAAAAACCTAATTCTGAATGAACACCAAATTCAACAAAAGATCAAGCGCATCGCTGTTGAAATGTATGAGCATAACTATGATGAAAAGAGCATCGTTGTAGCAGGCATAGCGGGACAGGGATATATTCTTGCAAAACTCCTGGTAAAGGAAGTTCAGCAAATCGCTCCCCTGGAGGTAATGCTTGTCAAAGTCAGCCTCGACAAGCTTGCACCACAACAAAGTGAAGTGACGCTAGATTGTGAAATCAAAACACTGAGAAAAAAGTGTATTATCCTGGTGGATGATGTGCTGAACACAGGACGCACCTTTGCCTATGGCATGAAGCCATTTCTGGATATCGAAGTAAAGAAGATTGAAACCGCTGTCCTCGTAAACCGAAGCCATACGCTTTTCCCCATTTATCCACAATATACCGGCTATGCCCTTACCACCACCATCAAAGATCACGTGGAAGTCAATTTGGGAAAAAAAGCCGCTGTGTATCTGGTTTGATGTTTGAAGTCGGCGAAAATGAATACATTTCAAGCAAAAACCGCTGAACAATAAACAGAAACCATGTCAGCCACCAAAAAGCAAGACATCAAGCGTATCACTACGCATCAACTACGCGAAATGAAGAATCGCGGGGAAAAGATTGCCATGCTCACAGCATATGATTACAGTATGGCAAAGATCATTGATGGCGCTGGAATCGACATTATTCTCGTTGGCGATTCGGCATCCAATGTTATGGCCGGGCATGAGACGACGCTACCCATAACCCTGGATCAGATGATCTATCACGCGGCTTCGGTTGTACGTGCCGTAAAGCGTGCCCTCGTAGTTGTTGATCTCCCCTTTGGTACTTACCAAGGTAGTTCTGGAGAGGCGCTTCGGTCCGCTATCCGCATCATGAAAGAAAGTGGCGGGCATGCCGTAAAGCTTGAGGGGGGCAACGAAGTGAAAGATTCTGTTGAACGAATTCTCAGTGCCGGTATTCCAGTGATGGGTCACCTGGGTCTTACACCCCAGTCCATTTACAAGTTTGGAACATATACGGTGCGCGCGAAGGAAGAGACCGAAGCAACTAAACTAATTGAAGATGCCAGGATGCTAGAGCAGAGCGGTTGCTTTGGCATCGTGTTGGAAAAGATTCCTGCTTCCTTGGCGAAACAGGTATCACAATCCATTAGTATTCCTACAATAGGAATTGGCGCCGGTCCCGACGCTGATGGTCAGGTGTTGGTCATGCAAGATATGCTGGGTATAACCAAGGAGTTCAAACCACGATTCTTAAGGCGCTATGCAGATCTACATACCGTTATTACTGACGCAGTTGGAAAGTATATTGGCGACATCAAGTCCAGAGAATTCCCGAATGACAAAGAAAAGTATTGATCTGCATATATTAAGCCAGGTCGTATAACCAGATTGGGTCACCCGCAAAGTGATTTCACGAGCGCATAACGACCGACGATCCTACAATAACTCATTCGCCAAATTAGCCAGCTCAGACCGCTCACCTTTTTCCAATGTGATGTGCGCATATAACTCATGATCCTGAAGCCTATCGATTAGTGTAGATAAACCATTGCTTTGGGAATCCAGATAAGGTGTATCAATCTGGTATATATCACCAGTGAAGATAATTTTGGTGTTTTCGCCCGCGCGGGTTATGATTGTCTTGACCTCATGCGGCGTTAAGTTCTGCGCCTCGTCAACAATAAAACATATACTGGATAAACTCCTTCCGCGTATGTAGGCCAACGGTGTGATCATCAATTTCTCCTGGTTGACCATATCAGTAATCCGCGCATATTCCTTATCTGATTCACTATACTGATTTTGTATGAATTTAAGGTTGTCCCACAGCGGCTCCATATATGGATTTACCTTCGACTTAATATCGCCAGGCAAATAGCCAATATCTTTGTTGCTGAGTGGAACAATCGGGCGGGCCAGATAAATCTGTTTATATTCTTTTTTCTGATCCAGTGCAGCGGCCAAGGCAAGCAGGGTTTTCCCTGTTCCTGCAATACCCTGTATCGATACAAGCTTGATCTCTGGTTTTAACGCAGCATGGATAGCAAAAGTCTGCTCAGCATTTCGCGGTTTCACGCCATAAACAGATCGTTTTTCCACATGCTCTACCATTTCATTGAGTGGATTGTAGTAGGCTAAGGCAGATTTTTTTCCACTTTTCAAAATGTAGTAATGATTTTTTACGGCAGCCATTTTTCCAAGCAAATCCGATGGCGGGCAATAACCTTTTTCATAGAGCAAGTTGATCATGTTTGGATCAACATTTTCGATAATCGTTTTCCCAGTGTAAAGTGAGGATATGTTCTGTACTTTCCCGGTTGTATAGTCCTCAGACTGCAGGCCCAGTGCCTTTGCTTTCAGCCTTAGGTTAACATCTTTAGAAACAAGAATAATTTTCCTTCCACCCTCTTCCTTCTGAAGTTGCAGGGCCGAATTCAAGATACGGTGATCAGCTTTTTCTTCGTTGAAGACCTTATTCGCGTCAACGGTACTTTTGGTATCCATCAATACTTTGAAGAAACCCTTTCCTTTGCCATTAAGGGCATTCCAATTGTGCAGCATCTGGCCTTTAGCCAGTTTATCAATTAGCCGGATGAATTCACGTGCCTCAAAATTCTTGGTATCGTTTCCTTTTTTGAAGTTGTCAAGTTCCTCCAGGACTGTAATGGGGATGCCGACATCATGTTCATCGAAGTTGAGAATTGAATTGTGTTCGTAAATAATAACAGAGGTATCGAGTACGAAGATCTTTCTTTCCTTTTTGGTTTTAGCCATGCGACACAAAGGACTTGGTTTTCGAAATGTAATGAATGGAAATGAAAGCGTAGGCGTTTTGAAAAGAATTTTTCATGATATTTTTTAGAAAGCCAATATATAGCGGTCCTCATTTTCGGTGGGGATAATCCGAAGAACGTTAGCAAGCACCAACAGTATTAATTTACGGGAAGCATAGAAGCGTTTCATGCCGCTTACCCGTACAAACTCCTTTAAGGTGATGGACTTCTTCTCCTCGAGGTACTTCATCAGGAATTTTTCTTGATCTCCGTAACGAAAACGTATATCCTTCCCGAGCTGCCGTCGCTTTATAATCTCTCTCATTTCACGACTTGCCTTAATACTTTTGTCGGCCACCCTAACGTAGTAGTTCTTGGACTGATTCTCCGAAACGATGTAGTGAGGTTTTTTTTCGCTCTCAAAAACTTCAAAGTGAAGAACGGATCGCGAACCGGAGAGCGGTATGAAGGTTTCACGTAATGGCAAAGAGGGCCTCACCTTCTTCAGCGCCTCCATAATAACATGAGATTCTCCTTCAGGGTACTTCAGTCCCGGAATACTACCGTCATCGCCTATCCCGACCAAAAGAACTCCTCCAAGCGTATTGGCAAAAGCAACCATTTCACGAACTATTTTTCCTGGATCGGATGCCTTGCGCTTAAACTCGAGTGTCAAGCATTCACCTTTCGTAACCAATCTTTTTAAATCCTGGACTTGCTGCGGGTTGTAGGAGAAGGCTTCTTGTAGCTTCATTGTGTTGAACCTTGACTTCGTGAAACCGTGTAACGGTAGTTGCGTAATGCTAGTCCTTAAAATTTTCTAGAATCACTATGCATAAGAAAAAAGAGTACTCTTCAATATAGCTTGCCGCTACTTAGTTCATCCCGCCGAGCATATCACTATCGTTATCATCATCCTCGTCACCCTCTTGTCCGGGGCGTGGAATGCTGAACATACTGCTTAGCAAATCTTTGAACTGAAGGCCCGCCGTCAGATTGTGCTTACTGATCAAACTGTATTCTGCCAATCCATGCAGCGCAAACTCCATTAAGAAGAGCTTAGTATGTGCATCCTGGCCCTTGTGAAACTCGTTTATCAGGTCTTGTAATCCAGGAACATTCTTTATCTTCTTTTCAAACTCAGCTTGCGAAATATCATTGAGTAAGTCCACAGTATTACCATCGCCAAACCAGTTAGCTATTTTTTTATAAGGACTTTTCTCTTTTTGTTTTCGGAATTTGTCAGGATCCGGAAAATAATTGACAAACTGGGTGCGCAATGCCTTTCCAACCAGATTTTGCGCCACAATGCCTGGCCCTTCCTGCTCACCTTCATAGACCAGCTCAACTTTTCCGGTAATCGCCGGAATAACGCCAACAAAATCAGCAATTCTGATGTAAGCGTTCTTTTCACCGTTGAGAATACATCTACGCTCAGCTGAGGCAACCAGATTTTCATACGCAGAAATGGTGAGCCGGGCAGAGACACCACTTTTGGAATCTACATACTCGCTCTTTCGTGCTTCAAAAGCAATTTGCTCCACAAGATCTTTGGCAATTTCATTAACAGAAATATTGCTGCGCTGTACTTCTTTTAAGCGTGCTTCCTGCTGCGTAATACGCTTCCCAATATCTAGCGTTTTCGGATAATGTGTTATAATCTGACTGTCTATCCGGTCTTTCAAGGGTGTTACAATACTTCCCCGATTGGTGTAATCTTCAGGATTTGCCGTGAACACAAATTGAATATCTAATGGCATCCGGATTTTGAATCCTCGAATTTGAATGTCTCCCTCCTGAAGTATATTGAAAAGTGCTACTTGAATTCGTGCCTGCAGGTCAGGCAATTCATTAATGACAAATATGCTTCGGTTTGATCGCGGTATTAGTCCAAAGTGGATGACGCGCTCATCCGAATACGGAAGTTTGAGCGTAGCCGCTTTAATTGGATCCACGTCGCCAATCAAATCAGCAATAGAGACATCGGGTGTTGCCAGTTTCTCTGCATAACGGTCTTCTTTATGCAGCCACGCAATTGGTGTCTCGTCACCCAGTTCCTTCACCCTATCCTTGCCAAATCGCGATATCGGGGCAAGCGGATCGTCATTCAATTCTGAGCCGTCAATGATTGGAACGTATTCATCCAATATGTTGACCATCAATCTTGCCAGCCTCGTCTTGGCTTGTCCGCGTAGCCCCAAAAGATTGATATCATGACCGGCGAGCATAGCGCGTTCAAGATCGGGAATTACGGTTTCTTCGTAACCCCATATACCGGAAAAAACTGTTTCCTTATTTTTGAGCCGTCCAATCAGATTTTCCCGGAGTTCTTCTTTGATTGACCTTGATTTATAATTGGAACGTTTTAGCTGACCCAGCGTGTTAATTTTTGAATGATCCATTCTTGTGGTTTAATTGGACTATGTTCGACGATCTACCTGAATCGCTTAAAAACTATAAATTCTTCCTTCTATTCTTCTTGAAATCCTCGAACACTAAATTGCCTAGCCCTTCCAGGCTGCTGTAGTATGCATTACCATTGTTTGCTTTCGTAAAATTCCGCACAAAAGCCTTCAGGTACGGGTCAGTGGCAATCATAAAGGTGGTAACAGGCACTTTCAGCTTCCTGAGTTGACCAGCCAAGTTGAGCGTTTTTCCGAGGATTTTCTGATCCAGTCCAAAAGCGTTCTTATAATACCTGATTCCCTCCTTTATACAGGTAGGTTTTCCATCAGTAATCATGAAGATTTGCTTGTTGGAATTCTTTCGTCTGCGTAGAATATCCATTGCCAACTCCAATCCGGCAACAGTATTGGTATGATATGGCCCAACCCGAAGATATGGCAGGTCTTTAATTTCGATCTGCCAGGCATCATCACCAAATACAAGAATATCCAAAGTGTCTTTTGGGTATTTTTTCGTAATAAGTTCAGCCAACGCCATCGCTACTTTTTTTGCGGGGGTGATCCGATCTTCCCCGTACAAAATCATAGAGTGCGATATGTCGATCATCAGGACGGTTGATGTCTGCGTTTTAAACTCACTCTCCATAACCTCCAGGTCGGCCTCCGTCATGAAGAAGTCATCCAGGCCATGATTAATCTGGGCATTTCGCAATGAATCCGTGACCGATAGCTGGTCCATCGTGTCGCCAAACTCATAATTGCGTTTCTCCGTAGTCTGCTCATCCCCTCGGCCGCTGTAATGTGTATTGTGTTCCCCGGACTTTGTCTTTTTTAGTTTCCCAAAAATCTCCTCCAGAGCCGATTGCCGCAGGTTTTGTTCGCTCTTGGCCTTCAGTTTAAATTCACCTTTGGGTCCCTCTTCTGTTATGTAGCCTTTTTCCTTCAGATCTTCAATGAAGTCACCAATTCCATACTTGCCATTCGTAAGTCCATATTGACGGTCTACCTCTGTAAGCCATTGAAGCGCCTCTTCCACATTTCCCGAGGTAATCAGGATCAACTGCATGAAAACCTTAAGCAATTTTTCAAAATCACTTTTGCCTTCGTCCTGCGGTGGTGTATAATTTGAGAAACGGTAACCAAGCATCGGATAGGGTTTTATGTCTCTAGATAACCATTAATTTGCCAATTCTGTTTCGGGGTTCAAAACTTTATTTGCCAAAAATATTAAAGTACCTCGCAACGCAATACCAAGAAACGAAAAGATGGTCCCTGGTGTATTACTTCGCCATGTACGCTTGCTGCTTTCTGTGGAAATATGTACAAGGGCCAGGAAAGAGATTGCAAATGAGCATTCGGGCGCCTACCGGCATAAAAAGGTGTAGCGGTCAACGCCACCTCAGGATCTGCTGCCTCACAAATTTCAGAGCGATCTTTTCTTTTCTCTCATCGTTCCGTATACATAATCCCATAACGGTGACGACACCCCAAAGAGAAATTCACCATCCTTATAATGGTGCTTGCTGTGATTTATCCACAACGGCCGCAAGAAATTCTTAGGAGGCTGGTGGGCATGCACGATGTAGTGGACTGATAAATAGCCCGAATATCCAACCAAAAAACCAGGCAAGAAAGAGAACACAAAATCACCCAGCATGAGGCGAAATAGCAACAGCAAAATGGTGGCTATAGTAATACTCAGTAATGGCGGCATTGCAAGCCTATCTTTGTCTTTTGGGAATTCATGGTGCACCCCATGGGCCACGTACTGGATCTTCTTTCTGAGCACAGTATAGGTGTGCATATGGAAAAAATACCGATGAACGTTGTATTCTACCCACGTGAAGGCGAGTGCACCCAGAAAGAATGTGATCGTGGTTTGCGCTACCGACAAGGACGTATGGGTGATACTCCAATAGAGCAAGGCTATAGCGAAGCTGATAAAAATTAGTAATGGTATCGCAATATGGGTGCGCGAAAGTTTTTCCAAAATTGGATTTTTGAAAAGTTGCTTACTCCCACTATTTTTTGGTGTGAAATCTGTTTCCATAACGTCAATCCCTCAATAGCAAATTTATGATAGGGTCGATAATATTCAAAGCTGATTAACTCAGATTGTTGCTCTTGCAGTGGTTTTTTCCATAATTCGCTTGTAGAAGGCTTCGTAAAGCGGCAGAATTTGGGTAATGTCAAATTCTTTAGCCCGCGCCAAAGCGTTCTCTTTGAATTTAGGCAGATTATTTTTATCCAGCACAAAGAGCGCCTTGCGGGTCATATCTTCAATATCACCAATAGGACTCAGGAACCCTGTTACGCCCTGAATATTAAGCTCTGGTATTCCTCCCGTATTGGACGAAATAACTGGTACCTCACAAGCCATAGCCTCCAATGCCGCTAAACCAAAACTCTCCTTCTCAGAAGGCATAATAAAAAGATCTGCAACAGAAAGCACTTCTTCGACCGCTTCCAATTTTCCCAGAAACCGAATATCATCACAAATACCAAGTTCTCGGCATAAAGCTTCTGCTTTAGTACGTTCTGGACCATCGCCAATCATCAGCAATTTAGAGGGTATTTCTTGATGGATATTTGCAAAAATATTGATTACATCATCAACACGTTTTACTTTCCTGAAATTCGAGGTGTGCACGATCAATGCTTCGTCATTCGGGCAGATTGCTTTCTTAAAATGATCTTTCTTTTGTTTCTTAAACTTCTCAAGATCGATAAAGTTTGGAATGACCTCAATTTCATTCGTAATCTTGAAGTACTCGAAAGTCTCCCTTTTCAGGTCCTCAGATACAGCCGTTACACCGTCAGATTGGTTTATGCTGAAGGTAACCACAGGTTCATACGAGGCATCTTTTCCAACTAGTGTAATGTCGGTACCATGCAGTGTTGTAACAACAGGGATGATAATTCCATGCGTTTTCAAAATCTGTTTTGCCATATATGCTGCAGAGGCATGCGGTATGGCATAATGCACATGCAGCAAATCAAGTTTTTCGTTTTTTACTACACCTACCATCATGCTCGCGAGCGCGAGCTCATATGGAGGATACTCAAATAATGGATAATTATGGAATTCAACTTCGTGATAAAACAAATTCTCATTCAAAAAATCCAACCGGGTAGGCTGTGAATAGGTGATAAAATGGACTTTATGCCCATGCTTTGCCAGACCTTTTCCGAGCTCAGTCGCCACTACGCCGCTTCCGCCAAATGTAGGGTAGCATACAATTCCAATATTCATCTAGTTCTTTTGTGGTTTACTATGTTAACGTGTGCGCCGTGTGTGTGGATGGGTCCATTGTTACTTAGTTTGTTAGAAATGAAATGCCGGCTCGAAATCTTTCCGTTTAAAGTTTCCTTATCGTTTACTTGTGAAAACAGCGCCTGCCGGTTCGGATTCAGTGTTGGAATCGCCGCCGCAATAGTCGAAAATAGATTCATATATCACATCCTGTATGCGGGAACGTATATTCGTAGTGATTAGTTTACTATTCCGATCGGGGTACACCCGATTCGAAAGGAAAACGTAAACCAGATTGAACGTTGGATCTACCCACATGCATGTGCCCGTAAAGCCCGTGTGCCCAAACGTTTCGGGCGAGGCTTTCGTGGAGGTGGGACTATTCCATTCACTCTGCACTGGCTTATCCCAACCTAAGCCTCTCCGGCTTTTGTCAAACTGCTTATGGGTAAACAGCCTGACCGTCTCCGGCCTATAGTATCTAATTCCCCCATAATGCCCATCCTGCAAAAGCATCTGTCCCAGTTTCGCCAGATCATTGGCGTCACTGAATAGTCCAGCGTGCCCGGCTACACCCCCCATCATCGCTGCCCGCTCATCGTGGACTGTCCCCACAACCTTGATTTTTCTGTAGATCTTATCGTCTTCTGTTGGTGCTATTAGTCCTTCCGAAAAATGATCAAGCGGCGTAAAGCCAGTAGTATAAGCGCCCAGAGGTCCGTATAAATTTTGCTCCAAGAAATCATTAAGCGGCTGATTGAGAATCTTTTCGGCCAGGCGCTGCAGAATTAAAAAGCCCAGGTCACTATAGCGGTAGCTGTAGGGTGTCCGGGGTGGTTTTTCTAACATTTTAGATTTTCCAATCCACGACCAAACAGAATCGATAATATTTGTGGCAGCGAATAAGTTTGGCGCGACCTGAAGGGGATATTGTTCATCGCGTGTGCGACTGTAGTAGAGTGGTAAATAAACTGAATCCTTCACCGTTTCCGGCCACATGGGTATAAAGGGCGCAAGTCCTGCCTGATGTGTCAGCATTTCAATAATTGTCACATCCTTTTTATTTGTGCGCTTCAGCTCAGGCAGATAGAAAGACACCTTTTTGTAGATGTCAATCAATTTTCTTTCATGCATGAACATAACGGCTTGCAGCGTGGCAGATACTTTGGTAAGCGAGGCAAGATCATAGATTGTTCCATCGGTGACGGGGCTATTATTCTCGTAGGTCAGCGCACCAAATGATTTCTCGTACACCACCTTTCCATCCTTGGCAACTAACACCTGACAACCCGGTGTGGACCCAGACTGTATGGCCTCCGCAGCAATCCGATCAATTTTTGCCAACGTCCGGCTATTCATACGGGCGTCTTCGGGTAATGAATACGCCAGCCTGTCGATCGGCACAGTCGCCACGCCCGTTCCCTCCCTGAGCTGCGGTGACACCGTAAATGGGAGAACGCCACTTGCTCCAAGGGCACCAAAAATTACCTGAGGGACGGCCCTTAATGTTTCGGTAGTATTGGTGTATGCCGTGATCAGCGTGGCGCGGCTTTCGGCAGATCGCAAAAAAGTTTCGTTTCCAAAATCACAATAGATAATTTCACGTGTGGCCGATAATTGGTTAAGTAACCTATCCAACCGCTCGACAATCGCATGGGATGTCTGTGGAAAAATACCAACTATAATAACTTCCTGATCGGTCAACGCATCAGACAATTCTACCAGATCTGTCCTTTCATTTACCGTAAAGTAGGCTGCATTAACATACTTCATCAGATACGAATAGAAATCCGTATTTGGGCCGGTCTCTTCACTCGTGATATATGCAAAGTGCTTGTCTTCAAGCAGTCTAATGGGCAGTGTATTGTTGGCATTTCGAACAATCGTGATGGCCTCAGCATACAATTTCTGATTTAGCAGCGTCGCTTCCGGCGTATTTAATCGCTGCGTTAGGTTATCCAGATTTATTCCATGGCTACGCGACAGCCCAGCATCAAACTTTGCCGCCAATATTCTTTTTACAGTGAGATCAAGTTGTTCCTCAGTTTCTCTTTTAGCCTTAACTATTTTTTTTATTTTACGAACAGCCGGGCCAATTTCCTTTGAGCCCAGTAACACATCATTCCCCGCCTGAAAGGCCAGGAGTTCTGCATCTCCACTGCGGTTTTTCTCTGTCACATACTCTATTAGATTAAGGTCGACAAAGGAGAGCCCAGTAAAATTCATTTTTTCTTTCAGCCACTTGCCTGTGAAAAGTAGCGATAGCGTGGCCGCATCGAATCCGTTCTTCTTCGCCAGTTTCAAGTTTTCATAGAATAATGGAAAGCTGGAAGCAGCTGGCATTACTCCTGCCAGATTATTAGCAAAAAGTTTCTGGAATGGGTAAGCACGAACAGAATCGATGCTGGGTTGTATCGTCGGAAAATGTTCTTCGACATCAATTATGGTTAGCCCTGTTACGGTGAAATGTTTTGCGCATGCCAGCACACCATGGTCGTATAATCCACGGACAAATGCAGTTGTTTTATTGGCTACCCTCAGTTCGTTTTCTCCGAACGAACGATAACTAATGATCGGATCTTGGGGATTATTATTTACGTCTGCGATAGGGGCAAAATTCAAATTCAATCCCACAATTTTCATTTGGCGAGCCATTTCCTCAGCCATGCGATAAATCATTGAATCATTTTGAAGTGCGCCCAATACCAGGGCCCTGGGAAAACTAACCGTACTGTCGACCATTTGTCCTAAACCCCATTCTCCATCCTGACCAACGAAAAGTGGAATCGCAGAAATATGTTGTAATTTTTTCGTAATAGCAGCTTGCTTATAGGGTGTTTGCTGTTGAAAAATAACACCTCCGATTTCATGGCTTTTGATCTGGTCTTCAATCCTCGCAACATCCGCCAGCGAGGCGTTGGAGGGTATCGAAACCATAAAAAGTTGACCAATTTTTTCCTCCACGTCCATGGCACTGAAAACACTATCCACCCAACGACTCTTGTCAGATTGGGCTTGTGCACTAAGGTAAGCCGGCAACAGTAGAAGAATACATGAGAAAACTTTTTTTATCATCAGCCTGTTTGGTTTTGAAATGGATGATTATAGAAGCAACTTTGCGTACTCCAGGTTACAAAATTAGTCAATTAGGAGTGCTTTTTACGCATCTTATCCTCGAACGGAGGTAGTTTTAGATAGTGCCATGGCATCTCCGCTGAATCGATAGTTTTAACATTAACCACATGAAGTTCCCGCAATTATTTACAAAGATTCCCAAACACAAGCGATTTGGTTATACCCCGAGGCATTATGATCCTCAGGAGGAGGAAAGGAGGGAGCGGGAGTCGCGCATCCGGCAAGAATTGGCTGAAGAAGGTAAACCAATGCAAGGGGCAGAAAGTGGTTCGGAAGAAGGAGCGCCCGAAGATTACCGCTCACGCATTGCGGGGTCATTCAAAACTGCAAAGAAAACCTCATCTTCACAGTCTGATACTTCCGCCAATATGCTGCGGCTTTTCCTCGCGTTGACTATGACAGTGGGTTTGATCGCGTATTTGCAAGTCGGGAAAAACGCATTGATTGGTGTTGCATTCGTTATTATTCCCCTTTATTTGTACCTGAAATTTAGAAAGTCCAAACGCTAATCAGGACTTCTTCAAATTGCCTACTTGATATTACTGATGCCTGATATTATTCAGCTTTTGCCCGATTCTATCGCCAACCAGATCGCTGCCGGTGAGGTTGTTCAAAGGCCCGCTTCAGCCGTGAAGGAGTTGCTCGAGAATGCCATCGACGCGGACGCTACGACCATCAAGCTGATCATAAAGGAGGCTGGAAAAACACTCCTTCAGGTAATGGACAACGGCAAAGGAATGTCTGAGACCGATGCCCGCATGAGCCTCGAGCGACATGCTACTTCAAAAATTAGGAAGGCCGAAGATTTGTTTACGTTACGTACCATGGGCTTTCGAGGAGAAGCCCTCGCGTCACTTGCTGCCGTCTCGCAAATGGAAATGAGGACGCGATTGGCAGGCCAGGAACTTGGGACCCTTTTGGTTGTGGAGGGTTCTGAAGTAAAGCGCCAAGAACCTACGGCTTGCGATTATGGTACTAGTGTCGCCGTAAAGAATCTTTTCTACAATATCCCGGCACGGCGTAATTTCCTGAAATCGAATGCCAATGAATACCAGCACATCATTGACGAATTTCAGCGACTGGCGCTTTCACATCCTGAAATTTCATTTCAGCTAATTGAAACAGATACAATTGAATTTGATTTACCACCAGGCAAGTTAAGTCAACGGATAGTAAACATTTTCGGGAAATCGTATCAAGAGCAACTGGCGCCATGCCGAGAAGAGACTGGGCTAGTCAAGATTAGCGGATACTTGGGTAAACCGCAAGCTGCCCGCAAAAAAAGGGGTGAGCAATTCTTATTTGTCAACAAGCGATTCATTCGAAACAATTATCTGAATCATGCTGTGATGACCGGATTCGAAGGACTACTCCCGGAGAACAGCTTTCCGTTTTACGTACTCTTTATCGAAATAGATCCCAAGCATATTGATGTCAACGTTCACCCTACTAAAACGGAAATAAAATTTGATGATGAAAGAGCAGTCTATGCTGTAGTACTCTCGGCTGTACGCCAGGCTATCGGTGCACACAACTTAACGCCCGCTATTGACTTTGATGCTGATGTAAACATTATAGCAAAATTGACTGACGCCTCTCCTCAATCAAAGGAAATCTATTTTGAAGAGCGATTCAGCACGACATCCGATCGTTCCAATCGCGATCACTGGGAAAAAATTTTTGATGACGTCGAAAAAGAAAATCCTGTGCGGTCAGTGGAGCAAGCGCCTAACTTTCAAACCCTTCGGTTCGATAGCGCTGTAAATCAGCCCTCTAGTGCCCCAATGGAAAAGATCTACTTTCAACTTCATGACCGATACGTCGTTAAACAAGTCAAATCCGGTGTATTATTTGTGGATCAGCAGGCCGCCCACGAAAGAATTCTGTTTGAAAAATTTTTAAAACAAAGTAAAAACAAATCGGCGCAGAGTCAGCAAAGTCTATTCCCGCTGGCACTCACGTTTAACGCTGCCGACTTTGCCTTGATCATGGAGTTGCAGCAAGAAATAGAAGCGTTGGGCTTCAGAATAGAAGTATTTGGAAAGAACACGTTGATGGTAACCGGTGTACCCGCAAACATTTCTTCCACCCGGGAAAAAGAACTGTTCGAAGGGCTTATCGAACAGTTCAAGATCAATCAGGCTGAATTGTCGGTCCCCTTGAGTGAGAATCTGGCGCGCGCGTTGGCAAAGCGTGCTTCGGTAAAGCGTGGCCAAACGCTGGTCAAGGACGAAATGAAGGCGCTGGTGGATAGTCTTTTTGCCTGCACTACACCTAATTACACGCCGGATGGGTTGCCTACTTTCTTTATTTTTGAATTGAATAAAATTGAAACTTACTTTCGATAGACTTTCGCTAACGATACACTAGAATATGCTGAGACTTACCCCGGTTGTTAGGAGTTTAATCATCATCAACATCCTGATTTTTGTCGCCAAGATAATTGCGCCTACAAAAGATTTTGGCTATTGCATTGGTATTAACTTTCCAAATGATGTCATCACCGGCTTTCTTTCCTTATGGAATGTAAGAACCGATTGCTTCAAGCCTTACCAATTATTTACCTACATGTTTGTCCACGGCAGCTTTATGCACATATTTTTCAATATGTTGATGCTGGCATTTATGGGACCACTGTTGGAGGACTATTGGGGCACAAAACGGTTTACTATTTTTTACGTTGTAACCGGAATTGGCGCTGGTGTGTTTAACATTCTAGTATACATGTTTTTTGGTGCTGGTTCGTTCGGCATAATGATGGGTGCCTCTGGCGCGGTTTATGGAATTTTAATGGGAATTGGGATGATATTCCCCAATATGGAGATTCAGCTTTTGATCCCCCCTATTCCCATCAAAGCGAAGTATCTTGTCTTGATTTTGGGGGGACTGAATTTCGTATTGGATAGCAGTGGAAACGTGGCCCATTTTGCCCATTTAGGGGGTGTGGTTTTTGCGTTTATTTTAATAACGATCTGGAAGAATCAGGACAGGATTTATTAGTATTGGTGGTTATGTTTGAGGAATTTAAGAACGCATTTCAGAGACCTAACAACGGTCATGTCCAGTTGATTATTATCAACGTGGCTGTGTATTTAGTAGTTGCTGTCATTTTTGTATTCTCTACAGCATTCCAGTCGCCCGGATTCTTTGATGTGATTCACCACCAACTCGCCATCCCGGCGCCGATCGTTCAGTTTATTCAAAAACCCTGGACAATCATCACCTACGCCTTTGTGCACGACTGGACTGGCATATTTCACATCCTGTTCAATATGTTGGTTTTTTATTGGTTCGGGAAATTATTCGTAGAATATCTGGGCAGTGATAAACTCATCGCTGTTTATTTCCTTGGTGCGCTTGCCGGTGGAGTTGCTTACCTTTTGGTATACAACCTCATCCCGTTCTATGAAGCAAGAATTCCTGCCGGAGGAATGGTCGGTGCTTCAGCAGCAGTTTATGCAATCGTTGTCGCGACCGCCACGCTGGTTCCCGATTATACTTTCTTCCTACTCTTTCTTGGGCCCGTGAGAATCAAATATATTGCTGCATTCTATATCATTATTTCTTTCTTAGGGTCTGTGGGGCCAAATGAAGGCGGAAATGTAGCTCACCTGGGCGGGGCGTTAATTGGATATTTATACATCAAGCAACTTCAGGCTGGTGTTAATTGGGGAGGTTGGATCACGGGAACGATAGAATTTATCAAGAGCTTGTTTGCACCAAAACCCGCCGTCAAGGTTACCTATCGCAAACAATCGACAACAAAAAAGGCGACAAAATCTTCCGTTTCTCAGGCTGAAATAGATACGATTCTGGATAAGATCTCGGATGGTGGTTACGAAAGTCTGACCAAAGACGAAAAGGAAAAACTATTTAATGCCAGCAAGAAATAGCGTCCTGTTTTCACAGCATGATAACCTTCGCGTTATTGATACATTCTGTTGAAAAAAGATTTCAGTGAAGTCGCAATAACAGACGGATCAGTGGAGTACAATATATCATCGCTTTGCTGATTGAACTTTGCCAGACCATTATAATATTCTGCTTCTGATAAGCCGTGGTCATCGATAATCTCTTCCCGTATCTCCTGATCATTGATCACCCCGATATAGGTCTTGATCCGGTCGTTTTCATTGATTAGTTTCACGACCTTTCGTTTTTCTCGTTGGCCCCTGGAGAAATATTCCCACGGAGATTTGAAACCATCAGCCGCCGACATTCTCCTAGGTTGTGTTCTGGCTGTCCTCACTATTTGACTCTCATACAGCCTGGTTCCCCTAATGGTTATTTCTTTTAATATTCGAATGCGTTCACTTAACCGGATAAGGATATCCTCTTCTTCAAAAAAAAGGGGCAACTCCAGTGTATTATAACTCACCAAAGACAATACAAGTGTATCCGCTGCTGACGTACGAAGTCTAAAAACGCCATTCAAATCTGTTACCGCACCTCGATCGGAATTCTTGATACGAACATGAACACCTTGCAGCGCATTAAGCGAAATAGAATCCACAACGATTCCACGCGTTATTTTCTGTGAAAACCCAGATACAACAATGGTTAAAACAAGCGCAATAAGGCAGGATAATTTTTTCCAGCTATTCATGTACCATGATCGACTCGAAATGCATTAGTTGTAGGATGAATGGAGCAGGGATTAAGTTTTATTTGCTAGCTGCCCACAGGCGGCATCGATATCTTTTCCTCTACTTTTACGGATTCGTGTGGTTATGCCACTCTTTTCAAGGATATCCATGTACATATTCAATGCCGCCGCAGGCGCTTGCTGGAATTCTCCATCATCGATCGGGTTGTACTCAATCAGATTGACTTTTGATGGTACCTTCTTGCAAAATTTCAGCAAAGCCAAGGCATGTTCTTCAGTGTCATTAATATCCTTCCAGACCACGTATTCATACGTAACTTTCTTTTTCGTTTTTTGATACCAGTATTGCAGGGCATCACCTAATTCCTCAAGCGGATTAGTATCGTTAATAGGCATTATGGCAGAACGCGTGGTATCCATTGCTGCGTGCAGGGAAACAGCCAGATTGAACTTTACCTCATCATCGGCCATCTTCATTATCATCTTCGCAATACCAACGGTTGACACTGTGATGCGTTTTGACGCCATATTGAGCCCTTTGGGATTTGTGATTTTTTCAATGGCGGAAATAACATTCGGATAATTTAGGAGCGGTTCACCCATACCCATGAAGACGATATTTGTAAGGGGCCGGCCAAAGAAGAGCTCTGCCTGTTCCCTTATGGCCACAACCTGGTCATAGATTTCGTCGGCGCTAAGGTTTCGTTGGCGTTTAAGTCGCGCTGTTGCACAAAATTTACACGCCAGACTGCATCCCACCTGAGAAGAAACACAAGCGGTGATCCGTTTTTCTGTGGGAATCAGGACGGATTCAACGACCATACCATCAAAAAGCGTGACCGCGTTTTTTATTGTGCCATCGGCACTCCGTTGCATGTGATCTACTTTGATGTGGTTAATGGTGAAATTCTCTTTCAACATATCCCGTAGACCGATGGAAAGGTTGGTCATCTGATCAAAGCTTTTTGCCGACTTATTCCAAAGCCATTCATAGACCTGTTGCGCCCGAAAGGACTTTTCTCCCTGCTGACTGAAGAAATCCTTCAGCTCATCCAGTTTGAGCTTTCTAATATCACGTTTCGAAGATGTCTCCACCATAGTGCAAAGGTAGAGAAAGAACTTAATCTTCCACGTTGATCACGACCCACGAAGGATACAGAACATTGACCAGACAGACCACGGCCTTTTTTCAAGGGCTCAAAATTCCCGACTATTTCAACCGTACAAATATTTTTGTTTCGCAGACCCGTGTACTGTTGGAAATAATGAGCGAGTCGGATCTCTAATTTCTCCACCGTAAACCCCTCAATTATCATCCTCGATTTTTTGTCAAGGAAGTACAATCCACGGCCATCAAAGCGATACAAAAAGGAATTGGAGTTATACGATTTCTTTTTACTGATGATTTTTGTGCTCTCTTTTCCGCTATTGTTATCTCGAAATTCAATAACCTGTGGTGTTCTGCTCGACCGGCTCTTCATATCCTCGACAAGATCCTGCATATCATCGTCTTCTGCTCCGATTTCATCTTCTACACAGCTGCTCTGATTCACCAGCTGCCATCGGCCAACAATAGAAACCGACTGTGAAAAGGAAAAAGCAGGAATAAGAAGAAGTATCGCAACTATAGTTTTCATGACGCAAGTGATTTTGAGTAAATTTACTCAAAATCACTTGCCGCAATAATCTTGCCGCGGCATTATATGCCCATCCAGGAATCTTTCAGCCGAAACGAGTCCATGGCGCAGCCCATAGCTAACACTTAAGAATAGACACGCATTTTTGAAAACTCGCATTATTAGTCGAAATTTTCGCCCTTCAAAAGTAAACCAATGGATCAACACAATGCAATCGTTATTACCGGTGGATACCTCGATTCCAACAACGCAAAAACCGCGCATGGATTGATCAGGGGAAGTGACCGTTTCAATATTGTTGGGATTATTGACCAAGAATATGCCGGGAAAGATGCAGGCGAAATACTGGACGGAAAAAAGCGTAACATCCCAATTTTTGCATCAATACAGGACTTTGTTAGCGCGGGAAAGCAGGCTACTTATTGTGTGATCGGTGTCGCCACTAAAGGTGGTGTTATCCCAGACGCATTTCGGGTTGTGCTCCGGGAAGCATTGGAAAAAGGGTTTAATCTCGTCAACGGATTGCATGAGTATGTTTCCGATATCCCAGCGCTCGCGGCATTGGCTGCACAAAAAGGTCTGGAAATTATTGATGTCCGCAAACCCAAGAAGTCTACGGATCTCCATTTTTGGACCGGAAAAATTATGGAAGTGAAGTGCCCTACAATTGCAGTACTAGGAACTGACTGTGCGCTTGGGAAAACGTACGACGACGCGATTCTTAGTGCAGGCGATGCAGAAAGCGGGCTATAAGGCAGAAATGGTCTATACAGGGCAAACCGGATGGATGCAGGGCGCAAAATATGGATTCGTATTTGATTCCACGCTTAATGATTTCATTTCTGGTGAAATGGAACACGCCGTTTTGACGTGTTACCAAGAGGTGAGGCCAGACATTATCTTTATCGAAGGTCAATCTGCGTTGCGCAATCCTAGCGGTCCTGCAGGAGCAGAATGGATCGTTTCGGCTGCAGTCGACGGCGTCGTATTGCAGCACAACCCTGCTCGAAAGCAGTATAAAGACATGGAATACTATCCGGCCTACATTCCCGCATTGAAGGACGAGATATCATTAATCAAAATTTATGGCGCGCCGACGGTCGCAATTACCATCAACACTGCAAATATGACAACGCTGGAAGCAAGAAATGCCGCATCCAGATATCAGGAAGAACTAGGCATTCCGGCAATATTACCGTTGGAGGATGGTGTCGATAGTTTAGTTCCTATCTTTGAAAAAATGATTAAGAAAAGCCTTACGCAGGCCTGACATGTCAATAACGAATAACACATGAAAATTAAGGATATTAAAGTCTGGAATGTAGATCTGGGGAACACAAAACCATACACTATTGCTTTCAAAACCATAGATGAGGTAAAGAATGCTTTTGTGGAGATCACGCTTGATAACGGTTTAACAGGAATTGGCGCAGGCAACCCGAGCGAATATGTTGTAGGTGAAACGCTCGAGCAGTGTCTTGCTGCGCTCCAGGAAAAAAACCTGGAGTTCTTAATAGATCGCGACATTCGGGAACTCAATCAACTGACCTATGAAATCTGGCGGAAATTCCCGGACAACCCTTCTGCTCGCGCTGCGCTGGATATTGCCTTATACGATGCCTTTACGAAGTCTCTGGATGTGCCCTTGGTCAAATTCTTAGGACAAAAAATAAAGAAACTACCAACTTCAAAAACGATTGGCATTAAGAATGTGTCCGAAACCCTAAAAGAAGCAGCGGAGTATATTAATCAAGGCTTTAAGGTCCTTAAAATAAAACTTGGTAAAGATCTCGAAGAAGATGTTGAACGGATCATGAAATTGCGTGAGCAGTTCGGCGCCGGTGTTGTAATACGAATTGATGCAAACCAAGGTTATTCCGTTGATCAAACAATCCAGTTTTATGGGCGTACGTATGATCTTAATATTGAACTCATTGAACAGCCGCTACCGGCTAAGGCTATTTCCGAATTAAAGAGTCTGCCCAAGGAAGTGCGCAGTGTTGTTGCCGCTGATGAATCGTTGATTACGCCCGCCGATGCTATCGAGCTGCTAAAGCCGCCAAAAGCGGTCGGAATTTTTAATATTAAATTGATGAAGTGTGGTGGAATAAGCCAGGGTCTAAAAATTGCTGATATCGCCCTGCATACTGGTATTGACTTGTTCTGGGGATGCAACGACGAAAGTATTGTGAGCATCACCGCCGCATTGCACACGGCATTTGCTTGCGCCAATACAAAGTACATTGACCTTGACGGAAGTCTCGATTTATCCCTCGATGTCGTGAAAGGCGGATTTGTTTTGAAGGATGGTCACATGTCGTGTACCGATAAGCCAGGGCTTGGTGTTGAGAGAATATAGCACTGCCATTGCACCCAGTTTGTGAAACCGGTAAGTTCGAACAATTTATTTAACAGTATAAAAGTTGTACTAAAGGATTTCAGGAATGGCTAGCTTCACAAGTGTGCCTTTGCCGACCTCTGATTCAATTTCTATTTCCCCATTTAGTTTATCGATGGCTTCCTTTACAATATAAAGACCCAACCCCGATCCTGCACCATCATCTGTTGCGCGATAAAACATCTTATAGATATTGGGAAGATGATCATTATCAATACCCTTACCGTTGTCCTGAATGGCCAAAGTTGCACGGTGCTCACTAATTTGAATATCCACCTTGATGACCGGATCCTTGCCATTGCGGTAGCGGATTGCGTTTGAGATAATGTTATTGAGAATAACTTTGAGCCGCCAACGGTCAGAATAAAAAGGCTCATCCTGGCGGATGCTAATGACCTTTTCAACCGATTTGCCCGTGCTTGTGGCGAACTTAAGCTGGCTGAACGTCTCATCAATTAGGGGCTCGAAAAAGATTTCTTCACGCTTTACTTCTAACCTGGAGTTTCGCGACTGATCCAGAATCTCTTTTATGAAATCGTCTTGTTGGAGCGCGCTTTTGTAGATCATCTCCAGGTACATGTCCTTTTTGGATTTATCTTTATCCTTTTTGGCTAGGTTAATCAAGCCAAAGACAGAGGCGATCGGTGCCCGAAGGTCATGTGATACACTGTATACAAAATTATCCAGTTCAGTATTTCGCTTGCTAAGCTCCTTATTGGTTCGCACAATTTTCTCTTCGATGCCCTTGCGCGTGTTAATTTCCTCATTCAGCGCATGTGTCCGGTCCTGTACCATTGTTTCCAGGTTCTCGTTAAACTCTTCGAGCTTACGCTGCGCTACACCACGTTCTCGTACCGTGGCTGAAAGGATGATTGTGGATATGCTTATTACACCAATGAATATCTGCAACAACAACATGGAGTTGTAGGATTCAGACAACACAAAGGGCCCGATGCCGATCATTGTGACATAAATAGAGATAAGGGATACAATAAGAACTCCGGCGATAGCAACAATTAACTCAAAACGGAAAGCGAGCCACAGCAAAAATGGCAACACCAGGAATGGCATCGCACGCTCCAATGTTGGCCGGAGATAGTCTACTTTCAGCAGCAAGTAAATTCCCAGAAGAGAGAGCATGAAAATACCTACTTCCATTGCCTTTTCTGAAGAGAACTTAAAACCAATTCTTTTCGCTAATGCCAGTATTAAGGGCGTAAACAAAAGAATCCCTACTACTTTGCCCACCCACCAGGAGAATCCCGTTCTTAACAAATTTTCAGCAAGGACGGCATCGTTAAATACAGACTTAAGGTGCCGATACCTGAGCCCACAGCGCACATCAGTAACGTGACGAACAAAAAACGGAAAGCATTCCTGGCAATATTAAAGGGATAGTCGTCTTTAATCCATGCCTTCACCAGGTAATTGCCCACAACCGCTTCAACGGTATTCCCAACGGCGATCAAACTACTTATCGTAATAATCGTTTGAGGAGGCAATTCAGGATTATTCCAGTAGGCCATGACGTTGGCCACCAAAGCGCCGATAGTAATGCCTGGCCAAGCTGACCTGCCCAGGAGTATTATTAGCGCGAACCCAATCCCTGAAGGGGGCCAGGCAGGTAGTGCGCTAGTGTTTTCAAAAGCGAAAAAGTATCCCATCCTTGCGGAGAGATAGTACAACACCGCAACCACAATGATCTTGAGGTCGAGTTTGTATTTAAGTGACAGTTTATGAATCAAAATTAATCATCTCATTATCAACCAAATATAGCATCAAATATTTCATATTATCCATTTTTTCGGCCCGAATTTTATTTTTCACGGACGAGCAGCTTTTTTAGGGGGTCCGGCGGTTCCCCTAATGGTTCCCTTTAACTGGTAATTATACTAAGCTACCAAAGTTTATCCGGTAAATTATTATTTGGGAACCGACTGAGTATTGAAAATTATATCTTCACGAGAGATTTTAACAGCCTATGGATTTAACTATTTTGTTTTCTCCTGTTGACGATTCACTGCTCGCCGACATTTCCTCCCCATCCAGCTTGCTGAAGAACATTCAGGTCTTTGGTGAAAAAATGCCAGATTATAAGAAAGCACATATTGCAATTTTTGGTGTCAAAGAGGAACGTGGAACAATTCGCAACAAAGGCACCGCTTCAGGGCCAGACGAAATTAGAAGAAAGCTGTACAGCCTAAAACGCGGAATCGGCGCTTATCGAATTGTCGATTTAGGGAATCTCAATGTAGGCCACGATCTTCCTGAGACATATGTCAGGATCAGCGAAGTATGCCGGATGATGTTAGAAAATAATGTTCTGCCTGTCATTATCGGGGGATCACACGATCTAGACTTTGGCCAATACTGCGCCTATGAAACAATGGATAAGCTGGTGAGTCTACTGAATGTAGACGCATATCTAGACCTGGAAGAGAAAAAGGAATCCGGCGAAAGTCAGCAGCATATTCATAAAATATTATTGCACGAGCCCAATTACCTTTTTAGTTACACGCATCTGGCTTATCAAAGCTACCTCATCGATCCACTCTCAGTATCGATTCTCGAAAAACTGTATTTTGAATCATTCCGTATTGGGCAAATGCGCACAAATATGCAGGAAATGGAACCCACTATTCGAAATGCGGATATGATGTCGATCGATATTACCGCGATCCGGTCGTCAGATGCGCCCGGAAATGCGAGTGCACAGCCTTTTGGACTTACAGGTGAGGAAGCCTGCCAGGTGTGCTGGTATGCCGGGATGAACGAAAAACTTAGCTCAGTCGGATTCTACGAGTATAACCCGCGGTTTGACGACGTGCATAAAAAAACCGCGTCTGTAGTGGCCACGATGATCTGGTACTTCATTGAAGGCTATTACCACCGAAAAAATGAGCAAAACTTTAAGAGCAATGACTTCATGAAATATTCCGTCTCTATGCCTGTTGACCCGGCTATTCTAACGTTTTACAAAAGTAAAGTAAGCGAGAAATGGTGGCTGGAGGTCCCATACCCCAACGGCCATAAACGATATGCCAGGAATAGTATTGTGCCATGCAGCTATAGTGATTATCAGACTGCGATCAAAGGCGAAGTCCCCGAAAGGTACATCAGCATGCTGGCAAAATTGATCTAACGTAAACTCGCTTCTTCCATGCTAATCCCTGGTGGATTCGTCAGCGGCAGTATCGTACAGAGCATGGTCAGTCAGTCGATATTTTCTGACCATACCGGCGTAACAGCAGGAACTTACTGCTGCACGAAAAATGTTCGTTAGGAAATTGAACTATTAAAAAGCGTTATGCAAATGAAGTATTTACTGTCCGTCCCTGCCATACTCGTGATGGCCTGTACATCCAGTACGGACCCTCAAAGAATTATTGAAAAGGCTATCGAAACGGCTGGCGGAAAGAAATATGAAAAGAGTACTATTGAATTTGATTTTAGAAACCGTCACTATGTCACGCGAAGAGATGGCGGAAAATATTCTCACGAGAGAATTTTCAGTGATTCGACAAATACAATTCATGACTACCTCACGAATGAAGGTTTCCATAGGGAAATCAACGATAAGAACGCAAGTGTTCCAGACTCGATGGCAGTAAAGTATGCGCGTTCGGTAAATTCCACCATATACTTTGCGCTTTTGCCCTATGGCTTGAACGATGCAGCCGTAAGAAAAAAGTTTCTTGGTAAGACTACATTTGATGACCAACCCTATTACGCGATCGAAGTAACCTTTGCGCAAGAAGGCGGCGGAGAGGATTATAATGACATTTTTGTCTATTGGATACATGAGAAGAACTATACCATAGACTATATGGCCTATCTTTATTACACTGATGGCGGCGGTCTTCGTCTTCGCAAGGCTTATAATTCAAGGAAAGTAAACGGAATATTATTTCAAGACTACATCAACTACCAACCCAAAGAACCATCCGTCACCATAGATCAAATGGAGACTTTGTATAAAAAGCATCAACTCGAAGAATTAAGCCGAATTGCGTTAGAAAACATCGTCGTGAATTAAAATTCAAATTCTGGTTAGATAAGCTTTTCGTTCCCGCAGGCGACAACATTTTTCAAGGTCCTGGCTTTGTATATAGTGATGCTGCTTAACACACGCGGTCGGTGTTGTAGTTTTGCTTGTCAACACGTGCGGAAGATTTCGAAAACCTACACAACGTTGCTCAATTGCTCCTTAATTTTCTCGAGCTCCTCCTTCATTGCTACTACATGCTTCTGAATAGCGGCATCATTTGCCTTTGACCCGATCGTATTAATCTCACGCCCAATTTCCTGTGATATGAAGCCTAACTTCTTTCCGTTGCTTTGTGACTCGTTAAGAATTTGCTGAAAATAGTCCAGGTGCGTCTTAAGCCTCACTTTCTCTTCGTTGATATCCAGCTTTTCAATGTAAAAAATTATTTCCTGCTCGAGCCGATTTGTGTCATATCCTCCTTCCTCGCCAAAAAAAGAGACAATATTTCCTTTCAGCTTGTCGCGGACGCGCTCAACACGTTTAGGATCAAGTTCTCCAATAGCATTAAGTTCCTGGCCAATGACCGCGCAACATGCCTGTAGCATGCCGCCAAGGACCCTGCCCTCTGCTTTCCGAAAGTCCTCGCACTTATCAATAGCTTCTGAGATACAAGTCTTGACTTTTGCCCATTCCTCTTCGCTGGTTCGATCCTTTATTTTGTTCTGGATAACATCTGGCGAATTCAAGGCTATGTTAAATAGTTCATCATAAGGTGATACCACCCTGTCCGCCAACTTTTTCAATTCAGCATAATAGGCAGAAAACAAATCGATATTATAAGATTGCTTTATCTCTTCCGCTCCGTATCGTTGGTATTCAATGTTGATAGAAACCTTGCCGCGTTCCAGCCTTTCACTGATCAAGTTTCTAATTTCTATTTCCTTATCCGAGAAGACTTTCGGCAGACGAAGATTCAGATCCAGGAATTTTGAATTCAGGCTTTTGATTTCAGCCGTAATTTGAACCTGGCCATCATCTTTCGCACTTTGGCCAAACCCGGTCATAGATTTAATCATAGAATAATTGTTTCAAATTCGATATGAGGTTAAGGTGCATTGGATACGGATTGCAAAGTACGAAAACAAAAAACGGTAGGATCAAAACCTCAAGGGTTATCCCCCTAGCTACTCAGAGAATCACTGCTGCATCGTAAAAATACAAGTGTTATTTTAGCCGCATTAAAAATCAAAACCCAGTGTGACATAGAATCTTGGCTTGCCCACCTGGTAGTCTTCAACAGGCCATGCCAGATCAAACTTCATGTAGTAGCCGAGCAATACGGTTCGCATGCCAACGCCATAGCTGTACAACCAAGGATTAAGATAATTTTTAATTTGGGCTTTGAAAGGTCCGTTGATTATTTCCTCATAGCTTACGCTGTTTCCGGAACTGAAAGGTGGTTTCCCAGACCAACTTGTACCAATGTCATAGAAAGTAATGAATTGCATGTTGCGCAAAAAGTTGGAGGAAATCGGACCTCCGGATAATGCCCTGATTAAGGGCACCCTCAATTCAGCATTTGCCATCATCACGCTGTTTCCAAATAAAGTAGCATAATCAAAACCACGGAGTGATGTTGCAAATTCTGCAAACAGAATGTCCTGGTTCTCCAACGGATATCCCAACGGATTTTGGACGCCGTCGCTCGTTCTTCCCCCCTTCCGCGTCTTATTAAAGAACCAATTGTCCATACCCCCGAGCAAATACTTTTTGGGAGAATTACCAAAAAATACGCCACCAAAACCGCGTACCGCAAAAACAATTTCCTTGTATATCTTCTGATAATGACGAATGTCAATGGAGGCCTGGCTGAAACTCAAATCCGCATTTTGCAGGCCCTGGTAATGCTGGAAACTAATCTTCCCCCGTGTGCCTTCGATCAGGTTCAAGCCGGTTGAGACCGAGTTATCGTACACCACTTCCGATTTTATACCTGCATACATATTATTGATAGGCGTGCCGGAAGGTGGTGTCGATGGATAGTCGGCAGGGCCAAGACTAACCGATCTGGCCAGGGCACCAAACGGCTTCAACGTAAATCGGATTCTGTCTGAAATCGGGAGCGAAGCGCTTACTTCAATTCTATTTAGCGAATAATGATACAGGTTGCTTTGAACGCCACTTTCAACTGGCTCAGCTTCCCACCGGAGACCCTTGCGGTCAACGCGAGCGCTAAAGTCGATCAAGGACTTGAGATACTGGAACTCAGCATAAAAGTCACCATTTCGCAGGTCGACGCTCGTCATCAAGCCACCGAAGAACCGGTAGTTTTCCAACATATCGTTCATCTGGGTTTCAATGGAGATTCCCAATCCTCGCAATGGATCCACCACCAGGGACGTGACTAAGTTGTTCGAACTGAACTTAGATTCATAGGGAAAGGGGCCAGTGATCCGGCTGGTTTCACGCGCTTTCATATACCGCGTCAGGAAAGACTCACCTGGCTGGGTTGATTTTACAACTTCATCTTCAAACACATAATTATCAGTATTTACGACGTCTTTTTCCAGTTGGGCTTCTTCGGCCGCTCCATTTTCAAATACATAATTTCCCGTATCAACCGAATCTTTTTCGGTGTTCACCTTCAGCGAATCGATAGAAGGGCGATCCTCTTGCGTAACCGCTAATGGTTCGGTGGCGCTTATCGCTGCGGAATCAGCCTTTATCCCCACTGTATCCCTTTCGGGCTGAACTTGTTTAAGCCTGGCATTGAGCAAATCCTTGATGCTCATGTTTTCGTTCTCTTCCTGCGTTTTTCTTCTCTCCCGAATTACGCGAGCCTGCTGTAATTCCTTTCTGCGTGTTGCCGGTGTAAATATCTGCCGATTGACATTGAAGCTGCGTTCGACAAAAATATTTTGCTTCATATCTTTAGTCATCACCGTTGCCAGGGTGTTGGTTGAAAAGTTGAGGTCAAAATCCTGAATACCGGATGATAAATTGGTAATCTGCGAATAGATACCGGTCGCGCGGTTAAACTTGAACAGGTTTACAATTCCGCGTTGATCGCTTAGGTAGTAAAAATTGTTTTCATCTAGTGCTTGCGGTGAAATATCTTTACTTAAGGTATTGGTAACACGGGTGAGCAAAAACTTTGTGCTGTCAAGGTCATAGATAAACAAATTATAAACATCCGTCAATTGTTCGAATCGAAGTTTAGTATTAGCCCGTAGCGTATCTGATGCCCGATTAGAAGTAAAGACAATACGGTTCGTTTTCGGAATGAAGCTCGGGTCCAGGTCATCGTAGATATCATTTGTCAGCCTCCGGGGCGCTCTGTTGCGTGTGGCGCTCATCAAAAACAGGTCACTTTTTCCCTCAAAATCTGCACTGAGTATCACCAGTCTTCCATTACTTGAAAAACTAAAACTGCGTACGTTACTAAATCTCTCTAGATCCCGCGGTAATTTTGTTCTTGTTGTAAAATCATACAGCCAAAAAACATCTCTCCGTTCTTAACCCCTATCACGCCAAGGGTATTCGCATCTGCCCACGCAATGAGTGGAAGACGGTTATCAACCCGCTGTCTGATCACTTTGCTGCCGCCAGAAATGATAGTCTTCTCGCTGCCATTTTCAAGCGACCTGACCTTAACAATATACCTTCCCCGATCGTTTTCAGCATAAGCAATGTTGCGCCCATCTGGGCTGATCTTTACCGTTGTAAATTCTGTCGTCTTGTTATGCTGTTGCGTGAATGAATTTGAGTCTTGCGGAATTACATAAGACTGGCTAACCGTGACCTGCATATCAGAATAGAATTTTTTCCATTCTACCAGCAATTGCTTAAAGCTAATGCCCAGCGTAATCAAGATACTCTTTTCTTCGTTTCGCGTTACGCGGGTATAGTTCAATATATTCGCTACACTACTTTTGCCATATTTCTCGGCAATAAAATTCCAAATAGATTGTCCTACGAGTTCAGCATCCCTGCCTGAAAGTTTTGTTGCCCGTTTCGCCTTACGGGTGGTCATTAACTGCCGGATATAATCGTCCATTTCCAGGCTCCACCCTTTCGCCACATAAAGTGATGCACCATCCACGAACCAATCGGGAAGGTTCATCAAAATTGAACTCTGAAACATGTCCTTTAGGTTTCCACCAAACATCATTTCGTTCACCATCAGGTCGGAGATCTGAAAGAGCAACTCCTCCTTAAACTCTTGTGCAGTGCCCAAATGGGCTACCTCCACATAAGGTTTAATGAATTCCGTTTCTCCACCTACGTTAAACACATTATGATTCAGGCCAACATTACTTTGCCGGAGATCACTTAAGGAGTTGTATAAAAAGACCTTGGTTTTGAAGTACGGAGGATAACCCAGCAAATCGGTGATACGGTCGAATTCTCGTTCCAGGTATTCAAGTGCCTCTTGGGCTACCGCCTTGCGAGCGTCATAATAGTATACATCAAAATTTTCTCCGCTCAGATACACCCAATCAAATTGCCTGTATTGAATCCTGTTCTTACCAAAGACCTCCCTGGATTGTTGTGCCTCAACCGCAAGAAAATTCAGTAAAATCAGTGCTATTGTTGCTAAAAGACCGCTTCGCAAATTCATTTTCGTTTAGAGGAAGACCAATATAATAATTTATAACGTTCAATATCCACCTCTTTGTTTAACGGCTCACCATTTTCAATCGAGCGGATTAAGATATCGGACAAGAAAGGCGTCAGACTTACGCCTTTTGTGCCCATTCCGTTGAAAATATAACAGGAAGGTAATTCTGGATGCCTACCCAAAATCGGCCTCCGATCTGGCGTGGTTGGCCGAAAACCCCATTCCTGCCCAACAATATTAAACGGAAAATTGACCAATTCTTTCATTTTTGCAACCAATTCTATCCGCGCAGCCGCCGAAGTGCCGGGCTTATTATCCTGCAAATCGTATGTGGCGCCGATTCTCCATTCGCCACCTTCATTAACAGGAACTATATAAACACCTCTATTGATAATTAATTCCTGCTTATGGGAAGAAAGTATGCGGATTATCTCCCCCTTTAATGGACGAATAGGAAGCCAATCAAACCACCTGTTTCCATGGGTGCCACTACAAAAAATAACTCTCCCAGCCTCAAAATGTTTATACTGAACGGCATCGTGTTGTATGTGAAGGTCTTTTTCTGCGGCCTCTTCGTCCAAAAAAAATGCTTCTCGCGCAATCAGTGTTCTTACCGATTCTATGTAGCTCTTGGTATCCAGATAGCCGCATTGTCGCACCAATAAACCACCATATGGATCGATCACGTCAGGATAGCTGGCACATGTCGAAATCTGTTCGACGTAGGCGTCGAATGCTGGCGCCGCACTCTTTGCCATCCATTCATTTTGCTCTTGAATGGAACCAAAAGGACGATACAGCTGCATGGGATATAGGAACTTTTCTGCTGACAGCGCCTCCGCTCGCCGATAATGCTCATGGAGGTACGGAAATAGACTATCTGCCATCCAGGTCTTCACCACTCTCTGGCCGGTGATTGGATTGAATAACCCTGCTGCGATACGTGAGGAAGTATTGTTGAAGGGCTGATCGATTACCAGAATGCGTTTTTTCAGCTTGAGTAACTGCAATGCCACGGCTGAGCCTGCAAGTCCTTGCCCTATTATGATATAGTCTACGTACTTTCGATTTTGTCATCGGCGCTTTGAACGCGACAAACTACGCAAACTGATTTTCATTTCTATGCGGAAATTCTTGAGAAACCATAAAGTGATCCGCCTAATTCCCCGAGATTATACGTCAATGGGGTATTACCAGAACCTTACAGCCCAAGCCTATATCGCTAAAGAAAATACACATCCTGAAAAATTCGCTTTACCTTTGAGAAAAAATCAATGGCATGCTTCATATCCAAGTTTTTGTTTTTAATCCATTTCAAGAAAATACCTATGTGTTGTATGATGAATCAAAAGAAGCAGTCATCATAGACCCCGGCTGCTACGAAGATGACGAAAAACGTGAGTTGACTGAATTTGTTCGCGCAAACGAGCTAAAGGTGATGATGCTGTTGAATACTCACTGTCACATAGACCATGTCCTGGGCAATGCATTCATTAAGGAAACGTATCATACAAAACTTCATCTTCACCTAAATGATGAGCCCGTACTAAAAGCTGTCGGTGTCTATGCTTCGAATTATGGTTTTCATCAGTACACGGAGTCATCAGCAGACAAATACCTTAAAGATGGAGACGAAATCGATTTTGGTCACCAAAAATTCAAAGTTCTTTTTGTCCCGGGACATTCGCCTGGTCATGTAGTTTTCTACAATAAAAAAGAGAAGGTTGTCATCAGCGGTGATGTGTTGTTCAAGAACAGTATTGGCAGGACTGATTTGCCTGGGGGTGATGCTGATACCTTGATCAAAAGCATCCATGAAAAACTTTTTACGTTGCCAGATGATGTAACAGTTTTTCCGGGACACGGTCCCACCACAGTAATTGGTTTTGAAAAGGTCTCAAATCCCTTTTGTGCGCTTACCCCAAATTGATTCTTGATGCTAAAACAGCTCCCAAACTTATTGACGTGCTGCAATTTGATTTGCGGCTGCCTGGGAATAATATTCTTATCGGAAGGCCAAGCCATTCCTTCCGCGTACTTCGTTTGGGGAGCGGTGGTTTTTGATTTTTTTGATGGCTTTGCTGCGCGCATGCTAAAGGTATCCTCGCCATTAGGAAAAGAGCTTGACTCTTTGGCTGATGTAGTAAGTTTCGGAGTTCTCCCCACGATGTTTATGTATAAGCTGATCGCGCTTGAGTCCCCGGTCCCTTACCTGCCATACATCGCTCTGCTTATCGCTGTGTGCTCCGCAATCCGTCTTGCCGTTTTCAACACTGATGAGACCCAGTCTGAGTCTTTCAAAGGGCTACCAACGCCAGCCAATGCACTTTTTATCACAGCACTTCCCTTCCTGTCATCCATCAATTTATTACACAGTCCGGTCGTGCTATCCCTTATTACCATAATTTTCTCGCTGTTGCTGGTTTCCAGAATCGACCTTTTCGCGCTAAAATTTGAAAACTTTAGCTGGAAGGAGAACAAAATCCGGTTTACTTTCCTTCTACTTTCTGTATTACTGTTGGCGGTACTGCAATTTGCCGCTTTGCCCCTGATCATAATTTTGTACATCACCCTTTCGTTTGGAGGAAGGGTGTTTTCGAAATAAGGACCTATTTTTTGGCTTAATTCAATTCTTTGCCATCACAATTTACCATACGGCTACTCTTTATTGGTCTTTTAGCCATTCAAAGTTCCATTTGTGGAGCCCAATCTTCAGTATTGAAGACTGGAAAATGGCATAAGCTAGGTATTGAAAAACAGGGTGTTTATAAGATCTCCTATGACCAATTCAAAAAGATGGGTTTTGACCCGGCTACAACAGATCCCCGAAAAATAAGAATCTATGGCAATGAGGGTGGTATGCTACCCCAGCCGAACAGCGATAATCGCCCAACCGATCTGGTTGAGAACGCCATTTTGATAAGCGGTGAAGGAGATGGATCCTTCGATATAAATGATTTTATTCTTTTTTATGCACATGGTCCAGTGCGCGTTCAATTCGATGTGCAACGAAATATTTTTGCCTATGAACACAATCTTTATAGCGAGAAAAACTTCTACTTTATCACGATTTCGGAGGACAATGGTAGGCGGGTACTTGCATCAGAAAATATTGCGGGGAATTTCCCCGCAATAGAACAGTTCAATGATTATGTGTACCATGAGTCGGATGACTACAACGAACTGCATTCAGGTCGCGAATGGTTTGGTGAGCGATATGACCTGGTGACAGACTACGCCTACCAATTTGATGTCAATGGCGTCCTGCCTAACTCTACCGTGAAAGTAGTTTCTGATGTTATGGCACAATCCTTTAATGGATCTTCCTTCAACCTTCTTTTCAATAAGGTCCCGATTGGAGAACAAGTTGTTCCAACAATTGCAAATACGCAATACAGTATAAAGGGACGTCACAAAAGGGACACCCTCCTGCTGGATGCAAACACAATTGCCGCCCCCGGTAAATCAACGCAGGAAGTTCAATATCACTATAACAAAGCAGGCTCAGGAAGATCAATAGGGTTTCTCGACTTTCTGTTAATAAACTTTACGCGATCGTTGGCATTGTATGGCGACCAGACCATTTTCAGATCTGTTGTCAGTCTTGAGCAAACGATATCACAGTATCGGATCATTGCACCCGAGAATTGCACGATTTGGGACGTTTCCGATCCGGGTGAAATCAAGCAACAAAGTTATACCTGGCAAGCTGGTGTTGCCACGTTCTCCACTTCCAGCATAGCGCTCAAAGAATTTATTATTTTCAACGCAAGTATTCCTTCGCCAGAGCTGGCTGGAAAAGTATCCAATCAGGATTTACATGGATTGTCCCCGGTTAATCTTATCCTGGTCACCCATCCTAATTTCAGCGACGAAGCTCAACGATTGGCCAATCATCGTCAGGCGCATAACAACTGGTCTACCGTGGTTGTAACACCAGAACAAATATTCAATGAGTTCTCGTCCGGCCGTCAAGACGTGACCGCGATTCGCGATTTCGTCAAGTCCATGTACGACAAAAATCCCGATGCGCTGAAAGCGTTGTTGATTATGGGCAGAGGGTCGTATGATTACAAGGACAGAATGCCGAACAACACGAACTTCGTACCAACATATGAATCGCGTAACTCCCTTGCCCCGCTGGAAACATACTCGTCTGACGATTATTTTGCATTCTTAGAAGACGATGAAGGCAATTGGGGAGAAAGTCCTACGCAAAACAACACGCTGGATATTGGTGTTGGAAGACTGCCGGTTAAAACGGCAACAGAAGCAAAGCAGGTAGTAGACAAAATAATTGCTTACGACACGGACAAAAAGAATTTTCGCAACTGGCGAAAGAATATTGTATTCGTGGCAGACGACGGAAATAATGCGGATGGTTTCAGCAGTACTCACCAGTATCAGGCCAACACTATGGCTGAAGCAATAGAATCTAATCATCCTTCGTTTGATACAAAGAAAATATTTATAGGCACCTACCCAAAGACCGTAAAGCCAACCGGTGAAGTAATACCAGAAGCCAACAAGGACATTACCAGCTGGTTCGACCGCGGTTCCCTGATCATTAATTATACCGGGCACGGCAGCGAAAAACTTTGGGCTGATGAAAAGATATTCGTAAATAATGACATCGTCGCGCTGGAAAATAATAGCTATCCATTTCTAGTCACGGCAACCTGTGAGTTTGGCAGGCAGGATGATCCAGGCGATATATCAAGCGCTGAGTTAAGCGTCATCCAGCCTGACGGCGGTGCGATTGGACTCGTCAGCACAGCCCGACCTGTAAATTCAGCTACGAACTTCCTGTTGAATCAGGAGTTCTATATTGCCCTTTTTGAAAAAGAAGATGGCGGTTATCGCACACTGGGCGAGGTTTTTAGGCGGACAAAAAATAACAGCATGAGTGGCGTTTCAAACCGAAACTTTTCTTTGCTTGCCGACCCATCCATGACTTTAGCTTTGCCGTCAAATTTGATTGCCGTGTCGGAACTGAAAACGGCCACTGGGTCGGACACGCTGAAAGCATTGTCAACAGTTACTGTAAAAGGTGAAATTCAGGACGAGACAGGCACGCGCATAAATACTTTTAACGGAACCGTTGAGGCGACTTTGTTTGATAAAGTCGTTGAATTAACAACAATCGGAAAGAATGATCCAGCCTTTAAATTCAATACATGGGCCAACGCCTTGTTCAGGGGTAAAGCCAACGTAAAAGAGGGGGCTTTCGAATTCCAGTTCATCATTCCAAATAATCTCGCAACTGAAGTCGGCAAGGGAAAACTAAGCCTATACGCTTCGGATCCACAACAAGCGCGCGATGCTGCGGGCACAGACGCCGCAGTTGCCATTGGTGGAATTGAAATGAGTCCGGAGCCTGACGGCATCTCCCCGACGGTTGATCTTTTTATAGGCGATACCACCTTCATCAATGGCGGCGTGACCAGTCCAAATACAACATTGATTGCAAAATTATATGACGCAAGTGGCATAAATATTTCAAGCTACGGGATTGAAAACACGCTGATTGCCGTGCTGGACAATGAAGATCAGGTGTTTGTATTAACTGATTACTATGAATCCGAAGTAGATGATTTCACAACAGGATGGGTTGATTTCCCGCTGAAAGATCTGGCGCCCGGGCGGCATACTATAACTGTAAGGGCGTGGGACGCCCATAATAACCCAGGCCAGGCAACCATCGATTTTATCGTAACTGACGGACAAGTTTTGGTGATTGAATCGATGGGAAATACCCCCAACCCATTTCAAAATGAAACAAAATTGTTCTTCACACACAATCGCTCGGGAGACGATCTACAGGGTCAACTTTACATTTACAGCATTACGGGACAAGTAATGAAAACCTACGATTTTGACATCCCTGACAGCCCTTATTATGTAGATTTGCTTGAAATCGACGGTTTAACCGACTTTGGGAAAAAACTTCCCGGGGGTGTATACTTAGCCCGCTTGGCCCTTCGTTCATTAACGAACGGTGCTAAAAGTGAGCGTGTTACAAAACTTATTGTGGTGAATTAATTATCTTTGGACCTTTGAAAAAAACATTGATGCATTATCGCGCAATCGCCTTAGTGGCCATAGGGCTCACACAGGTCCATAATACGCTCGCACAGGGAACGGTAATAAGCAATCCAGACGAGCTATTGGGAGCCCAGAACGCTATTACCACGGCTGTTCCGTTTTTGGCCATAACGCCGGATGCTCGCCATGCAGCATTGGGCGACGGGGGTGTGGCTACTTCACCTGATGCAAATGCTTCGTACTGGAATGCGGGAAAGCTGGCTTTTATTGACAAGAAGTATGGAGGCACCATTTCGTACACGCCCTGGCTTGGAAAGATTGTTAACGATATGTCTATTTCTTACCTATCGGGTTTCTATAAGATCACACGAGAGCAGGCAGTATCAGTTTCAATCAAGTACTTCGATTTAGGAGATATTAGCTTTCGCGATGCAAACAATAATCCACTGGGTGATTTTAATCCGCGGGAATTTGCCTTTGACGCTACCTACTCGAGGATGCTTTCGGAAAATTTTAGTATGGGTATTACCGGACGATATATCTATTCTAATCTCACGGGAGCTTTTTCCGGCATTGACGCGAAACCCGGTAACAGTGTGGCAGTAGACGTTGGTGCCTATTATACAACAACCTTTAAAACCGCGAAGGCTTCTAGCTTATCACTTGGCGCAACGATAACGAATATCGGGGCGAAACTTTCCTATACGGATAACCAAAACAAAGATTTTCTGCCCATCAATCTTCGTTTGGGTGGCGCTTATACAACAGAATTAGATCCCTACAATTCCCTTACCTTTATACTGGACTTTAATAAGTTATTGGTACCAACACCGCCGATTCGTGCTACGGATGGGTCCATTGTTTACGGTAAGGACGATAATCGGTCGATATTGGGAGGCATGTTCGGATCCTTTTCGGATGCACCGAATGGATTTAAGGAGGAGATACAAGAAATTATGACCTCCATTGGTATTGAATACTGGTATAACAATACCTTCGCCGGCCGTGTGGGGTATTTTAACGAAGCGCAAAATAAAGGAAACCGAAAGTACATGACTGTAGGTCTTGGCTTTCGCAAGAAACAATTTGGTATTGATGTAGCTTACCTGGTACCGGTCAATAAACGCGAAAGTCCGCTGGCAGAGACCTTACGTTTTACCCTACTTTTCCAAATCCAGCAAACGGATACTGAAAAAAAAGAATCCGTTACCGATTAACGCCTGATGCTCAATCGTACACTAGCCCCTCCGTTTAACCGGAGTACGTCTTTCAATTTAATCCAGCCAAAGAAAACTGTTTCAGCCCATGGCGCCGAAGTCTACTTTGTGTTGGGCGGGACACAAGACGTCTGTAAAGTGGAGCTTATTTTCCCCGCAGGGCGGTGGTTTGAAAAAGATTTAGGGGCATCCTATTTTACGGCGCAGCTCCTGTCGAAAGGAACTAAGGATAAAAGCAGCTACGAAATTGCAGACCGCTTTGACCGTTATGGTGCACATTTGGAAATCCATCCCGGAATGGATCATGTGTCGGTATCTCTTTACATCCTGAATAAAAATCTCGAAGTTTCCTTAGCACTCTTATTAGAATTGCTCACCGAGTCCATTTTTCCGGAGAAGGAGCTGGAGCAGCTGAAATCCATTTACATTCAGAACATGAGGGTGAACCGAGAGAAAACAAGTTTTCAGGCTTCCACCTTAATCCGCAAGAACATCTTTGGTGAAACCCATCCCTATGGCAGAGAGCTGGAAGATGATGCTGTAAATGCGCTACAACGGCAAGCGCTTGTCGATCATTTTGACCAATACTTCAAAGCATCAACGATCCTTGTGTCTGGGACCGTATCAGCAAAGCATCAACACGTTATGCAGGAAGCGTTTGCACCCTTCCTCCTGCACCCGTTAGCCTCTCAGGAAGCTTCACACCTGGCGGAAACAAATCCATTTCGGCAGGCTGTGGAGAAAGCAGGAAGTGTACAGACCTCGATCCGTATGGGAAAAATATCAATTGGGCGGGTCCACCCAGACTATGCTGGTGTACAGTTTCTAAACCATATTCTCGGAGGATACTTCGGCTCACGCCTAATGAAAAACATCCGAGAAGAAAAGGGCCTTTCGTATGGGATATCATCATCATTGCACACCATGACCAGGGGCAGTTACCTGGTGATTGGCGCAGATATTAACCGCGAGAACGTGGATATGACATTTGACGAAATTCACAAGGAATTACGGCGACTTCGCTTAGAAAAAGTGGATGCCGACGAATTAGAGACAGCACGCAATCATTTCATCGGAAGCCTACAGCTGGAGATCACGACCTCTTTTGCTCATGCCGAAAAAATTAAGAACATACTGCTTTTTAACCTGAGCCAACATTTTTACCAGAACATGATTACCCGCGTTGACCAAATAACTGACGAAGATCTGCTGCGGATTGCGGAAACCTATTTTAACGACGATAAATTTATGGAAGTCGCCGTTGGGTAGGCACGCTTTCACTGTCTGGGCACCGACTTATTAGAACAATTTATCTTCTGCGATCTAGGCGGACGGATGCATTGATATTTTCTTTAGGACGCCATGCGACTGCAGCACAGCAGATAAAATTGTGCCTAATCAGCAACCCGAAGCAGTGTATATTTCCAACACCTACAACTTTCAATGTCTCACCGCGGCGAGGCGTATGCCTACACCGCAAACCCGTAACTCCTTATGGGTAAGTGCCCAGGCAAATTTCGAGGCCTGACATAAATCATCTCAAAATTCGGTAAATATCATTTCTGACGACGCAAGGGACGAATAATTTTAAATGCCCTAAACGGCCTGAAATCAAAAAGAATCTTGAAACCAGATAAAGCATTGCAATTCATGGAATATAAGTCCTGCAGGCCCAACATTTGAACAACGGTTCAAATCGAATCAGCAGGCAAAGGGAATTGTCATTGTCGTCCCACACCAGAAAGAGTTTTAGAAAAAAATACTCCCAAAAAAATCCGTCTCAGCAAGAAATGAAGCCGAAGTATTTTATAGACATTGAAAAAATTAGTCTGGCTAAGTACTTAAAGATCCTGGAAAAGTCAGAACTGCTTCCGGGCAGACGAATTCTTTACGAAAAGACAAAAGAAAGGTTCGAGCTCTTGACAAAACAGGGCATTACGAATTTGCTTATGTTGGTCGATGCATTAGAATCTTCTGACAAGATCAAACAACTGTCAAAGAAGACTACTATTCCTGTAGATTATCTGACTATTTTAAAAAGAGAGGTAAGACGCTTTCTTCCCAAGCCGGTCTCGCTCAAAGATTTTCCAGGCATTGACAAGTCTTTAATTGCAGAACTCAATGATAGGGGCATAAGAAATACGCTTCAGCTTCTTGAGCATTGCGACACGAGGAAGAAAAGAACAACTTTGTCAACGGAAATCGAAATTCCCGTTTCAGCTTTAAAAGAATTAACCAAACTAGCCGACTTATCAAGAATTTGGGGTGTCGGACCAATCTTTTGCCGCATATTCTATGAGACCGGAACAGACACAGTTGAAAAGGTGGCCCACGCAAGTGCTAAGAAACTGTATGAAGAGCTATCCGAAATCAACAAAATAAAGAAATACACCAAGGCGAAATTTACAATAAAAGATGTCGCACTTTGCATCGATATTGCAGATAGCCTGCCAAAGACAATCGAGATATGATTTCCAAAAACGACGGATTCAGATTTTGAAATATGGTCATTCGGTTTGCAATAATACATCCACACGGCTTGGCATAGTCATCAACGGTATCGGGCAATTTTCGCCAATCGAACCACGCCCTATTTTTTCTAAGCGAAGGCTCAACAATGAAATTATGCCGTACACGACCCCGAACCGTAAAAATTGTATTGCTATATTTGGATACTGATAATATTGCGTATAAACGTCCAGAGTCTGATACCAGAATAGTAATTCAGGTGCACGCATGCGCAACAAAACTTTCAACCAAAATGTAAATATTAGTCTTTAAACCTAGAATTATGAAAACAATGACTTGCAAACAACTGGGTGGAGCTTGTGAAAAAGAATTTCATGCTGACACTTTTGAAGAAATGGCCGAGATGAGTAAGAAACACGCGATGGATATGTTTAAAAAGGGCGATGGGCCTCATCTCAGCGCCATGAACGAAATGCAAGAACGCATGAAATCTCCCGAGGCAATGAAAGATTGGTTTAAAGGCAAGAAAAAAGAATTTGATGCACTGCCAAAAGATGAATAACATCCCGATGATTGATGCCTGATGAGGCACATCTACCTACTTCCACCTTTAGACACGACTTCTCCATAAGGTCACCGGATGGGATGCGGCTCAGGCATTGCATCCAGGGAAATGGCCAAGTAATTGCACAGCCGCGGGGTCCAGTGTATCGAGCCGCAGGTGGGCCGTGTTGTTGGTTAATCTTTTCTGACGTATTCCTCTTTTCCATCCTTGAATATAAGATGACCCGGTGTCGAAGATAAACCTGTAAGGACCTTTTCCGCCGATGGTTATTTCGACGATGGGACGGTTGGTGGTTATGTCCAAAGGGATGACGATATGCAGGAGTTGTTTGATCGCACCGTTTCGTCAACCACCGAACTTGATGCGTCGAACTTGCGGTACACGCGTGCGCAGGCTGCACTGTCAGCTGCCCAGGCGCGCCGGGTAATTGCGCAAAAGAATCTGAGCGATGCCGAACTCAAGGCGCCGTTTGATGGTGTGGTGAGTGCGGTTCCCGGTGCGCCTGGAACCGTGGTGGCAGCGGACTGCCAGCCCAAAACGCTGGTGCTGCTGCGTTCCGGACGACCTTGATTTAGGACCTGTTCACACTAATTTCGCGCCTGCGTTGCCGCGAGAAAGCGATGGATGCAAGGCGTGTCGCGCCGGCAAGGGTCATCCCTTGCCAAGCGGCACAACGCCGCAGACGCGCTTTCTCGCAACAACCCGAAGGGACGGGTCGATTCGGGCGCATCCCTTTGTCGCGATCCGCTTGCTGTGCCCGCACAGCGGCGCGTCCCGCTTCGCGGGCTGCATCCCGAATCGACCTCGCCGCAGGCGTGAAATTAGTGTGAACAGGCCCTAACTTTAGCCGCCCAGTCGCTGCAGGGCGCCTGTTTCCATCTCTGTGGCTTGATGCGGTGACGCTACCGCAGCGATGACCTTGCGGCACATGGGCAATAAAGCCTTGAAGCCGGCAATGTCCTGCACTTCGCTCATCTGTTTGTAGGCGGGCGATTTGGTTCCCACCAGTGCGGCGATGAATTCCAGAGCATAGGCTTGCGCTTCGCTCAAGCTACCTGTGGCCTGAACGGGAGCGGCGATGGGTGTGGCAGCGGGTGCACTGGCTGCTGGTGCAACCGGTTCGGCTGATGCCATGTTGCGTAGCGTTTGAACAAAGCCGGTTTGCAGCAGTTCATTCACCATGCTTTCGATTTCTACGCATTTCGGGTGCTTGCTGCATAGCTCGCCGAACGAAATGCCGTTACCGATACAGAACAGAAGTTGACGGTATTTCGGCCGCAGGGTGTGGCCCAGATTGAAGATTTCTTCCTGTCCCTTGACCGTGCGGGACAATTGCATTGTCATTTCCATGGTCGTCTCTCCGTTATTTTGATGCAGGTGATGGCCTGTGCCGGATACGCAGCATAGGCTGTGCCAGATGGGCAGTTTTTCACCGTGCCAGGCATGACAAGGCCTGAAGGGCATATTGAGATGCGTGGGAGACGAAAAAAATCATGCGGATATGTCGAACGCATGACTGAATGTGGAAATTTCGTCAGTCTGAGGGGAGAGCCCGGCGTAAATTGGCGGGGGGGCGGTGGGTCCCTACCCAACCCGATTTCCGGGCTGGTAGTCTAATCGACGATGTTTTCGATCAGGTCGATCACCACGCGTGTGCGTGTGTGCAGGATGGCCACGTCTGCACCGATGACCACGCGCACATATCCTTCGGGCAGTCGGCTTAAGCGGCTTTCCACGCTTGCGGGAAGATAGGTCCAGTTCACACTGGCGGGAACGCCCTGATTGCGTTGCAGCTTGTAGGCGTGCCCTGGCGGAACTTTGCCTTTCTTGGCCAGGCCCGGCGGCAGCCCGCGATAATCCACGCGGTAATAATCCCGAATGATCCTGAGGTCGGGGTCGCTGAACGCCACGCGTACATCGTAACCACGGTCATGCACCCGCACCTCGCCGGCATAGGGATGGGTTTCGCACCCGGCCAGTCCTGCCAGGGCGGCAATGGCCAGACAAACAGATAAACGCGTTTTCATATCACGCCTCAAAAGTTTAGTGAGCTAAATGACACGTGTCAGCTGTGTCTTTTGATCTGCCGAAGCAAGCTAGGAATTGATTAGCTGCGCGACGCGGAAGATGCGTCGGCGGATCGTGTGCTCGGGGTGTAGTCCCAATGGCGTTTCCAGGCGCCGACAACCAGGGTGGGATATTCCGGGCGGCCGAGGCTGCCGTTGTAGCGGCCCAGCGCGCGGTACAAGTCGCCGCGTTCGATGTCGATGTAGTGGCGCAGGATCAGCGCGCCGTAGCGCAGATTGGTGCGCAGCTGGAACAGGTTGTGGTCGGGGTTGCCGATGGCCTTGACCCAGAACGGCATCACCTGAGTGTAGCCGCGTGCGCCTACCGGCGAAACCGCATATTTACGGAAGCCGCTTTCCACCTGGATCAGCCCCAGCATCAGTTGCGGATCGACTCCGGCGCGCGAGGCCTCCCAGTGCAGCGTCGTGAGAAATTCCAGCCGCTCGGCTTCGTCGGGCATGCGCTTGGCGAGTCGGCGCGACATTTCCTTCAGCCAGGCCGCTTCGTCGGCGGTGTTGCGAAATGCGGTACGGGTGACCGCGGTATCGGCCAGCGCACGCTGCAGGGACGAACGCACATTGGCCGACATCGCCTCTTCCCGCTGGCCGCCCGCTTGAGCGGGCAGGGCCAGAATAAGGGCGGTCAGCAAGCAGACCGGTGTACGTCGTTTTTTTCATGTCAATGTTCCAGCAATCGCCTGACAAAAACATCCATGCCTCGTCCAGGGTGATTTTTTGCGCCTCGCCGGATGGTCCTGGCTCGGCGCGGCGCGGCTGGTATTCGATGACGCCATCCTTCAGACCGCGCTCGCCGACCGTGATGCGGTGCGGAATGCCGATCAGTTCGGCATCGGCAAACATCACGCCGGGACGCTCGTCGCGGTCATCCAGCAACACGTCGAATCCGGCAGCCAGTCAGTTCAGCATACAACGTATCGGCGGCAGTTTTAACCATCTCGCTCTTGCCATAGCCGATTGCCACAATCACGAGCAAGAACGGTGCCATCGCTCATGGGCCAGATGATGCCCTTGTCGTCGTGATGCTGCTCGATGGCCGCGGCCACGATGCGCGATACGCCGATGCCGTAGCAGCCCATTTCCATTGCCTGCGAACGGCCCGCCTCGTCCAGATAGGTGGCGTTCATGGCCTGCGAATACTTGTTGCCAAGCTGGAACACGTGGCCGACTTCGATGCCGCGGCACAGCTTCAGTGTGCCTTTGCCATCGGGGCTGGGGTCGCCTAGAACAACGTTGCGCAGGTCGACCACGACCGGTTCCGGCAGATCGCGGCCAAAGTTGACGCCGGTGAGGTGCTGGTCGTCCGCATTGGCGCCGCAGACAAAATCGCTCATTGCGGCCACGGCACGGTCCGCCATCACCGGGATAGCTCAGTCCGACCGGACCCGACCGAGCCGGGTGCGGTAGCCGGAGGCGGTCCGGACTGCGGATTCGCTGGCCAAGGCAAAGGGTGTTTTCACGCCGACGAGCTTTTCCGGCCTTGATTTCGTTCAGCGTGTGATCGCCGCGAAGCAGCAGGGCCACCGGCCCCGTCCGTTCCCTCAACAATCAAGGTTTTAACGGTCTGACTGGGATCAAGCTTGAGGAAGGCGGCAACGTCCTCGATGCTTTTCATGCCCGGCGTGGTCACGGATTGCATGGTTTGCTGCAGGCGCTGCGCGCGGTGTGGCGGGGGCGACAGCCTCGGCCAGTTCGACGTTGGCGGCGTAATCGGAATCTGGGACAGTAGGCGATGAGGTCCTCGCCGGAATCGGCCAGCACGTGGAATTCGTGCGAGGCGGAGCCGCCGATGGCGCCGGTGTCGGCGGCCACTGCGCGGAAACTTCAGCCCCAGCCGGGTAAAAATCCGCGTATAGGCGTCGTACATCACCTGGTAGGTGGCGGCGAGGCTGTCCTTGTTGGCGTGGAAGGAGTAGGCGTCCTTCATCAGAAATTCGCGTGCGCGCATGACGCCGAAACGCGGGCGGATTTCGTCGCGAAACTTCATCTGGATCTGATAGAAATTCAGCGGCAACTGGCGGTAGCTCTTGATTTCGCGGCGCGCCACGTCGGTGATGACTTCCTCGTGGGTGGGGCCGAAGCAGAAATCGCGCTTGTGGCGATCCTTGATCTTCAGCATCTGCGGGCCGAATTGCGCCCAGCGCCCGGTTTCCTGCCACAGTTCGGCGGGCTGCACCGCCGGCATCAGCAGTTCGATCGCGCCGGCACGGTTCATTTCCTCGCGCACCACCGCCTCGACCCGGCGCAGCACGCGCAGTCCCAGCGGCATCCAGGTATACAGGCCCGACCCCAGGCGCTTGATCAGTCCGGCGCGCAGCATGAGTTTGTGGCTGACGAGCTCGGCTTCGGACGGGGCTTCCTTGGTGGTGGAAATGAAAAACTGGCTGGCGCGCATGATGAATAATCGGGACGGAAAGCAGTATTTTAGCGCGTGGACGTGTAATCTTTCGCGCTCGATTTTGGGACAGGACAGTCATGCGCTTGAAGTTTGGGAAACGCCGGGCAGAGGACGATGGGTTGGAAGTGACCGAGGAACGCGGTCTGCGAACACTGCATCTGGGGAATCGCGCCATCCAGAGCGCGATGCGGGTGAGTCGGCCGTGGGATCTGGAACTCGCCTATACCCGGGCGATGATGGGTTTTCTGATGTTCAATCCCGCCCCGCAGGATGTGCTGATGATCGGCCTGGGCGGTGGCTCGCTCGCCAAGTTCATCCGCAAACAGCGTCCCGGCAGACACGCATCACGGCGGTGGAAATCGATCCCCGGGTGATTGCCGCCGCGCGCGCGCATTTCGAGCTGCCGCCGGACGACGAGAGGCTGACCGTGATCGAGGCCGATGGCGCGTTGTATGTGCGGCAACATCCCGGCAGCGCCGACATCATCCTGCTCGATGGCTTCGATGCCGGCAATCAGGTTGAGGCGCTGGCCACCCAGACGTTTTATGCCGCGTGCCGCCGCGCACTGCGGCCGGGTGGCGTGCTGGTGGTCAATCTATGGGGGCGCGACACGGAGTTTGCCGAGTATTTTGCCCGCCTGACGCGTGCGTTCGACGGCGAAGTCGGCTGGATCTCGGTGCAACATAAAACCAACGTCATCGTGTTTGCGTTTGGCGAGTCGGGTGCGGCGGCGCGGCTGGAACAGTGCGACCGCAGTTGGCCGATATGTCCAAACGCTACGGCCTGGATTTGCGCTGGCTTTGCACGGGACCTTCAGTGGTCGGACGACGATTGCCCCTTTGCTCGGTTAACTGATTTACCCTCAGTCCGGGTTCACCGTGTTTTGTCAGGTTATGGGCCTTGTTGTGATCGGGATAGCATGCGCAAGCCATGCTGCTTCTGTGCTGAGATATGCATGGGCCTACGTGGCTTCATCTGTACTGATTGTGTGATGCGCAATCAAATTGCCGAGAATCACTGCAGAATGTCTAAACTTTTCCCAAGATTGTCCGCTAAAAAACATAATCAAAACAAGGCGTAACAGAAGGGTTCTGGCCTTGGCGGGTTTGCATTTTTTGATGGGTGTGAAAGAATGCAGGTAATCGAATTTTACAGATGGTGGCGGCCATGATCGACCGAGAAGGGTACCGCCCGAACGTAGGCATTATTTTGTGCAATGCGCAGAACCAGGTTTTCTGGGGCAAGCGCGTCAATCAGCACGCCTGGCAGTTTCCCCAAGGCGGCATCAATGCAGGGGAAACGCCGGAACAGGCCATGTTCCGGGAGTTGGAAGAAGAAGTGGGTTTGCAGCCGGAGCATGTGCGTATCCTGGGGCGTACGCGCGAATGGTTGCGTTATGACGTGCCGCCGCACTGGACGCGGCGCGACAATCGCGGCCTGTATCGCGGTCAGAAGCAGATCTGGTTTTTGCTGCGGCTGACCGGGCGCGATTGCGATGTGTCGTTGCGCGCCAGCAGTCATCCCGAGTTCGACGCCTGGCGCTGGAATGAGTACTGGGTGTCGATGGAAGCGGTGGTTGATTTCAAGCGTGAGGTCTACCGGCTGGCGCTCGAGGAACTGGAGCGCTACCTGCACAAGGATGTACGATATCTTCGGCAACGCACGCGCCACCATGTGCGAGCAGCGCGAGGTGAGCTCTGGATTTGCAGTTCAAGTCCTGAACTTCGGGATGGGGAGGCGTGATGAAGATACGAATCTATGCTTCAACCACGCTGACAACGGCCACAGAATCCGTGCCCGGACTGCCACTGTGGCAGGTCGCGCCCACGCGGGACAGCGCCGGCAAACGCCTGACTGATTTCATGATGTTGATTCCCCGTCTGCGCAGCAAGCCGCTTGCCGAGATCGAACGTGCCTCACGTGACATCCAGGCCGTGCTGGCGCTGCACCAGGACGTGGTATTTGCCGACCTCAATCTGAAGCTCAATTTGCTGTGGGTGTCATTGCGTCCTGTGCCAGGCGCGATCAGCGAGTTGGTGGCAGCGATCCGGTTGTGCGTGCCGGAAGCGGTGCTGGTAGCGCATCACGCCGATCCTCATTAGGCCGATCTGTCCGCCAGATTTTCCATATACCAGTCGGAGCGCCAAATATCGCGTCTGCCGACTGAAAACTTGTTAGATAATAGGCATGTTGCGGTTTTCATTTTGTCGCTAACGTCTGCCAATATCCTCTGAAAAGCAGGGAAATCCGCGTATTTTCTGTGTTTCGGTTTACCCAAAGCAGCGGAATTCGTTAAAATGAGCGATTGCTTGTTAACATAACCCGCTGGAGTCAATATGGCCGTTTCTGAACTTCAGGTGCAAACAGCACTGAAAGAGTTGGTCGATCCCAACACGCAAAAAGATTACGTTTCGACCAAATCCGCTCGCAATATCAAGATCGATGGTGGAGCCGTTTCGGTCGATATCCTGCTGAGCTACCCGGCGCAGAGCCAGCTTGCCACCATCAAGCAGCAGGTCGAAGACAAGCTGAAGAGCATTGATGGCGTGACCAGTGCCACCGCCAATGTCAGCTTCAAGATCGTTTCGCACAGCGTGCAGCGCGGCGTCAAGCTGATCCCCAACGTCAAGAACATCATCGCCGTGGCCTCCGGCAAGGGCGGCGTGGGTAAATCCACCACCGCCGTCAACCTGGCGCTGGCGCTGGCCGCCGAAGGCGCGCGCGTCGGCATGCTGGACGCCGATATCTACGGCCCGTCGCAGCCGACCATGCTGGGCATCACCGACAAGCCCGAGTCCACCGACGGCAAGAACCTCGATCCGCTGATCGGTCATGGCATCCAGGCGATGTCGATCGGCTTCCTGATCGATGTCGAAACCCCGATGGTGTGGCGTGGCCCGATGGTGACGCAGGCGCTGGAGCAGTTGCTGAACAACACCAACTGGAGCGATCTCGACTATCTGGTGGTCGACCTGCCGCCCGGCACCGGCGACATCCAGCTGACGCTGGCGCAGCGCGTGCCGGTGACCGGTGCGGTGATCGTCACCACGCCGCAGGACATCGCGCTGATCGACGCGCGCAAGGGCCTGAAGATGTTCGAGAAGGTCGGTATTCCCATCATCGGCGTGGTCGAAAACATGAGCCTGCACATCTGCTCGAACTGCGGCCACGAAGAGCGCATCTTCGGCGAAGGCGGCGGCGAGCGCATGTGCAAGGACTACAGTGTGGAATTCCTTGGCGCGCTGCCGCTGGATGGTGCGATTCGTGCCGACACCGATTCCGGCAAGCCGTCGGTGGTGTCCGATCCGGAAGGCCGTGTGACCGAAATCTACAAGCAGATCGCGCGTCGCGTGGCCGTCAAGATCGGCGAAACCGCAGTGGATCATTCCAACAAGTTCCCCAACATCGTCATTTCCAATACCTGAATGAGCATCAAGTCCGACCGATGGATCCGCCGCATGGCGGCTGAGCATGGCATGATCGAACCGTTCGAACCGGGGCAGATCAAACAGGTCGCATGGCCGGCCCATCGTGTCGTACGGCACGTCGAGCTACGGCTACGATGTGCGCTGTGCCAGCGAATTCAAGCTGTTCACCAACCTCAATAGCACCATCGTTGACCCCAAGGCGTTCGACCCGAACTCCTTTGTCGAGGTTGTGGGCGATTCCTGCATCATTCCGCCCAACTCGTTTGCGCTTGGCGCGTACGGTGGAGTACTTCCGTATTCCGCGCAGCGTGCTGACGATTTGTCTGGGCAAAAGCACCTACGCGCGCTGCGGCATCATCGTCAACGTGACGCCGCTGGAGCCTGAATGGGAAGGCCACGTGACGCTGGAGTTTTCCAACACCACGCCCTTGCCCGCACGCATTTACGCCAACGAAGGCGTGGCGCAAATGCTGTTCCTCGAATCCGACGAGGTGTGTGAAACCTCGTACAAGGATCGCGGCGGCAAGTATCAGGGCCAGGTCGGCGTGACCCTGCCGAAAATTTAATCCCCGGGACACCGGGGATTCGTATAATCCGTTTTTTCTAATCCGCCCATTCCCACGGCTTCCCTCTGGAGCAGGCCATGCGCTTTCGTTTTCCCGTTGTCATCATTGACGAAGACTTTCGTTCCGAAAACGCCTCCGGGCTGGGTATTCGCACCCTGGCCGAGGCGATCGAGAAGGAAGGCATGGAAGTGCTTGGCGTCACCAACTACGGTGACCTGACCTCGTTTGCCCAGCAGCAGGCGCGCGCTTCGGCGTTCGTGCTGTCGATCGACGACGAAGAAATGGCGGGTTCGGACGAGGAAAACAATATCGCTTTGCAAAAATTGCGCAGCTTTGTCGAGGAAGTGCGCTTCCGCAACGCCGAAATCCCGATTTTTCTGCATGGCGAAACGCGCACCGCGCGCCATATCCCGAACGACATCCTGCGCGAGCTCAGTGGCTTCATCCACATGCTGGAAGACACGCCGGAGTTCCTTGCGCGCTACATCGTGCGCGAAGCACGGACCTATCTCGAATCGCTGGTGCCGCCTTTTTTCCGCGCGCTGACCCATTACGCGGCAGACGGTTCGTATTCCTGGCACTGCCCCGGCCACTCCGGCGGCGTGGCGTTCCTGAAGTCGCCGATCGGCCAGATGTTCCACCAGTTTTTCGGCGAGAACCTGCTGCGCGCCGACGTCTGCAACGCGGTGGACGAACTCGGTCAACTGCTCGACCACACCGGCCCGGTGGGAGCGTCGGAGCGCAACGCGGCGCGCATTTTCAACTGCGACCACCTGTTCTTCGTCACCAACGGCACCTCGTCGTCCAACAAGATGGTGTGGCACGCCACCGTCGCGCCGGGCGACATCGTCGTGGTCGACCGCAACTGCCACAAGTCCATCCTGCACGCCATCATGATGTGCGGCGCGATTCCGATCTTCCTGACGCCGACGCGCAACCACTACGGCATCATCGGGCCGATCCCGCTGGACGAATTCCGCCCGGAAAACATCGAGAAGAAGATCGCCGCGCATCCGTTTGCCAAGGATGTGAAGCGCAAGCCGCGCATCCTCACCATCACCCAGTCGACCTACGACGGCATTCTCTACAACGTCGACATGATCAAGGAACTGCTCGACGACTACATCGACACCCTGCATTTCGACGAAGCCTGGCTGCCGCATGCGACCTTCCACGACTTCTATCGCGGCATGCACGCCATCGGCAAGGATCGTCCGCGTGCCAAGGATGCGCTGGTGTTTGCGACCCAGTCGACGCACAAGCTGCTGGCGGGTCTGAGCCAGGCTTCGCAGATCCTGGTGCAGGATTCGGAGACGCGCAAACTCGATTTCCACCGTTTCAACGAAGCCTACCTGATGCACACCTCGACCTCGCCGCAGTACGCCATCATCGCCTCGTGCGACGTGGCCGCGGCGATGATGGAGCCGCCCGGCGGCCCCGCGCTGGTCGAGGAGTCCATCCGCGAAGCGCTGGATTTCCGCCGCGCCATGCGCAAGGTCGACGAGGAATTCGGCGATTCCTGGTGGTTCAAGGTGTGGGGGCCGGAGAAACTGGCGGATGAAGGCATCGGCGACCGCGAGGACTGGATGCTTGGAGACCGGCGAGCGCTGGCATGACTTCGGCAAGATCGCGCCGGGCTTCAACATGCTCGACCCGATCAAGGCCACCGTCATCACCCCGGGCCTGGATATGGACGGCGACTTCGCCGACTGCGGCATTCCGGCGGCGATCGTCACCAAATACCTGGCCGAGCACGGCGTGATCGTCGAGAAAACCGGCCTGTATTCCTTCTTCATCATGTTCACCATCGGCATCACCAAGGGCCGCTGGAACACCCTGGTGACCGCGTTGCAGCAGTTCAAGGACGACTACGACGAAAACCAGCCGCTGTGGCGCGTGCTGCCCGAGTTCATCGTGAAGCATCCGCGCTACGAGAAAACCGGCCTCAAGGATCTGTGCGACCAGATTCACACGGTCTACAAGGCCAACGACGTGGCGCGCCTGACGACCGAAATGTATCTGTCCGACATGGCGCCGGCGATGAAGCCGGCCGACGCCTTTGCCAAGATGGCGCATCGTGAAATCGAACGGGTTGAGATCGACGAGCTCGAAGGCCGCATCACCGCCATGCTGGTGACGCCTTATCCGCCGGGCATTCCCCTGCTGATTCCGGGTGAGCGCTTCAATGCCACCATCGTGCGTTATCTGCAGTTCACCCGTGACTTTCAACGAGAAATTCCCCGGCTTCGAGACCGACGTGCACGGATTTGTCGAAGAAGTGGTTGATGGCAAAGCCAGGTATTACGTCGATTGCGTGATGTGAGTCGCGGCCGCCTGATCGTCGGCTGAATGCTTGATTTATCAGGCAAAAAGCGTATTATTCGCAGTCCCCGGTTTGCCGGGGATTGTTTTTTGCTGACCTTGCTCCACCGCACCGCAGCGGGGGGCTGAACCGAAAGGAATCTCTATGCGGCATTACGAAATCGTATTTATCGTCCATCCTGATCAGAGCGAGCAAGTGCCCGCCATGATCGAGCGTTATCGCGCTAACCTCGCCACGCGCGGCGGCACCGTCCATCGCCTGGAAGACTGGGGTCGCCGTCAGATGGCTTACCCGATCCAGAAAATCCACAAGGCACATTACGTGCTGATGAATATCGAGTGCGACCAGGAAACCCTGGACGAACTCGAGCATGGCTTCAAGTTCAATGATGCCGTGCTGCGTCACCTGACCATCAAGCGTGACGAGGCCGTGACCACGGCCTCGCCGATGATGAAGGAAGAAAAGTCGCGCGACATCCTGGAATCAGCCAAGCCTGAAGCTGCCAAGGACAGAGCCTGCAGCTGAACAGCCCGCTGCTGCCTGAGTGAGTGAATCGGCTGGTCATTAGCGGAGTCCTTATCCAGGTTGATCCTTTGCGTTACAGCCCGGCGGGCGTGCCCATTGCCGAAGCGGTGATTCATCACCGCAGCAGTCAGGATAGTGGCAACGCAGCCGGGCAGGTGGAATGTGAATTGACGGTGCAGGCAAGTGGATCGCTTGCCGCCCAACTGGCACAACAGACCACGGAACGCAGGTCAAACTGGAAGGTGCGTTGAATCGACGCAGTGTGAACAGCCGGCAATTGATCTTGATATTGAATCGAATTGAAAAGGAATAATCATGGCACGTCCCATGGGTGGTAAATCAGGCGGCAAGTTCGCCAAAAAAGGTGGCCGCGACAGTGGCAACCGTGGTCTCTTCAAGCGTCGCAAGTTCTGTCGCTTCACTGTCGACAAGGTGGTTGAGGTCGATTACAAGGACATCGACGTGCTGAAGGAATTCATCGCCGAAAACGGTCGTATCATCCCGGCCCGCATCACCGGTACCAAGGCGCGTTATCAGCGTCAGTTGGGTACCGCGATCAAGCGCGCTCGTTTCCTGGCGCTCATGCCCTACACCGACCTGCATTAAGGAGACGACCATGCAAATCATTCTGATGGATAAAGTCGTCAACCTGGGCAATCTGGGTGACGTGGTCAAAGTGAAAGACGGCTATGCCCGCAACTTTCTGATCCCTTACCGGTCGTGCGCGTCGCGCCACGCAAGCCAACATGGAGGCCTTTGCTGTACAGAAGGCTGAACTGGAGCGCGTGGCTGCCGAGAAACTGGCCGATGCTCAGCGTCGCGGTGAGAAGCTGGAAGGCTTCGCTGTGACCGTGAGCCAGAAAGCCGGTGTCGATGGCCGTCTGTTTGGCTCCATTACCAATGCGGATATTGCCGATGCACTGGAGGCCCAGGGTCATGAAGTGAGCAAGGCGGATGTTCGTATGCCAGACGGCCCGTTCAAGGCTGTCGGCGAATACCCTGTGGTGCTTGGATTGCACCATGATGTGGTGGCCAATATCACCGTTACCGTGGTAGGCGAGCAGTAAGTTCTGCTCGATCCGTCTAAAAAGGGAGCCTTGGCTCCCTTTTTTTATTTGAAGGACAGCCGGATATACCCGGCTGTCCACCCTTTATCCACATCTTATCCCTTGGTAGGGGGGGGGCTGAAGACTAAAATCGCGCCATGGCTGCTATTCACTCACTCTCTGCAAATCCCGATCCCCAGTTGGCGCAAATGCGTCTGCCGCCCCACTCGCTTGAAGCTGAGCAGGCTGTGCTGGGCGGTCTGTTGCTGGACAACGGCGCGTGGGATCGAATTGGTGATGTGGTGGCGGAAAGCGATTTGTATCGGCTGGACCATCGTCAGATATTGCGCGCGATTGTGCGACAGATTGCTGAGAATCGCCCGGCCGACGCGGTGACGGTGGCTGAAGCCCTGCAGTCGATGGGACAACTTGAAAGCGTGGGCGGGCTTGCCTATATCGTGGCGCTGGCGAGCAATACCCCATCGGCCGCCAATATTCGCCGCTATGCCGAAATCGTGCGCGAGCGTTCGGTGATGCGCCGTCTCGCCGAAGTGGCCACCGGGATTGCCGATACCGCCTATTCACCTGCGGGGCGCAGCGCCTCGCAGCTGCTCGACGAGGCCGAAGCCAAGGTGTTCGAAATTGCCGAATCCGGCAGCCGCGGTCAGGCAGGCTTCACCGAAATCAAGCCGCTGCTGAAAGAAGTGGTCGAGCGCATAGACGAGTTGTATCACCGCGACAACGATTCCGGCATTACCGGTGTGCCTACGGGGTTTCATGACCTTGATCAGAAAACCTCGGGTTTTCAGCCGGGCGACCTCATCATTGTCGCCGGGCGACCATCGATGGGTAAAACCGCGTTCTCGCTCAACATTGCCGAGAACGTCGCCCTCGACACTGGGCTGCCGGTAGCGGTGTTTTCGATGGAAATGGGTGGTACCCAGTTGGTGATGCGGATGATCGGTTCGGTCGGCAAGCTTGATCAGCACCGGCTGCGCACCGGCAAGTTGGGTGAGGATGACTGGCAGCGCCTGACCTACGCGCTCGGCAAGCTCAATGAAGCGCCTGTATTCATTGACGAATCACCCGGGCTGAATGTGCTGGAACTGCGCGCGCGGGCGCGTCGTCTGATGCGTCAGTGCGGCAAACTTGGCTTGATCGTGATCGACTACCTGCAGCTGATGTCAGGCAGTGGGGGCGGCGAAAACCGTGCGACCGAAATTTCGGAAATTTCACGTGCGCTGAAGGGCCTGGCTAAAGAACTGCAAGTGCCGGTGGTGGCGCTGTCACAGTTGAATCGCGGCCTGGAACAGCGTCCCAACAAGCGTCCGGTCATGTCAGACCTGCGCGAATCGGGGGCCATCGAGCAGGATGCTGATGTCATCCTGTTCATTTATCGTGACGAGGTCTACAACCCCGACACGCAGGACAAGGGTACGGCTGAAATCATCATCAGCAAGCAGCGTAACGGTCCGATCGGCACAGTGCGATTGGCCTTCATTGGTGAATACACGCGCTTCGAATCGCTGGCGCAGCCAGGATCGTACTAAGCATGCGTCCCATCCAGGCGCGCATTTCCATTGGGGCAATGGCACACAATCTGCGGGTGGCGCGCAGCCACTCGGGTGCGGCGCGCGTGTTCGCCGTAGTCAAGGCCAATGCGTATGGGCATGGCTTGTCGCGTGCGCGACGGGCATTTGCCGCGGCAGACGGTTTTGCGGCATTGACACTGGAAGAAGCGGCCAATCTGCGCTTGATGGGCGTGGAGCAGCCCATTATGTTGCTCGAAGGCATCTTCGGTGCAGACGAAATAGCGACGTGTGCCGAACTGGACTTGTCTCCGGTGCTGCATCATGCGGGTCAACTCGACTGGCTGGAGCGGCAACCTCCGGCACGACCCATCCAGGTTTTCCTCAAATTTGACACCGGCATGCACCGGCTGGGTTTTCCGCTGGCCGAGCATGCCCGGATTGTTGAGCGGGTGCGTGGTTTGACGGGTGTCGCAGGCATCACCCTGATGACGCATTTTGCCCAGGCGGACGAAGCCACAGGCGTTGCTTGGCAGCTGCAACCCTTCCTGAGCGAACTGGCCAGCCACGGGCTGCCGTGGAGCAGCGCCAATTCAGCGGCGCTGCTGCGCTATCCGGAAACGCAAGGCGCGTGGACGCGACCGGGCATCATGCTGTACGGTGCGTCGCCGTACGCCGATGTGTCGGCAGCCGAGCTGGGGCTGCGTCCGGCCATGAGTCTGCAATCTGAAATCATCAGCGTGCAAACGCTGCAGGCGGGTGAGGGCGTGGGCTATGGCCAGTTGTATCGTGCTGAACGTGCCATGCGCGTGGGCGTGGTGGCCTGTGGTTATGCCGATGGCTATCCGCGCCACGCACTGACGGGCACGCCGATTCTGGTCAATGGCCGTCGCAGTCAAACCCTCGGACGGGTGTCGATGGATATGCTTTGTGTGGACCTGAGTCAGCATCCTGACGCTGCAGTCGGGTCCCAGGTTGAACTATGGGGCGAGGGCTTGCCAGTCGATGCGGTGGCCGCTGCAGCGGGTACCAACGCTTATGAATTGCTGTGTGCCCTGGCTGCGCGCGTGCAAGTGGAAGAAGCCGAGTAACCCTGGCTAGTGGGTCGTGCCGAAGGACGGATCACGCGTGCCAGGTGGCATGGGGAGTCCCGCGTAGTGGGTGGCCTGTGCAATCGAGCCGAGCGGAAACAGACTGTACAAAAACCGGTGTCCACCCATTCCGGCAAACTCTTCTTCCAGGGCATGCATCAGAATGCGCGCACTGACCGTGCCACCATGGTCAGCGTAACAGTCGCGCAGATAACGAATAATGCCCAAATGAGCATCGGTCAGTTCCAGTCCATCCTTTTGCGCCATTTCGATGGCCTGTACTTCCGTCCAGGGTTCCAGATCAATGAGGTGGCCGCGTAATGACGCATCTGCGTATTCCCGCGCGATCATTTTGTTGATGCCCGGCATGATGATTTCCTGAAAGTGAGGAAGCTTTTTTATAGATCGCGTTGGAAGAAAGCCAAGCTGTTCAAGTCCCTTCTTAACGGGCTTGAATTGGCTATAATCCTTTGGAAATCAATATTCAAAACAAACAAGGGGATACACATGAAAGCCATTGCGCGCGCACTCGTTACCGGCCTGTTTTTGACGCAGGCAGCCAATCCCGTTTATGCGGGCATCTTCGATTTCAAATTGGGCGGTGATAAAAAAGAGGAAGGCCAGCCGTCCGGTTCAGCCGGACCCGATGGTGCCCAGGGTGAGGCCAAGGAACTTGAAAAATGCGAGAAGCCCTATGGCACGCTTGCGGTGGCCGAGCCCCAGGATGCCGTGATCTCACACCTCCTGCAATATGGCCTGCAGTCGCCAGTCGGTCTGATCCGCATGATGATTCAGCAGTCCAATTGTTTTGTTGTGGTGGAGCGCGGCCGCGCCATGCAAAACCTGATGCAGGAACGCCAACTGGCTGAATCGGGCGAACTGCGTAAAGGCTCGAACATGGGCAAGGGCCAGATGGTGACGGCGGATTACGTGCTGACACCGGATGCGGTGTTCTCCAGCAAGGATTCAGGCGGCATCGGTGGCGCGTTGGGTGGATTGGGCGTGTTCGGCGCAGTGGCTGGGTTGGTGGCTTCCGGCCTCAAATTCAAGTCGGCGCAAACCAGTATGTTGCTGGCTGACTCGCGCACCTCGTTGCAACTGGCGTCGGCAACCGGCACTGCTGAAAAAACAGACTGGAGTGTGGGGGGCTTGCTGGTAGGTGGTGGCGCGGCGGGTGGTCTGGGTGCTTACACCAACACGCCTGAAGGAAAAGTGATTGCGGCCAGCTATCTGGATAACTGGAACAATATCGTGCGCTCGGTTCGCAATAATCCGGAAATGGCACGCCAGAATATCAGCCTCAAAGGCAAGTCGAGCCAGCCTACCAAGGCGGGTATGGTGTTTGAGGAAGGTGATGCCGTATCAGGGAAAATTGCAGGCTTGAAGATGTACACCCAGCCAAATAAAACGTCCAAAGTGGTGACCACCATTGCGCGCGGTGAGGAGGTTATTTACACCGGTAAAGATGAAGGCGGGTTTATGTCCGTCCAGGGGCAGAATGGCGAAGGTTGGGTGGAAAAGGTGATGATGAAGAAGTAAATCGCTTGATTCAAAAAAGCCGGGAAATTTTATCCATCAACTATTGAGTAACTAGCGTGTGAACATCACGCGAACCAGACTCCTACGGATTGCCAGTCTTCGCAGGTTGATTCTGTTCCCCTGGTTTTCTGGTTGCTGCGCCTTGGACAGGCTGCGCCAATCGAAGGAAGGTTGCCAATTCTTCCACCCAGCGCAGCTTTTCCTCGGGTGATAGCGCGCGAAAGGCCTGCAGGCGTTCATCGCTGACATGGTAGGTGCGATTGCCACGGTCAACAGGCATGGTCAGGATTCCTTCAGGCGCTTCAGATGTTCGATGTCTGCAAGATCAATCGGGCGGCCAACAGCCTGCTTGAGCGCAATCATGTCGTCAATGGAGGCGACCACGACGGGTACATCGCCTGCCTGGAAAGTCACCGCACGGCTGCGCATTTGGGCGTAATCAACCGGCGGATAGAGCAACACGTCCAGCGTGACGCCAGATAAACCGGGTGCACGGAGGGCAAAGGCTTCCAGATTGCGTTCACGATGCCACTGTGCCAATTGGTCGAGGTCGGTCAAAGTCTCCAGCGCAACCGGTAGCACCGGCGTCATGCCCAGTTCGCGCGCCATCTCGACCAGTGATAATAAGTTGTCTGGCGTCATCGCAACGGTCACGTCAATGTCCATTGTCGCCCGCTCGATTCCATGAAGCGAAATCGCCAAGCCGCCGATCAACACATAATCGACACGGCGGTTAAGCGCGGAGAATAAATCCAAGTAGAACATTGGGGGGATTCTACTTGAACGCAAGGGGGGTGAACGCAGTGCTGGTGGTGCAGGCCTTGTTTTCACCTATCCCAAGACCTGTCGTCAGAAAGCCAGGGTGCAACCAATATATGGAGCCAGTCCAAGAATACGGCTTGATACGCTAAAAGTCAGTGACGTTTCGGGAGTGTCGTGAGACGAGTGGTTTGGTTTTTTCTTGAAGTCATGTGGACTGCCCGGGTGCAGCAAAGCATTCCAGATTGCGCACCCCCTGGATGAATTCAGTGCAGTTGAGCGTTTCAATGGCACCGTTTAATGCTGTTGAAAAGGCTTCAAAATCCGCAATACCCTCGTAAATCTCCATCCAGGTATTTGCGTCATCACAGCGGATAAGTCGCCGTGGCGACTGCCTGGAATGTGGAGCCAGCATACCCAGCAGCGCATCGATCCGGGTTGCGCCAGGGCGGCCTGCGCAGGATCGATCCGGTAATAGACGTAGACGTGGCGCACCTATTCGGGCATGGCGTAGGGCAGGGGTTTCAGGCTCAGTGCGGCGCCGTCGGCGGCCTTCAGATGCAGGGTTTGCGTGTTCGCGCTTTCCACCTGAGCGACCGCCAGTACATCGAATCCGCCTGTCGGCGCGGGTGCGGCGTTGACGACCGTGCCGGTGGCCTGCCCTTCGAAATCGGCGCTATACAGGTTGTCGCCCGGGGCAGCTTCGGCATCCACGTGTGCGAGGAACATGCGGCGCTTGAGCTTGCCCAGATACTGGCTGCGGGCAACGATTTCCTGGCCGGGATAGCATCCCTTCTGGAAGCTCACGCCACCGATGACTTCGAGGTTGACCATTTGCGGGACGAATTGCTCCTGCGTCGCAGCGACAATCATGGGGATGCCCGCGTTGAGACGCAGCCAGTCCCACACTGGCGCGCCCACGGGGGTGGCCGACTGGCAGAGGGTTTGCCATACGGTGGCGGCATGTTCGGGTGTGATCGACAGCACGAATTTGTCGATGCCGACGCGGATGACTTGTCCCGCTGCACAGTCAATCGAGCGCATCGTGGTGTCCGGCACGGCACCCATCGCAGCCGTGACAGCCGCCAGCGCCTGCTTGCCGGCCACGACCAGCCGCACGGTTTCGTCGCTGGCGTCGCGCCCCTGCACTTTGGCGCGCATGATGAACATGGAGAGTCGTTTCTGCACGCCGGGCAGAATGTCGCCCGACAGTTGCAGGCAATAGTCCTCGCCCTGCCGCCACGCCAGAAAATTGCCGAGCAGTCGCCCTTTGGGGCTGCAATAGCCATTCCATTGTGCGTTGTCGGCATGCAGGCTGCGGATGTCGTTGGTCAGCTGGCCTTGCAGGAACGTGGCCGTGTCTTCGCCACGAAAGGCAATGACGCCGAGTTGCGACAAATCCGCCACAATGGTGCCGTCTGCGGCGGCCGCGCGTTCGGCGGCAGGGTTGCCGTAATGCAGCACGGTGTTGGCTTCGATGACAGCCCCTTGAGACTGCAGAAGGGTTTTCCAGGAATCGATCACGATACGGTCCAGTCAGAGGGAAATGCAATGAAGCCCAAAAGTGTACACGCTGATGCATGAGATTGCGCTCAAACCCTCACGCCTGTTGGGGCTGTTGCAGTTGGTCGGAGTGGCACTCGCGGTAGGCGCCACGCTGATGGCGGACTTGCCTGCTGCGGTTCAGTGGGCGCTGGGTGCCGCCGTGTGTGGCTGGGGTGTGTGGGTCTGGCGACAGTCGCGCTGCCTGGAGGTGCTGCGTTTGACAGCAGATGGCCAGGTGCAATGCCGGGATGAACAGGGAGAATGGCGCGAGGTCGAGGTACTGGGCGACAGCTTCGTGTCGCCTGTACTCATGGTGTTGCGTTACCGCACGCCCGCTGGACGGGTGCGCGTTCTGACGCTGTTTCCCGACAGCGCGCATGCGGACGACTTGCGCCGTCTCAGGGTATCTCTACGGTGGGCACGCCACACACGCTCGGGCACATCGTTCCCGGGCGGGGGTTGAGCACCGTGTTGCCGGCGATGGGCAGTGTCTCGGGATAGTCGCGGCTGTAGTGCAGGCCCCGGCTTTCCTGGCGCAGCTGGGCCGAGCGGATGATGAGGTCGGCGCTTTGCACCAGATTGCGCAGTTCGATCAGGTCGTTGCTGACGCGGAAGTTGCGGTAGAACTCGTCGATTTCAGCCCGCAGCAGGCGGATGCGGTGTGTGGCACGCGCCAGCCGCTTGTTGGTGCGCACGATGCCGACGTAGTCCCACATGAAACGGCGCAGTTCGTCCCAGTTGTGCGAAATCACCACCTCCTCATCCGGATCGGTAACGCGCGAGGCGTCCCATGGCGGGAGATCGAGTTCCGGTGCGGCGCGGTGTGGCCAGGATGTCGGCGGCGGCAGCGTGCCGAACACCAGACATTCCAGCAGCGAATTGGAGGCCAGCCGATTGGCGCCATGCAGGCCGGTGAACGTGACTTCGCCGACGGCATGCAGGTTGCACAGGTCGGTGCGCGCGTTCATGTCGGTGACCACCCCGCCGCAGGTGTAGTGGGCGGCCGGCACCACCGGGATCGGCTGGCGACGTGATGTCGATACCGAGTTCGAGGCAGCGGCGATAAATGGTGGGGAAATGCTCGCGCACGAATTCCGGCCGGCTTGTGGCTGATGTCGAGATAGACGCAGTCGATGCCGCGTTTTTTCATTTCGAAGTCGATCGCGCGGGCCACCACGTCGCGCGGCGCGAGTTCGGCGCGTTCGTCGTGATATTGCATGAAGCGGCTGCCGTCGGGCAGCAGGAGATGGCCGCCTTCGCCGCGCACCGCCTCGCGAGATCAGGAAGGATTTGGCGTGCGGGTGGTACAGGCAGGTGGGGTGGAACTGCACGAATTCCAGGTTGGCGACCCGGCAGCCGGCCCGCCACGCCATGGCGATGCCGTCGCCGGTCGCCGTGTCGGGGTTGGTGGTGTAGAGGTAGACCTTGCCGGCGCCGCCGGTGGCCAGCACGGTGTGGCCGGCGGCGAAGGTTTCGACTTCGCCGGTGTCCTTGTTGAGCGCATAGGCGCCGTGAATTTGCTGCTCCTGTCCGCCTGCCCGCTTGCCGGTGATGAGGTCGATGGCAACGTGCTGTTCGAAGGTGTCGATATTGGGGTGGGCGCGCACGCGGTCGAGCAGGCTGGTCTGCACGGCATGGCCGGTGGCATCGGCTGCATGCACCACCCGGCGCCGGGAATGCCCGCCTTCGCGTGCCAGATGCAGCCCGCCGGGTGCCTGCGGGTCGGGCGTGAAGGCCACGCCGTTTTGCGTCAGCCAGGCGATCATTTCGCTCGCCTGGCGGGCCACCATCCGGGTGACCGCATCGTCGCACAATCCGCCGCCGGCCACCATGGTGTCGTGGACATGGGCCTCGATCGAGTCGCCACTATCCAGCGCTGCGGCAATGCCGCCCTGTGCCCAGTCGCTGGCGCCATCGGTCATCTGGCGCTTGGTGACAATGGCAATACGTCGCTGGTCAGCCAGTTTGAGTGCGGTAGTCAGCGCGGCGAGGCCGCTACCAAGGATCAGGACGTCGTATTGGTGCATGGTGTCGGGGGATGATAGCAGGCTTGGGTCATGCCGGAATAACCTTGTTCGGAGTGAACTTTATGGTTCATGGCTGCTCACACTCGTGAGAAGATGCGGTCACGTATACTTTCAACACAAACAAAAAAGCAGCAGGGAGATATGTCAGACCGCGAATTGGATCAGGTATTGGTCGAACGCGCCCAGCAGGGCGACAAACGCGCTTTCGAGTTGTTGGTGATCAAGTATCACCGCAAACTCGGGCGGTTGCTGTCGCGCATGGTGCGTGATGCGGCAGAGGTGGAAGATATTACGCAGGAGGCTTTTATCAAGGCCTACCGGGCGTTGCCGGGATTTCGCGGCGAAAGTGCGTTCTATACCTGGCTGTATCGTATCGCGGTCAACACCGCCAAAAATTACCTGGTGGCACGCAAGCGCCAGCCGGTATCGAGCGATGTGTTGGCGGATGATGCAGAAAATTACGAGGATGGCGATTTGTTGCGCGATATTGCAACGCCGGATGCGGAACTCCAGACCAAACAGATCGCCCAAGCGGTAAATCAGGCAGTTGATGCGCTGCCAGAGGAATTGAGGACGGCCATCACGCTGCGCGAAATCGAAGGCATGAGCTACGAGGAAATCGCGCAGATGATGGAATGCCCGATCGGGACCGTGCGCTCCCGAATCTTTCGCGCACGTGAGGCCATTGCGGAAAAAATACGCCCGATGCTGGGCACGAGTCAGGATAAAAGGTGGTAACCATGTCAGCACTTCTCAAATCAGACACCCTTTCCCCAGCCGAGCAAGCCGACGACCCAGCTACCTGATGCTGTCGGCAGTACTCGATGGTGAAACGACTCGCGCCGAAACCGAAGCCTGCGTCACCGCCTTGAAACACAACGAAAGCCTTGCGACAAAACTGGTCTGAATACCATCTCATTGGTGATCTGATGCGGGGCGTGACACCGGCGTCGGACGACTTCATGGCGCGCTTCTCGGCGCAACTGGCAACCGAGCCGACCGTGCTCGCTCCGCGCCGCAGCGTATGGCCGCAGCGGGTGGCCGTGGCTTCCTTCGCCTCGCTTGCGGTATGGGGCGTGATTTCGATTACCGGGTTGATGTCGGATTCGCCGGTAGCACCACAGATGGCTGCGGCACCCGATTTTCAGCAGTGTCGCGACCGAATCCGAACCGGATGCGTCTGATTCCCGTCTTGCACCGTATCTTGTGGCCCATCAGGAGTTTGCGCCGATGGCGATGGCTTCGCCCTATCAGCGCGCGGTGGCGGTAGCGGAGGAGCCTCGTTAATGCAGGCGGGAGCTAGTTTGGCGGCGCGGCTGGCTGGCTATCGGGTTGGCTGGATTGTTGGCCTTGTCCGGCACGGCGCATACGCCGATGCGGCGCTCGACTGGCTTAATCGCGCCGCTGCCGCCGCCAAACAGCTGAATTACAGTGGCGTCTATGTGTATCACCACGGCGAACACGTCGAAGTGCAGCGTGTGCTGCATCGCGTCGACGCGAGTGGCGAGCAGGAAAAAATCGAAGTGCATGGACGGTACGCCGCGCCAGTTCCTGCGGATCAACAACGATGTGTACTGCCATCTGCCGGATGGCAAGCATGTGCGACTGGAACGCAATACATCGCGCCGTTTCTTCCCGGCTTTGTTGCCTGCCCAGCCGGCGGGCCTGCTCGAATATTACGAAGCGAAACTGGGCGGCACCGAGCGCGTGGCGGGCCGAGCTTGCCAGGTCGTGATCCTGGAGCCGCGCGATGGCTATCGCTATGCCTATCAACCTGTGGCTGGACAAGCAGACCGGATTGCCGCTCAAGTCACGCATGATCAACGGCAACGGCAGCGTGGTGTCGATGTTTGTGTTCTCCGAAATTCAGATTGGCAAAGCCCCGACGCCCAGATCTTTCGTCAATGATCTGACGGGCAAGACGCTGCAGAAAGCCGCTTCTGACAAGCCGGCCGAGGTGGCCTGGAATGTGGCGCCGCCACCGGGTTTTGAACGGGTGCAAGAGGCGGTGCGTGTCGCTCCCGGGCAAAAAGGCGCCCGTGACCCATCTGGTGTTTTCGGATGGACTGAGTGTGCTGTCGATGTTCGTGGAGCCGATCAATCCCCAGGCGCAACGTCTGCAGGGCTTGTCGGCAGAAGGCGTGATCGGCGTGTATGCACGCGAAGTCGATGGCTACACCGTGACGACCCTGGGAGAAGTGCCGAACATGGCGCTGATCGAAACCGGCAACTCGGTCGAAAAGAAGGTAAGCACAGCCATGCTGGAGCAAACGGCCGAGGTCATGAGAACGGCATCGGATGGCGTCTGGGTGCAGGCGGTCGAGCCATCCGGGATGCGGTACTTGCGGCGGCCAGGGCTGCTCGTCGCGCCGCATTGCCGAACTGTTTCAGCGCAAACCCCGTCATTTTCTGGTCGATTGCGATTTGTCGCTGTCTCCGGGTGATCGCGTCGTGGTCGGCATTGCCGAGGGCAGCGTGCTCAAGAGCGCATTGCGGGCCTACGGCCTGCCGCTGGGGTTGATGCTCGCGGGTGCGCTGCTGGCGCAGGCCGTGCAGCCTGGTGACGGGCCCGCGTTGATCGGCATGCTGCTGGGCGGCACTGGCTGGGCTGGCTGGTCGCGCGTGGCGGGCGGGCGGTGCGCCCCGTGGTGCTCAGGCGTGAAGACAACAAGCTGTTTCATCTGATGAAAGGAAAGCCATGATGAAAACGGTTCTGGCAACGACAGCGCTGGTGTTTACCTTGTCCACGCCTGCCTTGGCAAAGGATGTGATGGACGTGGCCGACCTGGTTGAAAAACAGGGTCCGGCGGTGGTCAATATCAGCACGACCAAGCTGGTGAAGCGCAGCCCGGAGGGCTTGCCGTTCGCGATTCCCGACGAAGAGGATTTGCAGGAATTTTTCCGCCGCTTTTTCCCGGCGGGCCGGGCGGACAGGGCGGGCCGATGCAGGAAATCCCCGCGCGCGGCGCCGGCTCCGGCTTCATCGTCAGCAGCGATGGCTACATCCTGACCAATGCGCATGTGGTCAAGGATGCCGACGAGGTCGTGGTCAAGCTGATCGACAAGCGCAAATTCACCGCCAAGGTGGTGGGCGCCGACACGCGCACCGATGTGGCGGTCATCAAGATCACTGCCAGCAGACCTGCCCGCAGTCAAACTGGGCGACCCCACCAAACTGCGCGTCGGTGAGGCGGTGGCGGCGATCGGCTCGCCGTTTGGCTTCGAAAACTCGGTCACCGCAGGCATCGTCTCTGCCAAGGGGCGCTCGCTGCCATCTGAAAGCTATGTGCCCTATATCCAGACCGATGTGCCGATCAATCCCGGCAACTCGGGGGGGCCGCTGTTCAACATGAAGGGCGAGGTGGTCGGCATCAACTCGCAGATATACAGCCGCAGTGGCGGCTATCAGGGCGTGTCGTTCGCGATCCCGATCGATGTGGCGATGGAAGTGGTCGATCAGCTGAAAAGCGGCGGCAAGGTGTCGCGTGGCTGGCTGGGCGTGGTGATTCAGGAAGTGACCGCCGACCTGGCCGAGTCGTTCGGGCTGGATCGGCCGCGTGGCGCGCTGGTGTCGCAGGTGCAGGAGGACAGCCCGGCGAGCAAGGCGGGCTTGCAGGCATCCGATGTGATCCTGACGTTCAATGGCAAGGCCGTGGAAAACTCGGGCGATCTGCCGCGCATGGTCGGCATGGCCAAGCCGGGCACCAAGATCCCGATGGAAATCTGGCGCAAGGGCAAGATCCAGCAGTTGAGTGTGGTGCTGGGTGAACTGCCGGTCGAGACAAGCGGGCGGCAGCAAGGACAGCAAGATCCTATTCGCGCGGTGGGCTGGCTTTGTCGGAACTGAGCGCAGAACAGCGCCGTGCGCTCGGTATCGATCATGGCGTGCTGGTCGAAGATGCCACGGGCGATGCGGCGCGCGCGGGCATCCGCACGGGCGATGTCATTCTGGCGGTGAACAACACCAAGGTCTGCTACGGTGGCCGGCCTTCCGCAAGGCCATCGCTGCGGTGCCGGTTGGCAAGAGTGTGGCGATTCTGGTGCGGCGAGGCGAAGGCTCGCTGTATATTCCGCTGAAGATTTCGGGTGAGTAAGACACACTCACGCTCTACACGCGGGCGGGTTGCCCGCTGTGCGAGGAGATGGAGTCGAAATGTCAGCGCCTGATTGCGGGAACCGGCCACCGCCTGGCGCGCGTCGATGTGGATGCCGATCCCGTCGCTCAAGGCCCGATACGGCTGGGAGGTGCCTCTGCTGTTCGATGGCGACACCGAGCTTTGCCGTCACCAACTTAATCTGCCCGCGTTTCAGGATTGGCTGCGCGCCAACGCCTGAAATCCGTTAAAATTCTGCTAGTTATCTCATCCCTAGCCGGGCACGGAAACGTGCCCGTTTTGCTGTGTCGCAGAATCTGATCCGCAATTTTTCCATCATCGCCCATATCGACCACGGCAAGTCCACGCTGGCTGATCGTATCATCCAGCTTTGCGGCGGCCTGTCCGACCGCGAGATGGAGGCGCAGGTGCTCGATTCCATGGACCTCGAGAGGGAGCGCGGCATCACCATCAAGGCGCAGACCGCCGCGCTGACCTACAAGGCGCAGGATGGCCAGATCTACCGCCTGAACCTGATCGACACCCCCGGCCACGTCGATTTTTCCTACGAAGTTCGCCGCTCGCTCTCCGCCTGCGAAGGCGCGCTGCTGGTGGTGGATGCCTCGCAGGGCGTGGAAGCGCAGACCGTGGCCAACTGCTATACCGCGATCGATCTCGGCGTCGAAGTCATCCCGGTGCTGAACAAGATCGACCTGCCCGCCGCCGACCCGGACCGGGTGGCGGAGGAAATCGAGGACATCGTCGGCCTCGATGCCAGCGATGCGGTGCGTGCCTCGGCCAAGACCGGCATCGGCGTCCCGGAAATTCTGGAGGTGGTGGTGAAGCAGGTGCCGCCGCCGCGTGGCGACGAATCCGCGCCGCTGAAGGCGCTGATCATCGATTCGTGGTTCGACAACTACGTCGGCGTGGTGATGCTGGTGCGGGTGGTCGACGGCGTGCTGAAGCCCAAGGACAAGATTCGTTTCATGGCCACCGGCGCGCAGCACCTGACCGAGCACGTCGGCGTGTTCACGCCCAAGTCGGTCGACCGGCCGCAGCTTTCGGCGGGTGAAGTGGGCTTCGTGATCGCCGGCATCAAGGAACTGAAATCGGCCCAGGTGGGCGACACCATCACCCTGCTCGACCGGCCGGCCAGCGAGGCGCTGCCCGGTTTCAAGAAGGTGCAGTCGCAGGTCTTTGCCGGGCTGTATCCGGTCGAGTCGCACGACTTCGAGGCGCTGCGCGATGCGCTGACCAAGCTGCAGCTGAACGACGCGGCGCTGCAGTTCGAGCCGGAAGTCTCGCAGGCGCTGGGATTCGGCTTCCGCTGCGGCTTCCTCGGCCTGCTTGCACATGGATATCGTGCAGGAGCGGCTGGAGCGCGAGTACGACATGGACCTCATCACCACCGCGCCGACGGTGGTGTACGAAGTGCTGATGAAGGACGGCTCGATGGTCAATGTCGAAAATCCGTCCAAGCTGCCCGAACTGTCGAAGATCGAGGAAATCCGCGAGCCGATCATCACCGCGACGATTTTCGTGCCGGAGGAATACGTCGGCAACGTGATCACCCTGTGCAACCAGAAGCGCGGCATGCAGATCAACATGCAGTACCACGGCAGGCAGGTGATGCTGATCTACGACCTGCCGATGAACGAAGTGGTGATGGATTTCTTCGACAAGCTGAAATCGACCAGCCGCGGTTATGCCTCGCTGGATTACGAATTCAAGGAATACCGTGCGGGCGATCTGGTCAAGCTGGATATCCTGATCAACAACGAAAAGGTCGATGCGCTGTCGCTGATCGTGCATCGTGCCACCAGCGTGTATCGCGGGCGCGAACTGGCCGCCAAGATGCGCCAGCTGATCCCGCGCCAGATGTTCGATGTGGCGGTGCAGGCGGCGATCGGCGCCAAGATCATCGCGCGCGAGAACGTCAAGGCGCTGCGCAAGAACGTGCTGGCCAAGTGCTACGGCGGCGACATCTCGCGCAAGAAGAAACTGCTGGAAAAGCAGAAGGCCGGCAAACGCCGCATGAAGCAGGTCGGCAACGTCGAAATTCCGCAGGAAGCCTTCCTTGCGATTCTTCAGGTCTCCGATAAATAACAAGTGGATCAATAAACATGAATTTCGCCCTCATTCTTTTTGTCGCGCTTGCTGTTACCGGCGGCATCTGGCTGCTCGATGTCGCTGGTACTGAAACGCGGCCGCGACAAGGACGCCAAGGAGCCGCTGCTGGTCGAATATGCCAAGAGTTTTTTCCCGGTCATCCTGGTGGTGTTCGTGTTGCGCTCGTTTCTGGTCGAACCGTTCAAGATTCCTTCCGGCTCGATGATGCCGACGCTGCTGATCGGCGACTTCATCCTGGTCAACAAATACACCTATGGCATCCGCCTGCCGGTGATCAACAAGAAAGTGATCGAGATGAACAATCCTGAGCGCGGCGACGTCATGGTGTTCCGCTACCCGGACGACCCCGGCTGGACTACATCAAGCGCGTGATCGGCGTGCCGGGCGACGTGGTCGAATATCGCGACAAGAAGCTCAGCATCAACGGCCAAGCCGGTGCCCACCGACCAATACCGGCACCTACAGTTATGTCGGCAACGGCCTGAATTACATTACCGCCATGGTGTACGACGAGCATCTGAACGGCGTTGGCCACACCATGATGACCGAGCCGGGAAAGCCTTCGGTCTTTCCGCCGCAGGTGGTGGACTTCCCCTACCGTGAAAACTGCTCCTACAATGCCGAGGGCGAAGGCTTTGTCTGCAAGGTGCCGGCAGGGCAGTATTTCATGATGGGCGACAACCGCGACGCCAGCAATGACAGCCGTTACTGGGGCTTTGTGCCGGACAGCAACATCGTCGGCAAGGCATTTTTCATCTGGATGAACTTTGACGATTTTGGCCGCATCGGCACCACTATTCGATAAGGAGACACCATGCATCATACACGTCCCATGCAATCGCAACAACGTGGTCTGACCATGATCGGGTTTCCTGTTCGTTGCCGTCGTGCTGGTCTTCGTGGCCATGCTGGCGATGAAACTGGTACCGGCCTATATCGAGTTTTTCTCGGTGAAGAAGATTACTGGCCACGATGGGGCAGGAAGTCCGAATCTGAACTCGAAAAGCAATGCGATATCCGCAAGGATTTTCAAGCGAGCAAGCGTGGGCTACGTAACGGTGGTCAAGCCGGAAGATCTCATCATTGATCGCCAGCGGTGGCATTCCGGTCATTTCCGCCGATTACGAGTTCCGCACCAAACTCGTCGGCAATGTCAGCTTGGTGGTCGATTTCAGCGCCAGTTCTGATCCCAACGCCGCGCCCGCGCAGATTGAATAACCCCTTGCTGAACCAGCGCCTGCAACAGGCGCTGGGCTATACCTTTACCCGCTCCGACCTGCTGGTCCAGGCGCTGACGCACCGCAGCTACGGCTCGGTCAACAACGAGCGGCTCGAATTTCTTGGCGACTCGGTGCTCAACTGCTCGGTTGCCCGCAGCGCTGTACGACGCATTTCCCGATTTGCCCGAGGGCAGCCTGTCGCGTCTGCGCGCCAACCTGGTGCGCCAGGAAACGCTGGCCGAGATTGCCGCGACTCTGAAACTGGGTGACACCCTGCGTTTGGGCGAGGGCGAACTCAAGAGCGGCGGGTTTCGCCGTCCCTCGATTCTGGCCGATGCGCTTGAATCGCTGTTTGGCGCCATTTTTCTGGATGCCGGGTTCGATGAGGCGCAGCGCGTGGTGCGTGGCCTGTTCGATCCGCTGGTGGCAAAAATCGATCCCAAGGCTTCGGGCAAGGATGCCAAGACGCAGTTGCAGGAAATCCTGCAGTCACGTCGCCTGCCGTTGCCGGACTATCGTCTGGTCGACACCCAGGGCGAAGCGCACGACCAGAGTTTTATCGTCGAGTGCGTGCTGGTCAAGCCCCCACTCAGCACGCGTGGCGTCGGCAAAAGCCGCCGCGCCGCCGAACAGGAGGCCGCGCGCCAGGCGTGTGCTGCGTTGCAAAAATGAACAGGCTGCAAAAATGAGTGAATTCAAGTGCGGCCTCGTCGCCATTGTCGGACGCCCCAACGTCGGCAAGTCGACGCTGCTCAACCGCATCGTCGGGCAGAAAATCAGCATCACGTCGCGCAAGGCGCAAACCACGCGCCATCGGGTCATGGGGGTTCACACCACCGACGAGGCGCAGTTCGTGTTCGTCGATACGCCGGGGTTCCAGACGCGTCACACCAACGCCATGAACCGCACGATGAACAAGCGCGTGCGCGAAACGCTGTCGGACACCGATGTGGTGATGATGCTGGTCGAGGCGGGCAAGCTGACGAATGAAGATCGCCAGGTGATGGAGTTGCTGCCCAAGGATCGCCCGGTGATCCTGGTGGTGAACAAGATCGATTACGTCAAGGATCGGGCGCCCTGATGGCTTACCTGCAGGAAGTTTCAGCCGCGCATGCCTTCACCGAGATCGTTCCGGTGTCAGCCAAGCAGAGCAACAATCTCGACGAATTGCTGAAAACCGTGCAGACCCACCTGCCGGAAAATGCGCCCTTGTTTGGCGAGGATGATGTCACCGACCAGACCGAACGCCAACTGGCTGCCGAACTCATTCGTGAAAAGGTTTTCCGTCTGAGTGGTGAGGAAATTCCCTATGGCGTTGCCGTCCAGATCGATAAATTCGAGGAAGAAGGCAATCTGCGCCGTATCTTTGCCACCATCCTGGTCGACCGCGAAGGCCATAAAGCCATCATCATCGGCAAGGGCGGCGAAAAGCTCAAGACCATCTCCACCCAGGCGCGGCTCGATATGGAACACGCTTTCGACAGCAAGGTGTATCTGGAAGTCTGGGTCAAGGTCAAAGGCGGCTGGGCCGACGACGTGCGGATGCTGAAGTCGCTGGGTCTGGATTAAAAACAGCGCTGGACTGATGCCGTATGTCCACCGACGCACGCGTTAACAACGAACCCGGTTTCATCCTCCACACCTATCCGTTCAAGGAAACCAGCGTGGTGGCGGAGGTTTTCACCCGTAGCCACGGGCGGGTTGCGCTTGATCGCGCGCGGTGCGCGACGCCCGACCTCGGCCCTGCGCGGGTTGATGCAGCCTTTCACACCGTTGCTGCTGTCATGGTTCGGCAAATCCGAACTGAAAACCCTGCATGCAGCCGAATGGCAGGGCGGCCTGATGGCGCCGCAAGGGCGTGCGCTGATGTGCGGTTTTTATCTCAACGAGTTGATGTTGCGACTTCTCGCGCGCGGCGATGCGCACGAGATGCTGTACGACCGTTTCATTGCTACGCTGGAGCAGTTGGCAGGCGAGGCGTGCAACACCGATTACGAACGCATCCTGCGACGCTTCGAGAAGAACCTGCTGAGCGAGATTGGCTATGGCGCCACCTTTGATGTCGATGCCGATAACGGCGCGCCGATCGAATCGCATGCCCGCTATGTATTTCAGCCCGAACGTGGGCGCGCTGCGTGCATCTGGCCAGCCGGGTTGTCCGGTATCGGGCCAGACGCTGATCGATCTGGCGCCGATCAATTCGAGCGTCAGGTCACGCTGACCGAGGCCAAGGCGCTGATGCGCACCCTGATCAACCACTACGCTGGGCGGCAAGCCGCTTTATACTCGCCAGCTATTGCGCGACCTTACCGAATTAAACCTATGAGCATCTTTCTCGGCGTCAACATCGACCACGTTGCCACCCTGCGCCAGGCGCGCAAAACCCGCTATCCCAGCCCGGTCGAAGCCGCGCTGATGGCGGAAACCGCCGGCGCCGATTCGATCACCCTGCATCTGCGCGAAGACCGCCGCCACATTCAGGATGCCGATGTCGCCATCCTGCGCCAGGTGCTCAAAACCAAGATGAATCTGGAAATGGCCGTCACCGACGAAATGCTGGGCATTGCCTGCGCCACGCAGCCTCAGGATGTATGCCTGGTGCCCGAAAAGCGCGAGGAACTCACCACCGAAGGCGGGCTCGATGTGGCCGGCCAGCAAGCCAAAATTCAAGCGGCCTGTACGCGGCTTGGCGGATGCTGGTATCCGGGTGTCGCTGTTCATCGATGCCGATACGGTGCAACTCGATGCCGCACGTGTAGCCGGCGCACCCGTGGTCGAAATCCACACCGGTGCGTACGCCGATGCCCTCACCGATGCCGCGCGCATGGTGGAATTCGAGCGCATCCGCAAGGCCGTGGCCTATGGTCGCAGCATCGGTCTTACCGTGAATGCCGGGCATGGCCTGACCTATCACAACGTACAGCCGATTGCAGCGCTGCCGGGCATCCATGAACTCAATATCGGTCACGCCATTGTTGCGCAGGCGCTATTCGTGGGCTGGAAAGAAGCCGTGGCGGAAATGAAGCGGCTGATGGTGGAAGCAGCGGGCTGAGTTCTGGCTCTTTTGGCACGGGTTTCTGCATCCACTGAAAATTCGGGTAATGCGTTGCGACGCGAAGGCATAATGAACCAGTCCCATCCGGAAAACAGCACCTCCCGCGCCCTTGTTCTCGGCGCGCTTGGTGTCGTCTTCGGCGATATCGGTACCAGCCCGCTGTACACCATGAAGGAGGTGTTTGGCGGCCATCACCTGGCACTTAACCAGGACAATGTGCTGGGTATTCTCTCCCTGATTTTCTGGTCGCTGATGCTGGTGGTGTCCACTCAAGTACGTCAGCGTCATGATGCGGGCCGACAACAAGGGAGAGGGCGGCATTCTGGCCCTGCTCGCCCTGCTTCAAGGTCATGCCCCGCTGGGATCGCGGGCGCGCTGGCTCATCATGTCGCTGGGCTTTCTCGGCGCGTCATTGTTCTTCGGCGATACCCTGATCACCCCGGCCATCTCCGTACTGTCCGCCGTCGAGGGGCTGGAAATGGGGGCGCCGGCCTTGCACCCCTTCATCGTGCCGCTTGCGCTTGGCATTCTGGTTGGGCTGTTCGTCATTCAGCAACACGGCACTGCCTCCATAGGCAAATTGTTCGGTCCCGTCATGCTGCTCTGGTTCGGTGTGCTGGGCCTGCTCGGAACGCTCAGCATCCTCCAGCATCCCCAGATCCTCGCCGCACTGCTGCCTATCCATGCCGTGCATTTCTTCGCCGCACATGGCACGGCCAGCTTTCTGATCCTCGGTGCGGTCGTGCTGGCGATCACCGGTGCGGAGGCCTTGTATGCCGACATGGGCCATTTTGGCCGTCGTCCCATCCAGTTGGTCTGGTTCGCCTATGTCCTGCCGGCGTTGGTGCTCAACTATTTCGGCCAGGGGGCATTGCTGCTCGCCAACCCGGAGGCCGTGCGCAACCCGTTTTATATGCTCGCCCCGGAATGGGCGCTCTACCCCATGATCGGTCTGGCCACCGCAGCGACCGTGATCGCCTCCCAGGCTGTCATCTCGGGCGCGTTCTCGGTGACCCGTCAGGTCATCCAGATGGGCTATGCACCTCGTCTGATCATCCGCCACACCTCCGCCACCGAGGCCGGGCAGATCTACATTCCCTTCGTGAACTGGACCCTGGCGATCGGCATCGCCTTGCTGGTACTGGGGTTCCAGAGTTCGAGCAACCTGGCCGCCGCCTACGGTATCGCCGTAACCGGCACCTT
>CAVQQL010000012.1:0-197520 GCA_963714945.1 uncultured Bacteroidota bacterium | reverse complement strand
CGGAGACCTTTCTCCGAAGCGAACGCAATAACTCTTGTGTTTGCAAGAAGTCTACAAATCTTTTTTCTCCGCATCAGCAACGATGCCAAATAGCAATAAGAACAGCAATAATAATGGAGGAGGAGGTGTTGTTGGTTCCTTTCTCCATAATAAGAATGCAACTGCTGCCACCGAAACGGATTCGTTATTGTTGCCCAGGACAATGATCATGACGAACGACAATGAGAACACCACAAACAATGGCGCGGCAGCAGCAGCAGCAACGAATCCTACAATCAGCAATAACCGATGGAAGTTGTATTGTGCAGTGACGTTTGTGATCGTACTGACTGCGGTACTTTGCTTTGACTTTTTGGAGCAAAGGGCCCAACAACAATCATCGTCGTCATCATCCGCACTAGTACATCATCAGGGTGCTGAGCATTCAGAGACGAATCAGAGTGCTGCACACGAGTGGTGGGAAGAACAAGACCACGACGTTCCCACTACGACGACTGTCCTTGTTTCGGGCGACGACGAACTCTGGAAAGGAGGCGGCGCTGATGCATCATCGCAGTTGCGGTGGGGCATTCTGGGTTTGGGTCGGATTGCTCGAGATTTTACCACGGCACTGAAAATGACGGGTGCCAATGTAACGGCGGTGGCGGCGGGGTCGTTGCCGGAATCTCACAAGCGTGCACGTGCCTTTGCCCAAACCTTTCACATTGCCAATCACTACGGATCGTACGAGGAACTGGCCGCAGACCGCAATGTCGACATTGTGTACATTGCCACCACCAACAATCTGCACTACAACAACACATTGCTCATGCTGCAGGCGGGTAAGAATGTGTTGGTGGAAAAACCCATGGCCGTCACGTACCAACAAGCCCAAATCATGGCGGCCACGGCGGCTCAACACAAACGACTGCTGCTGACCAATTACTGGACGCGATTCTTTCCAGTGTATCAAAATTACTATACCCGTTCAAGACTCGAATCTTCCATTATTAGAAGTACGGCCATGATGCACGGTGATTTTGGTTTCCAGGCACATCCCGATGCGGCAGACAGATTTTTGAATCGAACGCTGGGAGGCGGTGTCATGCTCGATCTGGGTTGCTACCTTGTCAATTTGGCCGTCATGGTGGTGGCGGCAGCAGCAACAACAACAGCAACAACAACAATAATGCAAGTACTTCGTCATTATATCCAGTCGACATTCAGGCAACGGGTCAAACAAGTATCAACTCGGTCGACTATCCGGTGGATACAGAAGTGTCATTTGCATTGAGATGGGGAGGGCCGCCACCACCTTCTACCGCGAACTGTGAGGATGATGGATTGGAAAGAGGTTCCACATCATCAATGGTAGAGAGCCATCACCACCAACAACAACGGACAAGTGAGAAAGGATCCTCATTTTCAATGATCATGTCGGGTCAGGCCAGCTTTCGACGTCCGTCGTCGTTTGAGGTGGAAATAAATGGCGGACAAACACGTCTCGTGATACACAAACCTGCCAATGCACCGACCGATGCCACACTTTACGAATACGAAACGTACGGTCCATTGAAACATGTTGAAAAAGTACACTCATCTTTGCCCGAGTACAATACAGCGTATTATTATCCCGAGCAGTACCCACACGGTGCTGGGTTTGCTTACGTGATCAATGCCTTGGAAACCTGCATGAAAGAAAAAGGTATTCCCGGACGACGAAGAACCGCCGAGAAGAGACACGGCGGCAGCGGTGGTGGTGGGTGTTTGGAATTAGAAGAGCTAACAATGAAGGAACAGCTCGCTACGGCGGCTATTGTTGACGATATCATGCAAAAGACTGGCTATTGGAGTCTTATTTAAAGATTTGGCGGTGCCACAGCAGAAACGGTCGTCTGCATTGAAAAGCCTTCCAAATTAACACGTTTGGATGGGATGGAAGCTAGTAGGATACATGAGGGCGCGAGCTTTCTCTTCAAAAATCGCACACATGTACGCCTGATAAAACATGATCTGCTTCAGAAGTAGAGTATTGATGTGACAAAGAATTGCTAGCTAGTCGACCGCCCACGGCAAAGATAGATGGTTTAAAATAGAGATTTTAGATTATACTGTGACAATAAGGAGAACTAATCAATATGGGAGTGCGGGATATCCACTGGTGCTTTCAAGTACTCGGGTACTCTATCTAGGCCCTCAAAAAGGAACATCTCTAACATAGGCGAGCGCGACTCCAACGGGTTTACTACGTACAGTACTTGAGATACATCAAGCGGGACTCTATATGTACTTTGCTGCTGCATACTGTATGTAATAGATGCTTTATTTTAGCATGCACGAGACAAGCAGCCGCACACGGTAATACGTACTTCTCTCTCTTTTTTCGTCTTTATTAATGTTGCTATTAAAAAGACGGAGAGAGAAGCCGAATTGCACTCATCAAAGCTTGATTTATAGAAAGACGGAAAAATTCACTTGTAAAATTTATGATGAGCGACGAACGAACTACTTCTACTACCAATAATAAGAGCCGCTCTGTTGCTGTCCCCATCGAAGCGCTTTTGAAGCAACAGTGCTGGGAGGATGCTCGCAAACGGTTGAAGAGAATTGAGAGCCCCAAGCGAATCGGAGAACTCTTGTACCACAGTGCGGATGATCCGCATGTGCCGGATGATATCTTTGAAACACTGCTCTCCAAACTAAAGGGCAAAAGAAAGTCCTTCGAGCCGCGCCGTTGTATGTTCGAGTACTATTTTTGGGGTGGTGTATGTAACCATAAGAGGGAGCGTGGATACAAGAAAGAATTCGAAGACGTGTGCCATCACAGATCTGTGGCGTCGTTGCAGTTTTTCATTCAGGATTTTGTGGATCTCGGCGGGAAACTTCCAATTAAAACTGTTCGCGAGACCATTTGTTATTTGTGGACTCGTCATCTGAAGGACAGATCTTCCCGTGTGTGCACGAGGGAAAAGGAAGAAGGATTGCTCAACGTATCATCAATGGAGGATCTTCGGTCCAACGAAGAGCTGCACAGTTTGTGGCAAAAGACAGAGCTTCTGATCAAGTCAACGAAGTCTGGAGGACTGAATGACACAGTGCAGAAATTACCTTTGGTCCGCACCTTGATAAAGCGTCGCATTCCTAAGGTTGTCGTATGGCTTGCAGTGCGCCTGTATCCGGAACAAGTGAGACTCAAGGATGACGAGGGAAGATTGCCGCTTCACTGGGCTGCTGTTTTGAACAATCTCAATACAGAAGAGGATTTTGACGTCGAATTTGAAGGGAGGCTGTCAGAGATCTTGAAGGGAAGAATGGTGGAGTTGATGCTAGATTTCTTTCCAAAAGGTGCCGAGCATGCTGATGTCGAAGGGTCGCTTCCACTGGATTTACTTCTAAATGTTGAGTATGAAAGCTGGACCGACAACAGTTGGATGCAAAGATGCGCCCTAAAACTGATGAAACAAGCACCGATAGCACTTATCAAAAGGAATGCCAAGAACTTTATGCTGCCATTCATGACAGCTGCATGCATCCACCACCAGAACACAGTCAAAGCTAGGTCAAAGCACGAGGAAAAACGAATGCTACAACGCAAACTTAAACTGACCTATGCAATTTTGCGAGAAAACCCGTCTGTTGTTACCAGTGGAATATCAGAGACTGCTCAAGAAAAGTACCTCAAACGCAAGTTGGAAGAAGCGCACAGTAAAATAGCAAGACAGGATATTAAGAGTGGTAACTGGATCACAGAAAATAATTTCCTGGACGCGATGCGCCTCGGGCCGCAGGATGAACTTCCCAAATCCGTTACCGGGAACAAGGGCCATAACCGATACTTTGCACTTCCATTGATACTGGGACTTCTGGGTGCCTGGTTCTATTATCAGAAGCACCGTAAAGATTTCTGGATTGTAACCCTGCTTTTTGCAATGACAGGCGCCGCGATCATCGTTTACCTGAACGAAGTACCTGTTACACCAAGGGAGAGGGATTATGTTTATGTGGGTTCCTTCTACGCTTTGCAATACTTGATTGGAACCGGCGTTCTGTATCTGTGGGACATTCTCAAGAGAAAGCTGGATCCAAAGTTGGGCAGCCATCGCTGTTTCAGGAGCCTGCCTGCTCGCAGTTCCATTGGTTATGGCCACGCAAAACTGGGACGATCACGACCGGTCGGGAAGAAATACAGCTCATGATTTCGCGTATAATTATCTTATCGGACTGGATAAAAATGCCCTGATTTTTACCAACGGCGACAACGATACCTTTCCACTCTGGTACATCCAGGAAGTTGAGAATGTTCGCACGGATGTAAGGGTTTGTTGCATGCCTTTCCTTCCGCAGGATTGGTATATCGATCAGCTCAAACGCACCTATTATGAGTCTGATGCTCTGCCGATTTCAATGGGTTTCGAACAATACCGGCAGGGGAAAAGAGGCTACATCCCGATACAGAATAAGATAACCACACCCACAGACTTGAAGGAACTGATTGAATTTGCCAGCAGCGAACACCCCGTGCCATGCTTTCTTCCACCACTGGACGTCAATTCAATTATATTCCGTCAGCCACTTTCCGTTTGCCGGTCGACAGGAACAAAGTTGTTGAAAACGGTACGGTTTCTGCCAGCAGGATATCCCGGGTGGATTCGGCAATCATTTGGAACATGGGTCAGGACCAGATCTTTAAAATGAACTGGTTATATTGGATATCCTGGCCCATAACAACTGGGAACGACCAATGTATTATACAACACCCAGGCAATCAGGATCAGTTAAACTCGATAATTACCTCGAGCTGCAGGGGTTGAGCTACCGCCTGATTCCCATCAAGGGTGACGCGCAACTGGGTATTCAGGAATGGTCAATACCGATGTCATGTACGACAATGTGATGAACAAATTCCGCTATACAAATATGGATAATCCAAAAGTCTACCAGGATGAAACCTGCCGACGGATGATCCAGAATATGAAAAATAATTTCAACCGCCTGGCAGCGGCTCTCCTCAATGAAGGCAAACCCCAAAAAGCAGCCAAGGTTCTGCAAAATTGGATAAATCAATTCCAATCAATGTAACGGGATATACCACTATGGATGTTGAGAATGCCAATCTCTGGTACCGCACGGGTAATAAGGAAAAAGGCCGTGAAATAGCAAAATTTGCCTTCGAGAATATCTGCGACAATGTTGATTATTACTTAAGCCTGCCCTCAAAGCATTTCGCATCAGTCAATGGTGAATTGCAATCAGCCCTTGGATATGAGCTTCGCAATCTGCTGGATAACCTTACTGCAAATAAAGAGGATGACCTGGCCAAAGAGATTGAAGCCAAATTCAATGAATACTATTCCCGCTATGTGAACAAGGCAGGCGTTCCCAAATAGCATTTATGATGAAACGAACATTCCTTTCCCTGATCCTGGTTGCCGGTTGCCTCGCCGGTTGCCCGGCACTGGAGGCATAAAACCTGATGAAACAGGAATTTCCAGGGACCTTTTCACCCCCGGTGTCAGGCTATTTGACCTATACCGCCGGACCGTTGCTCGATAGTGCGAGGATCAACAAGAATGGTGAATTTCGAATCAGGTTCTCATTATCCGAACCTTTAAAAGCCATGCTTTATTTCGGCAACCGGATAACGGATGTCTATCTCGAGCCTGGTAAAGAGGTTGTTATGGAAATAAATTCCGCCGCATTTCCTCGAAAAGATCTCCTATGGCGGAGAACTGGGTCCGGTTAACCATTACCTGACCCTGGCCCGAAAACTCGACCAGCAGGCTGCGATTTCAGCTACCGATCTTTTCTCAAAAGAACCAGTTGATTTCATCAGGTTTGCAGACTCCACAAAACTGATGAAAATCAAACTTTTGGATGAATACAAGGCAAAATATATCGAAATCGATCCTGACTTTGTAACCCGCACCCGTTCGGAAATTGAATTTTCATGGGCCGATCAGCATCTTCAGTACCCTGAAAAATATCAACTTTTAAAAGGAACAAAGCCGGCAATTCCATCGGATTATCATTTCGATTACCTCACCCTGCTTAACCTCAATTCGGCATCGAACCTGAGCAGTCCCTCATTCAAAAGGTTTATCCAAAACTATCTCGATTACCGGCAGTCAGTATACTTGTTTGAGCACCCGAACGCTGCATCTCTGATTTTTCCCGGTTCAGTGGCACGGTTCCGGGTCATTCATCAGGAATTCACTGATCAGGAAGTTCATGATTATTTGCTCTTTACAGCAATGGACAACCACCTGGCCAATTTCGGGACCACGCGCATCGAGACCTTCGTTACTGACTTCTGAGGGTCTCTTGCAAGAATCCGGAATATGTAAAATCTATTGAAACCATCGTAACCAACCTGGAAAAAGTTGGCTTGGGCAAGCCTGCCCATTAATTTTACCGCCTTTACTCCGGACGGGCAAAAAGTAAACATATCCGATTATTTCGGCCAATTGTTATATATCGGTTTTTGGGCAACCTGGTCGGACTGGAGTTTACAGGAAATTCCCTACTTCGAACAACTAAGGAAGGACTTTAAGGACAAACCCGTTAAATTTATCCTGATGTCACTTGATTTTGAGAAGGATAAGAACCGATGGGCCGCAATAATTAAAAAGAACAATTTTGGCAGTATCCAACTGATCCAGGATCCGAAATCCAACATTTTAAAGGAAAGTTATTACCTGAATGATTTTCCAAGATATTTCCTCATCGATAAAGACGGGATGATCATATCGGCGGGAACGCGCCGCGTCCAACTGAAAATATTGCTGAAACATTAACCCGGGTGATCGACTCGAACCGTTAGATGTAATTCGGAAATTCCAGATGCACGAGTCCTTTGGTATTTTGAATTTCACGGGCGAACTGAAGGGTGTCGGTGAAAAAGTGTATTTCACTGTAAACGGATATCCCTGTTAAGCCATCTAAACTCTCGTTGGCAGGATCATCCTCATGAATCTGAAATTGAATCAGGGAATAATCACCTCCGAGATGCAAATTGTTGACATGACGCAAAAGGGCTGCAAGGGCTTCTGTTGATTGATCATGTGCATACAGGACAAGGGTGAGTTGCTTTAAAGGTTCATTGATCCGGATCGGTTCAGGCATTCGCCCAAAAAGTGACAAAAATTTAACCAAACCGGAAATAAGTTTCACCCTGAAATTCGATTGTGTAACCATGTATCTTTTAATCGATTCAGCATCCCAGGCAGCCAGAACAGCTTTTATCTCTCCTCCTTCCAACGCTAAATAAAAACGGTCAATGCTTAACCCGTCGATATGGGCAATATAATGACGTAATGTATTTGCAGTTATCCTTGGAGCCAGGCGGTAAGAACGGTAGAAACGGTTGTAGATTGACACCAGATCAGGAATATCGGCATCTGCCGCCTGCCGGATAACAAATCGGTTGTCGATCTTCAGATGCCTGATCGGTACATAACTGAACACCCGGTTATCCCCCAGGTATAAGGAAGCCGGAAAACCTCCCCGTCCCTTGGTGAAAACCATGGGGGCTTCATTGTTTTTCAGCAGTGTGGCTAAAGCCATACGGGTCCCGGATTCACGTTCATAATCAATGGCCGGCTTCACCATTCTGTATGCGGTCATTCCGATTCGGTAGTCCGGATCTACCTTGAAATCCATAAAATATACGGTGCGGACCGGATTGTCCTGAAAATAAAAATCGGTGTGGAGTGCACCCAGTAATCCAATCACCTGTGAGCTATTCCGGCAATTACATGATAGGATCCGGGATCCAGTGGCAATCGATGGATCAGGTTGAATATCGGTGACCGATCGGGATACATGGTTACCATCCCGACCTGCGCGCAACGGGGAGATAGGTTTAGAACAGATTGATTATCTGAATCTTTCGCCCAACGAACCAGAATCCTTTTTTCATGTGGTAATTCTGTCATGCAGTCTTTGCCAAAAATCAACTAAAAATAGAAAATCAATTCCGTATTTTAGTAAAAAATCCATGCTATGAAACGTCCGTTGCTCACTTCATTAACCTCTTTATTTTCAGGAACAGCCTTAACTCCTCTGACGATCCTGTCGTCATTAACCATTCTGACGCTCTCAATGTTGCTGTCGCCCACTTCCCTGTACGGCCAGAGTGCAGTTGCCAGGGAGTACACCCGGTCCTTTTTAACCTATCCATACGGTGATCCGAACCCGGTGGGAAGGCCAGGTAAGATCTACCCGTACTTCCGGTTTGATGCTTACACCACAAAAGGTGCAGAGCAGAATTGAAAACTGTTGAACTGGAGAATGATTGGGTCAAGGTGCTGATCGCGCCCGAAATGGGTGGGAAGATTCTTGGAGCGATCGAAAAGTCGACTGGTGAAGAATTTATTTATCTGAATAAAGTTGTTAAATTCAGAGATATATCAATGCGGGGGGCCTGGACATCGGGTGGAATAGAGTTTAATTTCGGATCTATCGGTCATGCCCCTACCACCGCTTCTCCTGTTGATTATTTAACCCGGACGAACCCGGATGGCAGCGTGTCATGTTTTGTCGGAGCCATGGACCTCAGTTCACGGTCGGAATGGCGTGTTGAATAATCAGGTTGCCAAAGGACAAAGCATGGGTCGAGACCAATTTGTTCTGGTACAATCCGATGGATCTGAGCACATCGAAATACCACTGGGCCACAGCCGCTGCAGATGCAGCACCCGATTTGACCTTCTTTTTCCCGGGAGATCATTTTATCGGTCATGCCGGTGAAGAATCTCCATGGCTCATCCTGGATGATGGGAGAAATATTTCCCGTTATGCTGAAAATAATTACGGCAGCCATCATAGCTATCATGTGCTCGGCACTTTCACTGATTTCTTTGCCGGCTATTATGCATCACGTAATTTCGGATTCGGTCATTGGAACGATTACACAGAGAAGCCCGGAAAGAAAATCTGGCTCTGGGCATTAAGCCCGGAGGGAGCCATCTGGACCGACTTGCTTACCGATCAGCCCGGAAATATGCAATACACTGAAATTCAGACCGGCCTGCTTTTCAATCAGGAAGCAGCCGGAAGTACTTACACCCCTTTTAAACATATGGCTTTTCCGGGTAACAGTTGCGAGCGGTCCAATGAATATTGGTTTCCGGTGTTGGGTACCGGGGGAGTCACAGAAATCGGGGAAGCAGGTATCCTCTATGTTAACGACGGCAAACAACCGGGTTCTGACCCAAAGAAATTCGGGGAAATCAGTTTCTGCGCACTGGAATACATTCAGGATACTTTGCTCGTCAAGGCCGGACCCGATCCGGTTGTTAAAACTCCGCTGACACTCAAACCGATGGAATTATTCACCTTGTCTTCCACAAACGGACATAAGCCTTCGGGAGTATCTTTATCAAACGGCCGCCTGGACTGGTCGGTTGCTGTTGAGGAAGCGCGTAACTCAGACCGGCCGGTGGTTTCACCGCCATTCGACTGGAACTCACTGCAGGGTCTCTATCTGAAAGCCATTGAATTCAGCCGGCAGCGGGAGTACTCCCAGGCACGTGACTACTTTCGGAGGTGTTTGGCTAAAGATCCACATTACCTTCCCGCATTATCCGGATTAGCCGAGGAATACATCAGAATTTTAAAACCAAACCTGGCCGTGGAGTTACTGATGTCGGCATTATCTTACGACACCTATGACCCTAAGTCAAATTACCTGCTTGGTGTGGTGAAAAAGACTGAGGGTGTAAAGCGGATAATGGACCTTGAAAATGTTGCAGGAACGACCCATCAATCTCCGGTTAAAGAACTCTATGAAGCAAGGGAGGCTTTCGGGGTGGCGGCTAGGTCGATGGAGTACCGATCGGCAGCCTATACCGGGTTGTCTGAAATTGCACTGGTCGAGAATAAATTGATCAGGCTTTTAAGTATTCACGCCTGGCACAGGACTTTAACCGTTATGATGTAAAGGCAATCCAGATTGAGGTCATTTCCAGCCGCCTTGCCAATTTACCCGCCCAGACTTCCGAAGTTTTGGCCCGTTTGCTCAAACTGGATCCACTTAGTCATTTCGCCGGCTTTGAGAAATACCTGGGTCATTCATCGCCCGAAAATCTCATAGCTTTCAAAAGCCTGATTCGAAATGAGTTTCCAGAACAAACCTTCCTCGAGTTGGCCATTCTGTATCACAACCTGAACCAGGACCGCGTGGCAATCGCTGTATTAAAAGAAGCTCCTGAACACGCGGAAGTTCAATATTGGTTGAACTACCTCCAACGGAAAAATGATCGGATTTTTATGCCTTCCCGGCCGACAAAATTCGTTTTCCCTTACAGGCCCGAAACTCTGCAGGTGCTGGAATGGTCGGAATCGGTTAAGCCCGCATGGCAAAACCGTTATTACATGGGTTTGATCCGCTTGAACGTTGATGATTCCATTCAAGCTAAGGCTCTTTTCAAATCCTGCCGCGACGAACCTTCGGAACCTCATTTCTACCTGACCCGGGCAAGTCTTTTTGAAGGGACTGAGGAGGATCTGGTGTTGCGGGATCTGATAAGGGCAACGAATATGCAGCCTGACAATTGGCGGGCCTGGCATGCTCTCGGCGGTTTTTATGAAAGAAACCACGCCTGGGCCCAGTACCTTGAAATATCGCGCAAGGCTACCTGGAAAAATTCCGGATCCTCCTGATACTCGATTTCGATCAGGCCAAGGCGGAGCTGTTCAGACACAATTATGATGAATCCATTGATATTCTTAAAAAACTCATCTTGTTACCTGCAGAAGGTGCTCAGGAGGGTCATCCACGCGGTAAGATTCTTGGATTTAATGGATTGCCCACATTTTTGAATCGTGACGTGCTTGAAGCGAGTTTATACGACAGCAATGACGAAAAGGAGCTTAAGAAAATATGCGCTGATCTTAAGACTGACTACCTGCTTGTTGATGACCGCGTTGGGTTAGTTACACCCCGCATCATTTGCATGATTATCAATGAGGCTTATTACACTGTCCAAGAAGGAACGGCAACGCGTGCCGACATTGATACAGCCATGATGCTTGGAACCAACTACCCCTATGGTCCTTTCGAATGGAGCCAAAGGATCGGGATTATTCATGTGTATGAACTGTTGGAAGCGTTGTACAACGATACACACGACACGCGCTACAAGATTTGCCCATTGTTGAAGAAGGACTATTTTAGGGCCAGGGCCTTGAACTTTCCTGAAGTTTCTTAGTTGATGAAGTTACAGTTGCGAAGAAAGAAGCATTATACCCCGAAAAAAGATTTTGGACCCAGCGCCACTCATCGAGCCAAATAGAAAAGTGTGGAGTAATATTCGCGTCGGATTTTACATTCTGGGAGCGTTTATCTTGTTTTTATTTTCACTCGACTTAATGACCTCTTCGCTGCAACACATGGGCAAAAATGTTGCAGAAACTATTCTTTTGGCAACGTCAAATCCTTTTACCGGATTGTTTATTGGCTTGCTTATTACTGCAATGTTGCAAAGCAGCTCGACGACTACCTCATTGGCGGTAGCGTTGGTAGCTTCCAGATCCATCACTCTTCAAAGTGCCGTCCCAATTATTATGGGAGCTAATATTGGCACCACGATTACCAGTACGATTGTTTCATTAGGATTCATCAACAAGAAAAAAGAGTTCAGAAGGGCAGTGGCGGCGGGATCCTATCATGATTTTTTCAATATACTTACTGTTATTGTTTTGTTTCCGCTGGAATACTACTACGGTTTTCTGTCCTCGATTTCCGCATGGCTCGCCAATTCCTTCTTCTCGCCAGCGCTGAAACCAGTTGAAAACACGATTTCGCACTTCTGGTACGGGTTTGCACCGATAATTGACTTCTTGCTGAAAAAAATTTCAAATGCTTTTCTTCTAATAGTCATTTCACTGGTATTATTGTTTTCCTCTATCCTGATCTTTAGAAGGTTAATTTCTAACCTGCTGGAAGTTAAGTCTCCGGAAATGTTTAGCCGCTTCTTTTTTAAGAACCCGCTGAAGTCCTTCTTCTGGGGTCTCCTTACTACGGCAGCAATTCGTTCCAGCACGGTCACTACCTCAGTGGTTGTGCCAATCGTTGCGAAAAAGATCGTTAGCCTGAAACAGGCTGCACCTTTTATTATGGGGGCAAACATTGGCACTACAATTACAGCGTTTATTGCCGCCACGTTAAATTCAAACACCTCGGGTGCCATAAGTATTGCGATTGTTCACTTCCTGTTTAATTTTTTCGGCGTGCTTTTATTCTTCCCTGTGCAGGCCCTTAGAAGATTGCCGATGGAGCTGGCCAGTGGGCTTGGCAAGCTTACGCTGAAGTATCGGCTGGCGGGATTTGTTTATATACTAGTAACCTTCTTTTTTGTTCCTTTTTCGCTCATTTTTTTGAACAAGGATTCAATCCAGACATTAGACCTTACCTATTCTCAAGTCAATTCCGCAGGGATCACATCAAAGTATAGAATGGTGGTTAGGATGAATATGCGAACGCAGGTCGGAGAATGGACGAAATTTGAAGGGACAGTTGCTAGCAGCAGATTGGAGCCTTCAGTGATTTATCCAGTTTCAGTAAGGAACAATACCCTGTTTGTTGGGAGTCAGATGTTCTTATTTGGCAGGACTGGTTTTTGTTGGGATGGCGAAGACGAACACGGCGAGTTTAAGTCGTGTATTGAGAACATATTGCCAACGCTGAGGGTTTCGGATACTGTTTATGATTCGGTGTATGTGTATAGCATTTCCCATAACTTGATCACCGATTCTGTTATACACCGCTACTATCTTAGCGCGCCCTATAGGATTTTGCTAAAACACGAGGTGCTCATGCCAGGACATGCCCCGAGTATTACAGAGCAATTGGATCAGTTTGAATTGAAATGATCTCTCTAAATTTCAATTCTTCTTTTTATATTGCATAGGTTCAATCAATAAGTCATGCTGAAGGAAACATTACTGAAATTTCTGAAATTGGATAGTCTGATTGACAATCTGACAGGCTATGTCGAGGCGCGTATTGAGTTAATGAAAATTGAAGTAAGGGAGGAATTGGCAAATGGGCTTGCTAAGGCGCTTGTGTTGGTACTAATCATTGCGATGGTTACTCTTTTTGTTTGCATGATGAGTATTGCCGTAGCATACAAAATCGGTGAATCATTGGGGATATTTGAGGGATTTGCCATTGTTGCATGCTTCTATCTGATCGCAGGACTTGGGTTGTTTCTGTTTCGAAATCCAATCACGGAGAAATTAGAAAAACAATTGGCAACAAAAATGGGGAAAAAGAAAAAATAGTTATGGAATTGCAGGAGCAGGACGACCCAAAAGTGGAATTATTGAATAAGTCCGCAAAATATCTTCGTGAAATTGGAGGATGAGGTCAAAGTAATGTCTGATCACACAGAAAGGATAATTACGAATGCATTAATGATTGGGGGTACCTTGGCATTGACCTATTTTGTCCTGCGGCAATTTACAGCATCAAGACGCAAGAAGAAGAGATCGGAAAGAATTAGGATTGTACAGGCTCAGGCTGATGGGTCTGAAATCAGTCCTCAAGAAGATTCTGCTGGTTCTGGTATTATGGCACAAATAGGCACGACGCTTGCCACTCAGGCTGCTGCTTTCTTGTTAGATATCGCCAGGCAAAAGCTTTCGGAATACATTGAAGAAAAGTTAGCGGAGAAAGGTGAAGACGATGAACGTTCTTAAAACGCTTCTTGACCGTCATCGGCAAGGTAAGAAGTCAATTGGCGTGCTCGTCGATCCTGATAAAGCGGAAGATCCAGCAAGACTGCTTCAACTCATAAACTTGGCCAGCGAAAACTGCATAGACTATTTCCTTGTCGGAGGAAGTATAGTTACCACAACAAACCTGGCCTCCGTTGTACAGTTGATTAAAGAAAATGTTACAATCCCCGTTATACTTTTTCCGGGAAATGCGATTCAGATTGAGCCGACTGCAGATGCGTTGTTATTTCTATCATTGATCTCAGGCAGAAATCCTGAGTTGCTTATTGGACAGCACGTCGTGGCAGCACCTATTATTCGGAATACAAAACTTGAAGTGATTCCCACGGGGTATCTATTGATCAATTCAGGGCGCACGACTTCTGTTGCCTATATCAGCAATACCACGCCAATTCCCGATGATAAGTATGCACTGGCGGCTTGCACGGCAATGGCCGGTGAAATGCTTGGACTCCAATCAATATACCTTGACGCAGGGAGCGGTGCTGACAAAGAAATCAGCCCAAAAATGATAACCACGGTCAGGAAGGCTGTAAATATTCCACTGATAATAGGCGGTGGAATTAATACCAGTCAAAAGGTTTTCAGCGCTTTGGAAGCGGGGGCAGACATGATCGTCATTGGTAATGCGTTGGAGAAGGACCCTAACCTGCTTATCGAGATTTCGGACAGGATATATGAATGGAACCAGAGTGTAGAGGCAGGCAAGTAAAACAGACTTGCTTCATTATACCATTCTCCCGCCTTAAACCAACTTCTTATTCTGTGTTTGATCGTAGAAGTTATGCTCGAACGGAGTAACGTGGAAACCTTAACACTACGCTGTATTGCATCTCTTTAGTTAATGAATCTTGTAAACAAAACTTAAGCAAGTAATTAGGGAAGCCTCGCTCGACATGTTATCTTGAGGCAGGGTATCACATACCATTATCTTCTCGCTTGGCGTAATACGGATGAATACTGAATTCTTTGTTACGCCTTGATGTCGAATATTGGAAATGACAAACCTCTTAAAAAATAAACAAAAAGTATGCCTGTAGACCCCCACTCCTTTGCAATTCCGGAGGAAGTGCGGGTCAAGCATTTGGGCTGGCGCGCTGCAGTTGAATTCAATACCAAAACTATTCATGCTACCGCCACGTGGGAAATCGAAACCAATCCGCTCGCTAGTACCCTCATCCTTGACACGAAGGGATTGATAATTCATAATGTCACCCTTAATGAGAATCAGGCAACTGAATTTCGACTTGGCGATCCAGACCCGCTATTAGGCCAGGCCCTGGCAGTAATGATTAAGCCAGATACCAAGCGCGTTAATATTGTGTACCAAACATCACCAACCGCTGAAGCACTGCAGTGGCTGAGACCGGAGCAAACGTCGGGCAAACTACACCCCTTCTTATTTACGCAATCCCAGGCTATCCTGGCACGTAGCTGGTTACCCTGCCAGGATTCCCCGGGCGTCAGGTTTACTTATCAAGCGGACGTGAAGGTGCCGTCGGACCTGCTCCCACTGATGAGTGCTGCTAATCCGCAAGCGAAGAACAATAGTGGGCTGTATCAATTCGAAATGAAACAGCCAATTCCAGCGTACTTATTTGCGCTGTCAGTTGGTGATGTATCGTTTCAAGCCATTAGCGAAAGAAGTGGCGTATATGCTGAGCATTCGATGCTTGACCGCGCAACCTGGGAGTTTCAAGATTTGGAAAAAATGGTAGCCTGTGCCGAGTCACTCTACGGTCCGTATCCTTGGGAGCGTTATGATGTTATTGTACTCCCGCCCAGCTTCCCGTTTGGAGGCATGGAGAATCCCAGACTCACATTTGCCACGCCAACAATATTAGCAGGCGATCGTTCCTTGACGTCACTTATCGCGCATGAACTCGCCCACAGCTGGTCTGGCAATTTGGTGACAAATGCAACATGGAATGACTTCTGGATAAACGAAGGATTCACGGTCTATTTTGAACATCGCATAATGGAAAAACTTTATGGCAGAGATTATGCGGAGATGTTGGCAGTACTTTCTTTGCAGGACCTGAACGAAACATTAGCAACATTAAAAGCTGAGAATAAAGAATCAGATACCTGTTTGAAGCTGCATCTCGAAGGAAGAAATCCTGACGACGGCGTAACAGATGTCCCGTATATTAAGGGATACTTCTTTCTTCGTTCACTTGAAGAGGCATATGGAAGGGATAAATTTGACGCTTTTTTGAAAGACTATTTCTCGACAAATGCCTTTAGCGCGATGCATACGGAAAAGTTTATTGCATACATAAAAGAATATTTTCAATCCCGTTACAGCCTTGTGCTGGAAGATCTTAAGCTGAATGAGTGGATTCTTAACACAGGATTGCCATCCACGTGCCCAAATCCGGTTTCCAAGAAACTGAAAAAAGTTGAAGCATTTCTGCGAAGATGGAAAAATGGGCGAAAACCAGACGCATCCATCAGCAAGGAATGGAGTACGCACGAGTGGTTACACTTTCTTAGGAATTTACCCCAACCAATAAGTCCTGAAGAGATGAAAGCATTGGACAAGTTTGGAAATTTCAGTTCATCCGGTAATGCAGAAATTACTACGCTTTGGCTATTGTTAGCGATTCGCAATGAGTATCAACCGGCGGATTTTAAACTTGAGCAGTTTCTGACCAATACCGGGAGACGTAAATTTTTGGCTCCGTTGTACCAGGAGCTTATTAAAACCCCGAACGGAAAGAAAAGGGCAATTGAATTCTACTCAAAGGCGCGAGCGAATTATCATTTTGTGGCAACGAATACATTTGACACGTTGTTAAAGTAGTCTTAGTTTTAACAGATATTGCGCATCATTTAAATAATTGAAATATGTCAATCTTAAGAAAACTCAAATCAACTATTGGGCTGTTGCAAAACCTTGATCTTGAAAAAATCGGTAGGCTTGCCGAGAAAGTTGATCTCAATAAAATGATTGGGCTGGTGAGCAGCATGAAGCAGGAAGATTTGCAAAAGCTTGTAAAGTTCATGGAGGGTGGTAAAAAGAAACATGAGTTCCCGGAAATCGATGGCGACTTTTATGATTTGCATCAACTGCTGAAGCCGGAGGAACGGGCTATCCAGCTTGCGGTTAGAGAATTCATGCAAAAAGAGGTAAAACCCATTGTGAATAGTTATTGGCTTAAGGATGAATTTCCGCATCAAATTATTCCACAATTGGCGAAGCTGAACATTTGCGGACTTACTTATGAGGGATATGGGTGCCCGGGAAGATCTTCTCTGCTAGAAGGTTTTTTAGCGATGGAAATGGCGCGAGTAGATTGTTCGGTTTCCACTTTTTTTGGTGTCCAAAGTGGCCTGGCAATGGGTTCGATCTATCATTGTGGATCAGAAGCGCAAAAGCAAAAGTGGCTGCCAGTAATGCAACGGATGGAACTTATCGGTGCTTTTGGACTCACAGAGCCGGAGGTAGGTTCAGGTGTCGCCGGAGGATTGACGTGTACTTGCAAGCAGGTCGGCGGAAAATGGATTTTGAATGGGCAGAAGAAATGGATTGGCAACGCAACATTCGCGGACATCACCGTTATTTGGGCGCGGGATCTTGATGATGGGAATGTAAAAGGGTTCGTTGTGGAGAAGGATTTTCCGGGTTTTGTTGCGGAGAAGATCAAGGGTAAGATGGCCTTGCGGATCGTTCAAAACGCTTTAATAACCTTGACCAATTGTGAGGTTCCAGAGGACAATCGTTTACAGCAAGCTAATTCCTTTAAGGATACGGCAAAAGTATTGCGCATGACCAGGGCTGGTGTCGCCTGGCAGGCCGTTGGCTGTGCGCGGGGTGCATACGAAAGTGCCTTGCGTTATACAAATGAACGTAAACAATTTGGCCGTACTATTAGTAGCTTTCAACTGGTTCAGGATCTGCTCGTCACGATGTTAAGTAATCTTACAGCGATGCAGACGATGGTGTGCCGCCTGTCGCAACTACAAGACGACGGTAAACTTACGGATGAGCAAGCTTCCCTGGCAAAGGTATTTTGTACACTTCGTACCAGAGATGTTGTCAGCCATGCGCGCGAACTGTTTGGGGGTAACGGCATTCTAATTGAATATGACATCGCTCGCTTCGTTGCCGATGCGGAAGCGATATATTCCTACGAAGGGACAAAAGAGATTAACACGTTGATTGTTGGAAGATCCATTACTGGCCAAAGTGCATTTATCTAAATATTGATTTCAAGTCAACTTTGGTTTACGGTATGGTGCCTGCGTCGCGGTTGATCATCTCGAGTCTAATGTCTCCGTTGCCTTTTAATGAATAGCGGGGTAATGGAAATGAGTAGTGACTTCGTTGATGCGTAATTTTGAACTATGGCAACAAAAAACTTCGATTTCCTCTAATTAATTGTTTTATTCGCCTCTCCACCTATTGTATTTGAAATGATTAATCTTCAATTATTGTTCGCAATACTTTTTATTGTGGCATGCTCTTCAAAAGAAAAGACTGCTTTGCAAAGTGAGACAAATTTCCGTAAAGGAAAAATACTGGCAGAACTGAAAGTTAAAAAACTGGATGAGCTCTCAGGTCTCGCCGCCAGCATTAATAATCCAGCGTTGCTCTGGACGCAAAATGACAGTGGAAATGGTGCGGAAATTTTTCTGATAGACCTGGAACTTAACCTTAAGCAAACCTACGTGCTCAAGGGTATTAGAAATCGCGACTGGGAAGATATCGCCGTTGGACCCGGTCCGGATTCGACAAAGAATTATATTTACATTGCTGAAATAGGTGATAATGATGCAAGCTACAAGCTTAAGTACATTTATCGGTTTGAAGAACCTGTGTGGCATTCTCCTGAGAAGAAGATAAAAATCACAGCATTCGATACTATTACTTTTCAATTGCCCGACGGAAGAAAAGACATGGAGACATTGTTGATCGACCCTAAAACAAAAGATTTGATTTTAATCAGCAAGCGTGAAAAACCGGTGTACATATACCAAATAAAATATCCCTATTCAATTCGTGAAACGATTACGGCTTCTAAAGTGGGGCCGTTGCAATTGACCCAAATTACGGCCGGAGATGTTTCTCCGGATGGGAGCGAGGTTTTGTTGAGGAATTACAAGCACCTGTATTATTGGCATAATACCACGGATGAGCGTGTTGTGGACTTTCTTAAAGTAGCGCCGCGGGAAATTCCATACGAGCAGGAACCACAAGGCGAGTCTATTGCCTGGGCTCGGGATAATTCCGGGTTTTATACCATAAGCGAAAAAGTCAGTGGAAAGAAATCATTTCTTTATTTTTACGAACGAAAAAGTGATTAAGCACTCGCGCACTAATTTTTTTTTCTAACAGTGTCGACTAATGAGAAGGTCTTCAGTCAGGCAACACCGGGAGCAGCAAGGCATATACCCAGGTGCCCGCCAAGGCTGAAAGAAATGTAATGATGGTAACCAGGTAGCCTCCCCCGATCTGCGCATACAGTGGTCCTGGGCATGCTCCCGTTAGCGCCCATCCAAATCCGAAGATAAGTCCTCCAATAATGACACCGTGATGATATAGTTTTCTGGGCACAACGATATGGTCTCCGTCCAGCGAGCGCACTTTGAATCTTTTAATAACAAAGAGAGAAAGGGCGCCAACAGGTATTGCTGTCATGAATATGCCGTACATGTGAATGCTTTGGAAATGGAACATTTCCTGAATACGAAACCAAGATATAGCTTCTCCTTTCGTTAAGGCAAGGCCAAAGACAATGCCAAAACCTAAGTAGCCTAAATTTTTCATAGTGCCAGGATATGGGGTAGAACAAAATAGCTGAAGACGATTCCGCCTACAAAAAAGGAAGCAGTGGCCAGCAATGATGGCCATTGCAAGGCGGATAAGCCCAAAATACCATGACCGGAAGTACAACCTCGGGCATATCGTGTACCAAATCCAACCATGAATCCTCCAACAACCATCATCAAGAAACCTTTCAGTGAAAGTAGCGTGGTCCAGTTAAAAACTTGTGAAGGAAGCAACCCTTTCACGTCGGTGATGCCCTGTTGTTCGAGTAGAGCGATCGTGCCTTCAGATAGCGCCGTCGGGCGAGGATCCGCAAACAGAGACCCTCCGATGAATCCGCCAATGAGAATTCCAACAACGAAAAACAAATTCCAGGCGTCTTTCTTCCAATCGTATCGGAGAAAAGGAATATTTGCCGGAAAGCAGCCAGCACAAATCTGGCGTAACGTTGAGGAGACCCCCAACTGCTTATTGCCTAACAGCAGTAAGGCTGGAACACAAAGTCCGATGATTGGTCCTGTAAGGTACCAAGGCCAGGGTTTATACAGAAATTCCATAGTTTCGTAAGATATGTAGGAGAATATTACGACCGCAAGTTAAAGTATTTTAATTTTCGTCCCTTCCTTTGCACAAAATGTTACTTAGAAGGGAAATGGAATTGGTATAAAGCATATAAAATGAAAAATTCGAAGATCGCTATTATTGGTGGTGGAAATTTGGGGGCGGCTATTGCAGAAGGACTGATCAAGAGTAAGTTTATTTTGCCAAAACACATCACTGTCACCCGTAGAAATGTAGATGCACTTAAACCGCTGCAATTGTTGGGGGTGAATGTTACGGGTGATAACAGGGAAGCCATTCAAAATAGTGATGTTATAATTGTTGCATTGAAACCCTACAATGTAAAAGAAGTATTAGAGGGGCTTAGGGAAAATTTTCAGTCTTCCAGACATATAGTGATCAGCGTTGCGACGGGCATTCTTCTTAATGACCTTAGATTAATTATCGACCACCGTGTGCCCCTCTTCAGGGCGATGCCAAATACGGCGATCGCCATTCAGGAATCCGTTACGTGTCTTTGTCATAACGGGGCTTCTGACGAACAGGTAAATTATGTCACTGCGCTGTTCAGCCAATTGGGGATATCCATCAATATCGACGAGAAATTAATGGATGCCGCTACAGTTCTTGGTGCTTGTGGAATTGCATTTGCATTGCGTTTTATCCGAGCATCTACGCAAGGTGGGATCGAGATTGGGTTTGACGCGAAGACTGCAAACTTAATAGCGGCTCAAACTGTAAAGGGTGCCGCCGAACTTCTGCTTAGGCTCGATCGCCATCCGGAAGAGGAAATCGACAAAGTAACTACGCCGAAGGGCTGCACGATAGCCGGATTAAATGAGATGGAACATCAAGGATTCAGTTCTTCGCTCATAAAAGGCATTTGCACATCATATGATAAAATTGGGCAGTAGGATTTCGATTTATCCGTAAATTTGTCTTTCTATTGTCTGTATTCAAAAGATTCATACTGCTTCACACCCATACTGGGTCTGTGAAATTTTGACGATCATGCTACTGTATATCTGATATCATACTATGATACTAAACGCCCATCCACCATTGGCAGAGCGCATGCGTCCAAAACGGCTTGATGAGCTTGTGGGACAGGAGCATCTTACCGGTCCAAAGGGTATCATTAGAAGGGCTATACTGAATGGCAGTATTCCTTCGATGGTATTGTGGGGACCTCCCGGCGTCGGAAAGACTACCATCGCCAATATTATCGCGAATGAAATCAAAAAACCTTTCCATGCTTTAAGTGCTATTAATGCAGGGGTGAAAGATATTCGTGAAGTCATTGAAAAGGCAAAACGGTCACCAGGGTCGATTTTATTTATTGATGAAATTCATCGTTTTAACAAAGGACAACAAGACGCACTGCTTGGGGCTGTAGAAAAGGGAACAATAACTTTGATTGGCGCAACCACTGAAAATCCATCTTTTGAAGTGAACTCGGCGCTACTTTCGCGATGCCAGGTGTATACGCTTAAGTCTTTAGGAGAGGATCAACTAATGGAACTTGTCAGGGAAGCACTCACGCGTGATGAGCATTTGCGTAGCCGGAAGATTGAGATATTGGAACATCAGGCGTTGCTAAATATTTCAGGAGGAGATGGCCGAAAGCTATTGAACTTAATAGAGTTAATATCCGACTCGGAAAGCGGAGAAGTTGAGATTACAGATGCGCTCGTTATGGAGGTTGCGCAAAAACATATAGCGATTTACGATAAAAGTGGTGAACAGCACTACGATATCATTTCTGCATTTATTAAATCAATACGAGGAAGCGATCCCAATGCTGCGGTCTATTATCTCGCGAGAATGGTTGAGGGGGGAGAAGATGTCAAGTTTATTGCCCGAAGATTGGTAATTCTTGCGGCTGAAGATATTGGTAATGCGAACCCAACAGCACTGGTCATGGCTACAAATACATTTCAGGCCGTAAATATAATTGGGTATCCTGAAGCGAGAATCATCTTAGCACAATGTACTGTGTACCTTGCGAGCTCACCAAAAAGCAATGCGAGCTACGAAGCTATTCAGAAGGCACTTCAAACTGTTGAGGAAACAGGAGATCTACCGGTGCCGCTGTCCATTCGAAATGCCCCCACCAGACTGATGAAAAACATGGACTATGGTAAGGGGTATCAGTACGCCCACAGTTTTGAGGGTAATTTTGTCACTATGGAGTTTTTGCCAGATGCCCTAAAAGGGGTTAAATTTTATGAGCCCGGCAACAATGCCAGAGAAGACGAGCTAAGGAAGTATCTTCGGTCAAGGTGGAAAGAGAAATACGGTTATTAGTTTGCGAAAATGTGCGGCACACTTTTTTTCAAAATGAATTCTGCGCGAGGCACAAACAGATACCATACAATTGATTGAATTAACGCACAAGCTTTGATAAATTCAGACTATCTAAAACAACGCGATGCTTGATCAACAACGCATAATTTTTGAATCCTCGCCGGCATACATACTGTTATGCGTTTTTTTTGGGGTGGGTATTTCCTTTTTGCTATATCAAGTCAGGCACCCATGGAACAAAACGTGGAATAGGGTTCTATTTGTGATAAGAGCTGCGCTGGCCTTTTTCCTCACATTTCTTTTACTGGGACCGATCGTAAAGCAAATCAATAATCTCTTTGTGAAACCCGTATTTGTCATCCTGTATGACAACTCCATTTCTGTTAAGGAGGCTGCGGATTCAACAGGCATCGGGCAATTAACAGTGAAAGTGTCGGAGACCGCAGCATCATTGCGGGAAAAGGGCTATGATGTTAAGGTAACTAACCTTGATGGCGTGGAGATTGATAAGCCAATCTTTTCCGCTACGATGTCTGATTTGACCGGTGCACTGAAAAGAATAGCGAATCGTTTTGAGAGCTCACAAATTGGCGGCGTGATGCTGGTGTCTGATGGTATTTACAATGAAGGAGCGTCGCCGCTATACACCGCCTACAATTTCCCCATCTATACCGTTGGAATTGGAGATACCATGCAGCGATCCGATGTATTCATTAAGGATATCGCTTATAACAAGATCGTGTACCAAGGCAATAAGTTTCCACTGCATGTGGAAGTCATGGTAAAGAATTTGGAAAACCAATCCATCAAAGTTACGGTCCTGCAACGGGGGAAGGTGCTTGAACAGCAAGCAAAGGAGTCTGTGAAAGACCAATTGATCGCATTCGACTTTCAGCCGTTGGCTGAGGAACAAGGTATGCGGAAGCTGGATGTTCAAGTCGAAGTTAAACAAGGTGAGTTTAACACAGTGAATAACCGCGCGTCGGTTTTCATAGAAGTGGTGGAGGGGAAAAAGAAAATTCTAATGGTAGCTGCTTCGCCTCATCCTGATATAAAGGCGCTTCGTGACGTAGTGGAAAAGAATCCAAACTATGAATTTCTGTTGCACATACCGGGAATTGAGGAACAGCAGAAAAGTGATTTGAGTCCTGGAAAAATCGATTTGGCAATATTCCATCAGTCGCCTGATTTGCGCGGTAAGACCAGGGATATTTTTCACGAATTTGCTGCAAGTAGATCTTCACTATTCGTTGTCCTGGGGGCGCAAACGGATTTATTGCAATTGGCTAAAGAGAATATGCCCATTACTTTCGAGTCGCAATTAAGAGATTACGATGAGGTTACGCCATCACTTAGCCGAACGTTTGGGCAATTTGTACTATCGACTGAAACAAATGCTATTGTTCCCGGCTACCCCCCCGTTTCCGTTCCTTTCGGAAAAATTATCATACCAGGACATTGTATGCCTTTGCTCTATCAGCGCGTGGGCAGTGTTGCAACAGAAAAACCTTTGCTGTTTATTGAATCCGAAGACAACAGGAGAATAGCCATCATGCTCGGCGAGGGTTTATGGCGATGGAAGTTGAATGAATTTGATCGTTATGAAAATACAGCCGCGTTTGATGAATTGTTTGGTAAACTCATTCAATATCTTAGTACATCAGACGAGAAGCGTAAATTCAGGAGCTATCCCATAAAGCAGGAGTTCTCCGATACTGAGGCGGTAGTTTTCGAAAGTCAGGTTTACAACGATATTTTCGAGCCGGTTTACGGAAATACAATTGAGCTTGAGCTCACCGACGAGCAAGGCTTGAAGACCAATTATACCTACACAACAAGTCCCGGGAATACCCGATATCAAATTGGTGGATTGAATGAGGGCGTGTACAAGTACAGATCAAAAACACTGATAAATCAAAAAGAAGAAGAAGTCCGGGGCGAATTAGCCGTTGTTAGACGCCAGGCTGAATTACAAAATTTAACAGCAGATTTTGATTTGCTCCGTAAATTATCGGCCAATACCGGGGGATCATTTTATCCAGTATCTAAGTTTGAACTTCTCAATAACGAATTGAGCAAAACGAAAGTGAGGAGTATTATTCGCTCCGAGGAATCGTACAATGGTTTGATCAACCTCAAATGGGTTTTCTGGCTTTTGTTATTGATTGTGAGTTTAGAATGGTTTGCGCGAAAGTACTTTGGTAGTTATTGATATCCGTATTGGGCCAAATAGCCTACGTTCAAAATCCTCAGGAGATGGAAACAAAAAACCCCGCACGCGGCGGGTTTTTTTTAAACATCTTATGGTAGTTAATCCTTCTTTTCTCTTGAGGAGGCTTTTGCTTTCTTGACTTTTATGGTTAGCACGTCTCCTTTGCCATCGTAATCCGCCAGGATGGTGCCACCTTCTTCTACCTCTCCTTTCAAAATTTCTTCTGCGACGGGGTCTTCTAGGTATTTTTGGATCGCCCTGTTCAATGGCCGTGCACCGAACTGCTGATCGTAACCCTTCTCTGCCAAGAAATCCTTTGCCTTGTCAGTAAGCTCAACATGATAGCCAATCTGAATAATACGATCGAAAAGCTTACGCAGCGTAAGGTCTATAATCTTATGAATATGCTCGCGCTGAAGGGAATTAAACACAATCAAATCATCCAACCTGTTTAAGAATTCAGGGCTAAAAGCACGCTTCAACGCATTTTGAATCGTAGCTTTCATGTGTTCCTCATCATTCTCGCGCTTTGAGGCAGAAGCAAATCCAATCCCCGATCCAAAGTCTTTCAGATCCCGGACCCCAATGTTGGAGGTCATGATGATGATCGTATTGCGGAAATCAACCCTTCTACCTAACCCGTCCGTTAAAATTCCATCATCAAGTACCTGCAAAAGAATATTAAAAACATCCGGATGTGCTTTTTCAATTTCATCCAGCAAAACTACGCAGTAGGGTTTGCGCCTTACTTTTTCGGTCAACTGCCCACCTTCTTCATATCCAACATAGCCCGGAGGCGCACCTACCAGACGCGATACAGAGAATTTTTCCATGTATTCGCTCATATCGATTCTAATAAGTGAATCGTCTTTGTCGAAAAGATAGGTTGCCAGAACTTTGGCCAATTCCGTTTTACCAACACCAGTGGGTCCCAGAAATATGAATGACCCAATTGGTTTCCTGGGATCTTTCAGTCCTACGCGGGTACGCTGAATTGCTCTTGTTAATTTCTTAATTGCTTCCTCCTGCCCAATTATTTTCTGGTTGAGCTCTTCGCTCATATTCAGCAACTTATTACTTTCTTTTTGGGCAATTCGGTTCGTGGGTATGCCAGTCATCATCCCTACTACATCAGCAACATTCTCTTCATTGACTGTGTATTTTTCAGTGCGTGTTTTCTCCTCCCACTTCACCTTTGCGATATCAAGTTGTTCTATCAACTTTTTTTCACGGTCACGAAGTTGAGCAGCCTCTTCATATTTTTGACTCTTTACTACTCGGTTTTTTTCTTTCTTGACCTCTTCGATAGCCTCCTCATACTTGACTATATCTTCTGGCACATGAATGTTATTGATGTGTACGCGAGCACCAGCCTCATCCAAGACATCAATGGCTTTGTCGGGCAGGTAACGATCGCTTATGTATCGATCAGAAAGCTTAACGCATGCATCAATGGCTTCTTTGGTATAGATCACATGGTGATGATCTTCATATTTCTCTTTGATGTTGTCCAGGATTTGGATAGTCTCCTCCACTGTCGTCGAATCAATCATCACCATTTGAAACCTGCGCGCCAATGCTCCATCCTTTTCGATATATTGCCTGTATTCATCTAATGTTGTAGCACCAATACATTGGATTTCACCGCGCGCCAGTGCGGGTTTAAACATGTTGGAAGCATCGAGAGACCCTGATGCTCCGCCGGCGCCAACGATGGTATGCAGTTCGTCGATAAATAGAATTACATCGGCTGACTTCTCTAATTCATTCATTACGGCCTTCATCCTTTCTTCAAACTGGCCTCGATATTTTGTTCCCGCTACAAGTGAAGCAAGGTCAAGCGTAACGACGCGTTTACCGAATAAAACACGCGACACCTTTTTCTGAATTATGCGTAATGCCAGACCTTCGGCAATAGCAGTCTTTCCAACACCTGGCTCGCCAATCAAAATGGGATTGTTCTTCTTTCTGCGCGAAAGAATCTGGGCTACGCGTTCAATCTCTTTTTCTCTGCCTACGATTGGATCCAGCTTATTGTCTTCAGCTAACCGGGTCAGATCACGGCCAAAGTTATCCAATACGGGAGTCCTGGATTTTTCTGTTCCTTTTTTCTCCTTGCCTGATCCGCTCGTTCCAAATATTTTTGAAGAATCATCATCAGGATCATCCGTGTCCTGAGAAGCCATAGGACCCTCACTTTGATACTCCAACATTTCTTTCACGGTCTCGTAGTTTACATCAAACTTATTGAGAATTTGGGTTCCAAGATTATCCTGATCACGAAGAATCGATAAGCAGCAAATGTTCCGTCCCGATAAGCTGTGCCTTGAAAATCTTTGCTTCAAGGTACGTTATTTTCAATACCTTTTCGGACGCCTTAGTCAAGGGAATATTCGCCAGATTTTTTATCTGGTGAGTTGCAGTTCCTTTTGATATTTTTTCAATTTCATTGCGAAGTTCGTCTAGGGGAACACCCAATTTTTTCAACACACCCACGGCGACGCCCTCGCCTTCCCGTACCATGCCCAATACAAGGTGTTCCGTTCCGATATAGTCGTGTCCAAGGCGTAATGCTTCCTCCCTACTTAGTGAGATAACTTCCTTGACCCGATTGGAAAATTTAGCTTCCATAGAGAAGTTTAATGATGGTTAATGTAAATGTAAAGTTTTTTGTGCGTTTCAATGCTATTCAGTTCTGAAGATTTGATATCATAAAACGGGTACAGCTTCCTATTTGTTCATTTTGCGACTGTCGATGCCTGAACAATCTGCGCAGCGCCAGGACCCTCACAAAATATCAAGTCAATCATGCTCATGTTAGCTGCAAACGTGTTGCCAAAGACCTGCTGATACCTTACCGGCAGGTAAAAATATTGCATATTTTCTGTTTTCTTCAACATTATAGCAGATCGAAGGTCCAAAACCTCATCGGAAGGGAGTTTTTCGTACGCCAAACTTTCCCGAATTGTCACGTCCCGATTGAGCCACTTGAGACACATTGACAGCAATTCATAATTTAAGTCATACAGATACGTTGATCTTTTCAATAATACGCTCTCCAAATCCTCGCGGTAATGCTCAAAATAGGGAGCCTTTCCGTATGCTGATTGGATGGTTCGTAAATGGTTATTGAGCCAGTTTTGACGGTAATCAATGCGAACGTCCGTAATCAATACCTTCCCATGCTTAAATGTGAGCGGCACGATAAGATTTATTTTCCCTTGGGCGGTGAGCACATGGCAACGATTGCGATAAGTCTGCTTCAAATAATTCTCGTGCTTTTCAAGCACTATTTCTGCCATGCCCTGAATGGCGGCAAAGTATGCTATGGATGGCAGATAATGTGTTTCGATCAAAGCGGTCATCGTCGGTGCCCTTGCAAGTGTTACTGAAATTGTTCTATATCACCCAATCCCTTGCGAACAACTGTGATTTGATCTCCAGTACAATCAATGACACTGGAGGCAACGTTGCCTCCGGGGCCGCCATCAATGACAACATCCACCAGGTTTTTGAAGTCTTCAAATATTTCCTCAGGATCTGTGGTGTATAACCTAATAATGTCATCGTTCTTAATGGAAGATGTAATTAGGGGGTTACCCAGTTGCCTCACAATATCCAGTGTTATCGCGTGATCAGGTATCCGAATGCCAACTGTTTTCTTATTTACGCCCAATATTTTGGGCACTTTGCTGCTCGATTCCAAAATGAAAGTATATGGACCAGGTAAATTTTTCCTTAGTATCTTGAATACCGGCGTATCAATTTTCTTTACGTACGCTGAAATATGGCTAAGATCACTGCAAATAAATGACAGGTCAAGTTTCTGGGGTTTAATATCCATAATCTGGCATAGGCGCTCAATCGATTTTCTATTCATCAGATCACACCCAATGCCATAAATCGTATCCGTGGGATAAATAATTATTCCTCCGCGTTTCAAAGTCTCAACAACGTGGTTTATTTTTCTTCCCTCCGGATTTTTCGGATGTATTTTTATCAATTCCGCCGCCATCGCGTGAATGTAAGGAATCGATGGTGGTAATCCTTTATCAGAAACTAATCTCTTGACATTAATCGCACAAATTTTTTTCAAATTGCGCCAGCTATCGGTTAACAACCAACGTTTCACTATTTTTGTGACCGATATTTTTTATTATGAAGCCAGATAAACGCCTTGTCCTTTTCCTTTTATTTTCAATACTTGGGATATCGTTTTCGTTCTACGCATACCAGATTATTTATACACCAAACATTCTGGTTGAGAAAGAGGATCGCCTGATTACCGTAAAGGACGGCGATTCTTTTAAAGACATTCAACGGGAATTGCACGAGGGTAACTTTGTGCAGGATCTGGTTTCGTTTAGTTTCCTTGCCCGCATTACGGGTTACGATGAGCAAATTAAACCTGGACGCTACATTCTAAAAAAGAACATGACCAATCTGGCGGCGTTGCGAATTCTAAGATCTGGAAAGCAGGAACCCGTTCGCATAACTTTCAACAACGTTCGACTGATCAGTGAATTATCGGAGAAGATCACACGGAATCTCGACATGGCTCCGGAAGAATTTGAAGTCCAGCTGATCAGCTTTGCCATGACAAATGAACTTGGCTTCAACAAGGACAATGTTTTGGCTATGTTCATTCCGAATACGTACGAAGTTTACTTTAACATTGCGCCTGAAGCACTTATAAAGCGTATGCGGAATGAGTACCAGTATTTTTGGGACGAAGGGAGGAAAGAAAAAGCAAGAAAGTTGGGACTAAACCAAATTGAGGTTTCCGTGCTTGCTTCAATCGTGCAGGCCGAGACCATAAAAGGGGAGGAGGCACCGACCATTGCAGGGTTGTATCTGAACAGATTGAAAAAAGGAATCCCTTTGCAGGCCGATCCAACGCTAGTCTATGCGGTGGGTGACTTTACCTTAAAGCGCGTACTGAACGAACACAAGCAAATAGATTCACCATATAATACATATAAATATCTGGGTCTTCCTCCTGGCCCAATAAATTTGCCGGAGATAAATTCAATAGATGCGGTATTGAACTATTCTCCAAGCGATTACTATTATATGTGTGCAAGGGAAGATTTTTCCGGCTACCATAATTTCACGAATAGCTACAATGAACATATGAACAACGCTATACGTTACCAACGTGCGTTAACACTTGAACAACGGAAAGCCGCTCAAAACAAGCGATAATATGTACAAGTCGGAAACCAGCATTCGTGTGCGGTACGGAGAGACAGATCAGATGGGCTATGTGTATTATGGACATTATGCCATGTACTATGAAGTAGCACGCGTAGAAAGTCTCCGTCAACTAGGGCTTACCTATAAAGAAATCGAGGCGGCGGGTATTATCATGCCGGTACTCGAAAATAAGTCAAAGTTTCTGGCACCAGCCCGCTATGATGAACTGCTAAAGATTGTTACAACGTTAAAAGAGAAACCAGGAGTCCGCATTAAGTTTGACTACGAAATCTTTAATGCTGCGAATGAACTAATCCATATCGGCGAAACATTGTTGGTCTTCGTAGATAGCCGTACGAACAGGCCTTGCCGTCCACCGCATGTGATGTTACAAGTACTTGAGCCTTATTTTAAATGAAGTACAAGTATAAAAGATTGATTCTTCAATGGAGCCCCGGCAGCCTGATCATTGCCTGGCTAAAAAGAGTACGTTTCGAGCGTTACGAGAATGTTTCACTGTATAAGATTCTAAAAATATTTATGGACAATCTCATGAACGATGAGATTCTGGATCGTGCCAATGGTGTTTCATTCAATTTTGTTCTCGCGATTTTCCCGACTGTGATATTCCTGTTTACCCTGATTCCATACATAACAGTATATTTTCCTGAAATTAACATCAACAGTATAATGCAATTTCTGGGAGATCAAATTCCAGCCAGCATGTATGATGTAGTGTCGTCAACACTGCTTGATATTATCAGCATTCAGCGCGGAGGGTTACTGTCTTTGGGTTTCGCTTTTTCACTGTATCTGTCAACCAATGGAATGATCGCGTTGATGCGGGCCTTTAACGCATGCTATCGCACCATTGAGAACAGAGGGGCTATCAAAACAAGGCTGATCGCGACAGCGCTCACAATCACTATAGCGGTGGCTTTTTTGTTGGCAATTGTTTTGCTCATTGCTGGTCAGCTTGCATTGGAGTATGCAATGGCTCATTTACCTGAGTTTGAGGCGCTAGACATAAGTTATTTCACTGTTGCAATACTCTTCGTTTGTCGATTTTTGGCTCTTTTTATTGCGTTCTTTTTGGCTATCTCTGTTGTTTATTACTTCGGTCCGGCTATCCATTACAACTGGAGATTCTTTTCTGTGGGTTCGCTGTTGGCGACGCTGTCAAGCCTTGCAGTTGTCTATGGATTTTCTTTTTATATCACAAACTTTGGGACCTATAACAAAATTTATGGTTCAATCGGAGCGCTCATTGCGCTTATGGTCTTGATACAGTTGGTCACCATCGTCTTGCTTGTCGGATATGAAGTAAACACAAGTATTCACGATGCCATTCGCAAGGAGGCGCTTTGGAATACAAGAATGCATAGAGTGAAAAAAGACTAGAATCCACGATAACCCTACGATAGGAACGGGTAGCTAATCTAGCCTGTCCGTTAGAAACGGATGCGAATCTCATCTTTGTATCTAACCGGAACATTAAAGGAAACGCCGCGATAGCTAAGTCTTAAGACACCTTCATATCGTATATCAAATCGTTTACCACCAAGGACACCCAACAGCGTATCCATAAAGCCCAGTTCTTTCAATGAGAGTTTTACTTCCAAGGGAACGCTGAACTCTTTATTCGCCGGAATGACCGTTTTTAACCGTTGATCTATCGTCGCAGCTTTCTTCCCGTCAACAAAAATTTCGATATTGATTCTTTTAAGCTTACCACGCTGGCTATTGGGGTTGTAAAAAATAGCATTGGCTTTCAACATTGGGTCCGTTGTAGCGTCAATTACAACGTCCCTGATCTGCCGCAGCACGACCGCTTCGTCCGGCCGCCCGCAGTTTGACAGCAGGATAAAGGAAACGGCGAGCAAAAAGGAAAGCCCTTTTGAGGCCCTGGATATAGGAGGGGTTTGGGTTATTGAGCCTGTTTTTGTGATTTTCATACCGTGCATCCGATAGTTAAGAATAGACATTCTATTGCTAGCTTTGTAAAATAAACAAATGTAGTATTTTGATAATTGAGGTAGCAAGATGGGCATTTCTTTATCCATCTTTTACCATCGCGTAAACAGGCCGCAAAGGCTTACGAGGTGCAAGATTGTATATGCTTTGATTTCGATTCGATTGGTCAATTAATGCGCCATGCAAACCCACTTTGAAGGCATAGCAGATGGCCTTGCGGAATATGGCTATGCTGTGATGGATGGGTTCCTGGATACCATCGAAGTGCGTGCAATTTTGGATCTGGACATCTTCAACACGGGTATCGGCAATCTAAGAAAAGCCAGCATAGGTAATCATCAAAGCAGGCCGACAAACGAGGCCATTCGGGGAGATTATATTCAGTGGCTGGATAAAACTTCAGCGCCCTTGCCCCTGAAAGTCTATCTCGAACGGTTGCAGGATCTCAGGAGCTTTCTGAACCGCAATCTATTTCTCAGTATGCTGGATGAGGAGGTTCATATAACGGTATATCCGGTAGCGTCATTTTATAGGCGGCATCTTGACCAGTTTAAAAATGACAACCACAGGAAACTTTCCATTATTTGTTATTTAAATACAAAATGGGATGAAACACTTGGGGGCCAGCTTAGAATATACACGACAGCGGGGCAAATCGATATCTTACCCATTGCGGGAAGAATAGTTTGTTTTCGCAGTGGTATAATTGAACACGAAGTCCTGCCAGCGATACGCGAGCGGCTTAGCTTGACAGGATGGATGTTGGATAAAACAAAGGCATGAGTGAAAAAGAAAAGTGATAAATTAGAAGCAAATTTTGCCAGGTTTTGAATGAAGCTATGTAAGCTGGGTATCTACATTTTTGCGATCGTATGAAGAAATACTTTTTAAAATTGTATCAATATAATGCATGGGCCAACAAACGCGTGTTGCATTGTCTGCAAAGGCAACAAATAGATAACGAGAAAGTCTTCAGCCTAGTCGGGCATATCGTGGCGGCACAATTTCTGTGGCTACACCGTATTCAAGGATTACCTCCCGCTGATGTAAAACTCTGGGGCGCATACAAACTCGCTGAACTGGATGCAATGGCCCGGGAAGCGGATCAAAAATGGATTGAATTTGTTGAAAAGACGGATGACTTCGACCGTGAATTAGTATATCAAAACTACGTTGGTGATCCTTATACCAATAATGTGGAGATGATCATGATGCACCTGGTCAATCACGCCACCTATCATCGGGGCCAGGTTGCGTTGTTGCTAAGGCAAAACGGTTTTGAGCCGATTAATACCGATTTCATAACCTACGACCGCGTGATTACGGATCAATTGAAGGACTAGGGATATAATGTCTGATTGTTCGCAGCATGGTTTATGTGCACGAGAGATCATTAGATTCTGATTAAATTTATGGTAAAACTTGTACCGGAGATGAGGATGAAAAACACATTTAGTTTTAATTTTAAGTAATGAAGAACATTTTAGTTGTACTCGTGAACTATGGATCAGAGCAACTTGACTACCTCCAAAAAGTTGTAAATACTATAAGATCTTTTGAAAAGTATAATACGACTATCGTAGTTAATTCTAACATAGCCCTGGATGAAATTAAAGGAATAGACCGCGTGAATGTGTTGGAGCGTTATAACAAATTTTACGACCTCAGTGATCTATTATTTAAGATTAGCATTCGCAACCACTGGAATGGCAGGCTTTACAATTACCAACTTCTCCCGATGACATGCCGTCGCGTTATTGACCAGGAGGCAGAGAACTTTGATTACTTTCTATTCAGTGAAAATGATCATTTGTGGTTAGAAAGCCACGTGGATAAGTTCATTGAATATGAAAAAATACTTCCTGAAAATAGAATCGCCGGATTGATACAATATGAAGAGGAGGATAATGGTAAATATTACCCGGCTTACCATGGTCGTTACGATTGGGACTATACTTCGGTAGAAGAATATGGCGGCAAAAAGTTTGCGCATTTCACGAATGTTAATCAGTCGTCTTTCATGCTTTCTAAGCGACAACTAAAGAAGATCAAAGAGCAGCGGGATTTTACACAATTCTTTTCCAAGGATCACTACAGAATAATACCCAAAACAAATACAGACCTGTATCAATACTGCGGGATGAAAAAAGTCATTTGTATTTCTGAGTTTGACGAGAACATCATCCACCATCTTCCAAATATCTATATAGATGGGAAATCAGGGAGGAACCAACTTGGATCAGACGAAAGTAGAATGCGACAGGCTTTGAAAAAGCTATTGTTATGAAATACCTATAACAATTAAGGGAGCATGCATGTTAACAACCAAATCTACATCAATATGAAAAAAATTGCCCTACTGAACATCGGTTTGCTGCTGGCTATGGTATGCCTCGGCCAAGATAATATTACAGTGTGTCACACACCGTCTACAGAAAAGTTTGCGATGTTTGCTTCCAACAAGGAATTCAATGCCGCTCATTTGACGCCACGGCGCTACGTTCATGTGACCGAAGAGGGTGGAAAAATGATTGACTATAAGTGCCCGGATGACAAAAATGCTAACGCATATGTGATCATGGCCAAAATGAAAACAGACAACTGGATTTTTGTTTTTCAGGAGTGGTGGGGGTTAAACGATAATATCAAGCGCCAGTCTGAGGAATTGTACAAGGACCTGGGGAATGTAAATGTTCTTGCACTTGACCTATACGATGGTAAAATGGCCACCGATCGCGAAAAAGCAGGTCAGTACATGCAGGAATTTAAGCAAGAACGCGGCGATATGATAGTGAAGGGGGCCCTGAACTATGTGGGCAAGAGCGCCAAAATAGGTACTGTAGGTTGGTGCTTTGGTGGAGGCCAGTCGTTATTGGCTGCTTTGTCTGCCGGCAAGCAAGCTGTGGCCTGTGTTGTGTACTATGGGATGCCCGTGGACGATGTAGCGACATTGAAGACACTGAACACTGACGTTCTCGGCATTTTTGGGGTACAGGACAAATGGATTACGCCGGAAGTTGTTGAGAAGTTTGAATCCAATATGAAGGCTGCGGGCAAAAAAATCGTTGTGAAAAGTTACGATGCAGACCATGGTTTTGCCAACCCAAGTAATCCAATGGGTGCTTTTAATGAGCTAGCATACAATGATGCCTATAAGAACACATTGGCTTTTTTTAAAGAAAGAGTTAAATAACCAACAGGACGAAGGGTAATTCTCTGCCTTCGTCCTTACCTTTTCTTTGTCTGCAAGGTTTTCAGGTAGGAAGATTGGATTCTTTTCTAAATGTGCGATACTTTGCACCATGAGCCAACCTGATAAGAAAATCTTTCTCCTTGATGCCTATGCGCTGATTTACAGGGCACACTTTGCGTTTACGAAAACACCACGTATAAATTCAAAAGGAATAAATACTTCGGTGCCTTTTGGGTTCACCAATACATTACTGGAAGTATTGCATAAGCAGAAGCCCACCCATATTGCTGTTGCATTCGATACGGCAGCAAAAACTTTTCGTGATGAAATCTTTGAAGAATACAAGGCAAATCGTCAGGAAACACCAGAGGATGTCCGGTACGGAATCCCCAAAGTGAAGGAGATTGTTCGTGGTTTTAACATTCCAATTATTGAGATGGATGGTTATGAAGCTGACGATGTCATTGGAACACTGGCGGCGCAAGCCTCGCAAAAGGGGTTTCAAGTTTTTATGATGACCCCGGATAAGGACTTTGGGCAGCTTGTAACCAATTGTGTGTTCTTATACAAGCCTGCTTACATGGGCAATGCCGTAGATATTCTTGGTCCAAAGGAAGTCTGTGAAAAGTGGGACATCGAAGAAGTTAGCCAGGTAATCGACATGTTGGGCTTGCAAGGAGATACCTCTGACAATATCCCCGGTATCCCTGGTTTCGGCCCCAAGACGGCCGCGGCTTTGTTGAAGAAGTATGGCACGGTCGAGAACATTGTGGCCCACGCAGCTGAATTGAAAGGCAGACAGAAAGATCTTGTAGAAAAATATGGAGATCAGGCAATTCTTTCCAAGCAGCTAGCGACCATCATTACCGATGTTCCTGTTGAATTCAATGAAGAGGAGCTCGCCTATTCAGGGCCGGACGTTGAAGTTCTTAAACCAATCTTCGCAGATCTTGAATTTAAGGCCATTGCGGCGCGCGCATTTGCTGATCCAACATTACCAACGCCAACGCCTACAACACTGGCCGGTCAAAAGAATTCCCAGCTTTCAATGTTTGGACAATCCGATTCCGGCGAGGCAGTCGCCGTTGGAGAGAAAAAAACACTTGGGTCAAGCCTGTCTCAGTATACGCGTATTGAAAGCAATGCGCAACTTCAGATGCTAGTAGAAAACCTCAAAGATAAACCTGTATTTTCGATAGATTCCATATCGGATGACGTTCCCAATTTCGATTTTCAACTTAAGGGACTTTCTTTTTCGCACCGTGAGGGCGAAGCATTCTTTCTTCCCGTTGAAGACTCCTCAGCGGCAAAAGAGAAGTTGCAAATGCTTAGTAGTGTTTTGTGTGACAAAAAAATAGCGAAAGTTGGCTTTAATTTGAAAGCGACAATTCTGGCGCTGAGAAAACATGCAGTGGAGCTAGCAGGACATTTGTTTGATCCCATGCTGGCGCACTACCTGATCGAGCCCGAGGCTTCCCATGATCTTGCGATACTTTGTGCCCAATATTTGCACTACGAGTTGCTGGCTGATAATAGTGAAAACCTTACGGAAAGATTGTGCGAACGTGCGGATAAGATACTTCAACTGCGGCAGATCCTGCAAGTCGAGCTTGAACACAGACGACACACCAAATTGATGTGCGATGTGGAGATGCCGCTAGTTGCCGTTCTCGCGGCGATGGAATTCGAGGGGGTGACCATCGATACCCAGGCACTTGCATTGATGTCTTCAGCGCTGCGCGCTGAAAGTGAGAAGGTCCAAAAAGAAATTTTTCAAATGGCGGGCACAGAGTTTAACATTGCTTCACCTAAACAGCTGGGCGAAGTGTTGTTCGAAAAGTTGAAATTAATCGATAAGCCCAAGAAGACAAAGACCGGTCAATATGCAACGGGCGAAGACGTGTTGACGAGCCTGGCGCCCAAGAGTGATATTGCTAAAAAAATTCTTGACTTCCGGGAGTACGAAAAACTTCGCTCTACCTACGTTGATGCGCTGCCCAAAATGATTAGCAAAACGGACGGCAGGGTGCACACGGATTATCGTCAGGCATGGGCGGTTACGGGCAGGTTAAGCTCGAATAACCCAAACCTGCAAAACATACCAATTCGAACCGAGAAAGGGAGACTAATAAGAAGGGCTTTTATTGCCCGAAACGATGATTACGTTTTCATGTCCGCCGATTATTCGCAAATTGAACTGCGTATAGCGGCATCGTTTGCAAACGACGAAACAATGATTGAAGCGTTCCGCAACAAGCGAGACATCCACACGACGACAGCTGCCAAGGTTTTTAAGGTCGAATTAAGCGAAGTAACGCCTGATATGCGCCGGAAAGCGAAGGAAGTGAATTTTGGTATTTTGTATGGAAGTACTGCGTTTGGATTAGGCCAAAACCTGGGAATTTCCCGAACTGAGGCCACGGAAATAATTCAATCTTACTTCGCAGAGTTTCACGCGATCAAACGGTACATGGATAACGCTATTAACACAGCGCGGGAAAAGGAATATGTGGAAACAATACTTGGCAGAAGGAGATATCTTCGTGATATTAATTCCAGGAACGTCACAACACGTGGGTTTGCTGAAAGAAATGCGATCAATGCCCCAATTCAAGGGAGTGCCGCAGACATTATCAAAATTGCCATGGTGAACATCCATCGATGGATGCAGAAAGAAAAACTGAAATCGAAAATGACAATGCAAGTACACGATGAATTAGTCTTTGACTTGCACAAAAATGAGGTAGAGTTGGTGAAAGAGCATGTAGTATACCTTATGAAGCACGCTGTCCACCTCGAGGTGCCGATGGAGGTTGAAGTTGGCGTCGGACTAAATTGGCTAGAAGCCCATTAAAAGTAATGCCGGACGTTCAATCATTACCACTTCCGGGCTTTCCGCCTCATGTTCATTAGAACATCAGTCAATTGCATCTTCAAAATGAATTATCTCCGGCGTGACATCCAGTTTGACAGATATAATATCAAAACGAATATGCCCTTGCCAGTTGGTGGAGTAGACGTATTCCTCTGCTGCTTCGGAAATTCTTCTGGTTTGGTTGGCATCGACAAATTCTTCAGGCTGGCCAAAACCGGATGACGATCTGGTTTTCACTTCTACAAAAATTGTCCAGTTATCTCGCCTAGCGATCAAGTCGATTTCAGCCCGTCGGTATCGATAATTTCTGGCAACGATTTCAAACCCCTTCTGCCGCAGGAATTCAGCGGCTAGATTTTCTCCCATGTTCCCGGTTTTGATTTTATCGCTCACAATTATGTTCTACCTTTGGCATCGAATTTACAATTATGGCCAGAACATAAAAAGTATGTTGAATGCTTTCCGCCTATAAAGAATCCTTTTGATTCTGGCTGGTCGAATGCGGCGGAGTGGCGGATATTTTGTTTAAAAAGATCAGATCCAGCTGATGATTGGACAGTATTTCAATTTCACCTATAAATACTAGTAATTTTTTTTGCACCATTTAATTGTCTTCACCAATGTCTATATCACGCAGAGAATTTATTAAGCACGTCTCGTCAGCGTCTCTGGTGCTGCTTGGGGGCGAGGTATTGAGCCTCACACCGGCAGAAGTCAATTATCTCCGGAAAAGATCTTCACTGCGATTTGTCGTAGCCTCGGATGGTCACTATGGGCAGGAGGGAACGGAATTTAATCTTCATCATGAAAATCTCGTCAGACATGTGACGGACTTCCATGGCGTTAATCCCCTCGATTTTTGTGTTATTAATGGTGATATCATTCATGATAAAAAGGATTTCATGGTGCCGGCAAAATCATTTCTAGACAAGCTGCCAGTGAAATACTATGTCACGAAAGGAAATCATGACAAGGTAAGTGATGCATATTGGATGGCGCTATGGGGAATGTCAGTAAACCATGAGGTTGTCGTCAAAGGGAACACCATGCTGTTTGCCACAACTTCGAATGAGGAGGGTGAGTACCTTAGTCCTGACCTGGAATGGATGAAGATGAAACTTGAATCGAACAGGAAAGTGAAGAACATTTTTATCTTCATTCATATCCCGCAGGCGAAGTGGACAAAAAATGCAATTGATACACCGGCCTTCTTTGAATTGTTAAGACCCTATAAAAACATACGGGGAGTGTTCCATGGGCATGAACATGATCAGGATGGTGTCAAGATGGTGGGTAACCTACCATTTCTGTTTGACTCACACATTGGTGGAAATTGGGGTACGCCGTATAAAGGATTTCGCGTCGTGGAACTGGTTAAGGACAATTCGATTTTGACTTATCTCATGAACCCAACGGAAAGAATTAACCAAGCAGCATTCTGATTTGAATATTCTGATAAATAGGGAAGCAAAGTTTATTGACCTCGGTCTTATTGATTTCAAGAAGGGCTGGGATTATCAAACTTCACTATTTGAAAAAACGCTTGCCATTAAGGTGGAAAACAGGGCCGATCAATCGGCGCAAAAAAAAACTGAGAATTTCCTTCTTTTTTGTGAACATCCCCACGTATATACTTTGGGCAAAAGTGGAAAAGAACACAATCTATTGTTGACTGTTGAAGAATTGGCTTCAATAGACGCCGCTTTCTTCCATATTAATCGCGGGGGAGATATTACGTACCATGGACCCGGACAAATTGTTGGATATCCAATTGTCGATCTTGAAAACTTTTTCACCGATATCCATAAATACATGCGGCTCCTGGAAGAGGCGGTAATTCAGACCGTGAAAGAATTTAATGTCCAGGCTGGGCGGATACCCGGTCTTACAGGCGTATGGGTTGATCCTGAGAACGAAAGTATGTCACGCAAAATATGTGCTTTGGGTGTCAAAACGAGTCGATGGGTTACCATGCACGGATTCGCGTTAAACGTGAATCCGGACCTTTCCTATTTTAATAATATTGTGCCTTGTGGTATCAATGATAAGACTGTAACTTCTCTGCAAAATGAAGTGGGCCATCCTGTCGATATGAACGCGGTGAAGAAAATATTGAAAAACAAGATAGCGGGTTTGTTTGAAATGAATTTCATAACGTAATGTTTTCACTGAAAGTATTTGTGGCACCGTTAATTCTGGGACTAGTCGCCCTGAGCTTCTATTTTTCGAGAACCAATACGGTGTTGACAACTGCAACGATCAAGCAAAAGGGAGTCTGTTGGGTTGGGTTGCCCCAGATTACTACGGCAGCTGAAATCAAGGACGTTAAAAGAGCTGGTATAAGCTGGATATCGCAAACACCATTCGGTTGGCAAGGAAGCGCTGCCGACACGTCGATTCGGGGAGAAACAACTTTGGAAACACCTTGGTGGGGTGAGTCAAAAAAAGGTATTGCGCTTACCACCAAATTGGCCCGGCAGGAGGGGATCAACACGCTGCTCAAGCCGCATCTTTGGGTAAAGGGAAGCTGGCCGGGTGAAATCGAAATGAAATCTGAACGTGACTGGAAGTCATGGTTCCGCAATTACGAAAGTTTTATTTTACCCTATGCCATACTAGCCGATTCGAGCGGGATAGAAATTTTTTGCATTGGAACGGAGCTTCAAAAAACTGTTAAGCGGCCGGAATGGCGATCGCTGATAAAAAAGATTAGAAAACATTATAAGGGAAAATTGACGTACGCTGCAAACTTCAATGGCGAGTTTGAAGATGTTCCATTTTGGAACGAGCTTGACTACATTGGCGTCCAAGCTTATTTTCCACTTGCCTCCAATGCTTTTCCGGGCATTCAGGAACTGCGGGAAGGATGGAAAGGTCCCATTAGTCGAGTTGAAAAAGTGCATCAAAAATTTAATAAGCCGGTACTTTTTACTGAGCTAGGGTATAAGAGTACAGCTGATGCAGCTATTGAACCATGGCGCTGGCCAGAACGAGAAGAGAATATTTCAATGGAAACACAATCAAATTGCTATGAAGCATTTTTCCAGGCCGTTTGGCCATTGGAATGGATTGCCGGCGTGTATTTTTGGAAGTGGTATCCCCATCCCCCCAGGCACAAGATGGATGGGGATTTTACACCCCAAGGAAAGCCGGCTGAAGCAGTAATGCAAAACTGGTTCGTAAAACAAGAATGAAATATGATCAGTGATATCAAGATACCCGAAGTGAAAAACGTGACCCTTGCGGTTGCCCGAAAGCGGATTGCCGAAGAAAGCTACGAATGGAAAGTCTATTTGATAAACAGTAATGAGTTTGCAATAGAGAATACCCTGGTGGCGAGTAAGGGTTATGGAGAAAAGGATGGTGAGGAGCAAAGAACTTCTATCCTTCGGCATTTTTTAGATACTATCTCGCCACACAGCGCTACGTTAATTGAACCTATCGATCCCGGAGTTTTTCATTTGAACAACGAATATTGGGTTAGTTATTATGTTGGGCCACAAATTTTTGATAAACGATTTGTCTTTGTTCCAGACGCTATCCGTGAAGAAAACATTTCCTTCATCAAGGAACTTGACATGGAGGGGGTTTTGCATTCCTGAGCGTTTTGATCCTTGCGTTAATTATTTACCTTAGCATTCATACCCGATGTGAATGATCCAAGAACTCCGCGATATCCTCTTTCTCGATATTGAAACAGTCGCTAAAACGTACTCCTTTGATGCCTTAGACGAGCGCATGAAAGCTCAATGGTCCAGAAAGGCAAATTATTTAAGAAATGACACAGGAGCAACCGATGAAATGCTGTATCAGGAGCGCGCTGGTATATATGCCGAGTTTGGAAAAATTGTCTGTATTGCGGTGGGGAAGTTTTTTGAAACTGAATCTGGTAATTTGGGATTAAAGACGAAAGCCTATTATGGGGATGATGAAAAGGAACTCCTTTCCGAATTCAAAAGTATGCTCGAGAAGACGGATTCTTCGACATTACGATTCTGCGCCCATAATGGCAAAGAGTTTGATTATCCATATCTCTGCCGGCGGCTTCTGGTGAATGGACTTAGTCTCCCACCGGCACTAAACCTAATGGGAAGAAAGCCGTGGGAAGTTCAACATCTTGATACACTTGAAATGTGGAAGTTTGGCGACTATAAGCATTATACCTCACTCGACTTGCTGACAGCGATATTTGATATCCCTACGAGTAAGCTGGATATGGATGGAAGCCAGGTAAATTCGTCCTATTATCTGGATAACAACCTCTCAAAGATTAAAGATTATTGCGTTCGTGATGTTACCGTTTTGGCCCAGTTATTTCTGAAACTGAAATCCATAACATTGGATAAGGAACTCAAGTTGATGGTTTCTGAATAGAATAAGCCTCTGGTGATTTATGCTCACAATCAATACCTTATAGCATGGATAAATTTTTGTTACCTTCGCGTTATATATTGATACAAGCTAGCATTGAATGGTGAATTAGTTTGCGCCCCCAAGTGAATTGTGATAATGAAATATTTTTTTCCGGACTCCCCCTTACCACCTCTGGCTATCAAATAAATTCAAAAGTGAACGCGGCGATTGTTGATTATATTGCGGCACGATCGGCGGTTGGTCTTAGATCTAATTCAGTCTCACCGCGACGCTTGGCGCATACATCACAAATAACCTTTATGGTCCGCCAACGCGCTTGCCTATTGCAGGTGTTGGCCATGTCAAAAAACATACAATGAGTAAAAAGAAGAAATCAAGAAATAGGAAGACCGGCGACGTCAGGGCGGTTTTGCAATCGGCTATTATGGCTTTGCTTAACGATGGCTCAGGTAATATACACGTTTAAACAGATTATAAAAAAATTGCAGTTAAAGAAGAAAGACGATATTAAGATCGCAGGACAGATAATTGACCAGTTGGAAGAAAATGATGGCATCCAACAATCTGATAACGGTAGTTACAAGAGCAAAGCCAAACATGAGGAATTGACAGGTATTGTCGATCATGTGAGTTCACGTTTTGCCTATATTAAACTCGGAAACGATCAACCGGATATTTTTATCAAAGGAAGAGACCTTGGGGGTGCAGTGGATGGTGATACCGTGAACATAAAAGTTTTTTCAACGCGGCATGGTGAACATCAGGAAGGCAGGGTTACCAGCATTGTTAAGCGTAACCGGACACGTTACGTCGGAAAAGTTGAACTTTCAAAAAGCTTTGCATTCGTGGTTCCCGATTACCGGAAAATGCATACCGACTTCTTTGTTTATCCTGAGTTTATTAATGGCGCAAAAACTGGCGACAAGGTAATCATCGAGGTCACGTCTTGGTCGCAAGACGACAAAAAGCCCGAGGCGAAAATCGTTGAGATCCTTGGCCAGGCGGGAGAAAATGAAGCTGAGATTCACTCCATTATGGCTGAGTTTGATCTGCCATTTAGATTTTCCGAAAAAGTAATCCAAGAGTCCACGAGCATAGATGCAGGAATCACCAAGGCAGAGATAAAGAAAAGGTGGGACTTTCGCGCCAGGTGACAACTTTTACAATTGACCCGGAAGACGCCAAAGATTTTGACGATGCAATCTCATTCCGAAAACTCGACAACGGTAACTATGAAATTGGTGTGCATATCGCTGATGTTACACACTACGTGAAGCCGAATTCAATTCTTGATCAAGAAGCCTATGATCGCGCCACATCTGTTTATTTAGTTGATCGTACTATTCCCATGCTTCCTGAAAGATTGTCTAATGAGCTGTGCTCCCTTCGACCCCATGAAGATAAACTGACTTTTGCTGCAGTCTTTGAAATAGATGATAAGATGAAGATAAGAAAGGAGTGGTTTGGGCGTACGATCATTCACTCAGATGTCCGCTTTAGTTATGAAGAAGCGCAGGTTATTTTGGAGAAAGGACAGGGTGTATTAGCGGATGAGTTACGAATTCTGAACGACACCGCTAGAAAGCTGAGAAAAGAAAGATTCAAGAAAGGAGCAGTGAATTTCGAAACAACAGAAGTGAAATTTAAGTTGGATGAAAAGGGGAAGCCCCTTGCCGTAATTCCTAAAGTGCGGAAAGATGCGCATAAACTTATTGAAGAGTTTATGCTGTTAGCCAATAAGCAGGTTGCGACCTTTGTTTACAACTTGAATAAAGGCAAGGAGAAAAACACCTATATCTACCGTATACACGATTTTCCAGACCCAGAAAAAGTTAAAAACTTTTCCATATTTGCGCGTCAGTTCGGGCACAAGATGAATATAGAGGAGAACTCCATATCAAACTCACTCAACAAATTAATGAGTGAGATTGAAGGTAAGCCAGAACAAAACATCCTCGAACAGTTGGCCATTCGGACGATGGCGAAAGCAAAATACTCAACAGATGTGAAAGGGCATTTCGGGCTGGCATTTGATCACTATTCTCATTTCACGTCTCCAATCCGTCGATATCCAGATATGATGGCCCACCGGCTGCTGCAACACTACCTGGACGACGGTAAGCATCTCAGCAAGAATGAATATGAAGTAAAGTGCGTTCACGCCTCGGAGCGGGAAAAACGTGCAGCTGATTCAGAGCGTGCGTCTATCAAATACAAGCAAGTAGAATTTATGGCCGCTGCTGAAAAGAAGGTATTTGAGGGCCTAATTTCCGGCATAACAGAATGGGGAATCTACGTGGAGATCATTGAGACGAAATGCGAAGGAATGATCAGGCTTGCCGACATGACAGATGACTTCTATGAATTCGATGAAAAAAACTACAAAATCACTGGCCGAAAAAATCGCAAAGTCTACACCCTTGGAGACAAAATTAGTGTTCGCGTGAAGAAAACGGACATTGACAAGCGAATGATTGATTTGGTCGATCGCGCAAATTAGTGTTCTCACACAAGAATAATTTCATTAGCAATGCGTCCAATACTTTCCCAGTATCAAAACTGGATCGAACAAGAGATCAAGAAACAACGATACGGTAAGGAACCCGAGTCACTGTATGAACCCATCCGCTATTTGATGGGTCTTGGTGGTAAAAGGTTGCGACCGATGCTCACGCTGCTTTCATATTCCCTGTTTAAAAATGATGTCAGGCGAATGGTGAAATATGCAGTGGCGGTAGAAGCCTTTCACAATTTCACGCTGATGCACGACGATATTATGGACAAGGCTCCCCTGCGCCGAGGCATGGCAACAGTTCATGAAAAATGGAATACCAACACCGCTATTCTGGCAGGGGATGTCATGCTGGTAAAAGTTTATGATACGTTGCTGAATATCGCGCCTGAGAAATTAAGGCGGGTATTGATCGCATTTAATAAATGCGCTGCTGAGGTATGCGAGGGCCAGCAGTGGGATATGGAATTTGAAAATGAACAGATCGTATCAGATGCGCAATACATTAAAATGATTCGTTTGAAAACCGCTGTTCTCCTGGGATTCAGCCTAGAGCTGGGTGCGATCCTTGGTGATGCTTCCGACGCGGATTGTATTGCACTTCGTCAGTTCGGCACGGACATCGGTATTGGCTTTCAGTTAAAGGATGACCTGTTGGACGCGTATGCCGATCCTAAAAAATTTGGCAAACAGGTTGGCGGTGATATTATTGCGAATAAGAAAACCTTTTTGCTCATAAAGGCACTTGAAAGGGCCAATGCGAAACAAAGTGGGGAGTTAGCCAGGTGGCTTTCCGAAAAAAAATTCAAAAAGCGTGAAAAAGTTGTGGCAGTCAAATCCTTATATGATTCAATGGGTATTCCATTGTTGACCGAGAAGAAAGTTAACCATTACTTCAAGAAGGGATTTCATACATTGGGGTCCTTGAGTTGTTCGACGGATAGACAAAAAGCATTAATTCAATTCACGGAAGCCCTCATCGCACGCCAATCATGATTTCCTAGGGACAGATATCTCACCCGGGGTGCTGCTTTCCTGTGTGACCAGAGACATGAGATTTGAAAAGAATGAAGATGAGCCCCGGTGGCTTTTTGAGGATTCTGAAAATGCTGCGGCGCCGGTGCGAGCATTAAAACTATTTGTGTACGATCAGTTTCTTTTTCAAGAACTCCGCGGTGTAACCCTTTCCACGCTTTGCCATGTCTTCCGGCAATCCTTCATACATGATTGTACCACCTTTCTTTTCTCCGCCTTCAGGACCGAGATCGATGATCCAGTCCGCACATTTTATGATCTCCAGATTATGTTCAATGATAATTACTGTATGCCCACTATCTACTAACGCATTGACGGCTTTCAGAAGTTTGGAGATATCATGAAAATGAAGTCCTGTGGTAGGCTCATCGAAAATAAAGAGAATATTTCCATCGGGGGAATTCTTGCCCAGAAAAGAAGCTAGTTTAACCCGCTGAGCTTCTCCACCGCTGAGTGAGTTCGAGGATTGACCAAGTTTGACATATCCCAGCCCAACATCGTTTAAGGGAAGAATTTTATCATAGACAGGTTTCTTGTCATTAAAAAATGAGAGGGCTTCTTCGACCGTCATGTTCAATACATCAGCAATGTTTTTGCCTTTGTGCTCCACTTCTAAAACCTCTTGCTTAAAACGTTTACCATGGCAGCTTTCACATTTCAGGTAGATATCTGCCATGAATTGCATTTCGACTTTAATTTCTCCCTCGCCCTGGCAGGTTTCACAACGCCCACCCTCTACGTTAAAGGAAAAATGGGAAGGCTTATATCCTCGCTGTTTTGAAAGATGCTGGTCGGCGTACAATTGCCGGATGGCGTCGTACGCTTTCACATAACTGATGGGGTTGGAACGTGACGATTTTCCGATAGGATTTTGATCGACGAATTCGACCTGCGTGATTTTTGAATAGTCTCCTGCAAGTTTGTCGTACTTGCCCGGTGTTTCAGATACTGATCCACTGAGTCGTCCAACAGCAGGATATAGAATTTTCTTTATCAGGGTCGATTTTCCGGATCCGCTGACGCCGGTCACAACCGTCAACGCTGCAAGCGGAAACTTAACCGTAATGTTCTTAAGATTGTTTTCCCGGGCACCACATACGGTTATCGCATCTTTCCATTTTCTTCTGCTTTTGGGGACTTTAATTTCTTCGAGCCCGCTAAGATAATCTGTTGTGTGTGATCTTATTTTTCCATTTATGTCTTCCACGGATCCCTGAAATACAAGTTCTCCGCCATGACTTCCAGCATCCGGTCCTATATCAATGAGCTGATCGGAGGCCCGCATAATTTCCTCTTCATGCTCTACAACAATTACTGTATTTCCCAGATCCCTCAATGACTTCAATACGCCCACCATTCGATCAGTGTCCTTGGGATGAAGGCCTATGCTGGGTTCATCCAGCACATACATAGAACCGACCAGGGCGCTTCCCAGCGAGGTTGCCAGTTTAATCCGCTGGTACTCACCACCAGAGAGTGTTGCAGTCAGGCGATTTAGCGTTAAGTAGCCTAATCCAACCTTGACCATGTATGACAGGCGTGACTTGATCTCTGTTTGTATTCTTTCCGAGATTTTCTTCTCGTTACCCTTAAGTTTTAACTTTTCAAAAAACAAGAGAAGATCTTCAATAGGCATCAGCACAAGGTCTGTGATGGAGACGCCAGCAACCTTTACATATTGCGCATCTTTGCGCAGCCGGGTTCCTTTGCAATCCGGACAATTCGTCCTTCCCCGGTAACGAGAAAGCAAAACGCGATATTGAATCTTATGGGTTTTTGATTCAAGGTATTTGAAGAAGTCATGGATGCCCTCAAAATAGCTATTTCCATTCCACAACAGATCCTGTTGCGCTTTGGTCAGTTCATTGTATGGCCTGTGTATAGGGAAGTCAAACTCAATCCCGTTCTTTAAGCAGAGGCTTTTGCCATTCACCCATTGTTTCCGTGCGCCATGGTGCGATAGCGCCTTCATAAACGGAAAGTGATTTATCAGGAACAACGAGGTCTTCGTCTATGCCCAGGATTTTCCCGAAGCCTTCGCAAGTCTGGCATGCCCCAAATGGATTATTGAAACTAAAAAAATTGATTGAAGGTTCGGTGAATTTCATGCCATCAAGTTCAAAGCGGTCGCTGAAATGTTTTTTCTCATGGCCCTCAGCGTATACTGTGCAATCGCCTTCCCCTTCAAAAAAAGCGGTCTGGATGGAATCGGAAAGTCGAAACGTAGTGTCTTCATCTTCAGGGTTAACGGTCGCGCGATCTATCAGGACTTCTACATTTTCAACTGTATTGGCAGGTTTCTTTTTTCTTTTTGGTGCATCTTCGTGGCTGATCAGTTCTTCAATAAATTTCACTTCGCCGTTTATCAAGACCCGCGCGAAGCCCTTGCTCAGCAGCAGGTTTAGCTCGTCAAATAACTTCCGGCCCTTCTTGACGTGCAGGGGGCAGGCGATCATGACCCGAGATTGCAGGGGCAACTTGTTGATGGAATCAACAACAGCAGTAACGGTATCGCGATTGACTTCTTTCCCACTTATGGGTGAATACGTTTTTCCGACCCGTGCGAAGAGAAGTTTGAGATAGTCGTAAATCTCTGTTGTAGTCCCGACCGTAGAGCGCGGATTTCTCGTATTTACCCGCTGCTCAATTGCAATCGCGGGAGAAACGCCACGGATATAATCAACCTCAGGCTTCTCCATGCGGCCTAAGAATTGTCGTGCATAAGAACTTAAGCTTTCTACATACATACGCTGACCTTCGGCGAAGAGGGTGTCAAATGCAAGCGAAGATTTCCCCGAACCCGACAGCCCTGTGATCACAACGAGCTTATTCCGCGGGATTGCAACGCTCAAGTTCTTTAAGTTATTCACCCGCGCGCGCTTGATGATGATATAATCTTTCGGATTCAGTTCATCTAAATAAGAATCGTCTGGTACTGGGGTGGCTTTGCTCACGGAATCAATGATTTCGGCTAATAACGTTAGAGAATTGGTCTTGACAATTTCACAAAAGGAGACGCATAATTGCAAGGGCGCCCCAACAGGACGCTCAAGATATAAATTCTGATCAAAAATAGAGTGCTTTTCAATGCTAATGCGCGAAAAGAGGCAGTAAAGGAAAAACACCATCTGGGTGGATGGTGTTCAATTGTCGAAAGAATAGTTTTGTTTATTTACTAATTGTCGAAGTCGGGATCATAGCTCGCTTCACGTCCTTTTCTTCCTCCACCGTCGTCGTAGTCGCTATCCGTATCATCATCGCCATCTCCACCGGTAGTGGCAAAACCGTCATTGTCATCGAAACCATCATCAGTCTTATCAAATTCGTTTTCGGGTTTCGACTCCACATCATATTCTCCATCGCTATTTTTCGTGACCGGGACTTTTACCAGGTAAGTGGCGTCCTCAGTTTCAAGTGGGAATACAAAAATGGGCTCTCGTTTCGCATTCATGATGCGCGTAATGCTGCCCTCATAGCCGGTTGGGTACTGATTGTTAAGTAGTTCAAGCAAATCCGATGAAAGATTTTCAAGGCTCTTAATTACTTTTTTCTTACTAATTGCCATACTTTGGTCTGAAGCGTGGTATTTGCGAGCAAATAGCTGAAGAAATTACATGAGAGGCAAGATTTTTTTCAAAATTTTTTGTGCTTTTTCCAATTTTTTTTATCTTTTCGATTCAATTAACTTAAACTAACCCCATACAATATCGAAACAGACATCTACGTTACCTAAATGAGATAGAATGATTGACAGAAGATTAAGCGACGGCCAATTGGTGTCGCTCTACGAAAACGGTAACCAGGAAGCTTTCGAAATGCTTTTAAACCGACACAAATCAAGGATTTATACAGCGATTTATCTGATCGTGAAAGATAGATACACAGCTGAAGATCTCTTGCAAGAAACCTTCATAAAGGCAATTAATACTATTCGCGGTGGAAAATACAACGAGGAAGGAAAATTCTTGCCTTGGATTAGTCGTATTGCGCATAACCTGGCAATAGACAGTTTCAGAAAAAATAAACGTTACCCTGAAGTAGTATTAGAAGATGGAAGCAGGCTCTTTAATTCCATGGAGTTTGCGGAGCAATCAATGGAAGACAAGCAGATTTTTCGAGATACGCGCACGAAACTCAGAGAGTATATTAAGGAATTGCCGGTAGAGCAAAAGCATGTCTTGATCATGAGACACTACCTGCAAATGAGTTTTCAGGAGATCGCGGAGCGCACAGGAGTAAGTATCAATACAGCATTGGGAAGAATGCGGTACGCGCTCATCAATCTGCGGAAACGGATGGTGAAACACAGAGCCTATGATAAAGACTTTTACCCAAACGGACTTAATCAGGTATTTATACCACGAGACCACGGAGAAGGAGACGAAGGAGATTGATAATGCCTTGATTTGCGACAGTGAGTTGCAGTCCTATTACACTGAACTTTGCGCCATGAAGAAAAACGTGGAAAAGGCGCAGTTGGAACCATCTTCTTCGGCAGTGCGGAATATTCTTCAATACGCGAAAGGCGAATTGGAGAAGCGATCGTAAAGATTTTCTGGAAATAGGGTTTACAATTCCTTTAATTCAACGCTGCGCCAAAGCACTTTTACACCACCCCCTGAGTGAATCTGGAGGGCGATTTTTCCATCAGTTGATCCGATCTCTTTATCGTCAGCGTAACCATTTCTTGACCATTTAGCCATGTAGTCACTTGGTCCCCGTCCATTCGAACGACCATCGTATTCCAATCCCCCTCCTTAAGAAATTTCTCCTTTTCGGGATCCGGCTTAATCAGCCAACCCCTTCCATAGGATTCGTAAATCCCTCCTGTGCCCTTATTCAGGGGAGCAACCTCTGCTTGCCAGCCGCTTATTTTCACCCCCTCAACAGTGCAATGGAAAAACACGCCACTGTTGCCATTCGATTCCTGTTTAAACTCAACGGTGAGTTCAAAGTTCTTAAAATTCTTTTCAGAAACGAGGTACCCATATTCCTTATCAGGACCGCTCTCACAGATCAATAGGCCGTCTTCCACAAACCACTTCTCTGTACCATGTATTTTCCATCCTGTCAGGTCTTTGCCATTAAAAAGCTGGATTTGCGCCATCGACGGTGTTCCTAGCATCGAGAGCATGAGTAGCGTTACAATCTTCTTTACCACGGTTTTCTTATTTGGTGTGAAGCTACGAAGCAAAGGTCATTACATAAAATTTACTTCGTGTTGTGCTGTCAGAATTATTGGTCAGCGGCATATTTCCAGTCAATGGGCTGCCCTTATGACCGCGGTCCACAGGAGACTGACGAATTCAGCCTTTATTCTTTGCGGAAAGAACTGCAAAAATCATCAGATGCCAGCCCGTGCAGGCTGAACTATTCTTTTCTTTGCATTTGTGAAAGTCCTGATTCTTCATCAACATTTCAATACACCGCGGCAAGGGGGCGCGGTGCGGTCTTATTACCTGGCAACAGCCCTTGCGGAACAGGATATGAAGCCTGTTGTTATCACCGCGCACAACGAAAAGGAGCACAACACAATCGATGTGGATGGCATAGAGGTTCATTACTTGCCCGTGCCATATAACAATCATTTTGGCTATTGGAAACGAAGCTTTGCATTTTTACGCTTTGCCTGGGGGGCATTTCGCTTGGCAGGTAATCACAGGGATGCTGCAGTATGTTATGCTATTTCGGCACCCCTGACGGTAGGGTTGGCGGCGCAGGCGATCCAGCGCTGGTATGGAATCCCATATATTTTTGAAGTTGGCGACTTGTGGCCTGACGCACCTATCCAATTAGGGTTTGTCAAGAATCGTTTTATGAAGTATGCATTGTATCGACTTGAGCAGTCGATCTATACCAACGCTCAATCGATCGTCGCGCTTTCAGGTATGATAAAATCGGGAATTGAGAAAAAGGTATCTGGTAAGGAAATTGATATAATTCCGAACATGGCAGATACTGACTTCTATAGACAAGAGGGCAAAGATCAAGCATTGGAACAAAAGTTTGGTGTTGAGGGAAAATTCGTTGTCTCTTATATTGGCGCAGTGGGCGTTGCAAATGGATTGGATTTTATTATCGAATGCGCGAGGGAGAGCCAGCGTGCCAATCTACCAGTTCATTTTCTGCTCTGTGGAGCGGGCGCCATGCTGGAAAGCCTCAAACAAGAAGTTAAAATCCAGCAGCTCAGCAACGTTTCGTTCATCGGGTTTCAAAATCGCGAAGGCGTCCGCGCTGTCATGAATGTGACTGACGCAATTTTCATTTGCTATAGGCCCATTCCAATTCTGGAGACGGGTTCTCCTAATAAATATTTTGACGGGTTGGCTGCCGGTAAGCTGATCGTCATCAATTTTGGGGGATGGATCAAGGCGGAAATAACAAAACAACAATGTGGCATTTCCGTTGATGCGACAAACCCAATTGATTTCGTGATGCAAATCGAACCTTTTGTGAAATCCCCAAGCCTTCTCAGACAATTTCAGCAACAGAGTCGCCTACTCGCTGAATCCCGCTACACCAGAAAGATGCTCAGCATAAAATTTGCTGAGGTGTTCAGATAGTTAGTAGGGCTTCTCTAACAGCTGCTATTTGATTTCTTTTTCAAAAATCTTTCCGGTTTTCTTGTTTTTCAGAATCAATTTTTTGGCGCCGTAATGCGTCATTTCTTCCTTTACCAGGTAATGGTCGCCATCGTAGTCGGTTAAATGTTGGTCTTTTGACAATCCGGTTTTGCCTCTCCAGACGTCAAGTTTGACAGGTTCCCATTGTTTTGTCTTTGCCGAAGCATAAGCTGCATCCAAAACGGCGTTAACGATGTAGCCATCATAAAAAGTTTCCTTTGGTTGGGTTCCATTTTCCATGGCGTTAAACATGTCCATGAACATGTGGTTGTACCCTAACTCATTCAACTCATCGCCTACCGGAAATACCCATCCGGTATTACTTTCGGCCTTTTCGGCAACATAATTTGCACTCTTCCCAGTCGTGAACATCTCAAAACCGGTTCGTAAAAAACTGTTTACCCAGATCGTTCCCTCGGTGCCCATCACTTCGTCTCGTAAGTCAAGCCCGCCGCGGAATGTCCAGCTCACTTCGAACTGCGCAATGGATCCATTCTCATATTTTATCAATCCAATAGCATGATCTTCAGCATCGATAGGTTTTACCTGTGTATCGGCCCAGCACATTACTTCTATGGGTTTAATGTCTTTTCCGATATAACTTCGCGTAATTTCCACGCAGTGGCAGCCGAGGTCAAGAATACAACCTCCTCCTGCCTGTTCGATATCCCAAAACCAATCGCTGTGGGGACCAGGATGTGTTTCGCGCGATTTTGCCCAAAGAATTCTGCCTAAGGCGCCATTTCTTACACTCTCATGGGCTTTTATAAACTTAGGGGTATACACCAGGTCTTCCAGATAGCCATTGAAAATCCCTGCTTTTTCTACCGCTTCCAGCATGCGTTTTGCTTCACTGGCGTTCCGTCCTAGCGGTTTCGTTGAAATGACAGCTTTGTTGTGCTTGCAGCATAGCATGACAGCTTCCTCATGGAGATTATTCGGCAGCGAGATACAAACTACTTCAACTTCCGGGCGATTGATGGCCGCTTCCATATCGGTTGTGGCAAAGGCTACGGTATAATCATCAGCAAATTTCTTTGCGCTCTCTTGTTTCCGCGAATAGATGCTTACAATTTTGTCTTTGGACCTATACCCCTGCAGCGAGTCAGCATAAAACCGGCCAATGAAACCGGAACCTAACATGGCGATATTCATAGTGGTTGATATTTAAATAAAAGATGGCGAATTATTTTCCGCACTGAAAATGCGAGGAAATCCTCTGCAGAAAGATACTGGATTCGAGCTATTTGTGATAACTTTTTGAATGAGGATTTTGATCACAATTTTGGTGAGTCAGTAACTTCTTTCGGAATCAACTGGGAGGATCGGCGGTTAGGTTTACTTCCCCCATGTATTTGTCGAACCAACCCAATGTTTCGGAGATCATCCCTTCTCGCGGTGGTATGTGGTCTGTGTCAAATAGGGTAAGTCTTTTATCTTTTTCTGGTGTGCCCAGATTATTATACATCGGCTGTATGACTAGTTCATAGGGCAAGATTGAATCGTATTTGCCATTGACCATTAGCGTTGGAACCGTAACTCTTGGTATGAAATTACTTGAGTTTACTTCAGGTCGCCCCATACCGCGGAATCCGCCTGAGATAAACACGTTCGTCTTAATTCTTTTCTCAACACTGCTGAGAATTGTTCCAAAGATTGGGCCCCAGCTCATTCCATAGAACGAAATATTATCGCTATCAATATCTTTTCTCGTTTCCAGATAATCAATTGTTCTTCGATAATCTTTGACAACCTGGGTAAGAAATTCTGTGTATTGATGTGTGTCACTGCCAAGATGAATGAATCCACTCGCATCTGTTCTTCTCTCAAAAGTACCCTGAACAACAGGGAATAAGACTGCCCGGCCGCTCTCAACGATGTATTCCAGGAACACCGGAAACTCGTAGTATTCATCGATATGATTGCTGTTGGCCTGGAAAAACGAAGCAGATCCAGGCCCGTATAACACGGTTTGGTACGGCGGCTTGGCATTCTTGGGCAGGAACAAATGAGCGACAACCTTTTCGTCGTTGTAAGCGGCGACGAAAATTATTTTCTCCTGTATCCAATTCGGTTTGGATTCGTCCCGTGTAACCACCTCAGCGTTCAATGGCGTGTGGTCATAATCGTAGAATGTGCTATAAATATTAAAGACTTCGTCAGAAATAGGCTCCGTTGCAGTTGGGTGGTAAATCTCAGACTCGCTTATATCTGATATGCGGTATACGGGCTCCGGGAGTGGCTCGCCATGAAGGTACAGGGCGCATCGGAAGCCGTTTGTTTCCGAGCGATCAAAGGCCGGGGCCTGAGATAGACTAGAGAATTCGTACGTGTTACTATTCCAGCTCCCGCCGCGGACAAGTTTGCCCATAGGTGAGTCATTAAGGCACCATTCTCTCACATTTCCGGCCATATCATATGCGCCGTAGGAGGTCATGCCATCCAATGATCCGACTACAACGGAAGCCGTGTGGTTGAAATTGCTAAAGGGTGCGAAAAGTGCATAACCACCCATTTGGGGCCACCGAATAATGAACGTGCTTTCTCCTCTGGCAAGTCCCCAATGATCTCCTGTTGGTAAATCCTTTTGAACGTGCCGGGCATATGCCAGGGCCTCATACCAACTCACTCCCGAAACAGGGAAGTTCCCGCTGCCCGCTGGATACGTGCCATTCGACCAGGTCGACGGTCCGGGTAGACCCGTCTTGTCTTTGAATAATGCCATTGCTTCCTCCCAGGAAATTTTCTTTCCATCGTTAATAAATTCCGCATCCCAGAATTCTTCATTTTCATAGGCGCCTGCAGCAACGAATTCCTGGTATTGTTGATTTGTTACTTCGTATTTATCGATAAAAAAATCGTCTAACTTTCCATACGGCATTGGAGAACCCATTACCCTTGTCATTCCCGTAGGAATACTGCCAACAGCATCCAACTTGCGAAAAAAATCCTTTGCTACGAGCATCGTGACTTTTTCCATATTCGTAAAATCTCCGAAGTCGAATGAGGTCTCTGTTGCGTATAAAGTCTCGTATCCTTCCAATACAATTCTCCATCGAAATACCGTAATCGGCAGTTGAATGGAGTCAATGGGCGTAACGCCGATGCTTTCCCATGGTGCTGTCGGGGTGTCGTACCTTTTTATGAAAACCTCAGCGCCTTCAGGCTCCGTAATCACATTAATCCTAACGGAAGACTTTTCAATTAATGCCTGAACTGCCGGATCATCAGGAATTATTTTTTGGAGTTGAAGGGCACGATCATACCCCTGCCGATAATCCCGCCAACTGGATTGCACAAGTTTCTCAACTTCGGCAAGGGAGTTCCTGGCTTCTTCTTCTTTTGCTTGCTTATCTAAATAATTTATTGCGGTCACAATGACGGCTAAGATCAGAGCCAAGAAAGATGACTAATGCAGGTATGGCCGCCAGCTTCCTTTTCGGATTTGCAAGCTCCTGGAACCGGCTTTTAGATGGGATGGGTAAACCCTCACCCTGAAGTGCATAGACCATCACGGGCGTCTTCACGTTCTTCAACTTTGCCTTTCCCATGACAACGGCATTTCTCCTGAGGGATTCAGACATGGCGGTTGCTACTTCTTCCGAAAAATATATTCCGCCAGGATCGGCAAGTGCCTCAATTCGGGAGGCGATGTTTACCCCATCTCCGAAGATATCATCGTTTTCCAGGATTATATCTGCGTGGTTTAGTCCTATGCGGATTTTCACATTGGATACTTCGCGCACCTGTTGCTGAATTGCATGGCAACATTGGGCAGCACTGTCGGCGTTTGGAAAGTAGGCCAACAAGCCGTCCCCAATATCTTTCACAAAGGTTCCTTTGTGTTTTTCGATGAGTGATTTTTGAATCTGGTGATACTTTTGAAGCAAAGCCAATGCGTTCACTTCATTTTCTCCCATCAGGGCTGTATAACCCACTACATCAGAGAACATCACCACTGCAGTTAGTCGGGCGTTATTCATGGCTTAAAGATTTGGTTCTGGAAGATTCCGACAACCAGGAATACTAGACTATGCTAAATTAAAAGATATTGAGAACTAAACCCAAGGTAAATTGCGGTTTATTCCGTCCGCTGAAGCAGCATAAAAATCATTAAAGATTATGCAAACGCCTAATCGAATTGCCGATATCGATACTTTTCAACAAAACTCATTTGTTGTTATTCGGTGACTAATCGCGAGGCGCAATAACTTAACTATTTATTGACGCTATCCTTATGAGTGAGTATCAACGCAGCCCATTGCTCACGTTCATCACGCCTTACTTCTCTGAGGTTGTATAGGCCAGCCTGACGCAATAAATCTGGGATATCATGCTTGTAAAAACCACTGATCAGCAGGAGCCCGTCGTATGTTAAGTATTTATGGTACAGGCTCATTTCATCCAGCAGCACATTCTTGTTGATGTTGGCTAGAACGATATCGAATTTCCCCGAAAAAGATAGATCACCCAGCTTGCCCTGCTGCTGATGTATATTGAGACACCCGTTTACTTCAATGTTTTCTTTTCCGTTGCTCACGCTCCATTCGTCAATATCGAATGCTTCTACTGCTTTTGCACCTAACTTGGATGCCATAATGGAAAGAATAGCAGTTCCGCAGCCAGCATCCATCACGCGTTTATGCTGATGATTAATCTGTAACTGATTCTTAATCATCAAATATGTTGTTTCATGATGCCCCGTACCAAAAGACATTTTTGGGGTAATGATAAGTTCGTACGGAAATACTTTTTCAATCTTGTGGAAATCGGCGCGAATCACACACGTATCCTCAACAATGATGGGTTGGTAGTTTCTTTCCCATATTTCATTCCAATTTTGCTTTTCAATACGATCATGAAAGAATTGGACTTGCGTTAGCGCGCTGTATTTGTCTTTTATGAGCTTGAAGTTGCGTTTTGTCATACTTTTCCATTTCAACGTAAGCCTCAAAACCATTTTCCGTTTCCAGGAAACTGTCAAATCCTGCCTCACCCATTTCGGCCATAATGAGTTCTAAAAAATCAGGATCACAAGTCACCTGGAGACGAGAGTAGTACATACCGTAATTGATCGTGTTTAGTGATAAGAGGTTAATCTTCCTTAACCATCAGCAACTAAACATTAACCATTGATTTAATGATTTCTGTAAACTCTCTTGATTTAAGTGATGCGCCACCGACGAGGCCGCCATCCACATCAGGACAGGCAAAAAGTTCTTTTGCGTTCGCCGCGTTTACACTGCCACCATACAAAATAGGAATTCCATCGGCAGGACCTTGTCCGTATTTTGAAGCAAGATGCTTTCGAATCACGGAATGCATATCCTGCGCTTGTTGCGAAGAGGCTGTCTTACCTGTTCCAATAGCCCAAACCGGTTCATAGGCAATGACCACCTTTTTCAGGCCAGTGCTGTCAAGATGAAAAAGCCCTTCTTCCACCTGTTTTTTTATCAATGCTTCATGCGCATTACGTTCACGGACTTCAAGGGGCTCACCACAACAGAAAATGGGCGTCATACCGTGTTGCAATGCAGCATCAATTTTTTTGGAAAGTAGCTTTCCGTCTTCGCCAAAATACTGCCTTCTCTCGCTATGCCCCAATATTACATACGGCACGCCCATTGATTTGAGCATCGCCGCGGATACCTCACCGGTGTAGGCGCCGGCTTCGTGTTCGCTGCAATTCTGTGCGCCAACCGAAACTCGTGCATCCTGACCAAGCAAATTCTTAACAGGGATTAAATAAGGGAACGGGGCACAAAGGATTATCCTGACACTGCCCTTTACCTCAGCTTCCACCATGCCCATTACTTCCGTGGTCAAGGCAATTGCCTCTTCTAGAGATTTGTTCATCTTCCAGTTACCGGCTACAATTTTTTGTCGCATAGATTGATTTTCGTTTTAGTTGTCACGCAAAGATAAGGAAGCTTGATGCTTTATTGATTTTTCGGTTTATAGGTAGACTCTTTGAATAACTTTTGTGCGTTTTCTGTCTCCATTAGCTTTGGTAAGGTTACGGTTGGATGGCTCTCAGCGTATTTATTAACAATTTGCCAGCCAATCCATTGGCCAATGCGTCCGGGACATTTTTCCCCAACTTGAATAGTAATGGGTCGTTCACCCAGGTAATTTTGTTTGTCTTTGTGGTTTGTCGAGAACAATACCTGGCTTTCTACGAATCTTGCCCAGATCAAATCTTCATTCTTGCGCGATCCTTTGATCTCTTCTGGTGTGTACCAAATGAAGACGCTGTCTGGAACGCAGGGCAACATATGTTTTGCGAAATAGAAGGACTTACCAAAGGTAATCATATCCGCAAGCGCTGTCTTATCATGCAATTCCGTTTTGTTAAAACGATCACTAATTCCATAAATCAACAAACAGGAGGGGACAATATCGTTTGGATCGTACTTACGAAGGAGGTATTCATACATCTTTGGTCGGTATTTTGCGCCCCTGCCCAGATAAAAATCAAGGCTTATGATAATAAGGGAATCAGTGACCAGCAAATCTGTATCGAGCCCGGAAATTACCGTTTGGATTCTTGGAGGAATAAAATTCGGATAGTAATAGCGAAGATTTGTGAACGCTTCCTCAAATTGAGCTTTTAAGCCCGTTAGATTTCCGAAGACACGTTGCGTCTCAATGAGCAAGGTATCAAGATGAGGATTGTTTAAGCGCGTAAATATTTCGTCAATAAAAATAGAATCGGAAGGGTATTCTTCTCTGCGGAAGATATTGTCTCGGATAACCGGATAGCTTGAGAATAACCTGATGAGCTGATCTTTGGAGCTCACGTTGATAAATGAATCTTGCAAGCATTCAAACTGCAAGTCGATTTTTATGTTTGCTGTTTCTGGTTGGACAACACACACTTCATTTTCGCGGCCGCATCCTGCCAACCAAAGCGAAAAGAGTATAATGGCAAGCGCTTTATCCATACGTTGAAATTTCACACGAAGATCGTATTTTATTGTTTCCGGGAAAACCTTCTTTCGATCCGACAGGCCTGTCAGGGGACAACTTACTTTTCGAAAGTGAGTTTGTCAGACGGATTAGATCGCGTTAATCTCAGACTTTTAACCTCTTCGTTTACGGTGACGTGGACGAGGTTTGACTGATCGTGGTAGGTCTCCATAATAATGTCGTTCGTCACCTGAATTGTTTTCCATTTTTTCACTTTGTTCACTTCAATATAAAATATAAAAGCTTGACCTTCCTGTTCATGACCCAGGTACGCCGTTGCTTGTGGCTTGCCGTCCAAAACAATATTGAAATGATTTTTGAGATAATCGTTCATCATCTGATCGACCGTAAGCCCTTTCGGTTTTTCTATATCCAACCCTGGGTTTTTGAATTCCTCACGCAGGGCAATCTCCAAGTCATCCACGAATACACGCATCATAATCTCAAGCCTTTTCTCTTTTTCATCCATTTCAATTTCAGTAACTGACAAATGCATCGGATGCAGCATCAACGGAAGAATGACGTATTGGATTTTAAAACACAGAGAAATGAATGAAAACATTATTGGCAATAGTTTTGACTTGCAAAGATTAGCTTTTCAAAATCAATACCGAAATTTAAATTATGTTTATCGCGGGGATCGCCCAATCGTGACACTGTCTATCTTGCGGGACCAGCGTTTTGCTTGCGATTACGCTATCATAAATGAAAATATTCTCTTATACTTGCAGCCCTTGTAAAATTGATCAATGATGTCTGAATTTCGGTTGTACTTTGGTCTGGGGAAGGATCATATTCTGGACTATGCCAATGGATATGATCATATTCTATTTGTTATTGTCCTGTGCGCATTATATGTCGGCCGTGACTGGAAAAAGGTACTAATCTTAGTTACAGCCTTCACGATAGGGCATTCCATCACCCTGGCATTATCGACATTAAGGGTTATTACGATCAAGGGTGAGTTGGTCGAGTTCCTAATTCCCTTGACGATTTTGATAACCGCTGTTTCCAACCTCTTTAAAGATGAAAACAGCATTTCGGATCGGCCCTTCCAGATGAACTATTTCTATGCGGCTTTTTTTGGCCTGATTCATGGACTGGGATTTTCGAATTACCTGCGCAGCATCCTCAGAAAAGATGACAGCATTCTAACCCAACTCTTCGCGTTCAACCTTGGTTTGGAGGTAGGACAACTCATCGTTGTGGTGCTTTTTATGTCAATAAGTTTTATTCTGGTGGATCTATTTGGCTTGAACCGAAGGGACTGGAAAATGGTTATTTCTTCGGCCGTGGCAGGGATCGCACTTATGCTAATGAAGAATGCCGCGTACTGGATATCGTAAAAGCAATTAACTGAACAATAGCAATGAAGCAATTTTTGATTTTTCTGTGGGTTACGGTGGCTAACCTGGCATTCGCCCAACAAAACGCAGGCTGGCAAGGAAAGTTTGAGCAACTGGGTCAAACTTTACCCACGCCCAATGAATACCGCACCGGATCGGGTGCTCCAGGCCCGAAATACTGGCAACAAAAGGCTGACTACGAAATCGATATTGAATTGAATGATGTTGATCAAAGCATTACAGGGGCGGAAAAAATAACCTATACTAACAACTCACCAGATATACTGAAATACCTCTGGCTACAACTCGATCAAAACTTACTCGCCGCTGAGAATACCCTTGCCAATACTGCGACCGATGCGGTCAAAGATTCGGCAGCAGCCAGCACTTATGCTGATAAGGTTTCTGATTTCAAAGCCGGGTTTATGTTAAAAAAGGTTACAGAAGTTAACGGCAATCCGCTTCCCTTTACAATCAACAATACCATGATGCGTGTCGATCTGCCTCAGCCGCTTAAGCCTGGTCAGCAATATTCATTTAATGTAGAATGGTCTTTTAACATTGTAGACCGCAATGTTTTCAGAGAGCGCAGTGGTCTGGAATATTTTCCTGATGACGGAAATTACATTTACACCATTGCGCAGTTCTTTCCGCGCATGTGTGTATACGATGACTATGAAGGGTGGCAAAACAAGCAGTTTCTTGGGCAAGGGGAATTTACCTTGCCCTTTGGCGATTATAAAGTGCGCATCACGACGCCTGCCGATCATCTGGTTGGTGCAACCGGTGTGTTGAAAAATCCGACGGAAGTACTTTCCAAAGTGGAACTTGACCGGTTTGAACAGGCAAAAAAATCCTTTGTTAAACCTGTGATTATCGTAACCCAGGAAGAAGCAATGCAAAAGGAGCAAACTAAATCTGCGCAGAAGAAAACGTGGGAATTTCAGGCAGAGAATGTGCGTGATTTTGCTTTTGCAGCTCCCGCAAATTCATATGGGATGCACAGGCTGTAAAGATTGGCAATAATACGCCAATGGCAATGTCGTTTTATCCAAAAGAAGGCAATCCACTTTGGGAGCAGAGAGTCGACAAAGGCAGTGAAGAATACGCTTGAAGTCTATTCAAGGTACACAATTGACTATCCCTATCCAGTCGCAATCTCGGTACACACGGCGAGTATTGGAATGGAATATCCGATGATTTGTTTCAATTTCGGTAGACCCAACAAAGATGGAACTTACTCTGAGCGAACGCGGCAGCGGATGATAGGCGTGGTCGTGCACGAGGTTGGGCATAATTTTTTCCCAATGATCATTAACAATGATGAGCGCCAAACTACCTGGATGGATGAGGGGGTGAATAGCTTTGTGCAGTTGCTTACAGAAATGGAGCGCTATCCCGATCTCCCCTGGACCCGGGGTAAGCCTACAGAACTTGTCCCCTACCTTATCGGCGATAGAAGCCAAATGCGACCCATAATGACCAATTCAGAACAAGTCAGTCAAATTCGGTGACGAACAATATGCGAAGGCGGCGACCGGTCTTTTTATGCTTCGTCAAACAATCATGGGACCTGAACTTTTTGATAAATCATTTAAGGAGTATGCGCAAAGATGGGCCTTCAAGCACCCCAAGCCTGCTGATTTTTTTCGCACGATGGAGGATGCCTCAGCCGTTGATCTGGATTGGTTCTGGAAAGGATGGTTCTATACCACAGACGTAAATGACCAAGCAATCGATCAGGTAAGATGGTTTAAAATGCGGGATGAGCACGCTAATGTCGAAAAACGAAACATGACCGTAAAGAAAGGGGACTTGGTCACTAACTCAGGCGACTCACAATTCGAGGACTTTAATAATGGGCCGGAGCCCCTTAGTCTGATAGCCACAGATCCACGACTTAACGGCGAGTTTTTAAGCCGCGTCGATGATATCGCCATCATGCAGAAACTGCAGGATAAAAATATTTATGAGGTCACAATGTCCAACCAAGGTGGATTGGTAATGCCGTTAATCATTGAATGGACTTTTAAGGACGGCACAAAAGAGATCGATAGGATACCCGCAGAAGTATGGCGGATAAATGAACAGAAAATCACCAAAGTATTTGTGAAGGATAAAGAGGTGACCAACATTGTGCTTGATCCAAAAAAGGAGTTGACCGATATCGATGCACAGGACAATGTTTTTCCAAAAACCCTGCCTGCGACAAAATTCGATGCATTTAAGAAAAAGGCAAAATAATGCAAGTGTCATACCCCATTTGGGAGTAGAAAGCCTTTGATAGAAGGCAACACAAAAGCAGCTAGGATGCCGCAGTACCTTTTTGATCATAATTTCTTTTGGAGTGCGGGAAATTTCAGCCACTTTTGTTGCCCCGCATACCTGAATAATTGAATTGCCAGAATGAAATTTGCTTATAGCGTTGTTTTTCTCGTCGCAGCGATCTGCGCGCAAAGTCAAGATTGGAAAGGCAAATTTGAACAACTTGGCGAGACATTGCCGACGCCAAACAGCTACCGCACCGGCGGCGGGGCGCCTGGACAAAATTATTGGCAGCAAAGGGTGGATTATGTGATTGACGCAGAGGTTGATGACAATACACAACTGCTCACAGGGTCTGAGACGATTACCTACTATAATAACGCTCCTGAATCCCTTAGTTTCTTATGGTTACAGTTGGATCAGAATCTTTACGCGGAAGGAAATATGACCGACCAATCCCGCACAGGCTTAGTCCGGGATTCTGTACCCGCCAGCTTCTTTAAGCCATTGACAGGCATAACTGTTTCCGACTACAAAGGTGGGGTGAACATTAAGTCAGTTAAAGATGAAGGCGGAAAAAAGCTGCCGCATATCATTAACCACACGATGATGCGTGTTGATCTACCCGCGCCACTCAAAACAGGTGAGAAATTCACTTTCTCTGTGGAATGGAGTTATACGGAATCTGACAGGCAGGTTTTTGATGGCCGGAGTGGATTCGAATATTTCCCTGAAGACGGAAATTACGTTTACACTTTTGCACAATGGTTTCCCCGGTTGTGTGTGTTTGATGATTATGAAGGATGGCAAAACAAGCAATTTCTTGGGCAAGGTGAATTTGCACTGGAGTTTGGGAACTACAAAGTTCGGATAACGGTGCCATCCGATCATATTGTTGGTGCCACCGGGTTGATTCAAAATCCAAAGGCGGTGCTGTCCAAAGAACAGATGGAACGGCTTGAAAAAGCCAAAAAGAGTTTTGATAAACCGGTCTTCATTGTTACACAAGAGGAGGCGGCAAAAAGAGAAAAGAGTAAATCAACAAAGAAAAGTACTTGGGAATTCTATGCCGAGAATGTTCGTGACTTTGCTTTTGCAAGCTCACGTAAATTTATTTGGGACGCGCAGGCCGTTAGGGTTGGTAATAAAACACCTTTAGCACAGTCGCTTTATCCCAAGGAGGCCAATCCACTTTGGGCGCAAGAGTCTACAAAAGCAATAAAGAATGCACTTGAGCTTTACTCGGAGCGAACCTTTGAGTATCCCTATCCGGTGGCGTATTCGGTTCATTCCGCTGAGCAAGGGATGGAGTATCCGATGATCTGTTTCAATGGGCAGCGACCCGATAAGGACGGAAATTATTCAAAGCAGACGTTAATTGGTCTTGTACAGGTCGTTGTACACGAAGTCGGACATAATTTTTTCCCCATGATTGTAAACTCGGACGAGCGCCAATGGTCGTGGATGGATGAGGGGTTGAATACCTTCCTGGAAAAGGAGACGGTGCGCACCCGGTATCCCGAATTGTTCGGTACGCACGGCACGCCCAAAGGCATCGTGCCCTTCATGAAAGGTGATAAGCGTCAAATGCGGCCTATTATGACAATGTCGGATGACATCCGAAAAACTGAATTCGGTGCTAATGCGTATGCGAAACCCTCAGCAGCATTAACAATACTTCGTGAAACGGTGATGGGGCCTGAGTTGTTCGACAGAGGCATTTAGGGAATATGCAGCGCGCTGGGCGTTCAAACATCCAAAACCGGCGGACTTTTTCCGCACAATGGAAGACGTGTCAGCTGTTGATCTGGACTGGTTCTGGAAAGGCTGGTTCTATACTAACGATAATGTAGATGTGAATTTGGAAGAAGTGAAATGGTACAGACTGCGTTCTGAAACCAAGGACCCTGAAAGGAAAAATGTGAAGGTTAAGAAGGGAGACCTTGCATCAGGTGAGGGCAATAAGAAAGGTACTGATTTCAGCGATGGACCGGAGGGCTTTACACTAACCAATACACCCGAAGTTTTGAATGGTGAATTTAGAAGCCGAATAGACGACAATGCGATCCGGTTGCGATTAGAGGGTAAGAATATTTATCAAATAAAATTTAGGAACGTTGGAGGGTTGGTTACGCCGCTCATTATTGAGTGGACCTATGCAGATGGTTCCAGAGAGATTGAGAGAATTCCAGCAGAAGTGTGGCGCACAAATGAAAATGAAGTAACCAAAGTTTTTATTAAGGATAAAGAGGTTGTCAATATCTCTACTTGATCCAAACGCCGAACTGGCTGATACTAATCAGGGCAATAATGTCTTTCCCAAAAGGTCTTCGCCGTCCAAATTCGATCAATTTAAGAAAAACAACTATTAGGTCTTAGGCAGCAGTAAACAGCTTCAGCGCACGTTCCAGATCTACGTTACCCCCGGTGAGAATCATTCCGACTTTCTTATGCTGAAATTTTTCCTTTGCTTTTAGCACTGCCGCCAAAGGCACCGCACCTGACGGTTCAACAATAATTTTTTGGCGTTCCCAAATTAGGCGCATAGCTGAAATGATTTCGGCATCGGTTACCGTAATAACTTCTTTTACATACTGCTGAATGATAGGAAATGTCTTGTCTCCAAGGGACGTCAATAATCCGTCTGCGATAGAATTTGCCTGCGAGGTTTCTATTTTACCCGATTGCAGGGAGCGAAATGTATCGTCTGCGCCGGCAGGTTCAGCGGCCATCACGATTGTATTTGGAGAAAAAAATGCAGCAGCCAATGCTGTTCCGCTTAACAGCCCGCCTCCACCGACTGGCACGATGATGATGTCGAGATCATTTTCTTCTTCAATCAACTCCTTCGCAGCAGTCGCTTGTCCAGCAATGACTGCATAATCATTGAAGGGGTGTATCGCTGTTGCACCTGTTTTTCGAATAACCTCTGCTAAGCTTCTTTCCCGCGCTTCAAGGGTAGGTTCGCATTCAAAGATCTCTCCATCGAAGCCGCGGACACCACGTTTTTTTATTTCCGCAGACGTTCGTGGCATTACGATATACGATTTTACACCCGCTATTTTTGCTGCGCGTGCAAGCGCTTGTGCGTGATTGCCAGAAGAATGCGTTGCTACGCCTTTGCTTAGATCTTCAGGTGACAGGGAAAGCACCGCATTCATTGCGCCCCGTGCTTTGAAGGCCCCTATTTTTTGAAAGTTCTCACACTTGACAAACAGCCTGCATGCGGCAAGCGCATCAATGCCCGCAGACGTCATTACCGGGGTACGGTGAACATAGGCCTTAATGCGTGCGTGGGCTTCTTCAATAGTTCGTCTGTCAGGAATTGGCATGTTGAAATGGGAAGGAGAAATTTGAAGCATTTGGTCAAAGATTAAGGGCGAGCAAGGTAGGGACTATTAAGACTTATCTTCTCGCCATCTTATTGTTCCTATAAATCTCTTTCCCCTTATCGTTCCATTCCGCCTTTATGTAGGGTTGCACGGTATCGTCAAAGGGTTCTTTTGAATAGGCGATAATCTTTTTGCGCTTTCCGTTTGCGTAGAACTCAGTCCAGTCACCTACTTTTTGATCCCATTTATATTCACCCTGGACACCGAGATTGCCGTTTTCGTGGAAGAAATAATAGTACCCCTCCTTCTCACCATACTCGATCGGTGTAATCTCTTTCATCCGCTTGCGCTGGTGCGGGTCGTAATAGCTTACCAGCGATTCTTTTGGCCATCCATGATAATATCGGTCTTTGTCCTTTAGTGTGCTGTCGCGGTTATATTCCATCCACCGCCCATGACGGGTTCCTTTGTAAAAAATGCCTTTCTGCAAAACGATTTGACCCTGTCTCTTCTCGTATGGGCCATGCAACAGTACTCCTTTTGCGGGATCAAAAGTTGAGGTTTTTCTTATTTCCCGCCGGGTATAGTCATACCAGTAAATATCACGGACAAAAGTTTCAGGGCGCTCAGATTTCTTGAGATAATAAAAAAGCTCATACGTGACCCTGTCGCCAGTGCCTTTTCGGGTGAAAGCTTTCTTGGTTTTAATGCCGTAGAAGACTTTCTTTTTCGGCTTCTTCTTTTTGGCCGTGTTAACTGGCTCCTCTTCTTTTTGGAAATCGAGATTTACAGGTGTGTCAATGGTGAAGCGTTGGTCTTGCTCCTCCATTTGGCTCCATGAAACCAGCGGGGCATAAAGCAGAAAAACCGTCAAAAGCCTCCAGAAAAATCCCATACACATAGCAACGCTGCAATTAGGTTGTTATTGTAAAAATAAGAAACCCCTTCGGGGTTTAAAAATCCGAAGGGGTTTGATTCAAATCAGCTGGTTTCTTCACGAAACCAACTCGACGCTACGCTTGATAAAGCTGGTAAGGTCAGCGCCCGTTAGCATATTCTGTGAAAGAAGTGCCAGGTCGTATGCCTGTTTCGCGAGTTTCGTCTTTTGATCCTCCTGTTCTGCTTTCAATATTTTCTGTACAATAGTATGATTTCCATTAATGGCTACGCTGTAGTTGTCGGGCATCGTACCCATGAAGGAATAGGCGCCACCACCCATTTTTGACATGTCCTTCATGCGGCGCATAAATTCACTCATGGTAATAACCACTGGGAGATCTGCGGGCGAAAGAGATTCAACGGTAACGGTCATGTTTTTGTTGGCAATTGCTTTTTCGAACACAACTTTTACTTGCTCCTGCTCTTCTGCACTCAACACACTCTCCATCTTCTCGTCTTTATCGATGAGCTTGTCTGCCGTTTCGCTGTCGACGCGCCTGATCTGAACTTTTTCCAATTTTTGTTCAAGCGTATTAACAAAGTGGTTGTCCAGCACGCCATCCAACAGCAAAACATCATACGATTTAGATTTTGCAGCCTGAATGAAACTATCTTGTTTACCGGAATCCGATGCGTATAGGAATATCACATTGTCATCCTTATCCGTTTGGGAGGCTTTTACTTTTTCTTTGTATTCGTCGAATGTAAAATAGTTGCCTTCTACGTTTTTTAACAGCGCAAATTCTTTTGCGCGGTCGTAGAATTTCTCATCGCTGATAATGCCATACTTTACGAAGATGCTGATGTCATCCCATTTCTTTTCGAAATCCTTGCGATCCTTCTTATATAATTCTGCCAGTTTATCTGCCACTTTTTTGGTGATATGCTGGCTTATTTTCTTCACGCTAGCATCACTTTGCAAATAGCTTCGGGAGACGTTAAGCGGAATATCAGGAGAATCTAATACACCGTGTAACATCATCAGGAAATCAGGCACTACGTCCTTCACTTCATCGGTAATAAACACCTGTCGCGAATACAGTTGAATTTTGTTCTTCTGCATTTCAAAGTCATTCTTCACTCTTGGAAAATACAGAACGCCAGTGAGGTTGAATGGATAATCTACGTTGAGGTGAATCCAGAAAAGCGGATCTTCAGAGAAAGGATAGAGTTCTTTGTAAAAACTTAGGTAATCCTCGTCTTTAAGATCTGCGGGTGTTTTGATCCACAGTGGCGCAGGATTGTTGATGATCCTGTCAACGGTGATCTTTTTATGTTTTGGTTTTCCATCTGCATCAACACCGTCCTCAATACTTTCTTCCTGCGTACCAAATTTGATTTCAACAGGCAGGAACTTGCAATATTTATCCAGGATGCCCTTTAACTTCCATTCGTCCAAAAATTCTTCCGAGTCTTTATTAATGTGGAGCATTACGTCGGTTCCACGCGTTTTCTTCTTTATAGCAGAAAGTTCGAATGCCGTCGAACCATCGCACACCCACTTAGCACCTTCGTCTTCACCAACTTTGTACGACCGTGAAATGATCTCCACATTGTCGGCCACCATAAAAGAAGAATAGAAACCAAGACCGAACTTTCCAATGATATCCTTAGCGTCAGCTTTATCCTTAAACTTCTCAACGAATTCTGCCGCACCGGAAAAGGCGATTTGGTTGATATATTTCTTGATTTCTTCACCGGTCATTCCGATACCCTTGTCACTTACCGTGATGGTTTTCTTCTTCTTGTCAAAGCTCACCTCGATTTTCACATCACCCGTTTCGCCCTCGAATTCGCCCAAGGATGCGAGTTTCCTGAGTTTTTGTGTGGCGTCTACGGCATTGCTAACCAATTCACGAAGGAAGATTTCATGATCGGAATAGAGAAATTTCTTAATGATTGGAAAAATATTCTCGGTGTGGATTGAGATGGTACCTTTTTCTTGTACTTCTGCCATATTGTTTGGTTTTCTGGTTAAATGCTGAGAAAAGACGGGAATAACAAAAAATCCCTGCATGATACAGGGATTTCAAAAGTTGTTCCATTTACGCCTTTTCTGACATGTTGTCATTCTGGGCGGCTATGCTCAGTTACCTGTAATCGGCCGTTTAAAGACATAACGGGTGATGAAAATTCCTTCGTTGTCACCTTTTCCCGCGTCACTTTCGACGCCGCTGGTCACAAAAACCAATTCCCACCCTTCTATGGCCATCTGCGTTAACTTAGCCGAAACCACTGCGTCATTTGAGGCCACGTTCTGGAAGTTAATTCCGGCGACGCTATACAGGTTCAGTAGCTTGGTTTCTTCAAAGTTTTCGATTTTAACGTCCCCTCTTTTTATATCGCCTTGCTCAGATTTCTTACCATCTGTACGCTCGGTCGTCAGTGGCTTGTAATCTTCAGCGTTTATATGATCTAACATCCTGGAACGACCAGCCCCCATTGGTACAATCGATTCAATCGTTGTTACAATACGGTATTCTTGCTGTGCAAAGGCATCGGTACATAGTCCGAATATCACGAGACTGCCTAATATTTTATACAGCATATCTTTTTGATAAGGTAAACGTAAAACCTAGGAGATCGTATCCAATGAATCCAGAAATAATTGCAGGAAATGACAAGACTATCGCAAACGATCCGCGTCCCGCACGAGTCTTTCATCTTTGCGGATAAAACGGTTGGCCAGGAGATTACAAACGACAGCGGCCCCAGGCAGCCACAGCCCCAGCCCGTACTGGCCGCCAACCTCAAGCGATCTGATAAGCTGGCTGGCGAAGTAGACAGCCGAACCAATGGTTCCGGCCATGAAAATCGAATTGAGTGCCCCAAACTTCATCTGTGTAAGGCGATTTTTATATTTTGTGATTTCAATGAGGGCAAGCGTCGCAGCTGCGATGGCCAGCATCGCGGTGAGCGAGTATGGGTTGTATTGATAGTGTTCTCCTTTTTGATAATAAAAGGCGGTAAGGACATTTGTCTCTCCATCAACTTCGACAGACCAAATGGGGAATACCAGGCTTATCACTAAACTAAGGATTGCGACTACCAGAAATACCGTTTGAATTCTTTGCCACATAGGTGCGTTGCTTTAACTTGCCGACAAAGTAAGTAAATTCTGCAGTTTAAAACCGCAACGGCTTTCGTGGTAATGATCAGCGGATTCGGCAAAAAGCGCTGCGCGCTACGACACGAGAAGTTCAGCCGACTAAACAGAAATGGTGGCAATATTCACGCATGGTGACCAAAACCTATTGAAGAAATTAGCAGATGAGACCAGCCTATATCGTTGACATAATCCGAACGCCGATTGGAAAGTATGGTGGGTCACTTGCGTCCATTAGACCTGATGATCTGGCGTCGCTCGTTTTACAGAAATTGTTGGAACGGAACCCCACAATTGATCAGGGTCTGATCGAAGATGTCATTTTGGGGGCCGCCAATCAGGCCGGCGAAGATAACCGCAATGTTGCACGAATGGCCGCGCTGCTGGCAGGGCTGCCCGTAGACGTCGCCGGGGTCACGGTCAACAGGTTATGCGCTTCAGGATTGCAAGCCATTATGGACGCCGCGCGTGCCGTGATGTTGGGAGAAGGAGATGTGTATATCGCCGGAGGCGTAGAGAGTATGAGCCGCGCACCATATATTATGGCTAAGAATGAATACCCGTATTCAAGGAAGATCGAAGTATATGACTCAACCCTCGGCTGGAGGTTTATCAATTCAAATTTAGCAAGCGTTTATCATCCCTACTCCATGGGCGAAACGGCCGAAAATGTTGCTGAGAAGTGGAAAATTAGTCGCGCAAAGCAGGATGAGTTTGCCAATCAATCTCAATTAAAGTACTTCAATGCCTTATCAGTAGGGAGATTCAGCGATGAACTAATCGCTGTGCCAGTGCCAAAGCAAAAGGAAAAACCCGTTTTGTTTGAGAAAGATGAGCATCCCCGGCACACATCGCTGGAAAAACTAGCCACGCTGAAGCCTGCCTTCAGAGAAAATGGTACGGTAACCGCAGGCAACTCTTCCGGCATCAACGACGGCGCGGCCGCCTGCTTTGTTGTGAGCGAGGAGATCACAAAAAGATTAGGTCTCAAGCCCATTGTGCGGATTGCATCTATGGCGGTTGCCGGTGTGGATCCTTCGTACATGGGTGTCGGGCCCGTGCCTGCAACGAAAAAGGCATTAAAACGTGCTGGGTTGAGCATAAACGATCTCGGGCTGGTCGAACTGAACGAAGCATTTGCATCCCAATCATTGGCTTGCATTGAGGACCTTGGTCTGGATGCCAATAGTGTAAATGTAAATGGGGGGGCAATTGCGCTCGGACACCCTTTAGGATGCAGCGGTGTCCGGATCAGTGCCACGTTAATACGTGAAATGCAGAAAACCAATGTAAAATATGGACTTGCGACGATGTGTATCGGCGTTGGGCAAGGAGCAGCGGTTGTATATGAGAATATGGGGATATGAGTCTTTTTTTGGAGGAAATGTGAAAGTTTTACGGAGCGAAATTTCAGGGACGAAATGGTAAAATATGCCCGCTGAAGCTATTCATGGACAGGAAGACCAACTTCTCATAGCATAGTCCACGGACAATTCTTACGCTTTTTAATGAAATACTTCTTTGAAATAGCATACTACGGCAAAAATTATGCGGGCTGGCAAAATCAGGCAAATGCTATCGGGGTCCAGTCGGTGATTGAAAATGCGCTTTCCAAACTATTTCGGACATCGGTGAAAATTGTGGGGAGTGGGCGTACGGACGCGGGAGTCCATTGTGAGCAACAATTTTTTCATTGCGAACTGGAAGAGCCGTTCGATGCTGACACGCTCATACAAAAACTAAATTCTTTTTTGCCAAAAGATATTGCGGTGCAAACTATTCGAAAGGTGAAACCAAATGCCAATGCGCGGTATGATGCGGTTGCGCGGACATATCAATACCGGATTACCACGAAAAAAAAATCCATTCCTAGAAGGTCTGGCCTGGCATTTTTTTAAGCCCATAGATATTAAAACTATGAACAAGGCTGCTGCGTTATTACTGGGCGAACACGATTTTGAATGCTTCAGTAAAGTAAAGACCGATGTAAATCACTTTCTTTGCACCGTTGTGAAGTCGTCATGGCAGGAGGAAGGGCAGATGCTTGAGTTCACAATAACCGCAAATCGTTTTTTAAGGGGGATGGTTAGGGCTATTGTTGGAACCTTACTGGATGTGGGAACAGGAAAGACATCAATGAAAGAATTTAAGGAAATTATTCGAAGCCGCGATCGAAAAATGGCAGGAGCAAATGTTCCACCCCATGGGTTATTTCTTGCAAAGGTGTCGTATCCCGCGGGGATCTTTGTGAATGAATCGCCTCAACCAAGCTTACCTTCCGTAGCGGATAACCAATAAATAATCAAAGTGGAGAAAGAAAAGGTAAGCAGTGGCAATATCATCGATTGGTCGGTTCTCAACCGCCTGATGAAGTTTGTTTTGCCGTACCGCGGTCGGTTTGTAATAGTTATTATACTTACGGTTCTGCTGGGCGTTCTCGCTCCGACACGTCCCTTTCTGATACAATATACCCTGGACCATGATGTTTCGGTAGGAAATTACGAAGCGATGGTGAGGATGATGGTGATACTCGCCAGCCTTTTGATGTTTAATGCCATAGTCCAGTACGCCCATACCTATATATCGGGCTGGCTGGGACAACAGGTGATTCGCGATATCCGCGCTAAATTGTATGCCCATATTATTGGGCTCCGCCTGGCATTTTTTGATAAAACGCCAATAGGAAGACTCGTTACCAGAACGATTTCTGACGTTGAAACGCTGGCGGACGTTTTTAGCGAAGGGCTAGCCGCGATGGTTGGCGACCTCCTCCAAATAATTTTTATTCTTGGGTTTATGTTCTATCAGGACTGGCGATTGGCACTCCTTAGTTTGTCAACGATTCCCCTGCTGCTTATCAGTACCTACGTATTTAAAGAGAAGATTAAAGTTGCCTTTAATGACGTTCGTAACGCAGTGGCAAATTTGAACACGTTTGTTCAGGAGCACATCACAGGAATGAACATTGTGCAGATTTTTGGAAGTGAACAGCGGGAGTTCCAAAAATTCAATACCATTAACAACGACCACAAACAGGCAAACCTTCGTTCGGTACTTTACTATTCCATCTACTTTCCGGTGGCGGAAATCATCGCGGCTGCGGGTATAGGTTTGCTGGTTTGGTATGGTGCGAAGGGCGTGATCAATTACGAAGAAACGGGTATTACAATCGGGAAGCTTATCGCTTTTATCATGTACATTCAGATGTTTTTTCGGCCGATACGAATGATTGCGGACCGGTATAACACATTGCAAATGGGTATCGTAAGTTCATCGCGCATATTGAACTTACTAGATTCTACGGAGCACGTGCAAAAAAACGGTATGAGGAAAGTAGAACACGTACGCGGTGATGTGAAGTTTGATCATGTGTGGTTTGCCTACAACGATGCTGAGTATGTTTTGAAGGATATAAACCTTGATATTCAATCAGGCGAAACGATAGCCCTGGTGGGCGCCACGGGGGCAGGAAAATCATCGATAATTAATTTGCTGAATCGGTTCTATGAAATAAACCGTGGTGCTATTCAAGTTGACGGCGTGGATATAACTGACTATGATCTTGGCGCATTGCGGAAGAACATTGGTGTGGTGCTTCAGGATGTTTTCCTTTTCTCTGACACCATTTTCAATAACATTACGCTCGGTAACACGGACCTGACAGAAGAGATGGTTTGGCATGCCGCAGATCTGGTAGGTGCAAGGAGATTCATTGATCGCCTTCCCGGCAAACTTTCCTATAATGTGATGGAACGTGGTGCAACCCTCAGCGTTGGTCAAAGGCAGTTGATATCTTTTATTCGTGCTATGGTCTATGATCCCAAAATATTAGTTCTGGATGAGGCCACATCATCGGTAGATAGCGAAACAGAAGAAATGATTCAGCATGCTATCGAGAAAATGATGAGTGGGCGGACTTCCATTGTAATCGCACATCGATTGTCCACCATCCAAAAAGCCGACAAAATTATTGTCCTTGATCATGGTGAAATTAAGGAAGTAGGTCGGCATGAGGATCTGCTTACCCAGGATGGCTATTATGCACAACTTCACAAAATGCAGTATAAGGAGTTTGTTTGAGGCGATTATCGCCCGAATAACGTCTTGGCGCACCTCCTGAAGGTCAAAACGGTTATATTTGCCGTTAATGCGTTTTCAGAAAATCCTTTTAATATCGAGCTTTTGCCTATCAAGCACCCTTACCCTGGCGCAAAGGGCGCACATCTACAATGGTGGCAAAAGTATGTATACCCGTGAAAGGTATAATTCGGCACCCCGTATCCGAGGGGCTAAGGCTAAAACAATATGTCCCATTTTCGAAAATAGCAAATATCCGTATCAGGGAATCGGGATTAAGTTGGGAGACCCTTTTGCCATTACCTATAAGTATTACTTCAATAAGAAATTTGCCGTTGCCGTTGATGTAGGAAAAGCTTCCAGCGGCTTATACAACCGATATTTCAGAGAAAAATTTGATGAATATGTGGTGCGCGATACTTTTTCCACCAGCGATGCATCCATAGAGTACTACACGCATAAAGTGGTTTCAGATATTATTGGAGAAGTGAAATTTCTGTACCACATCGATGCATCGAAGATATCACCAGGTCTTCAAGCTTATATTGGGGCGGGCTGGGAATGGAAAAACACAAAATTACAATACGATTATACGTACAAAAAAAGTGTTAGTGATCCAGATAAATTTGGACGATTTGATCGAACCAGATTCACTATGGGGCCGCAAGCAGTTGTCGGCATTGAGTATGCCTACTTTAAGATTCCGATCTCAGCTTTCATGGAGTTAGAATATTTTTCCGATGTCTTTGCAGATCCGGGCTGGAGTCGCGTTGAAGGAGGCGTTGGATTACGATACGTTTTTTAGCAATTTGAAATTTCTCAGACAGACATGGTTAGACTATTGATAACCCTTTTTTTCACGGGCACGGCAATGATCACTTTTGCCCAAAAACAAGCGATAGGATTGCGTATAGGCGACCCGATTGGTATCACATACAAACGATATCTTCCAAACAATCGCGCAGTTGAATTTGGCATTGGCACGGCTTCATCTGGATGGAATTCCTATTACTATGAGAATTCATTCAAGAAAGCCAGCCGATACGATAACTATGATTATCGCGCGCAAAAAGTGCGCGGCACGGTATATTTTCAGGGCCGTTATCTATTTCACTACAACATACCGATTGAGGGCATGGTAGGCAAATTAGACTGGTACTGGGGAGCAGGCGCAGTACTCAAGGTGGCAACGATAGATTATACCTATCAAAGCAAAACATCGCCTTTTAATGTTGAAAGGGACACGCGCACTGATATCGACTTTGGCCCAGAGGGAATTGCAGGGATGGAATATACTTTCCAGGATGTACCACTTTCGGTTTTTGGCGAGATTAGCCTAATGCTTGAGTTTGTCGATCGCCCATTAACGTTTCGGACTTTTGGCGCAGTAGGCGTGCGCTTCAATTTTTGATCGATCTCTAATTTAGTCAGGTATTCGTTTCTGCCTCGTCAAGCTGACCTTGTTTTTCAAAGAGATCTTTGTAGAAACCTTCTTTCGCCAGCAAAGCATCATGGGTTCCTTCTTCAACGATGTATCCATCATTCAATACAATAATTCTATTGGCAAGTTTAGCAGAAGACACGCGGTGCGATATAATGATTGTTGTCCTACCCTGCATAATGCGCTTCAGACTATTGAGAATATTGTTTTCTGTCTTGGTGTCAACTGCTGACAAGGCGTCATCCAGCATTAAGATTTTGGGCTCGCGAACAATTGCCCGTGCGATAGACACGCGCTGCTTCTGGCCACCCGATAGCGTAATGCCGCGCTCGCCAAGCCGCGTATGGAATCCTTGCGGGAATTCAATAATATTCTTGTAGACATCCGCATCCTTGGCGGCTTGTATAATTTTCGCCTCTTCCGGCGTTTTGATTCCAAATCCGATATTGTGGAATATAGTATCGCTGAACAGGAATACATCTTGCGGAACGTAACCCATTTGACTTCGTAAGCAGTTTAAATTGTAATGGGTGATCGGAATATTATCGATTAAGATTTCGCCGCCGTTGGGGATCATACAGCCTGGAGATCAGTGACGATATTGTGCTCTTTCCCGAGCCTGTGGTGCCAATGATAGCAAGCGAATCGCCGGGATTGATCTTAAATGAAATGTCCTTCAGCGCGTTTATACCCGTGTCGGGATAAGTAAAATTCACATTTTTGAATTCAACTTCCCCTTGAATTTCGCGTACCAGCTCCTTTTCAGATACGATACTTGTCTTTGTGTTCAGGAATTCATTGATGCGTTTTTGCGACGCTTCAGCACGCTGCAATAGGCTGCTGGTCCAGCCTAGCGATGCTACGGGCCACGTCAATAAGTTTACGTAGATAATAAACTCGGCAATGTTACCGAACGTCAAATTACCGTTAATCACCTGCGTGCTGCCTGCGTATACGGTAAGAATGGTGCTCATCCCGATGAGGCCCATGATGAGCGGGAAGAAAAGGGATTGGATTTTTGTAAGCTTGAGGGATTCTCGCTTATACTTTTCGGATTCGGTTACAAACTTCGCTGCAGATTCGTTCTCCCGCTGAAATGATTTCAATACCCGAATTCCGCTGAAGGCTTCCTGAACGAAGGTCGAAAGCTTGGATTGGCTTTTTTGAATTTGCTCAGACCGTCTTTCGACTTTGCTGTTTACAAAGAAGATACTTATAGACAGGAATGGAAGGGGGCTAAGGGCATACCAGGTCAACTCCGCGCTAATGCTGAACATGATGGGAATAAGCGTCACGAAAAGGGTCAGAAGGGTGAGGCCATACATTATCACCGGGCCGAGGTACATGCGCACGCGGCCAACATCCTCGGAAATACGGTTCATCAAATCGCCGGTATTATTTCTCCTGTAAAAACTTAAGGGCAGGGTTTGGTAATGTTCGAAAATTTCATTTTTCAAATCGAACTCAACCAGTCGGGACATAACGATCAGCGTTTGCCGAACAAAATAGAGGAAAATGCCGCGCAAAACAGCCATCAGCAGAATCAGACCAGCATATATCAAAATACCGAATGCGAACACTTTAAAGAAATCCTGCTGCAGGGAAGTGCCGTCAAAAGACCTGTAAATACTGATGTTGTCGACGACCAGGTTGATGGATTGACGCACCAGCAGTGCCGGGAAAATTTGAAAGAAATTTGAGATAATTATAAATACCGTGCCCAGGATGATATGCCATTTGTACTTTAAAAGGTACTTGTTGAGGTATTTTAATTCTTTCATCAAAAAAGATTTTGGTCGGCAATCAGTACAACGAAATATTAATCCAATAGTTCATGGAAGCACCTTATGGCACGTTCATGGCTTTAGCAGCTGCCTTTACCTGTACCCAGGGTTAGCCGGCCAAAATTACAATAATCAGGTAGAATAGTATTGGTATAATACAAAGCAAAGAAATTGTAGGACAAGCGCTGGCGGCATTTGAATGACCGTGAGGATTACCTGAAACGCCTCGTCTTGCCAAGTTTGGGTCAGGCCGCGAATTCATATATGGGCAAGAAACCTCAAACTAATTATCCCCTGGTTAGTGAAACAAGCAGGGATGTTTTATTTTTGTGGCCCATCGTGCGCTCGAAACGATTAATAGTCGATTGCTAGTATTGTGAAAATTGGGTGTCTGGACACTGGTGCGGTAAAACCGATGGGAATGTATTTCAAAAGCTGTTCTTTATCATGCTTAACAGAAGGAGTCTGCGTATCAAAGTGATGCAAAACCTGTTCGCACTACAACAGTGCAAGGATGCCAACTATGATTGGTGCCTGGATCAAATTGACGATGTATTTACGCCAGATTTGAATTCCATGGAAGTTCAGGACAAGATCCTACTTGCTGTCCAGAATAAGGAGGCAAGAGTGCAGTTTGAGAAAAAATTTGCAAGCGCTGAATCAGCTATTGATACTAAAGATCCGAAAATAAGAAAGGCAGTGAAAGATTCTATTAAATTCTATGCTAGCCAATGCAAGAAAGACAACGACTTTTATCTCAGGAATCTGGTCACCGAAGTAGAAAAAATTTATAGCCATTATGTTGCAGTGCTAAGTTTGGTACCTGCTTTTTTTGAAATAGCAGCGGCCGATAAGAAGGTTAGTCATAAGAATTTTATCAACAACGCCTGGATCAAAGGCCTTCACGATAGTGTCGCACTAAAGAAAGAGGCATTACGGTTGGGCAGGCATTGGCAGGATAAATCCGACCGCGTGAAAATATGGTTTCGGGACGTCGTTCGTCAGGACACCGAATACCTTACTTACAGGGACAAGAAGAGTCCGACAAAGGAGGAGGAACGGAAGTACGTTAATCACCTATTCAAGAAAGTAATTCTGGGAAAAACGCCAATCAACGCTTATTTTGAAGAGGATGTATTGCGTTGGGCCGAAGATAGAGACATCGTAAAAGGACTCGTTGAAAAGACCATAAAATCATACGATCCTGACGCAGCGGCACCACTTATTTTGCATTCACTATCTTTGAACTGGGAAGAAGACAAGGAGTTCATCGAAACGCTTTTCCAAACCGCGTCAAATTTAGACAGCAAGTACAAGGAATTGATTTCTAATAACACGCGCAATTGGGAGGTTGAACGACTGCCATTAACTGACAGGATGATTTTGGAGATGGCCATCGCCGAATTGATAGTTTTTCAGAATATCCCCGTCAAAGTTTCTATGAATGAATACATCGAATTGGCCAAAAACTATAGCACGCCGAAAAGCCGGCAATTTGTGAACGGCATTTTGGATGTAATTTCGAAAGAATTGCGGGATTCCGGTGTAATGAAGAAGAGTGGAAGAGGATTAATCGATAACAAATGACAGGCAGCAAAATCTTCGGCGCCGACAAATTTGTTAAAATTTGTTAAAATTTTGAATTTGCATCCAAACCCTATTTAATTTCATGTTTTATGAGTAAAAGAAGCGGGAATACATTGTCAGCTTTCCTTTTTGGAGCAGCAGCGGGCACTTTGATCGGGATCCTTTATGCGCCCGATAAGGGAACAAATACGCGTGAAAAATTGTCATTCCAGCTGGATAAGTATCGGGATGTTTTGCAGGAATTGGTCAATGACTTTGTGTCTGGAAAAGAGACCCCGCTGACCAGTGAAGCAAAGTCACAGGGCCAAAGAGTTGTAGATGAAGCAAAGAACAAGGCCGAACGCCTGTTGGAGGACGTTGATGAATTGTTGGAGCAAATTCGAGGAAAGAAGGGATCATCAGAAAAGTTATAATAATCAGAACAGTAAAAAGGGAATGAACATGAAACAGTACATTTTGAATTCATTATTAGTGATGTCATTCGTGGCAACTATGCTTGTGGGCTGTAAGGACCGCGATGCGGAGAAGAAAATCGCACAGCTTGAGAGTCGTTTGGCCGAACTGGAAGGAAACAAGTCACCTGCGGCAGCAGTGCCAACACCTGCCACACCGGCGGCGGAAGTAAAACCTGACGGCCCGTTGCCAACCATGGAGTTTCCTACTATGGAGCACGACTTCGGCACTATAACTGAAGGCGACGTAGTGGAATATACCTATTCTTTTACAAATAACGGGCAAGCACCATTGATCATACAGGGGGCCCAAGGTTCTTGCGGATGTACCGTGCCCGATTGGACCAAAGAGCCTATTCCTGCAGGAGGCACTGGATTTGTTAAGGCCAAGTTTGATAGCAACGGGAAACCCAATATCCAGAATAAAACGGTTACGGTGACGGCCAATACGTGGCCAAAGCAAACTGTTCTCCGATTTAAGGCAATGGTAACGCCCAAGTCAATTGCCGCCCCACAGGAAGGGCCGCTCAAGAAATAGTGAGATATCTCTTATCGCAGCATCCCAATCTGCCGACAAGCGGGTTGGGATGTTTGTTTTAATTAAGATAACTTTGGCCTCTTAAAAAATCATATTATGCATTCTATCCTTTTACAAGCGCAGCAGAGCAATCCTTATTTTCAGTTTATCTTTTTCGGGGCTATCATTCTGGTATTTTACTTTTTCATGATCCGCCCTCAGCAAAAAAAAGCAAAAGACCAGAAAAAGTTTATCGAAGAAATTAAGAAGGGAGATTATGTGGTAACCGTTGGCGGAGCGCATGGGTATATCGGTGAGCTTGACGGCGATACCTTTATTCTCGAAGTGGAAAAAGGGGGCAGAATTCGGTACAATAAATCTGCTATTTCGCTGGAGTCCACCAAAATTGCCAATAAAAAGTAATTGCTGGCAATGCGCTGGAGGGAATTGTGGGGTATTCAACCAGCCCCATGCCCCATGGTCACCGAGGTCTGGGCTTAAATTTATTTTGTACTTAGGTCTGTGATATGAGTTTTTTCAATTCCATATTTAATATCCTCCGGTTCAACAAAAGTAATTGGAAGGCAGTTGTGCTATGCGTCTTCGCAGCGGGTATTTTTTGGCTTTTTAATGCACTTAATAAGAATTATACGACAACGGTCAGCTTCCCCCTGGCATTCGATTTTGACCAAAGTACGTTCATGCCCGTAAGGCCGCTTCCTTTGACCGTGCGGATTAACGTTACCGGCATAGGCTGGAACTTGTTTCGAAGAAGCGCAGGATTAAAGATTCCTCCGTTGGTGATTCCGCTAGAACGGCCTGCCGAGGTGAGCAAGATTGTCGGGAGCACATTGCCAGCATCTTTTGCCAACCAGCTCGAGGATTTTCAGATTAATTTTGTTTTAACAGATACACTCTACCTTGCCATTGAGCCAATAGCCACAAGGAAGCTAGGCTTGGCCGCAGAGATTCCTGATGTCTTTTTCCGGCGTGGATATGTATTGGTGAGTGACGTGGAGATTTTACCTGACTCAGTCACTTTAGAAGGTCCAAAACCGTTAGTTACCGGATTGTCTGATCCTATCCACCTACAAATCTCACAAAGAGATATTGATGAGGATTTCAATGAGGTAATTACCCTGAGATTTCTAAATGATGAGCTTATCACGCGCAGTCCACCTACAGTGACCGTAAGGTTTGACGTCGCTGAGCTAGTTGAAGTATCCGATTCTGTTTTGTTGGAATTCATTAATGCACCAGACGAAGTGCGGGAAGTTGAACGGAAGAAGCTTCCGTACACCATTGCAGTCCCACAGTCACTCTTGGATAGTTTTAAAACCGATTCGCTCAAGGCAGTGGTTGACTTAAAAGGTTTCTCCAAAGGCAAAAAGAAAGTTATGCCGCAATTGTTGGGCATGCCTCCTTATTCCCAAATCATTGCGTTGGATTCTCTATTTATCAAGTTCTGAGCTTTGGGCAGCCCGCTTCAAATTGGTATTACAGGCGGTATTGGTGCTGGCAAAAGCTTGGTATGCAAGATTTTTCATTGCTTTGGCATACCAGTTTATGACGCTGACAGCCATGCGAAAGGGCTAATGACCACCGATGGAATACTCATATCAGACATCAAGAAAGAATTCGGAGAATTGTCTTATGATTCAGATGGACGCCTAAACCGCAAGTACCTAAGTCTGTCAGTATTCAATGATGCTAAAAGGCTAAGAAAATTAAACGATCTGGTGCACCCTCGGGTAGCGCAGGATTATGAGCGTTGGTTGGCGCAAAGGCAGCATTCTCCTTATGTTTTGAAGGAGGCCGCCTTGCTTTTTGAAGCAGGCTCTGCTGAGCAGATGCACAAAGTGATTGTTGTGGATGCGCCTGAAACAATGCGGATGCAACGTGTATTGCTGCGTGACCCTCATCGCACAAGTGATCAGGTTATTGCGATTGAGAGGAATCAGATGCCAGTGGATGAGAAATTAAGGCGAGCGGATTTTATAGTATTGAATGATGAAAAAGTGTTGCTGATTCCGCAAATAGTGGCGTTGCATCACCGGTTCTTATCGATGCCCCGGTAGTCTGCGCTCGCTGAACAAACTTTCCACTGCCCCTGTTAATACGAGTCACCGAAAAGCCCTTATGTATAGTATAAAGTTTTTGCGTTTCGCCGTTTCGATATTGTTGTTAGCCTCATGCACCTCCAAACCAGGCGCTGACGTGGCGGAGAGCAAACGACAGCAGGGACCTTTAAAGGTCGATGGATATGTCGTGCGCGGGAGTTCGATAAGCGAAAGCATTGAGGTCCCAGGTTCTTTACTTCCCTTTGAAGAAACTCAGATTCGGGCTGAAGTGGGGGGCAGAATTGTTGAACTCAACGTGCATGAAGGCGGTAATGTCGCAAGGGGAACCATGATGGTGAAACTGTTTGACAAGGACCTTCAGGCCCAACTGAATAAACTTAAGGTGCAATTACAAATAAAGGAAAAAACACAGGAGCGGAGTGCTGAACTGTTGAAAATCAATGGCATTAGCCAACAGGAATACGACTTGAGCGAACTCGATGTTGAAAATCTGAAGGCCGACATTGAGTCAACACAAATTGCCATTTCGAAGACAGAAATCAGGGCTCCTTATTCCGGACGAGTAGGGCTCCGAAACGTGAGCCTGGGAGCGTACATTTCGCCATCCGATATTATCACAACACTCCGCCAGGTTGATGCGCTTAAGCTTGAATTCTCTGTTGGGGAGAAATATGCCAAAGAAATCTCTAAAGGATACAGCGTTAGTTTTCGGGTTGATGGTGGAGAGGCAGATCATAAAGCAACCGTTATTGCAACCGAAAACAGTGTCGATGCAAACACGCGTACCCTTAGAGTTAGGGCACTCGTGGATGAGCGACATCGGGAATTGGTTCCGGGTATTTTCGCCAAGGTGAACCTACAATTGGGCAAAACCGAAAATGGATTATTAGTGCCCTCACAAGCAATTATCCCCGCCGCGCGCAACAAGCAACTTATCCTTCTTCGCAAAGATAGCGCTCAGTTTGTGGTGGTAGAAACGGGCGTGCGCGATTCGGCCTTTGTTCAAATTGTAAAAGGGGTCAAAGTAGGCGATACTGTAGTTACCAGTGGACTAATGTCGGTTCGGCCGAATACAAAGATTGAGGTCGCTCGACTAGACACTGGCGTCGATCTATGAAATTTAAAGACTTAGGTTATGAATATTTCTGAGTTAAGTTTAAAACGTCCGGTTCTTGCATTTGTGATGAACATCATCCTCTTGCTATTCGGCGCTATCGGGTTTACTTTTCTGGGCGTCAGGGATTACCCTGCTATTGATCCACCGGTGGTAAGTGTGCGAACAACATACTCCGGGGCTAATGCAGACATCATTGAGTCGCAAATTACAGAACCCCTGGAAAAATCAATTAATGGTATTGCTGGGATTAAAAACATCACTTCCTCTTCGAGTGTAGCCAGCAGTAATATTAACGTTGAGTTTAACCTTGGCGTGGATTTAGAAACGGCTGCCAACGATGTACGCGACAAGGTTTCCGCTGCAGCCCGCTCACTTCCGCAAGATCTCACGAGCCCCCCTGTTGTTTCAAAGGCCGATGCAAATTCGGACCCAATCATATCGATGACTGTACGAAGTGATAACCGTAACGCACAACAGGTGACTGAATACGCGAACAATAATTTAGTCGAGCGATTGCAAACTATACCCGGCGTAAGCAGTATTAGGGTTTGGGGTGAGCGAATATTTGCTATGCGCATCTGGCTTGATCCTGGGAAATTAAGTGCGTATGGACTTACACCCCTTGACGTTCAGACCGCCTTGAACAAGGAAAACGTTGAGCTGCCTTCCGGGAAGATTTCCGGAAATGCGACCGAGCTGACGGTGAGGACATTTGGCAAGCTCTACACCGAAGAGGATTTCGAAAATGTGATCATCAGCTCAACGCCAATGGGGGAGATTAGAATAAAAGATGTAGGTGAAACCGTGCTGGGGCCAGAGAATGAGGAGTCAGTGCTGCGAGAGAGTAATGTGCCTATGGTGGGATTGGCTATTATTCCCCTACCCGGGGCGAATTACGTCGAAATCTCAGATGAATTTTACAAACGGCTCGACCAAATTAAGGGTGATATTCCTCAGGATATTATCCTTAATGTAAATATGGATCAAACGGTATTTATTAAAGGTGCGATATCCGAAGTAGAAGAAACCCTGGTCATATCGTTCTTGCTCGTCGTTCTGGTTATCTATTTATTCTTCCGAGACAGTGTTATTGCCATTCGACCATTGATTGACATCCCCGTTTCTTTGTTGGCGACGTTCTTTATCATGTACCTGTGTGGTTTCTCCATCAACGTGTTGACGATGCTGGGGATCGTTCTGGCGACGGGTCTCGTAGTAGATGACGGTATCGTGGTCACAGAAAATATTTATAAAAAGCTCGAGCAGGGCATGAATAAATATCAGGCAGCGAGGGAAGGATCCCGGGAAATATTCTTTGCGGTTTTGTCTACTTCTATAACGCTAGCCGTAGTTTTTCTTCCCATTCTGTTCCTTGAGGGATTTGTAGGACGATTGTTCCGAGAATTCGGAATCGTGGTGGCAGGGGCAGTACTCATCTCCTGCTTCGTATCGTTGACACTAACCCCTGTGCTAAGCGTTAAGCTGACACGCAGCCATCACAAACACTCGTGGTTTTATAACAAGACTGAGCCATTCTTCAGGGGCATGGAATCAGGTTATGCCAGGTGGCTTGCCGGTTTCATGGGCATCCGTTGGGTTGCTTTTGTTGTAATCGGTATTTGCATGATGTCAGCTTACTTTATTGGAACAAATATCCAGTCCGAACTTGCACCCATGGAGGACCGAAATCAATTTCGATTGACGCTTTCGGCACCGGAAGGCACTTCGTATGATTACATGGACCAGTTTGTTCAGCAATTGTCAGATTTTATTCAGGATTCAATACCGGAATACAGGACAGCCTTATCCATGACAGCCCCCAGTTATGGTGGAGGGGGCTCAGCGAATACCGGTTTCATTCGGGTAACCCTGTCGGATCCTAACGAGCGGAACCGGTCTCAACAAGAAATCGTGGACTATGTTAGTCGTAACATGGGAAATTTCCCTCAGGGAAGAGCTTTCCCTATACAGGAACAAACCATCCAGGTCAACCGGAGAGGGGGTATGCCCGTGCAGTTCGTAATTCAGAACAACAACTTTGATAAGCTACAGGCGGTGATGCCAAAGTTTTTGGACGCGGCGAATAATCATCCTACCCTGCAAGGTGCTGATTTTGACCTGAAGTTTAACAAGCCTGAATTGAGAGTTGAGATAAACCGACTCAAAGCATCGCAGCTGGGCGTAAGTGTGCAGGATATTGCGCAAACGTTGCAACTGGCGTATAGTAATTTACGCTTTGGCTACTTTATGAGGGCAGGAAAACAGTATCAGGTTATGGGCCAGGTAACGCGCATCAATCGCGACGATCCCGATGACCTTAAGAATTTATACGTGCGAACCAATTCCGGCGAGTTGGTTTCTATCGATAACCTCGTGACCGTTGAGGAAGCTACTACCCCTCCTACCTTGTATCACTTCAATCGTTACAAATCTGCTACGCTATCCGCGGGACTGGCGCCTGGCAAAACCGTTGGCGATGGTATCAAGGCTATGGAGGAAATAAAAGAAGCATTGCTTGATGACACGTTCACAACTTCGCTTTCAGGAAATTCCCGTGACTATGCAGAAAGCTCAAGCAATACCTCATTTGCTTTTTTGCTTGCGCTGGTCCTTATTTATTTGATCCTGGCCGCGCAGTTCGAAAGTTTCGTGGATCCATTAATCATTATGTTCACTGTCCCATTGGCGATTGCCGGTGCGTTTATTGCGCTCAGCCTTTTTGGGCAAACACTTAACATATTTTCGGAGATAGGCATGATCATGCTGATAGGCCTAGTCACGAAGAACGGTATTCTTATTGTTGAATTTGCCAATAAGAAACGCGAGGAAGGGTTATCCAGGGTCGATGCGGTATTGGAGGCATCGCGCTTGCGACTGCGCCCGATTCTTATGACTAGCCTAACAATGGCACTTGGTTCATTGCCATTAGCCCTGTCGATAGGCGCGGCTTCCTCAAGCCGTCAGCCGCTGGGAATTGTTATTGTTGGTGGGATCATGTTTTCACTGGTACTTACGTTGTTCGTAATCCCTGCAATGTATACGTTCTTGTCACGTGAAAGAAAACATATCGATTTTGGTGAGGAAACTGCAGTGCAAAATCCCAAACAAACGGAATTGGTCTATGAAGCTTAGGTGGACAATATGTGGTATTAGCTTTCTTTTTGTTATCACTGCTGTGTACGCCCAGGAACCAACAATTTCCCTCGAGCAAGCGATTGCGCTCGCCCTGGAGAAGAATTATGACATCCGCGTTGCCGACAACCTTGCATTCAGCGCTGAAACGGATAGCAAATATTCTGTTGGCGCGCTGCTTCCTGCTATTAATGCCAGCGGCTCGCGTACATGGAATACAAATGACCAAAAGCAAGAGCTATTCAACAATACTGAGGTGCAGCGAAATGGAATCAAATCGAATAACCTTTCGGGATCAGTGCAACTGAACTGGCTGCTTTTTGATGGCGCAAGAATGTTTGCCACGCGTGAGCGTCTGGCACAACTTGAGGCGCAGGGAATGCTGAATGTCAAGAATCAAATGATCAATACGATCGCGGAAGTCGTCAACAACTACTACAATATCGTGCGCCAAAAGCAACAGCTCAACGCGATTCGGGAACAAATGTTGGTAAGTGAAGAGCGGGTAAGATTAGCTGATCGTAAATTGGAAGTAGGCACCGGAGCGAAACCCGAATTATTGCAGGCGAAGGTAGACTTGAATTCGCAACGGACAACCGTTTTACTGCAGGAAGCTATCATAGTGTCGCTAAAAGACCAGCTGAACGGCCTCGTAAGCATGCAATTGCCTCAAACGTTTGAAGTATCGGATTCCATTGTCATCGACCTTGGGTTAAAAAGGGAAGATATTTTTGAAAATATTGAGAATACAAATTTCAATTTGTTATTGGCGAAAAAAGACATGGAGATAGCATCACTTTCATTGAGAGAAAGAAAAGGTGAGCGTTATCCATTTCTTAACTTTACGTCGTCCTATAACTATTCCAGAACAGAGAACGCTGTCGCCATCAATTCATTTACCCCGTTGTTCAACAGAAATAGAGGTTATAACTATGGATTCGCGATAAGCGTGCCGATAATGAATGGGTTTATTAACAGACGAAATATTCAACAGGCCCGGATTTCTATTGACCGGCAACAGTTATTGTATGAGCAAGAGAAGATAAATGTAAATGTTGGTGTAAAAAATGCTTTCGTAAATTATGAGAACGCGAAGCAGGTGTTGCTGATTGAGGAAGAAAATATCTTATTGGCAAAGGAGAACCTTTACATTACGTTGGAGAGTTTTAAAAGAGGAGCGTACACCTTCATCGAGTTGCGAACCGCTCAGCAAAGTCTTGCCGAAGCGTATAACCGGTTGATCAACGCGCGTTACCTTGCTAAACTTGCGGAAACCGAATTGTTGAGGCTCAATGGCAGCTTGTTAAAATAATCCGCTAAAAGGTGTTGCTAAACCAGGTCTTTACCTGAGGTGGTTAATAATTTTAATCCCGTATTATTGATGAAACACTCATGGTAAATTATCATATTACAAAGGTGATTTACATGGATCACCATTTGCATTATGAGCGTAAATAACAACCTATTTGCATTGGCTATTCTGGCGCTTTGCGCAAGTCAGTGCAGCCCATCCGATTCTCCTTCGCTGCCCATTCGCAAGGGAGCGCACATCGTGCTCATTGGCAATAATCTCTGCTCGCGCATGATGAACTTCGGGTATTTCGAAACCGAAATGCAACTTCGCTATCCGGACAGCTTGCTTTTTATTCGCAATATGTGTGACGGAGGTAATACGCCCGGATTCAGACCGCATGCAGGCCGGGTATCGCCATGGGCTTTTCCGGGCGCGGAGAAATTTCAAACGGAACTTGCACAAAATTCTGGCAGTGAAGGCCATTTTGAAACAGAAGATCAATGGCTTACCCGACTAGGAGCCGACGTTATCATTGCCTGTTTTGGATTCAATGAATCCTTCCAGGGCGACGCCGGTCTTGAAAACTATAAAGGTGAACTTGATGCATTTATCAAACATACCCTGAGCCAAAAGTATAATGGAAAATCAGCGCCCCAACTGGCGATCGTTTCGCCGATCGCTTTTGAAGATCTTTCCAGTATCGCCGACCTGCCAAATGGAGTAAAGGAAAACGCAAATCTGGCCAAGTATACAGAGGCGATGAAAGAAATTGCAAACCAGAATCAGGTATTGTTTGTAGATTCTTATTCACCTTCAAAAGGCTGGTTTGCGGCGAATGATAGGCCGCTTACAATTGATGGCTCTCAGCTCAATGAATCCGGCTATGCCATGTTTTCAACCTTGTTGGCAGATAAGGTCTTTGGTGAAACACTGGCCAAAGCCGAGGCTCATCGCGAGTTGGTGCATGCTGCCGTCCTGGAAAAAAACTGGATGTGGCATAATGATTTTAAAATCCCAAATGGTGTTCACGTTTTCGGTCGGCGGTACGATCCCTTTGGGCCTGACAACTATCCCGCTGAACTAACCAAAATACGCGAAATGACTGCAATCCGTGATGAGGCCATTTGGCGAGCAGTGAAAGGAGAAAAGATGGACTTGGACGCCGCGGATCTAAAAACATCAGCGCTGCCTCCTGTCGAAACAAACTTCAACCCTAAAAAAAATGGAAGCCTCACCTACCGCTATGGAGAGGAAGCGCTGAAGAAACTAAATGTTGCACCGGGATATAAGATAGAACTCTTCGCTTCAGAAGAAGAGTTTGCAGATTTAGCAAATCCCGTTCAATTGTCTTTTGATAACAAGGGCCGCCTTTGGGTAGCTACTATGCCAACCTATCCTCATTACAGGCCAGGTGACAAACGACCGAACGACAAACTCCTCATATTGGAGGATACCGACAACGATGGCAAGGCTGACAAGGAAACCGTCTTCGCCGACGGTTTGCACCTTCCGGTTGGTTTTGAGTTGGCCCCTGAGGGTGTATACGTTTCGCAAGGCACAAACCTCATGCTCTTGTCTGATACAGATGGCGATGACAAAGCAGACAGGCGCGAAATCCTTTTGAGTGGTTTCGATGATCATGATACGCACCATGCGCACAGTGCCTATACGGCTGATCCGTCAGGTGCAATTTATATGGGGGAAGGTGTCTTCCTACATACAAATGTAGAGACTTCCTATGGCCCGGTGCGTGCCACTAATGGCGGTTTCTACCGGTATATTCCACAGCGGCACCAGCTTGAACGGACCGCTCAGCTTGCGATTCCAAATCCATGGGGCATAGCATTCGATGATTGGGGTCAAAACTTCTTTGCAGAGACGTCTGGCCCTGACGTTCGTTGGATGATGCCTGGAACGATCAAACCAAGGTACGGTGTATCAACCCATAAATCCATGAACTTGATCGAGGAGAAGCACAGAGTGAGACCGACATCAGGCCTTGAGTTTGTTTCCAGTCGCCATTTTCCGGACGAGATACAGGGCGACCTGCTGATTAATAACACTATCGGATTCTTAGGGATGAAAGAACATACGATGGTGGACGATGGCACCGGATACAAGAGTAACCACCGTCAAGACCTTGTTCAAGGAGACGATCTTAACTTCCGGCCGGTAGACATGGAGTTTGCACCAGATGGTTCCCTCTATATAGTGGACTGGCATAATGTGCTGATTGGTCACATGCAACACAATGCGCGTGATCCGTTGCGTGATCATGTTCATGGGCGCATCTATCGCGTTACGTATCCTTCACGCCCATTGGTTGAGCCTGCCCACATCGATGGTGCAAGCATTGATGTACTTTTCGATAACTTAAAACTTCCTGAGTACCGAACCCGATACCGTACCCGCCGTGAACTGCGGGGGCGCAATGCGTCAGAAGTTCTCGCACAGCTTAAGATCTGGGTTGGTGAACTTGATCAGGAAGATCCCAGATATGAACATCACCTCCTGGAGGCCCTTTGGGTTAGTTGGGGATTGGATCAGGTGGACGATCAACTCCTTCGTGAACTCTTGCAGGCAAAAGATTACCACGCCAGGGCTGCAGCCGTTCGGGTGCTGCGTTACACGGGCCATCAAGTGGCGGATCAAGCAGACTTGCTTATGCAGGCCGCCCGCGATGTGCACGGCCGTGTCAGGCTGGAAGCGATAGTGGCGGCCTCCTGGCTGGACAAAGAAAAGGGACTCCCTATCGTGTTGGAGGCTGGTAAAATGCCGCTTGACGAATGGATGAAAGATGCTTATGAAACGGCGCTGGCGCATCTTAACGGAAAATCGGTGCAGGAAAATGCCGATGAGACACTCGTAACCAATCTGAAAGGAATTGAACGCGACCTATTCTTAAAAGGAAAAGCAATCTATGTCAAGGATGGATACTGTATGACGTGCCATCAGGCCGACGGGGCCGGGCTTTCCGCATCGGGCTTCCCACCGCTTGCAAATACCAAGTGGGTGTTGGGCGACGAGGATCGCCTGATTAAACTTGTGCTAAAAGGACTTCAGGGGCCGGTCAAGGTACTCGACAAGGATTATCCGGGGCAAGTACCCATGACTCCGTTCGAAGGGATGCTGAACGATGAAGAGGTAGCTTCCGTATTAACGTATGTACGGAATTCCTTTGGAAACGAAGCAGGCGCAATTCTTCCAGCCAGGGTAAAGGCGGTGCGCGAAGCGACAAAAGATAAAAAGGGTTTTTATACGCCTGAAGACCTGCTCCGCGACCACCCACTTGAGCAGTAAAGCAATCCAACAAGTGGATAGCGTTAGGGAAGGTATTTTATTACTTTCCCGCGTTTATTGTTTTTTGAAATTGATTGAAGAATCTATATTTATTGCGCTGGTATCTAGTTTGATGTTGTTCTTCATTTTCGACCGTATGTTCGTATAAACGAAATCCCCATGAATAAGATTGGTTTTAATTTGCTCGTTTGGTCTGGCGGCTTGCCGGACAGTCTCATGCCCATCACGGATAGATTAAAAGAAATAGGATACGATGGAATTGAATGCTTCATGGAAGTGCGGGATGTGGCAGCATACAGGCAATTTGGAAATCATCTCCGATCAATTGGCATGGAAGCCACCTGTGTTTTGGGCGTTGGTCCGGATGAAAATCCTATTGATGCATCCAACGCAATTCGGAAAAAGGCTATAGATCGTCTAAAGGAAGCTGTTGATTGCGCCCATGCCATCGATTCGAGACTCATTTGTGGACCATTTCATTCCGCCTTCGCAACGTTTGCAAACCGCCGCCCGCCAGAGGATCAGGAATATGGATGGAGCGCAGAAGTTTTGCATGCTGCCGGCGAGTACGCTGCCAAGGCGAACATCACGTTGACAGTTGAAGCGCTGAATCGATTCGAATGTTATTTGTGTAACACGATGGATCAACTTGTAAGGCTCGTAGAAATGGCCGCGCATCCAAATGTCAGGGCAATGTTCGATACACACCATGCGAATATTGAAGAAAAGAAACTGGGGACAGCCTTGAAAACCATTGCACCTTTATTGCGTCATGTGCACATCAGCGAAAACGACAGGGGTACGCCTGGTGATGGGCACATACCATGGGACGAGACGTTTTCAACGTTGGCTGAAATTAAATACAAGGGTTGGCTGACTATCGAAGCTTTCACAAGGAACGATCCTGACTTTGCAAATGCGATAAATGTATGGCGCGAATATTCCAAGCCATGGGATATGGCTGAAAATGGTTTGAAGTTCATCAGGGACATGTGCAAAAAATATGACCTGTAGGCTGGGAATAATCTCGTAGTCGGACTGGGACCCTAATTGCGGCGTGGCGCCAAATAAATGAACCAGTATTGCCGACGATAGTTGATCGCCTTTTAAATTACACGCATGATGAATCAGATTACGGAGGCCGCCAACTTCATTAGGCGACAAGGGGTCGTCAATCCTGAAATCGGAGTTATTCTGGGCACTGGATTGGGAAATCTTTTTGTCCAGCAAATCGAAAATCCGGTGACCATTGACTACAGTGCAATTCCTCATTTTCCCGTCTCCACTGTGGAGTTTCACAAGGGTAAATTGATCTATGGCAGTATGCATGGCAAAAAAATTCTGGCCATGCAGGGACGGCTCCATTACTACGAGGGCTTCAGCATGCAACAAATAACATTGCCGGTAAGGGTGATGAAGATCTTGGGCATCGAGCAACTCCTGATTTCTAACGCTGCGGGGAATCTCAATCTCGCATGGGAAAAGGGTGAGCTGATGCTACTGGATGATCATATCGATCTCTTGCCGCAGAATCCGTTGCGCGGTGATAATATGGAAGTGCTGGGACCACGTTTCCCCGACATGAGCCAGCCCTACGACTTAGTTTTGAATGCACATTTGGAGAACATTGCCTCTGAGCTTAGTGTCACCTTAAACAAAGGCGTATACGTGGCCGTGTCAGGTCCGAACCTGGAGACGCGAGCTGAGTATCGATTCCTTCGGCGGATTGGGGCAGATGCTGTAGGCATGAGCACTGTACCTGAAGTAATTGTTGCCAACCATATGAGCCTCCCATGTTGTGCTGTTTCGGTATTGACAGATGATTGTGATCCGGACAATTTGGCACCAACAGATATCGCGGAGATCATTAGAGTGGCAGAAAAAGCCGAAGCCAATCTTACCATGTTGTTTGTCGAGCTAATGAGCAGGTTATAATTTTTACCTTGGCGAGCTGAATTCTTCCTGATGGGACGCGATCCCCTCCTTGCGCATTCAGACTAGTGATTGTGGTAGTAAAAATCCACATCTTTCAGAAGCCCGAAACTTAGCGAGAAATAGAAGACATTGTAATCCGAGTTTGCGTAAGGTTTATAAGTACCCCCCTGACCATCGCTTGCCTGATAGTCCTTATTAAAAAAATTCGAAAGGTAATATTTGAATTTGAGCGTAGCACCGTAAGGCATCTGTACACCAACCATAAGCGAATGGCTAAATGTCTTCACCTGTTTACTGAACCAGATGCTTTTTTTACTCTCCTTAACCTCATCGACAAAGGTTTTCTCCTTAAAGTTAAAGGGTAACTCAAGTTCATAACCGGCAAAGAGAAATCTATTAGAGAGGTTGCCAATTTTTATCCCGACCGGAATACCCAGGCTGTAGGTTCTGTATTTCTTCCGGGTTGTTGTATTTGGCACGTCGTAAATAAAGCCAACGTTTCGGACGGAAAGGCCTGTAAAATATCCAAAGTTGTCAGATTGGTCAAGATTGACCCAGTTCTGAAAGTTGAAGACGGGTGAAAAGCGCATCACGCTTCCCGTTTCATCTCCGTCATAGTTAATGTTCGCGAATGAAAAGATCAATTCACCGCTGGTCGTCGTGTAAATATTCTTCTTATCCTGAGCGGTAGCCGCCGTGATAGTTAAAAGGACCGCTATAAAAACAATAAATTTCATATCCGTGCAGGTTTTTTTTGTTGCCCGAATTTATCATCTATCGGGCACATTTGTCAAACTGTTTTGCGGATATATTGTTCAAAAACCTGGAAAATTTATGTGTTATTCCGGCCCTGTGAAGTATAGTACCAACGACGTAAGAATAGGATTGGAGTCTGGCAACCTGTAATCCCCAGAGTTGACGGCGATTTTTACTACCTGCCCATCTTATTAGTTATTCTATTTTGCGTTACCTTTCTGTATTGAGTAAAAAGGAGACTTTCATCACGGGCAAGACGATATGATAGAGAATAGTGCGAAATACAACTACACGTATATTTGGCTGATATCGCTTGTCGCGGCAATGGGAGGATTTCTATTTGGCTATGACTGGGTTGTTGTTGGTGGGGCAAAGCCATTTTATGAACCATATTTTGGAATAACATCACCTTCGGCGAAAGGATGGGGGACGAGCTCCGCGCTTATTGGGTGTATCGCCGGGGCCTTACTTTGTTTTGTCAAAAGCGATGTGTGGGGAAGAAAACCACTGCTGGTTTTGTCGGGCTTTTTGTTTACGCTTTCCGCCATTGGAACAGGCTTGGCCACTGATTTTTTCTGGTATAACACGATGCGCATATTGGGTGGTATTGCCATCGGCATAGCCCTTAACTTATCTCCGATGTATATCTCGGAAATGGCGCCACGGCACTTGCGCGGAAAACTCGTCTCTTTGAATCAGTTGTTGATTATGATTGGCGTCTTGGCGGCGCAGGTTATGAATTGGCAGATCACCCTTTATGATAAACAAATTCCGCAAATCGTAACGGATGAAATAATCCGGCAAAGTTGGACCGGCCAATATGGATGGCGGTGGATGTTTGGTGTTGAAGCAGTACCGGCTTTTCTTTTCTTCCTCATAATGATCTTTATGCCAGAAAGCGCCAGATGGTTGATGAAAAATGGACAGCGCGAAAGGGCGGAAAAGACACTAACCAAAATTGGGGGTCCTGACTATGCGCGTTCCGAAACTGATGCAATTCAAAATACGCTGTCTGATAACGAGGTAGCGCAAGTGCATTTCAGCGACCTTTTTGAAAAGAAATTATTCAAGGTCCTGCTGCTGGGAATTTTTCTGGCCATATTTCAGCAATGGTGCGGAATGAATGTAATTTTTTATTACGCAGCGGATATATTTCAGGCCGCTGGCTATACGCTTCAGCAGATGATGCTCAATATCGTTGTTATCGGAACCGTAATGGTCATTTCCGTAGTCGTCACTATTTTGATCATTGATAAAATTGGCAGAAAGAAATTAATGTTGGGCGGGGCTGCCTCGCTGGCAATTGTGTATGGTGCGATCGGTTATCTCTTTCAGGTTGGAATGACAGGTCTTCCCATCGTACTTTTGACGTTGACAAATGTTGCCATTTACTCCCTTACGCTTGCACCTGTTGTCTGGGTGATCCTGTCTGAAATTTTCCCAAACCGAATTCGGGGGGCAGCAATGTCGACAGCCGCAATGGCGCTTTGGATAGGAAATTTTTCGCTTACTTTTTCCTTTCCTACAATTAAAGAGAACCTGGGATGGGCAAATAACTTTTGGCTTTATGGCGCTATCTGTGCTTTTGGGTTTGTTGTACTCTACTTTGCGCTTCCTGAAACAAAGGGTAAAACGCTGGAACAAATTGAAGCAGCGTTGGTGGATTGATTTCCACGACGGAATTGTATTGTTTGCCCTATCTTAGAAGAACGATACGCATTACAATTGATTATGGAAAAATTCCTGAGTTGCGATTGGGGGACATCAAGCTTTAGACTTCGGTTAGCCGATGCCCTGTCCGGGGAAGTTTTCGACGAAGTAAGATCTGGGCAAGGCATTGCGGAGACATACAAAGACTGGCAGACCGCAAATAGACCAAAGTCGGAAAGAGCAGCCTTCTACAAAGCAGTTTTGTCAGACGCAATTCGCAAGATGAAAAAAGTGCCGGAAGGCGCTATGCCCGTTATCCTTTCGGGGATGGCTTCCTCGTCTGTGGGCATAGAAGAACTTCCCTATCGTAGCTTTCCCTTTACTTGGGATTCGCTTGAATTCCCCGTTAAAAAGTTTGATGCAGATGAATGCCTGAAATATCCATTGTATTTGATTTCTGGTTTCAGAACACAAACGGATATTATGCGTGGTGAGGAGACGATGTTGTTGGGTTGCGAGATAAATCAGGAGACCGAAAACATTCTGATTTTTCCCGGCACACACGCCAAGCATGTATACGTGAAGAACGGCGTTGCTTTTGATTTCAGAACATATACTACAGGAGAAATATTCAATCTGCTTTTGCAAAAAAGCATTCTGTCCAATTCGGTCATGAAGGGAGAGGATACTGCGTCTTTTATACTAGGCGTCAGGGATGCACGCAACAGCAACCTGTTGCACAAACTATTTATGGTGCGAACGAGACATGTACTCGATAACTTCCCGCCGATAAGCAACTATCAATATCTAAGCGGATTGCTCATTGGAACAGAATTGAAAGAACTGGGTGATACAACGGCTTCGATAGTTGTTGTGAGCGAAGAGCCCCTGGCGAGTGCCTATCTACGCGCCTTGAATTTTCTTAATCCGAACGTGAAAATTAAGACCTTGAACGCGCGGGACGCCTTAATCAATGGCCATTGCAGAATCGCCATGCAATTTCTTCAGACAAGCTAGTATCCTTTTACGAAGGAATATTTGCAGTAATAGTACGCTACCTGATTTTCATCATTTGTATTTCATTTCTAACGCAAGATATTGTGCTATGGATCTCATTTTTCTATTACGCAAGAAAGCTAATATGAAAGCACCAACGCGTGCTTTGGGAGCCGTTATTATTTTTATGCTTGTTTTTGGAACAACAGCTTCTGCTCAACCTGGGGTTTCTGGTATATTGAAAAGTATGATTGAACATGCCGACTCAACGCATACGCCAATAGTCCTTTTTGACGGTGTTATTTTGCACAATGATCTGTTTCTTTCTTTCTATCGACCCAGTGAATATGCAATAGCCTGGAAGCGGAACGAAAACATAGTTGAATTGATCGACGTCATCCGAACCGTCGATCGCGAGGGGTTAAATCCTAACGACTATCATCTGCAGGCACTCAGCGAATACTATGCAAGACAGAAGACCGAACCTGAAATAGTATTCTTCGACCTGCTGTTGACAGATGCTTTCTTGAGTTATGGTTCCCATTTACTTTTCGGCAGGCTGGATCCGGAAATATTATACCCCCATAAGTGGGAAGTGACAAGGCCTGAAGCAGACCTTGTTGGTATTCTACAACGTGCCCTTTTTGAACGATCAGTAGCTAGGACGCTTATTGACCTGGCGCCAAAAAACGGCGGTTACCAAAAGCTTCAAGCTTACCTGCAACTTTTTAGGGATATCAAATCAAAAGGAGGTTGGCAGCGAATTCCCGAAGGACCTTCCCTTGAACCTGGAATAATCGACGATAGGGTTCCGTTAGTCCGCGAAAGATTGAACACGACAAGGCAGCTGCCTTTGTTGTACCACTCGCCTAATGCAGTTGAATACGATTCAGCTTTACTTGCGGCGGTTAAAAAGTTTCAGCGCCAAAACGGACTGGATGATGACGGGGTGATCGGGAAGTCTACGCTTCAATGCCTGAATTATTCAGTCGACGACTACATTGATAAAATTCTGGTTAACCTTGAGCGCTACAGGTGGCTGCCCCGGAACTTAGGAAATCAATTTTTACTAATCAATATTCCAGCATATAGTGCAGTGCTTTGTGAAGCGGATTCGATAATGCTCTCAATGCGTGCGATTGTCGGAAGGAAGGACCGGAAGACACCCGTTTTCAGCAGCGTGATGCGAAACCTTATTTACAATCCTACATGGACGGTGCCGCCCACGATTCTGGAAGAGGATGTGCTGCCACAAATAAAGAAAGACATCAGATACCTGGAACTGCATGACCTTCGCGTTATAGATTATACAGGTGAGGAAATTTCGCCTGAAAGTATTCCCTGGGCGTCCTATTCAGCTAGTAACTTTCCATATTTACTTCGCCAGGATCCCGGAACGCTAAATCCGCTTGGCCTGATTAAATTCGAATTCATCAACAGATATCGGGTTTTTCTTCACGATACAAACAATCACGCTTTGTTCAATCAGTCCTACCGCGCACTGAGTTCGGGGTGCATAAGAATAGATAAGCCATATGCACTGGCGGTTTACCTTTTGAAGGGCACGTCATGGACAGAGGAAACACTACGGCAAGCTGTATCGTCAGGCGAAACCGTATCGCTACCCGTTCAAATAAAGATACCAATACACTTTGTTTACTTTACGGCATTTGTAGACGATGATGGAAACCTTCAGACGCGTAATGATATCTACGCATGGGATCAAGATGTTCTGAAGGCGCTATGAATTCCCCCTGGCAAGAGTTTTTTCCGAAGGGTTGGTAGGACTATACATTTTGGTATTTTTCAGATATTCCTGATCTGGATAATAGATGAACAGACACGTACCATCTGCGATCTGGCCGATGATTTCTTTATAATTTTCCATAGGAACAGCAGGACATCCAAGGCTGCGACCTAGCCTTCCAACTTTTTTAATGAATGACTCGCTGACATAATCTGCTCCATGCATCACAATGGCGCGCGCTTCGGCAAGATCGTTTATCCCCTTTTCTACGCCGTGCAACTTAAGTGAAAGCCCATGTTTGCCAATGTACGTGCCGCCGGTCACGTAGAATCCAAGACTACTCTTGTTTGAATTGGGCTTGTTGGAGAATACGCGGGCATATACTTCTCCGCTGTTTCTACCATGCGCTACCAGCGAATGGTGTAGAACTTTTTTGTTTTTCAACGCTATCACCCACAGCCTTTTTTCATTGCCAGATTTTCTAAAGTCAATGAGCGTAATAATTTCGGGGCCTCTCAGCTTGTTGGCTTCCTTGAGGCGATCATATCCCTCCATTGCCATCCTAAACAACTCGAAATCAGGCCTTTCAGTATCTGCAAAGTCAATTGATGAATACAAATCAGACGCTTTTTCCCGCAGGCTTAAAGAAGCCGGCAAGGCAGACGGTATTGGCGAGGATGATAAGAGTGAACTGCCGAAAAGACTCAGTAAGGTCAGGACGGCAACTTTCAGGAATTTGTATGTACGCATTGGAAAGATTTACATAAGATCTTTACAAAAAGTTCCAGTCGGATTTGCGCCTGGCACCTTTCTTAGGTCTTTTAATGAAAGGCAATTTACAAAAAAACCTTGTTTTGAGATCAGTAAGGCGCTTTTTGAAACTGTAACGGGAAAGTCAAGAAAGAGTGGTCTTTATCCGCCTTGCCTTGCATCATTCAGGATTTCAACAGCCGCTTAATTATAGGTTCGAGGGTAAGTCCCTGTATGATAATCGAGAAGCACACAATCACATAGGTGACCAATAAGAAAAGATGGTTGTCTAGCACAGCTGGAATAGATAAAGCAAGTGCGATAGAAATTCCCCCCCGCAACCCACCCCAGGTCATGATGGAAAGCGTTTTCGGTTCAAATTGTTTGTTGTATCCCAACCCGAACGACAACGCTGCCAAAGATCCATAACGGGCTATCAAAACCATTGGGATAGCAATCAATCCGATCCAAAGAAATTCCCAATTGAAAGGTACGATCAACAGCTCCAACCCGATCAGTACAAACAATGCAGCGTTCAGTATCACGTCAATCATCTCCCAGAATTTGAAAACGTAATCCATCGTTATATCCGACATGGCTTTTTGTTTTCCGTGGTTGCCAATTAGAATTCCAGATGTTACCATCGCCAGGGGGCCGGAAAAATGAAGCGCATTTGCGGCCAGGTAGCCTCCGATGACCATGGCCATGGTCATCATGACTTCCGTTTGATAATGATCGATACTTTTCATTAGCCGGAAGCCGATGTAACCCAGCACCAGACCGAACCCAATACCACCCACAATTTCTTCAAGGAATAAAATACCGATCTCCGAAACAGTAATATGTTCCAGTCCTTTTTGTGTGATGCGCAGCAACGTGATGAATACAACCACGCCGATACCATCATTGAACAGGGATTCACCCACGATCTTGATTTCAGTGGATTCCGGCACCTTGGCTTTCTTCAAAATGCCCATAACAGCAATGGGATCTGTGGGAGAGATGAGTGCGCCGAACAAAAGGCAGTGTATGTACGCGACGTCAAAAGTAAACATCGGTACAAGGTAATACAGAACAGTCCCAATGATAAAGGTGGAAAGCACAACACCTACAGTGGCAAATGTGATGATGGGTCCACGCGATTGGTGCAGCTTACTCCAGTCTACATGAAGCGCCCCCGCGAACAGAAGGAAGCTGAGCATAAAGTCAAGCAACACATCTGAAAAGTCAACCGAGTTAACCAATGCCTCAGCCGAAGCCAACGTGGCAGATGAAAAAACGCCAATAACTTGGATCACTATCGACAGGCAAAGTGATAGTATCATTAATCCTATGGTCGACGGAAATTTGAAAAATCTTTCGTTGAGGTAAGAAAAGGCTGCGGAAAGAACGAGTACGCCAGTAAAGATGTGAATGAGATCCAAGTGCCAGGTATTTTATACCTGGCAAATTATTGAATTATAGGCGGATGTAAAAACAGGCCGGGTCATTGTAAAATTCTGAAAACGGCACCACAGGAGGAAAGGAAAAGTGCATCGTGACGGCCAGCGAGTGACATGGCCAACCTAGGTTATTTGCCCTCCAACGCGCAGGACGACAGTGGGGAGCAGCATAGGCATAGGCGGGTATAACCGTAACGACGGTCAGCGCAAGAAAGCGCCTTCCCCATGATCGCCCAAGGGTACTTATTTCCTATTTTTCAATAGGCCCTAATGGACTTGCAGAAACTGGCAGTTTAATTCTCGTCCCTTTAGTGTTGGCATCGCCCTGAATCTCACCTTCATTCACATGATCAATTGTTACCCGGGTGACGGTTTCCTTAAAGGAAAATTTAATTACCCGGTTTGTGCATTGACCCTTTCTGATGTATTTGTCCTTTCCGTCTGACAGGCTATAAGCCTCTTGGGCTACGCGCTTATTATTAGCGGCGTAAAAATTGACGTATGCCACTACATTGGAGTAGGTTCTATCGGGCACAATCTGAAGAACGATTTTCTTGTTGCTGCCGGGGTGCAGCTGTACATACACGCCATGTTCCAAAGGAGCGAAGGAGGAACTGATGCTGAGCAATGCCAGTGCAGCCAGCAACTTGAGTGGGTTTAGTTTTTTCATGCTTTATATTCTCTTCTTTTGCTTACAACGTCGCATTTTAAGTGATGCGTATCTAGGATCAATATTGAAATCGACCGATTTCGGGTGGGCTCTGTATGTCTGTTTTGGGTTCGATCAATTGACCGTCGTGGCATTGAATCGGGGATACCAGCGTCTCGCCGTTGGTGGGTATGATCCAATGATCTACCAACTGTTTCGTAACAAAAAAGACGACAAAAGCCGTCTTATCTTATGAGTAGCGGGGACAGGACTCGAACCTGTGACCTTTGGGTTATGAGCCCAACGAGCTACCAACTGCTCCACCCCGCGATATAGTGCGATTCAAGCAACCAAATAAGGCTTATTGAAATCGTTCGCAAAAGTAGGTCGGTTGCATTTAAAAAACAAGCTACCTTTGTAAATCGTCATGAAGCAAATAGCCTTTAAGTCTGGTTTTGTAAGCATCGTTGGGAAGCCTAACGTCGGCAAGTCATCGCTGATGAACAGATTGATGGGTGAAAATCTTTCCATTATCACGGCAAAAGCCCAAACCACGCGACATCGGATAATGGGAATCCTGAATGGTGAAGACTACCAGATCGTCTACTCCGATACGCCCGGCATCCTGGAACCCAAATATTCTTTGCACGATGCTATGATGAGCTATGTGAAAGTTTCGTTGGAAGATGCGGACCTTATATTATTGGTGGTTGCGCTTGAAGATAAGTATGAACCCGATCTTTTTGCACGTTTCCAGAAGATCCAGACGCCGATATTGTTAATCATTAACAAAATTGACCTGGTGAAAGGATCGCAGGTGGAGGACAAAGTAATGTATTGGAAGGAGCAGCTTCCGACAATAAAGGAAATTCTTACTGTATCGGCAAAATCCGGCAAACATGTGAAGGAACTGCTTCCTAAGTTGTTGGCCTATATGCCCGAGCATCCGGCATATTTTCCACAAGATGAGTATACAGATCGTTCAGAAAGATTCTTTGCCTCAGAAATCATAAGAGAAAAAATATTTTTGAATTATGAACAGGAAATTCCATACAGCTCAGAGGTGTCGATTAACTCCTTTAAAGAAGAGGAGGATATTATTCGTATCAGCGCCATAATCTACGTTGAGCGCGATTCACAAAAAGGCATAATCATCGGTAAAGGGAGCAAGCTCCATAAAGAAAGTTGGTGTGGAGGCCCGAAAAGACATGGAATCTTTTTTTGGCAAGAAAGTATTTTTGGAAACTCATGTAAAGGTTGCTGACAATTGGCGCAAAAAATCTTTCAAGCTCAAGCAGTTTGGATACATGGAATAGACGGTAACAAGCAGAAGGGGCACGCTGCCACCTAATTAAAATTGAAAAAATGGCAAATATTGTAGCAATAGTGGGCAGGCCAAATGTCGGTAAATCAACTTTCTTTAATCGAATGACCGAGAAGCGGGAGGCGATAATGGATAACACACCGGGTGTCACCCGCGACCGTCACTATGGATATGCAGAATGGTGCGGAAAATATTTCACTGTAATTGATACCGGTGGTTATGTTACGGGATCTGAAGACAAATTTGAATCGCAGATACGCAAACAAGTCAAGCTGGCCATTGAAGAAGCATCTGCTATTATTTTTATGGTAGATTGTAAGGATGGTTTAACCGGTTTTGATAAGGAGTTTGCCAATGTGCTACGAACGAGTAAGAAGCCGATATTTGTAGCAGCCAACAAGGCAGATACACCCAATAAGACATTCTTGGCAGCAGAGTTTTATGCGCTGAGCTTGGGGGAAGTATATCCAATCTCCTCAGAAAATGGTGGTGGAACGGGTGAGCTACTGGATGAGATAGTGAAGGTGTTTCCATCAGAAGGTGTGGAAGATCCCGATGCTGGTATACCTAAAATTGCAATTGTTGGTAGACCCAACGTCGGTAAATCATCGTTCTTAAACGCGCTGCTGGGTACGGAGCGAAGCATTGTGACCGACGAAGCAGGGACAACAAGGGATGCCATACATTCTTACTACAAATTGTATGGCAATAATTTTATCCTGATCGACACCGCAGGCGTACGCAAGAAAGCAAAGGTAAAGGAAGACATTGAATTTTATTCTGTGTTGCGTTCGTTACGGGCGTTGGAGGAAAGTGATGTTTGTATCGTGCTGATCGATGCTGAGCGCGGTATTGAGTCCCAGGATGTCAACCTCATTCATCTCGCAGAGCGCCAGGGAAAGGGCATGGTGATCATGGTTAACAAGTGGGATTTGATTGAGAAGGACTCCAAGACCGCTGATAAGTTTAAAAAGGACATATTGGAAAAGCTTTCTCCGATAGATTATATCCCAATCATTTTTTCATCAGTACTGACAAAGCAGCGAATTTTCCAGGTTATTGAAAAAGCGGTTCTGGTTTTTGAAAATAAATCAAAAAAAATTCCTACCTCAAAGTTGAATGACGTCATGCTGCCCGAAATCGAGAGCCATCCACCACCTTCTGTAAAAGGAAAACACATCCAGATAAAGTACATAACCCAGGTAATTGCCCGGTTTCCATCGTTTGTGTTCTTCTGCAATTTGCCGCAATACATTCAACCCTCCTATGAGCGTTTTATCGAAAATAGGATGCGCGAAACCTTTGATTTTGAGGGTGTTCCATTGCGTTTAATATTTCGGAAAAAGTGAATTTTATTACCCGGCTTGGGTCCGGTCATATAATCCTGCTATATTTGCGGTGAATTTTTAAAAACCTGTAAACTATGAAAAAATTAATCGCATTATTAGCTGTTTGTGGCTTTGCATTTGCATTTGTCGCTTGTGGCAAGAAGGCTGAAACTTCTGCTGAAGAAACTGCTCCGGCAATGGAAGAAGTAGTAGTAGAATCTGCTACTGTTGCAGCAGATAGCGCTGCTATCGAAGTTGACTCTGTTGCTGCCGAGTAAGCAATCATTTAAAGATTGATCTTGAAAAGGCTTTAGTTCACTAAAGCCTTTTTTGTGTTCTTATGAGTTCAGAACAGGTAATAACCATCTTGCAATCGCATGTTCCGGCAGTCGCATTGGAATATTGTTTTACATTGTGGAAATCGAGCCCCTTTGAATTGAAAATCACAAAAAGCCGCCAAACAAAAGTTGGCGATTTTACGAGCCGGAGATCGAAGCGGCACCCTCGAATTACCCTCAACAATGATCTGAATCGATACTTATTCCTTTTAACCTATGTGCATGAAGTAGCCCATCTCCATGTTCACCTGAAATTTGGCGAGCGTGTGGAGCCCCATGGGGAAACGTGGAGGACAACTTTTACCAACCTTATGGTACCATTGCTCTGGGAAAGTGTCTTTCCGGAGGAAATCTTACATGAACTGCGCAGGCATATGATCAACCCAAAGGCGAGTTCTTTTGCTGATACAGAACTAACCCAAGCGTTCCGAAAGTTTGATGCCAACGCAAGCCTGGTATTGCTTTCAGAGATTCCTGAGGGAAGTATTTTCCGCCTTTCTGGAAAATATTTTCAGAAAGGTAAGCTCAGAAGAACGCGAATTTTGTGTCGAGAATTGAAATCCAAAAAAGACTACCTGGTGCCCGCTGATGCTTTGGTAAGCGACGTTCAGTTAAGTCTTCTTTGAATCAGCCTGCTTACCAGCTCATAGAAATTGGTCGGCAGTAGCGTTCGCCATTGCTCAATCTGCAATGTGCCCCCCATATTGATAAAGCTGTCGAGGTGATATTTATTAAACTCATCTTGTATGAAGTCGGGAAATGAAACAGCCGCAATCCAGCCATCTTCAACCTCTTCAAACCACTCTTCATAATAGCAGTCGTCGGCGCCGTGAAAGTTTAGGATATTCTCACCGATGAGGATGAACTTGTTTATGCCTTCCTGCAACATAGCCTCCAATATATTTCGTTTAAACGTCATAATATCGTTGTTGATGGCATCGTTCCACTCACCGAAGAATTCAATCACGGTGAAGCCTGTCGCATAATCGGTGTACAAGACTTTTATGTATAATGTCTCAGAGCCAATCGCATCCCAGGAGGGATCAATGTAATAGCCATAAATCGTTTCTGAATACACATCAAGATTATATTCTTTCCCATAGAAGGGAGAGCGCTCGTCAGCAGCTGGGTCGTAGTATCTTATCCAATTGTAATAGGGCTCGATATTATGCATCGTGCTTCCAACTGTCGACAGCCTTGCGGACAGAGCCGTATTGTTTAAGTAGTTGCTCGGCTTGCGTAGATGAAATGCTGAGTTCTTCCATAATCATCTTTACGCCACGTTCCACGAGTTTGTTGTTGGAAAGCTGCATATCCACCATTTTGTTTCCGCGGACGTGACCAAGCTTAACCATGACGGTTGTGGAGAGCATATTAAGGACAAGTTTTTGCGCAGTGCCTGATTTCATGCGTGTGCTGCCGGTGACGAACTCTGGACCGACCACGATTTCTATTGGAAAATCGGCATGCTTCGCAACCTCAGTGCTAGTGTTGCAAACAATACAACCAGTGGTGATGCCGTGCGCTCTGGAGTCTTTGAGTCCCCCGATGACATAGGGAGTCCTTCCGGATGCAGCAATGCCAATCAAAACATCCTGTTGATTGATGGAGTATGCCTCCAGATCTTTCCACGCCTGGGTAGCATTATCCTCAGCGTGTTCCACTGCTTTTCGGATGGCCTCATCGCCGCCGGCAATAATGGCTATTACTTTACCATGTGGCATGCCATAGGTTGGCGGAATTTCTGAGGCATCAACAACACCGAGCCGCCCGCTAGTGCCCGCACCAATGTAAAAAAGCCTGCCCCCTGAATTCATCTTTTCGACTACCACATTAACCAGCGGCTCAATCTTGTCAATAACTTTCTCAATCGCTTCCGGGACAGATTTGTCCTCCTTGTTTATACCCAGGAGAAGATCACGGACACTCATGTGTTCCAAATTATTGTAATACGAGGATGATTCTGTCGTTGCCAATTAATTCAAGTCGTTTTGATGATACAGTGTTAAGCCTGCTATCGGGCCTTCAAGAATGTTTTTAACCGTAATGCCCTTATCGCCGGCAACCTGCCGTAGGATGTCACTGAAGTAGAAAGCAATCGACCCCGTAAAGTGAACCTTCAGGTTTTCATAATTCTCGTATTTCATTACGTTGTGCTCATAAAACTCGGCGAAACTGTCGTACACAAGCTTATAACAGTAGGGTTCCTTTAAATGTTGGAAAATAAATTTTGCAAAGCTGGCAAGAAATGCGCTGGGCCTTTCTTGCTGATATACTTTTTCCAGGAACTCCTCTCGCGTTAGCGGAAACCGTGCGTGAAATTGCTTTCGTAGTTCTTCCGGCATAACCTCGCGCAGGTAATCAACCAGAAATTTTCGTCCTATGTTAGCACCCGATCCCTCATCTGCCAGAATCCATCCCAGGTTGGCCACGTTGCCAATTATTTCTTTGCCATCGTATAGGCATGAATTCGATCCTGTCCCCATGATGCATGCAATACCAGGCTCGTGCCCGCAGAGCGCTCGTGCTGCCGCTAATAAATCCCACCCAATTTCAATATGCGCGCCAGGAAAGAATTCCAAAAAGGCACGTTTAATCGTTTCCTGATTCTTTTCCGAAGATACGCCCGCACCATAGAAGAAGACCTTGTCTACCTTCTCCTTGATTTTTGGAAGTAAAACTTCTTTTATATTCCGGCTTAGGTCCTCGATAGGTTGATAGTATGGATTGAAGCCTGGGGCGCTCGCTTGCCCGATTGCGCCGTTATGCTCAATGAGTCGCCAATCAATTTTGGAACCTCCGCTGTCAGCAATAATGATCATCTTGGTTAAATGTGTAAGTGCAGTTGTACAAAGAAATCTGTCGATATTATGGGAATAAAGCTTTGACTTGAAATTTAAGGAAAAAACAGCAGAGTAGGAATGTGATCACGGGTCTGAACGATGCGACTTAGTTTTTCAATCTGCCAACCACCCTGAATTTGTCGAAAACATTTGCATTATGAGGGGCGTCCTTCAATTCATCGGTCAGATCCTGACCCGCCCAATGTTCATAATGATTGCCTGCACGCCATAATCTGGATCGCGTAACGTCGTAGATTAACCCATTCAGCGCAACCCAGATGTCAGGTTTGTCCTGGCCATTCCGCAGTGCCAGGTGTGCGCGCGTAAACTCTGGAAGGCTATCCATGCTGCGTACCGGTTGTTCGGGTGCGATAATCCTTCATCATGGGGTAAAAGAACCTGACGGAAGACGAGTCAGTCTTAATGCCAGACATTGCCCCGACTCTTTATGTGGTTCACAATAAAAGCTTTGCTGAATATAAAATTCAGATAACCCCGCAGGCAAGGCATTACAGATCCTTCCGCCAACAGTGAATACAGGATAATGAATAAATGTGTTTTGAGTTGTCCGTACCTGAATATTTTTCATGGGCAAACCACTTTTCCTTTCCAATTGCCGATTCTAAAAAGTAAAAGTAATGATAAAGTTTAATGCATTACCTTGAGGCGCAAACCTAAATAATTTCAGATGAGCTTGAGAACGCTGCTACTAATCCTGATTACCACTTTTCTGTTTCGCTGTACAGAAAAGAAATCGATAACCCAAATGAATGATGAGCAACTGCGCAGCTACGCCAATGAGTTGGCCCACAAGTATATCATTGCCGATGGTCATGTGGATCTTCCTGAACGATTGAAGGAAAAAAATCTTATTCCTGTCAGCGAACACCTTGACATTATCGAATCAGCTACTGAGGGCGAGTTTGACTATGTGCGGGCACGCGAGGGTGGCTTGGATGCACCTTTTATGTCAATTTTTATTCCTTCATCATACCAAAAGAAATCTGACAGCGGGAAAAGTTTAGCCGACTCATTAATTGATATGGTAAATACCATTGCAGAACAACTTCCTGACAAATTTGCTTTAGCAAACACTCCAGGCGAGGTAGAAGCGAACTTTAAGCTTGGAAAAATCTCTTTGCCAATGGGCATGGAGAACGGCGCTCCCATCGGCAACGATTTGGCCAATGTGAAATATTTTTACGACCGCGGGATTCGGTACATAACCCTTACACACAATGACGACAATCAAATCTGCGACGCTTCGCGCAATACCGCCCATACCTGGAATGGTTTAAGCCCTTTTGGTAAGGAGGTAGTGGCCGAGATGAACCGGCTGGGCATAATGGTCGATATTTCACATGTGGATGACAGTACGTTCTATCAGGTGATGAATCTATCAAAATCACCTTGCATAGCCTCTCATTCATCGTGCAGGTATTTTGCGCCTACGATTCAAAGAGATATGACAGATGACATGATCAGGAAACTGGGTGAAAACGATGGCGTTATGCTGATCAATTTTTATAATGTCTTTCTCGATTCGGTCATCGCCAATCAGGATCAACGGAACACGGAGAGATTGGCGTCTTTGCTGGCAGAGAAGGGGCTTCATGAGAATGATCCATTGGCCAAGCCGATCATCGATCAATTTAACAAGGAAAATCCGCTCGAGTAAGACTTCTATCGAAATGGTGGCAAACCATATCGACCATGTTGTAGAACTTGCGGGCATTGATCATGTCGGTTTTGGTTCTGACTTTGATGGCGTTGACGGCCAGCTTCCGACGGGATTGGAGGACCCATCAAAATATCCTGATCTTATTTTTATTCTTTTGAAGCGCGGCTACACAGAAGATGACATCACGAAAATTTGTTACAAGAACCTTTGGCGTGTGTGGAACAAAGTCGAACAGTTAGCAAAGGAAGGATAAATTGCCCGTGACTGCCGCGTGAAGGATGTTGTAAGCAGTGGCTTCAGTTCTCACTTTTTACCATTCTTTTGCGTGAATGTGAATAAAATCCGGAATTGAAATCATGGGGTATGAGAAAGACTTCACGTCAGCTCTTACTTTAATCAGGTTTCCTGTATTAATTTTGTATTGGGATAAATATGAACTTAGGTGAGGATAGTTTTGCTTTGTCTGATGTGCGTCTTGTTCTACCATTCGGTGAATGGACAGACTAAACGAAAATTTAAATTCCCAGAACACGTTTCCCCTGGCGACTTTGAAAATGGTGTTGTCTGGGTGAAACTCAAAGAATCGCACCGGGATATTTTCATGTCAGGTGTGTCCGGCCGGCCGGAAGCCGGCCGGAATCGGCTCCAGCCGGATCAGTCCGCTCCTGAATGCTAAAGCCCGCGAGAAGACCCTTGGCCGGATAGCGCCGCGCGAGCAGCACATAGACATCTCGCTTTACTATAAGCTTTCATTTGACAAAACGATCGCGTTGGAAGATTTTGTCAATGAGCTATACGCAACCGGATATTTTGAGATTGTTGAGCCAGTTCATACAGTAGAGCCATTCTTCACGCCAGATGATCCATCCTCAAGTCAGCAATATTATCTTGACCTCATCCGCGCGCCTGAAGCGTGGGATATAACCACTGGCGACCAGTCGATTATTATCGGCATCGTTGATACCGGCGGAGACTTGAATCATCCGGATCTTCAGGGCAATTTATACATAGACCCTGCTGATCCTATTGATGGTATAGACAATGATGGTGATGGATTCATTGATAATAATAGGGGATGGGATTTTTCTGGCGCTGATGCTTCGCTCATTGGTATGCCGGGGTTTATTGGGGACAATGATCCTTCCATTTCGCAGGGAAATCTTTTTGCCCATGGTACGATGGTAGCGGGCTGTGCTTCGGCATCGACAAATAATGGCATTGGCATTTCAAGCGTCGGCTTCAACACTAAATTGCTGTTCACAAAGCATTTTGCGGACAACCAGCCCGGTACTGGCTCCAATTATTCTTCAAATCTGTACGATGGCATTTTGTATGCCGCGACCCATGGTGCTAAAATCATCAATTGTTCCTGGGGTGGATATTACCGCAGTAGCATAGCGCAAGATATTATTGAATACGTTACGCTTGATTTAGGATGCCTCGTGGTAGCTGCAGCAGGAAATAGCAATTTAGAGACCCCCATTTATCCGGCCGGTTATGAGTATGTTTTGTCTGTTGCCTCCTCAGATGCTGCAGATATCCGTTCTAAATTTTCCAATTATGGAAAGACAATCGATATCATTTCACCTGGAACAAATATTTACACCACGACGTACAACGATGCGTATGGTACAGACTCCGGGACCTCATTGTCTGCACCCATAGTTTCCGGCGCTGCTGCCTTAGTCTGGGCGCAGAACCCTTCTTTTACGCCACTTCAGGTCGCTGAACAATTGCGCGTCTCAGCCGACGAAAGCTTTTATGCCAATAATCCGCTTTACACTAACAAATTGGGAAAAGGAAGACTGGATGTTGCGCGGGCACTTACCATTCAAAGCCCGTCTATTCGCGCAAGCAAGCAGCTGCTGGTCAGGGATGATGGCAGATCTCCCGACGCCGGAGACAGCGCAAAACTGTATTTTGATTTCACAAACTACCTGCGGCCCTCTTCCAATGGATTAACGGCAACAATAACATCGTCATCGCCCCATATTGCTATTGTGAAAGGTGATATAATTCTGGGGAGCATTGCAGAGAATGTCACCGTAAGAAATGATGCTTCACCTTTTGAGATTATCCTGGCATCGACGTTTCCAATTGATCAGCCTGTGGAAGCTTTGTTGACTTTTTCTGATGGCGAATATCAGGACTTTCAACTCCTGAGTTTCATGATTCCATCATACATTGATATTGACGAAAACAACATCATTACTTCGTTATCCAATTCTGGCCGAATCGGATTTGGAAATACTTCCGAGCAAAATAGCGGGTCGGGATTTATCTACAATGAGGAAAGCATTTTATATGAAATGGGGCTTATTATGGGAACCTCGTCCACGAATATTTATAATAACGTACGAAGTATAGACGATCAATTTGATCAGGATTTTACGGCTTCCGTCAAATTGGTCAAAATGGCCCCGGGAGAAAGGTCATACGCTGAAATTACAGGAGGATTAACAAATGAGGAAGATGCCTCCACGGCTTCTCTGGACATCTCCTATCAGAGCCTGGTGTGGGAAAATGATCCGTACAGGAATTTTATAATATTGGAATACAAAGTCAGAAACACAACCTCAAGTCCTATCGATGATTTCTATTTTGGCATTTTCGCCGATTGGGATATTGCTTCGGCCGGCAGAGGCGATCGTGCTGGCTGGGATAATGAAACCAGATTGGGTTATGTTTTTCCGGCGCAATCCTCTGCCCTGCCACAATCGGGCATCCAGGCACTGAACGGGACCGCCCATTATTATGCTATTGACAATGATCAAACCATCGCGGGGAATCCATTTGGAATCTACGATGGGTTTACCGACGACGAGAAGTTCATGAGTATCTCCAGTGCCCTGGGTAAAGTTCAGGCAGGCAATCCTACTTTTGGGGGTGATGTTAGCCATGTTGTTGCGTCGGGACCCTATACGATCACGCCGGGAGAGGAGGTTACAATTGCCTTTGCGCTACACGCCGCGAGTACAAACGCAGCGTTGATCACTTCTGCAAGATATGCTGATTCTTTATACAATTTTACGCTGAAGGCACCTCAGCCTGCAGTTGAAAATACAAATCTTTGTTATGGAAGTGCCGCACAGTTGGAGGCAACCGGGGCTGGGGATTTTAATTGGTATGCAGATTTTACGGGCGGGACCCCGATTTTTTCGGGACCCCAATTTAATACGCCCAATCTTTACGGCGATACCGTATTTTTTGTTTCCAATGCAGATAAGTCTTATGAGAGTATACGAACGGCAGCCGTCGTTTCGGTCAGGCCAGCCCCTGTAATCCAGCGCTCAGGGAGTATTGAGTTTTGTGAAGGGGAAACAATCCTGCTCTCTGTCGACGAGGCGGATGAATATACGTGGAGTACCGGCGAAAAGACACAAAGTATAGTGGTGGGCGTATCGGGACAATACACGGTGGCCGTTCGACAAGATGCACTGGAATGTGCATCGGCAGATACAGTGGACGTGAAAGTAAATCCAAGCTCCTCCGCATCCTTTATAGTATCAACCGAAAGTCCGCAGCAAAATGAGATAATTATTTTTTCGCCGGCGACAGTAGACGGAGTGACCTGGTTTTGGGAGTTTGGAGATGGTGGTACAAGCGACGAGACAAGTCCGAGTTATGCCTATGTGCAGGAAGGTGAGTTCACCGTTACATTAAGCGTCACTGCTGAAAATGGATGTGAACAAGTGGAATCCAAAACCTTCGGCATCGTCACGGACATAGAGGACTCGTCGCTGAATTTACTGACAGTTTATCCCAACCCCGTCCAGTCGAACACATTATTCGTTACGATTTTGGGCGCAAAAGCGTCCGGTGAAATTGCTTTATTCAATGCGCAAGGCCACCGTGTATTTTGCGGTATTCGAACGGATGTTGATCGGATGGTTGTGGATATCGCTAATCTGCCGAGTGGGCTATACATGCTAAAAATCACAACTGAACAAAACAGCGTCACCAGAAAGATTGTTATTGCCCGCTAGCGCCAGCATACGTTCTTTTTAGATGTTTAGGCGATTCAATTCCCCAACCGCATAGTCACAAGCCCGCGCGGTCAGTGCCATATACGTGAGCGATGGGTTGACGCATGAAGAAGAAGCCATCGCTGCGCCATCCGTGATAAAAACATTCTTTACTTCGTGCATTTGATTAAATGCATTCAGTACGGACGTTTTTGGATCGCGACCCATTCTGGCAGTGCCCATTTCGTGATTTGCATTGCCGGGAAAAGAACTATGCATATAGGTCGAGACATTTTTGTATCCAAGCGTCTCCAGCATTTCGCCCATCGCATCTCGCATGTCTTCTCGCATCACATTTTCATTCTCCTTGAATTGAGCATCTACATTTAGTGTAGGACGACCCCATTTGTCTGTTTTATCAACATTAAGGGTAACGCGATTTTCAGGATAGGGAAGACATTCTCCAAACCCGGTAAAACCTATCCTCCAGGGACCGGGGCTTTGGACGCTTTCCTTTAGCGGCGCGCCAAGGGATGACGTTAGTGTATGACTACTCCATTCGCCACGGGAGGCGCTACCCTGATACCCAAAGCCCCGTAAATAGCCGGAGCTTTCTTCAGATACGTTTCTGAATCGTGGGACATAGATGCCATTGGGCCTTCGGCCATAGTAGTATTGATCTTCAAATCCCTCCACCGAAGCAGTAGCGCCGATATGTTTGTGGTGATCCATTAAGTTTCGACCAACCTGGTCGCTGCCGTTACCCAGTCCGTTAGGGAACCTGGTCGATGTTGAGTTTAATAATATATGGGCTGTTGCAACTGTTGAGGCGTTCAGGAAGATTATCCTGGCACGAAAATGCAGTACCTCATTTGATTCTGTGTCTGTTACTTCTACGCCGGTAGCTTTCCCCTTCCGGTCATCGTACAGCACCTTGTTCACAAGAGAATGTGGCCTCAGCGTGAGATTGCCCGTTGCAAAGGCCGCCGGAAGTGTGCTTGCATTAGTACTGAAATAAGCGCCATACGGACATCCACGATGGCAAAGATCACGGTTTTGGCATTGTCCTCTTCCTTTTACGGGCTGGGTAAGGTTTGCTACGCGTCCAATGGTGACATACCGATCGGTGTATGTTTTCGCTACGCGCGACTTAAAATCCTGCTCGGCGCAATTCATTTGCATGGGCGGCAGAAACTTACTGTCCGGCAGATGTTTTATGCCTTCTTTCTGTCCGCTTACGCCAATAAACGACTCGACGTATTCGTACCACGGAGACAGATCTTTGTACCTTATCGGCCAGTCAACGCCATGACCATCCTTTGCGTTGGCTCCAAAATCCAGGTCACTCCATCGATAACACTGCCTGGCCCAGAGCAAAGATCGACCGCCTACAACATCACCCCGAATCCAGTCAAATCGTTTTATTTCGGTATATGGATTTTCCAGATCATTAATATAGAAGTGTTTGTTGTCTTCTCTGAAGGAGTAGTGCCTCGCCTGCACGAAGCTTTTGGTCTCTGTCCTCTTCCGTCAAGCTTCCACAATGCGGGAAGTCCCATGGGTCCTTGGTTGCGGTTGGGTAATCCGGATGTTGAAGCGGCTTGCCGCGCTCCAGCATGAGGACCTTAAGTCCTTTTTCGCAAAGCTCCTTGGCAGCCCAACCGCCACTGATACCAGATCCTACTACAATCGCATCGTAGGTGTCCTGATCGTTACCTTTAAGATTCAAGTTCATGCATTGCTTTTAAGACGCTAAAGGTCATAAAAATCTAACAACAGTTGAAAAAAGAAGTTTTCAAACGGTCAAAACCCGCTTATCATAAAATATTCGTAATTAATATGGCCGTTGCTGCGATCATTTGATCCAGTGTTTTATTTTTGCCCAATTTTGAACATCCCATTCCCTCAGAACAATGCCAAGAGATAGAAGTATTCGCTCAGTCCTTATAATTGGTAGTGGCCCGATCATCATAGGCCAAGCATGTGAATTTGATTATGCAGGCTCTCAGGCCTCTCGCTCGTTGCGGGAAGAAGGGATTGAAGTGGTATTGATTAATTCAAATCCGGCCACAATCATGACCGACAAGGTGACGGCAGATCATGTTTACTTGAAACCGCTCGATAAGAAATCAATCCGTGAAATACTGGAAAAGCATCACATCGATGCTGTCCTTCCGACAATGGGGGGTCAAACGGCATTAAATTTGTGTATTGACTGTGATAAGGCAGGAATATGGCAGCATTTTGGCGTTCGCATCATTGGGGTAGATATTCACGCCATCGAGACGACAGAGGATCGCGAGAAGTTTCGGCTTAAAATGTTGGAACTCGGGGTCGGCGTATGCAAAGGCGGAACTGCCACCTCGTTTTTGGGCGGAAAAGAAATTGCACAAGAAATTGGATTTCCCCTGGTTATTCGGCCCTCGTATACACTGGGTGGAACGGGAGGTGCTTTTGTCCTTGATCACGATGATTTTGACGATGCCTTGAATAACGGCTTGCACGCTTCGCCCATTCATGAAGTGCTTGTGGAACAGAGTATTAAGGGCTGGAAAGAGTATGAACTGGAATTGCTCCGTGATAACATTGGCAACGTAATCATTATATGCTCGATAGAAAATTTCGACCCTATGGGCATCCATACCGGCGATTCAATCACCGTCGCCCCGGCGATGACGTTGCCTGATACGGTGTATCAACACATGCGTGATTTGGCCATTAAAATGATGAATGGCATAGGACAGTTTGCTGGTGGTTGCAACGTTCAATTCGCCCTCAATCCGGATAACGATGACGAGATTATTGGAATAGAGATTAACCCTCGTGTGTCACGTTCTTCGGCGCTAGCGTCAAAGGCAACAGGTTATCCAATTGCTAAAATCGCTGCGAAACTCGCTATTGGTTATAATCTCGATGAATTAAACAATGCAATTACCGGTACAACGACGGCATACTTCGAGCCAGCAATTGACTATGTGATCGTCAAAGTGCCACGTTGGAACTTTGATAAATTCCACGGCGCGGATCGGAAACTGGGATTGCAAATGAAATCTGTTGGGGAGGCGATGGGGATCGGGCGGAATTTTCAGGAAGCGCTTCAAAAGGCCTGTCAGTCGCTGGAGATCCGGCGGAATGGATTGGGTGCCGATGGAAAAGAACTTACCAAGCAAGAAGAAATACTCTACAGCCTTGAGCACGCCAGTTGGAACAGAGTCTTTCACATTTATGACGCACTGAAGTTAGGAATCCCTTTGAAAACAGTTCTTAAGCTCACAAGAATTGACCGTTGGTTTCTGAAGCAAATAGAAGAGCTGGTGGAGATTGAAAAGGTGATTGAGCAAATATGAGCTTGCCACGATTCCTGCGGATTTAATGCGAAAGGCGAAAGAAAAAGGATATGCCGATCGGCAGATTGCGCACATGCTAGATTGTTACGAAAGTGAGGTACATAATAAGCGCAAGGAGATGGGGATTAACAGGGTATATAAACTTGTTGATACGTGCGCAGCAGAATTTGAAGCAAAGACACCATACTATTATTCAACATTTGATGCTGAGAATGAGTCGGTTGTGACGACAAAAAAGAAAATAATTGTACTGGGCTCAGGTCCCAACCGCATCGGGCAGGGAATTGAATTTGATTATTCTTGCGTCCATGGCGTTCTAGCCGCAAAAGAATGTGGTTATGAAACCATCATGATCAATTGTAATCCGGAGACTGTTTCAACCGATTTTGACGTCGCCGATAAACTTTATTTTGAGCCGGTATTCTGGGAGCACATTTACGACATTATCCAGCATGAAAAACCTGAAGGCGTGATTGTTCAATTGGGCGGCCAAACAGCTTTGAAACTGGCGGAAAAACTGCATAAGTATGGTATCAAGATTATTGGCACCTCGTTTGATGCGCTGGATCTCGCTGAGGACAGGGGCCGTTTCTCTTCACTGCTGAAGGATTTGGAAATTCCATATCCCGAGTTTGGTGTTGCAAAGAATGCAGACGATGCAATAGAAGTTTCAAAAACGATAGGGTTCCCCCTGCTAGTAAGACCTTCTTATGTGCTGGGTGGCCAAAGCATGAAAATCGTAATCAACGAGCAGGAGTTGGAGGATCATATTCTCGACATATGGAAACACCTGCCAGAGAATAAGGTGTTGTTAGATCATTTCTTGGATGGGGCCATTGAGGCTGAGGCCGATGCGATCTGCGATGGGGAGGATGTTTACATAATTGGTATCATGCAGCACATTGAGCCGGCCGGAATTCATTCTGGTGATTCTTATGCTGTGTTGCCGCCTTTCAACCTTGGTGATTTCGTCATAAAACAAATTGAACACTACACGCATAAGATTGCGCTAGCATTGCAAACGGTAGGGCTAATTAATATTCAGTTTGCAATCAAGAATGACAAGGTGTACATCATCGAAGCAAATCCCCGTGCCTCGAGAACTGTGCCTTTCATTTGTAAGGCATACGACGAGCCCTATGTGAACTATGCTACAAAAGTGATGCTAGGCGAAAAAATGATCAAGGATTTTGAATTCAACCCGACCAGACACGGCTACGCCATTAAAGAACCTGTTTTTTCTTTCCACAAATTTCCGGAAGTCAATAAGGAACTCGGCCCCGAAATGAAATCCACCGGGGAATCCATTTACTTCATTGATGACCTGATGGATGACTATTTTATGAAAATCTATGCCGAGCGAAATTTGTATTTGAGCAGGTAGTGAACTCGGCAAAAGCAGCATTTTTCGTTTCTTGGCCGGCCTGGAATGCCTGGCATTAACCATCTTGGGGCACTGTATTGGGCCATTATTGCATATTTCAAAGGCGAGCAAAAATAAAACGGCTTGCACGCCGTCCTTTTTAAGAAACCTATACCTTTGCTTATTGGTTTAGTATTAAACACTCAGTGCCATGTTCAAATTTCTTTTGATTTTAGGAATTATCGTCTACGTGATTTATAAGATTGGCAGTCTTTTTTTTAGAGCGGGAGCTGCATCGCAGCATTTACGAGACCAGCAGCGTAAAAACTTTGACACCAATGCTGATGCGGCTGCAGGCAGGGCAAAGAAGAACAAAGGCGGTTCCAAAGCAGGAGAATATATTGATTACGAAGAGGTCAAGTAGCCTCCTTTTTGTATTTGGAGTCATTTCGATCAGAATCCAGTGTCCAAAGTTCATTTTTACAAATATCAGGCAACCGGCAACGACTTCGTGATTATTGATAATCGGGTTGATCGTTTGTCCTTCACCAAGGAGCAGGTTCAGCACATCTGCGACCGCAAGTTCGGTATTGGTGCAGATGGGTTGATGCTGATTGAAAAACATCCATCCCTTAATTTTAATCTGGAGTATTTTAACAGCGACGGCTCGCAGAGCTTATGCGGCAATGGGAGTAGGGCAGCAGTTCATTTTGCGTCGCAGCTAGGGCTGGTGAATGGAAAAGCAACCTTTAACGCTTTTGATGGCGTGCATTCGGCCGAACTTTCACAATCAGGGATCATAAGATTAGGGATGAATCCTGTCGAAACTGTATTTGAAACCAAGGGCGATTACTTTATGGATACCGGTTCTCCACATTTCGTAAGGTTCGTGCCCGATATACGTTCTTATCCAGTTTTAGAAGAAGGAAAAAAGATTCGTTACAGAGAAGAATTTAAGCCAGCAGGAACAAATGTAAACTTTGTCGAGCTTCAGGATGACAACACAATATTCGTCCGGACGTATGAGCGGGGCGTAGAAAATGAGACGCTCTCTTGTGGCACGGGCGTAACGGCAGCGGCAATAGCCGCTGCTATGAAGGGTTATTTGTCTCCGATTAAGATAAAAACCCTCGGCGGTGACCTTGCTGTAGAATTCAAACCCAGCCAACCCGGCACTTTTCACGAGATATTCCTCATCGGGCCTGCCAAAATGGTCTTTGAGGGCGATTTGGAACTGTAATTGATCACCCTGAATCTCAAAAAACAAAGTAACTTTGACCCCTCTTTTGGGGGTTAAACGCTATGCGTCGTTCTGCGGGAAGAACGGTGCATATTGACTAACGATTTAATGACTACCGTATGCTACAATTCATTGCCAAAATCTTTGGAACAAAATCAGAAAAGGATATAAAACGCGTCCAGCCCCTTGTGGAGCAAACCAAAGCAGAGGGTGAAAAGCTGAAGTCCATTAGCAACGATGCGCTTCGAAACGAAACCCGGAGCATTCAGGAGTTTATCAATCAGGAATTAAAAAGTATCGACGATCAACTCGCATCGTTACATAAGCGAATATCTGATAATCCAGATCTGGATATAAATGAAAAAGAAGCCATTTTTGGAGACATCGATAGAATTGAGGGTGAGCGAAATAATGAACTTGAAAAAGTACTGCTGAAAGTGTTGCCGAAGGCCTTTGCAATAGTGCGAGAAACTGCGAGGCGTTTTAAGGAAAATGAGTTCTTGGAAGTGACGGCTCAGGACTACGATCGTCAATTTGCGACTACACAGGAAAATGTTAAGATTCAGGGCGATAAGGCTTTATGGGCCAACACCTGGATGGCAGCGGGAAACATGATTACCTGGGATATGGTACATTATGATGTCCAGATCATCGGGGGTATTGTGCTGCACGAGGGAAAAATTGCTGAGATGGCCACGGGCGAAGGAAAGACGCTGGTAGCCACATTTCCTGCTTTCTTGAATGCGCTGTCAAGACGGGGTGTTCACCTCGTTACAGTTAATACCTACCTGGCCACCAGAGATAGCGAGTGGATGGCCCCGATCTTCCAATTTCACGGATTGACGATTGATTGTATTGATAAGTACGAACCCAATTCACCGGAGCGTAGAAAGGCTTATCAGGCTGACATCGTATATGGCACAAATAATGAATTTGGTTTTGATTACCTCCGTGATAACATGTCGCGTGAACCGCAGGAGCTTGTTCAACGCGCGCATCACTATGCGATGGTAGACGAGGTGGATTCAGTATTAATTGATGAGGCCAGGACCCCGCTGATTATTTCGGGCCCAATACCGCGGGGTGATGAACACGAATTTTATGATCTAAAACCCCGCATTTTCAAACTCGTTGAAGCACAAAAAAAACTCGTAAACGAATATTTGAATTCAGCACGAAAGTTGATCGCGAGTGGTGACGAGAAAAATGGTGGCCTTGCGCTTTTTCGTGCGTATAGATCGATGCCCAAACACAAACCACTCATTAAGTTTTTAAGTGAGACGGGTATGAAATCGATACTTCAGAAAACGGAAAATTTTTATTTGCAGGATAATAAACGGAATATGCCTGAGGCGGATAAGCCGTTATATTTTATTATCGATGAAAAAGATAACAGTGTTGATCTCACAGAGAAAGGGATAGATCTGATCACGGGTGAGGGGGAAGACGCAAAATTTTTTATCATGCCAGAAATTGGCACTGAAATCAATAAGGTTGAAACGGATGGATCGTTAGATGACACAGCGAAGTTTCAAAAGAAAGAGGAGATTATCCGCGACTATCAGATAAAGTCGCAACGTATTCACAGTGTAAGTCAATTGCTGAAAGCTTATACGCTTTTTGAAAAGGATACAGAATACATCATCGTAGATGGCAAAGTCAAGATTGTTGACGAGCAAACCGGCCGCGTAATGGATGGCAGAAGGTATTCCGACGGGCTTCATCAGGCCATTGAGGCAAAGGAAAATGTGAAGGTGGAGGATGCCACACAAACCTATGCTACAATAACGCTTCAGAACTACTTCCGCATGTACCACAAGTTAGCAGGTATGACAGGAACTGCCGAAACTGAGGCCGGTGAGCTTTGGGACATCTATAAACTGGATGTGGTTACCATACCCACCAACCGGCCCGCAGTTCGCATTGACCATGATGACCTGGTCTATAAAACGACGCGCGAGAAATTTAATGCGGCAATCGATGATATTGTAAAACTTACAGAGGAAAGAAGGCCCGTGCTTGTGGGAACTACATCAGTAGAAATTTCTGAACTGGTGAGCAGGCTGTTGCAGCTGCGAAAAATTAAGCATCAGGTCCTGAATGCAAAACAACACCAGCGGGAAGCGGAAATCGTGGCCGAAGCAGGAAAGCCGGGTACTGTGACTATTGCCACTAACATGGCAGGCCGCGGTACGGATATCAAGCTCACGCCTGAATCGAGAGCGGCAGGTGGACTGGCCATCGTCGGTACAGAGCGCCACGAGTCGCGGCGGGTTGACCGACAGCTCCGCGGTCGGTCCGGACGCCAGGGTGATCCGGGGACATCCCAATTTTATGTTTCTCTGGAGGACAACCTCATGCGCCTCTTCATGCCCGAGCGAATCGCTCGCCTGATGGATAAGTTGGGATTGAAGGAAGGCGAAGTGATTCAACATTCGATGGTGACCAGCTCAATTGAACGCGCCCAGAAAAAAGTAGAAGAAAATAACTTCGGTATCCGCAAGCGGCTGCTGGAGTATGATAACGTTATGAACTCTCAGCGGGAGGTCATCTACAAGCGTAGGAAAAATGCGCTGTACGGCGAGCGTCTGGAACTGGATATTCTCACGATGCTTTATGATACCTGTGAGGACATGGTGATAAATGCTAAGGTTGGTGATGACTATGAAAGTCTGCGCCTGAATGCGCTTAGCATCCTGGGTTTAGATTATGAAATATCAAAAGAAACATTTGACAAAGCCGATCAGGACAAATTAACAAATGATTTATACAATAAAGGATTGGCCCATTACCACAAGAAAAATAAGATCGTAGCAGAAAAAGCATTGCCCGTTGTAAGAGATATATTCAAAACACGAGGGGCTACGGTTGAAAATATCCTTGTTCCTTTTACAGACGGCCAAAAACAAATTGGTGTTGCGGCGAACCTGGCAAAAACTGTGGAGACCAATAACACTGAGCTGATAAAATCCATGGAGAAGATGATATCCCTGGCAATCATCGATCAACTTTGGAAGGAACATCTGCGCGAAATGGACGACTTGAAGCAGTCTGTTCAAAACGCAGTCTATGAACAGAAAGACCCATTGCTGATTTATAAGTTTGAGGGATTTGAATTATTCAAACGCTTTATTGCAAAGGTGAATGAAGAAACAATTTCCTTCCTGCTGAAAGCCGATATACCGGTGCAACAACCCGATCAGGTGCAGGAAGCGCGGGCGTCACGTACCCGGGTGAGGTTAAACGAGCAGAAAGAAGAATCGAGATCGTTGTTGAGCGGCGGTGAGCGCGCACGCCCGGGACAGCCCGATAGACCACCACAGGAAAAGGTAATGCCGGTAAAATCCGAGAAATTAGCGGGTCGAAACGACAAAGTAAACGTTCAATATACAGATGGCAAAGTACTTCGGGACGTTAAATACAAGAAGGTTGAAGATGACATTATGAACAATCGGTGTATTCTAATAGACTAATGATGCGGCATTTCAGTCGATTTATATTTGTATTCTTTCTGGGTACGCTGCTCTGGAGCTGCGCTACACAAAAAAAAGCAATCACTGATTCAACGAGCGGTTCGCCGTATTCGGAGGACTTGTCCGTTTGGAGACCGAAGGTGGAACCGGCTGGACCGATCCCAAACGAGGCGGCGGAACACAATGACAAAAAACAAAAAAAGACTGCTGAGCCTAAGTATGCAGTTAACAGAAAGCTTGATGCTGTATTGGATAGTATAGATCGCATTAATCTTCGTCGAAATTTTATTGAGGGATTCACGATTCAGGTCTACTCCGGACTAAATCGCGAAGATGCATTGAATGCAAAGAAGCAACTTACATCTTCATTGCCAGAACTGGAATCAGAAATAAATTACACCCAACCTAATTTTCGTGTGAAAGTAGGCAAGTACCTTAACCGCATTGATGCACAGAGGGACTATGTAGCGGTAAAAGAATATTTTCCCACAGCCATCGTGATTCCAGACAAGGTTGCCATCAACTAATGCTTGACGACACGGAAAGTGAGATTACAGTTTTTCAAAAGGGGTTTCCATCTTCAGAAAAGTGAGTAGCGTCAGAATCGATATTAGATCTGGTCCGCTATTTCCCTGGCAATTTCTCTTTCTGGGCGCGATGGTATTTTTAATTGGAATAGGCCTCATTGTCGAAAGAACGGTGCTCTCTGTATTGTTAATATTGGCAAGTCTTTTTATTCTTTCGGGGTATTCAGGTATTGAATTCAATAAAACGGAAAATGTATATCGGGAATATGTATCATTCTTTCTGATCAAGAGCGGTAAGTGGCTTAAGTTGGGAAGAATGGAGAAGATTTTTATTAATAGTTCTGTCATTAGCCAACGCCTAAATAGTGCGCATACCGCGCAATCTTCAATCTTCACCAGCGAGGAATTCAATGCGTATTTGAAATTTGAAGACGGAAAGAAAACCCATTTGGTCAGTAAGCGAAAGAAGAAGAAGCTCCTCAAGGCGTTAGAGAAAGTCTCGGCATTCCTTCTTGTCCCAGTCGTGGACAACACTGTTGCCGGACAATGAGGCCGAGTATTCTCTGTAGTGATTACAACTCCCGAATCTTTACATTCTTATAGTAGATCTCTGCATATTCTGATTGCAGGAGTATTCTACCGCCGATAAGACTTGCGTTTTCTCCATAGTTCACGACAACGCCGTTTACGATGTGAACGCACTTGCCGTGGAATGAAATAACTTCGACAGTGTTCCATTCACCATATTTATTTTCCGCATCCTTTGTCTTCACAATCTGTGTATACGCAGAAGGGTGGTTTTGCTTCCCGTCTACCTGGATGGTACTGTTTCCGAGCAGCCAAAAGTCACCAACATCACCTTCCTGAATCTGACATTCAACAGACTGTGGCCAGATGTGATCCGGCTCGTCTGCGGGCACGTTATAGCATATGCCACTGTCCCTTTTACTCGAGTCGCGCGGAGGGTATCTTTTTTCGCCCCATTTGAATTCGACCGTCAAATGAAAGTTCTTAAAACTTCTTTCGGTCATGATGTAGCCAACCTCTTTTCCCTCGTCATGTAAAATGCCGTTGTCTTCAATACTGAAAATATTTTCAGGATCGCTATTCTTGCCCTTTGTTAACAACCATGTATACCATCCGTCCAGATTTTCTCCATTCAAAAGCCTTATAAATTCGGTTTCTTGAAAAACAGGCGTGACATTATGTACAATAAAAACGTAGTCATTGTAGTCACCATTTGCAGCCTCCTCCATGCACACGAGATAGCTACCTTCCTGAATACCGCCGTTTTTCAAGCGTATGGGATAAATACGCATGGCATGGGTTGCATGTTTGGGATAAAATAAAATATTCCAGATGTCTTCTGAATACACAGTATGCCCCGGGCTGATCGCGTAAAAGCCAAACGCGGTATTGCCTGGGTCAAAGCTGGTTCCGCCGGCAGCCACCTTTGGAAATAATGTTTGATGTTCAGGGAATTTGCCTGCCGTTGCCAGGACCCCGGATTGATATTGGCGAGGACCACTAACGGAAGGCGTATAGTACCCAAAATTCAGTAGGAAGTCAGGGGAATATCGCGCGACGGGAATCATCTCCACTTTCCCTTCCTTTGCTTTCTTAAACAGTGCGGGGGCAAGTTCTTCCCCTTGTAGTGCAGGCCTCAAATGATTGCTCAGCGTTGCCCAACCGACATCTGTTGTGTACCCCAAAGCTTCAACAATGCGGGAAAGAGGAGCCTCATTCTCACCTTCAAGTGCTTTCGTGCTGAGTCCGGTTAGGCCTATAGGACGGTCCAAGCCCTTGAGCGCCAAACTTGCTCGCGCAATGCCAATGAAGCTTTCGTCCGGTTCGAATATCAGGGCAATCGTCGTGGCAGCTTTTGATGATATTTTTTTGGGTTTAGGTGAAATTATTCTAAAATACTTGGCCTGGTCGCCAGCAATGCTAAATTCTCCTAAAGAAATACTGCCTTTCACAGCAATGAGTTGAATAGAGTCCGGCTTGCTTGACTTTCCCTTAATGGCGGAAAAGATCAAATCAGATTTTGATCCAGAGATCTTTTGGGCAAGGCTGGTATTATACCAAACGGACAGGAGTAAAATGGAGCATATTGTGTACTTGATTCGCATGCGTAATATTTGGAGTGTGGAGCAATATCCTGGAAAGGTATCCGGAAACCTATAGGTTTAGTTAATCAAGATAAGTATGTATGCGCTATTTGCGGCATGTGAGGTATTTTATTTATGAATCTGGCGGATTCTCGTAAACATGTGTCTCTGCGTCTAGGCGATTTGCTTCAAGCATACCAGACATGTTGACATAGATTTTCTCAATTCCTTTCAAGATGTCCTTATCTTTAATGAATCAACCAAATCGTCTCATACGATGAAAACAATACGATGTTATTTACTGCTATTCCTCGCTGTCATTCCTTTCATTGCTTACAATCAGACGGCGCACGATGCAGATGACGCGGCAGCACTGTCCGCTATTCAGAAAGAGGGGCTTGAAAAGTCACAGGTTATGGATATACTAAGAATGCTTACCGACGTGCACGGGCCAAGACTTTCATTCAGCCCAGGATACAAGGCTGCAGCGAATTATGCGAAGGAGACCATGGAGGCCTGGGGCCTTTCCAGCGTCCACTTCGATCCTTGGGGCGATATTGGGCGTGGGTGGTATATAAAGAAATACAATCTGGCTATGATTGCGCCATCGTATTCTCCGCTGGTGGGGTATCCAAAAGCATGGTCGCCTGGTGCAAAAGGAAAAGTATCCGGAGACCTCGTCTTTTTAGAAGTTGTGGAAGCGGATGATCTCTTAAAGTACAAAGGCAAACTGAAAGGTAAAATCGTGATGATGGATATTCCATCAGAAATTCAAATCGGTTGGAATCCTGTTGCATCGCGGCTTGCGGACACCACATTGCTTAAATATGCGAATGATGAAAAGCGAAAATCGAGCGGACGATATCGCTCGACCGGTTCTGCGGAATTGAATTACAAGAAGTGGAAGATGTGCATGGAGGAGGGTGTAGTTGCTGTGATTTCCCCAAGCCCCGGGCGAGGCGATAACGGTGCAATGACGATATCGGGGGCCTATCTCCCAATACCGCCAGAGACACCCATTGATGAGCGACCGAGGATCATAAGCCCAGAGGCACCGGCCACGTTGCCACAAGTCGCTTTGTTGTCAGAGCATTACAACAGACTATACCGACTCCTCACGAATGGTACGCCGGTAAAATTGGAGCTTACACTTAATGTTGCCTTTACGCCCGCCGAAGAAGGGTTTAATGTAATTGCTGAAATACCCGGCAGTGATCTTAGCGATGAGATTGTCATGATCGGTGCACATCTTGACTCTTGGCATAGCGGAACGGGAGCTACCGATAATGGTGCTGGATCTGCCGTTTGCCTGGAAGTCATGCGAATAATTAAGTCGTTGGGAATTCAGCCGAGAAGAACCATTCGGATTGGACTATGGGGTGGAGAGGAGCAAGGCCTTCTGGGTTCTAAAGGCTATGTAAGGAAACATCTTGGAGATAGAATAGCGGGGAAGTTGGTCTTGACGCCGGAAGCCTCCAGGTTTTCCGTTTACTTTAATATGGATAATGGAACGGGTAAATTCAGGGGAATTTATCTGCAACAAAATGAATCGGTGCGAAATATTTTTAAAGAGTGGTTGAAGCCTTTTCATGCCATGGGCGCCGCGACCATTACGGCGTCAAACACAGGCGGGACAGATCATCTCTCATTTGTAGCGATTGGTTTGCCAGGCTTTCAGTTCATCCAGGATCCCATTGAGTACAGTACACGCACGCACCATACGAGCCTCGATGTATATGATAAGGCGGTTGCTGCTGATCTGAAGCAAAACGCCGTGATTCTCGCGTCGTTTGCGTGGCATGCCGCGAACCACAGTGCACTACTGCCGCGATCGGCAACGGACTAATTGGTTGCCGCTTGTTCAATACCATTCATGAGAATGTCTTAACGAACGGCTTTTGGTATTTCGAATAGATACCTTTAATGGATACATTTGCCGTCTAATGATTCCGCGATGGGTCTTCTTCAAAAAATAAAAGCACTTTCAGCGTCCAATTGTCAGGAGACCATTGCGCGCCGGCGGCATCTCCATGCCAATCCAGAACTATCATATCAGGAGTACGATACGGCCAAATACGTAGCACAGCAATTGCGCCTGGATGGCATACTGCCTGTGGAGGGCATCGCAACAACGGGCGTGTTGGCGGAAATTAAGGGTAATAATCCCGGCAAGAAAACCATCGCCTTGCGAGCTGATCTGGATGCGTTGCCAATTCAAGAGGCTGGTAATGCATTGTATAAATCCAGGAATCCGGGAGTCATGCACGCTTGCGGGCACGATGTGCATACTTCTTCATTGTTGGGCACAGCCAAAATCTTAAACGCAGTAAGAGATGATTTTGAAGGCACCGTGCGGCTTTTGTTTCAACCAGGCGAAGAAAAAAATCCCGGGGGAGCGTCGTACATGATTCGTGACGGTGCACTTGAAAACCCAACGCCGTCTTCCATTTTGGGGCAACATGTATTCCCCTTATTACCGGCCGGTAAAGTTGGTTTTCGTGAAGGTATGTACATGGCTAGTGCTGATGAAATCTATCTTAAGGTGATTGGAAAGGGTGGGCATGGTGCGGCGCCTGATCTTTGTATTGATCCCATTGTAATGGCTGCGCATATCATTGTTGCACTGCAGCAAATTGTCAGCCGTAATGCAAATCCAAGACAACCTACGGTATTGACATTTGGTAATATAGTGGGACTGGGGGCGACAAATATTATTCCCAATGAGGTAAACATTGCAGGCACGTTTCGCGCGATGGATGAGGAGTGGCGTGAATCGGCATTGGTTAAAATTAAGAAAATGGCGGAGAGCATAGCCGAAGGGATGGGTGGTAAGTGCGCGGTAGATATTTCGAGAGGTTACCCTTATCTTGAGAATAATCCCGAAGTCACCAGGAGGATTCGAGCAGCCGCAGAAGAATACGTAGGAAAAGAGAATGTAGTTGACCTGGATATATCCCTGGGGGCAGAGGATTTTTCCTACTACTCCCAGATCATTCCTGCCTCTTTCTACCGGCTGGGCACGCGCAATGAAAAGAAGGGCATTACATCCTACGTGCATACACCTACATTTGATATTGACGAAGAGGCATTAAGCCTGGGACCAGGACTAATGGCATGGATGGCCATCACGGAATTACAGGCTAAGTAAGCTGCTTCAGCTACTCTACGGTGACTGACTTCGCTAAATTCCTAGGCTGGTCAACATTGCACCCGCGCATCACGGCAATGTGGTAGGATAAGAGTTGTAGTGGGATAACAGACACCAGTGGCATCAGCGCTTCATGAACAGCCGGGACTTCGATGACAAATTCCGACATCTTTGGGATGATATCGTCACCTGCAGTCACAATAGAGATCACGCGTCCTTTCCGAGCTTTTACTTCCTGGATATTGGATACTACCTTTTCGTAGGAGCTATCACGTGTGGCGATAAAAACCACGGGCATTTCTTTATCAATGAGGGCTATCGGGCCGTGCTTCATCTCTGCAGCCGGATACCCTTCCGCATGGATGTAGGATATTTCCTTAAGTTTCAAAGCACCCTCTAGGGCCACAGGAAAATTGTAGCCGCGACCGAGGTAGATGAAATTCCGTGCATCTTTAAAGGTCTCGGCGATTATTTTGATCTCATCGTTCAACGCGAGCGCTTGTTGAACTTTAGCGGGAATATTTTCCATTTCAACAAGGAGCTCATGGAGTTTTTTCTCTGCTATCGTTCCCTTGCGCTGTGCAACAATCAAAGCGATCATAGTCAACACTGTTAGCTGTGCTGTAAAAGCCTTTGTGCTGGCCACACCGATTTCGGGACCGGCATGCGTATATGCGCCAGCGTGTGTTGCGCGTGCAATCGAAGAACCTACCACATTGCATACACCGCAAATAATAGCACCTTTTGATTTAGCCAGTTCGATTGCTGCCAGCGTGTCGGCCGTTTCACCGGATTGTGAAATTGCGATGACGACGTCGCCTTCGCGAATTATGGGATTGCGGTAACGAAACTCAGAGGCGTACTCAACTTCGACCGGGATTCGGCAAAATTCCTCGAAAAAGTACTCAGCCACCAACCCGGCATGCCAGGAAGTTCCGCACGCAACGATAAGGATACGCTCAGCATTTACTAGTTTAGTAATATAGTCCCTTAAGCCGCCCAACACCAGAAGACCTGACTGCGAATCCAGTCTGCCGCGCATGCAATCTTGTATTGACCGCGGCTGTTCGAAAATCTCCTTTAACATGAAATGTTCAAAGCCTCCTTTTTCAATGGCCTCCAATTCAAGATCTACAGTTTGAATATAGGGTGTGAGGGGGAGGTCTGCCGTATTCTTAATACTGAGCTGACCGTCTTTAATTAGCGCGATTTCATGATCATTCAGGTAGATAACCTCCTTCGTATATTCGACGATGGGTGTTGCATCAGAGGCCATGAAATATTCGTCCTTTCCGACACCCAACACCAGTGGGCTGCCTTTCCGTGCTGCAATGAGCACCGTGGGATCCTCCACGGACATGACTACAATGGCATATGCACCAACCACTTTGGTGAGGGCAAGACGGACCGCCTCCACCAGCGTACAATCATGGTGGATCTTCATGTCCTCAATGAAATGTATCAAAACCTCGGTATCGGTTTCGCTTAGGAAGGCGTGGCCTTTATTGAGGAGTTCCTGCTTAAGTGTACTGTAGTTTTCAATAATTCCATTGTGAATAATGGCCAATTTTCCGTCTGAGGAGAAGTGGGGATGAGCATTCTCATCTGTAGGCTCGCCATGCGTGGCCCACCGTGTATGGCCCATCCCAATATTACTTTGAACATGTTGCCCTTCAATGGATTGTTCGAGGTCTGAGACCTTTCCTTTCTTCTTATATACCGTAAGTCCACCATTCAACAGGGCTATACCCGCACTATCATAGCCACGGTACTCAAGGCGTTTTAATCCCTTTATCACAACAGTATGCGCCTGTCTGTGGCCAGCGTAAGCAACAATTCCGCACATGGTATTTTAAAATGGGTTGATTGGCTTCGTATAATATACCTTCAGGATAATCTTGTCTTTTGGAATGACAACGCGGTTTACTGTTTTTGCCCCGCTCTGTGCAGCAGGGGTGGATCCACTTTGTGAATAGGGATACAGGACGAAGTACTTAAACTTTGTCTTTTCATCTTTCAGTGCAAGTTGTTGAAAGAACAGTGGCAACGCAACACTATAGGTACCATTGTCGCTGGAATATGCTAATACTGGACTGCGGTCATTGGCGTAGAATACACTATCGTTTTCCACAACCGGAGCAGTTTGTGATAAGATATCAAATAGCAAATACCCTTTGTAGGCGAGGTAATCAGCGACGTCCTGAGGCCTTTTCGAAGAATACTTTCTCATACGATTGTTGTCCTTCAGCAAGCGCATAGATAAACCGGCTGGTGGAGGATAGTCGGCGGACTGAACAGATTCCACCACCAACTCTGCGGAGTTAATGAGTACGTTCGGAATAGTATCGACGAATTCATAAAACTTGCTGAAGTCCAACTTTGTTAATATGCCAGTACCGGATTGAATATAACGGTTGTCTGTTGTTGGTTGGATTTCTTGGTAATACTGATTTATATCAGCGAGCTCAGAAGCCGAACGGTCGGCTTTGATCTGATTGAAGCCGATTACTGTTGACATCGTAAGGTTAAAGGACAAGCTATCAACGTCCGCCTCGTGATAATGAATCGTAATTCTTGTTTCTGGGGCGGAGTGGTTAAAACCGACCATCTTATCCATATTTTCGGGCTTGATTACTATGCCCTTAAACTCTTTTATGAATTCGCGGTAGAACACAAAACTGGAATCTTCTTTTGATGTTGCGTCGCGAAACCTTATGGCATTATCAAAAATGCGCTTTCCGAAATTAAAATCCAGTGGAAGTTGAACGGTTATCACGCTGTCGCGAATCAGTACTGCTGGCCGCGAATTGGTTGAATACATTAGGATCAAAAGAAAAGGTTTTTGATCCTAACGGCGCAGAATAAGCAATATTGGTTTTGTTAAAGTAATAGGCCAGGCTATCTGAATTCAGGCTCTGATCCAATTCGTAGACGCCAATTGTCTGTTCGGTGGTGGTTAACGGTCCATAATTGTACAAATCGAAACGGAGCTGGAGCGAAACGGAATCATATTCGGCAGTAGCCCCCAACTTGCTAAAGAAGGAGGTATAGAATTGACTAAATGCAGCGGCAGTGATATCACCAAAGGCGTCGTCCACATAATTCCCTACGAGGAACCTATTGACTTCACCAGCGTAGGTGAAATTGGAAGTGCGCAAGGAATCCCGCAGGTAAACGCTGCTTTCAATCGGAATCTCGACATAGGATACTTCGAATTTGCTGTTTGGATTTTTGAATCCGAGAACGCTGGATTCTTCTTGGCACGAAAAAAAAATAGGGCAACTGCCAGCATAGCCAGTTGCCCCAGGTGCTTAGCCCATAAGTTCATTATACAGGTTATAATACGATTCGGTTGAGTTTTCGTCATTATCAAAAGTTTCCACCTTCTTCTCCTTATTCTTTTTGAATAGCCCTTCCAATTTTTTGTTTTCGCCAGCAACGATGACCGCATCGGAGAACTCCATACCTAGTTTAATGAAACCCTCAAAATCAGCCGTTTTCAAATTACCAAGCATATTATCTTCAATGTCAATCATTTTGACCTTATCCATAATGTCTCCTTTAAACTTATGGGAGAACGAATTATTGTAGATCGTGAAAACTGTTTTGGCGTTCTTAAACAACGGATCATTCTTGTACGTAGTCTTCAGGTATAAAGGAATGAAACTGGTGATCCAGTCGTTACAATGCACTACATCTGGTGCCCATCCTAATTTACGAACTGTCTCAATTACGCCTTTGCAAAAGAAAATGGCGCGTTCATCGTTGTCTTCATAAAAATTATTCTCTTTGTCATGAAAGACAGACTTGCGATGAAAATAGTCTTCGTTATCGATAAAATACACCTGCAGCTTGGCGTTTGGAATAGACGCAACCTTTATAACCAATGGCTTTTCTTCATCACCTACGGCAATGTTTATTCCCGAAAGCCGCACCACTTCATGTAACCGATTCTTACGCTCATTGATGATCCCAAATCTTGGTACCAGTATCCTGATCTCCATCCCTTTTTCTTGCATGGCCTGTGGAAGTTTGCGGACAAAGTCCGCTACTTCTGAGGTCTGCAGAAACGGGTTAATCTCGCTGGCTACATAAAGAACTCGAAGTTTTGACATATTGATAGAATTTAGAAGTAGAATGGAAAATTGAGCCACAAAAGTACAAAAAAATACCCCCATCATCAACATTTTTTCAGATTTCGCTATATCTTAGCGACCCTTCATCAAAATGGCCTAAAATGGAGATTTTCAAGCAGATAGCCCCATTGAGAGCCTTCCTCGAAGGAGTCAGAAAGTCAGGTGAGAGTATTGGATTTGTCCCCACAATGGGGGCGCTTCATAAAGGTCATATTTCGCTTATTGAGGCGTCGAAATCAACTAATTCGTTGACCGTCGCTAGCATTTATATCAATCCTACACAGTTCAATAATCCGCTTGACCACAAGCGGTATCCCAAGGCCTTCGACAAAGATGCCGAAATGCTTGAAAAGGTAGGATGCGACCTGATCTTTTGCCCGGAAGACACCGAGATGTACGCGGGAGAACCGACAATTCAGATGAATTTTGGGCACTTGGAAAAAGTGATGGAAGGTAAATACCGCCCGGGCCATTTTAATGGCGTTGCATTGGTAGTGGCTAAGTTATTCAACATTGTTCAACCCGATGACGCCTACTTCGGACAAAAAGACTGGCAGCAATTTGCGGTAATAAGCCAGCTTGTTGAAGACCTAAAATACAATCTACGGCTTCACTGCGTCCCCATAGTAAGGGAATCAAATGGGTTAGCCATGTCATCCAGAAATCTGCGGCTAAGTGAAAATCAGCGCGCCAACGCTGCGGTACTGCATCAGGCTTTGACGATGGCAAAAGAGGCTTTGAAAGCAGGCCGAGCGTTGCGAATTGTAAAAAAGGAGGTACATAAAATGGTCAATGGCAAACCGGATATGAGTCTTCAATATTTTGAGTTAGCGAACGCTAAAAACTTGAGTATCCTCGAAGGATTAGATAGCAGCGTTATGCCAATTATGTGTATTGCCGGTTACGCCGGCGAAGTGAGATTGATTGATAATATGTTTTTGGATTAATGTTTGCTCGGTGGTATTCGGAAAGAATTATGCAACTTTTCGATTGGCAACGCAGTTGAATGTAGGGTATTGGTAAACACTTATTAATTTGAGAATAGAAGTCCTAAAGTCTAAAATTCATCGCGTAAAAATTACGCAGGCGGAATTGCATTATGTTGGAAGCATAACCATCGATGAAGATCTGCTGGACGCCGCAAATCTTGTTGAAGGAGAAAAAGTGACCATCGTAAACATTAATAATGGAGAACGTCTTGAGACTTATGTTATCAAAGGCGAGCGTGGGACAGGCATGGTCTGTTTGAACGGCCCTGCTGCACGTAAAGCACAAGTTGGTGATGTCGTTATCATAATTTCTTACGGATCGATAGAAATTGAAAAGGCTAAGGCTTTTAAGCCGTCCATTATTTTCCCCACTCCGGATAATAAGCTACCTTGATTTCCAATCTTAATTCACTGCAATCGTGTCTTCACAGACCAAGTCTTTCCTTCAGTATCTCTTCATTATTACGGCAACCGGCGGCCTCGTTTGGTTTTCACTGCGTGGACTTAAGGCTGTGGATGGAGAAAACAAGCTGGACTACCTTGTTCAAACTTGGCAAGATGCTGACAAATGGTGGCTTGGGCTAATGGCATTGGTGTCAGTACTTAGCCATTTGATTCGCGCTGAACGGTGGCGAATGCTTTTAGTACCCGTCGGACAAAAAACAAAGTTGAAGTACAGCTTCCTTTCGCTAATGGTCGGGTATCTTGTCAACCTGGTTATTCCACGCGGCGGTGAAGTATCACGATGTTATAACTTATACAAACTTGATAAGATTCCGGTTGAAATAGCTTTTGGCACTGTAGTCGTAGAGCGAATTGTTGACGTTTTTTGTTTGCTGATCCTGATAGCATTCTCCTTTGTGCTGGAGTCTCAAAAATTGGTTGCCTTTATCGATACATTGGCCATAAATGCGAGCGCTGGCAATTCAAGGATTAGTGTGTTGATTTATGTTACAGCTTCGGCTTTTATTGTCTTTGGCGTATTGTTTTGGCTTATCAGGAAAAATGCGAAAATAAACGCTTTCGTGGTGAAGGCCTGGACCGGGTTCAAAGGTGGATTGCTTTCCGTATTCAGACTCGAGAACAAAGGCGTATTTATTCTCTATTCCGTATTGATCTGGATGCTGTATTTTGTCATGAGTTATGCTGTTATAAAGGCTTTTCCGGCAACCAGTGAATTGGGGTTCAGGGCGGTAATTAGCCTCTTCGCTATCGGATCGATCGCAATGGCCGCGCCACTTCCAGGAGGAACAGGCTCCTACCACGTCCTTGTGCCCCAAGGCCTCGTTTTCCTTTACGGGATTCCGCAGTCGGATGCTGTCGCTTTCACGTTTATCTTCCACGGTTGGCAAACCGCAATCCTGATTACCGGGGGGGCCATTTCCCTGATTATTACTTCTCTCCTTGTAAACAAAAAAGCGCGGCTTCGTTAAACCTCGCGTTATTGCCGCTGTCTAAGAATCATTAATACGCGTGCGCGATAGGGTGGGGTTAAAAGGCTGAATATATTCTCAAGATTGCACCTGCACCAGCCACGATTTAATACTTTGCCTATATGGTTGGTTTTGGATAGTCTGTGTGGTGAATTCCGTGCAGACTATTTTTTCGAAATCTTCATGGCAAAACAACACAATTGCTAGTCTCATCTTCCTTAATTTTGCCGCCAAGATGACTAGGCTGTTTTCATTTTCGAGTAATTTCGTTGAATCATTGTTAAAGCTTACCCGTTTTGGAAACCTGGTCATCATTGGGTTTGCGCAATATTTCACGGCTGCCTTTTTGGTTGGCAAGTACACGATCTACGATTTCAGGTTATTTCTTTTGTCGACTGCTACAGTGTGTGTTGCCGCGGCCGGGTATATTATCAATGATTACTATGATGTGAAAATAGACTACATCAACAAGCCCAGCAGGGTAGTCATTGGCAAGAGTATTACGCGTCGATACGCTATTCTGTTTCATGTGCTGCTGTCAGCACTCGGCATTCTTATCGGGTTCTATCTTTCTTGGACCATTGCAGCAATCAACCTCCTGTCTGTTTTTTTGCTTTGGTTGTACTCTAATTTTCTCAAAAGGCTTCCTTTTGTCGGCAACGTTACAGTGGCGTTGCTTACGGGCTCCGCGATCTATGTCGTTGATGTCCTGTACGGAACCCACAATTTGCTGGTAATTATTTATGCCGTCTTTGCTTTTTTTATGACGTTGGTTCGTGAAATTATTAAGGATATGGAAGACCTCAGGGGTGATAACACTTTTGGATGCAAAACACTTCCCATTGTTTTGGGGATAAGAAAAACCAAAATGGTAATCTACCTGTTGCTGTCAGTATTCTTCCTTGTGGTGGTGGGCCTGGATTTGTTGATCGAAGCACTGCCCTTTCGGTACTACTTGATTTTTTTGTTCCTGCCATTATTATGGTTTTTTGAGCGCCTTGCCCGTGCTGATATGAAAAGAGATTTCTCATGGTTAAGCACATTCTGTAAAGTAATCATGCTGCTCGGGATCATAAGCATGGCATTTGTTTAAACAACGACCTCCTTGCTTTCAAACTTTGCGAAACTTCAGCACATTTGTCGGTATTCAATAGAGACATGAACAAAAAATCGCGAATAGCCATCTTTGCTTCCGGAGCAGGAACTAATGCCGAGCAGATATTGCGATATTTTCAAGATCATCATTTCATTGAGGTTGTATGCTTGCTCTGCAATAAACCTGATGCAAAAGTGTTAGCCCGCGCACAGCAATGGGGGATACCTTCAAAAGTCTTCAATAAATATGAATTCGGGGAATCGGAGTTGTTTTAGGCTGGCTATCTGATAATCGGGTAACACACATTGTGCTGGCTGGTTTCTTATGGCTCATTCCTGACTATCTCATACGTGCTTTTCCGAATAGAATTGTTAATATTCATCCGGCGCTTTTACCCAATTTTGGAGGAAAGGGAATGTATGGGAAAAAGGTACACGAGTCCGTAAAACAGTCAGGCGAGAAGGAAACCGGCATCACAATTCACCTGGTAAACGAAAAATACGACGAGGGGGAGATACTTTTTCAGACTAAATGTGTCGTTGATCAATCGGATTCACCTGAGGACATCGCAGAAAAGGTGCATCGACTGGAGTATGCTTCGTACCCCAAAGTCATCGAAAGCTGGATTGAAAAGGATACTTAAACCAAATGCAGATCGCCATTCCTGCATCAAATTCAGCATCTGGATACCCAATAGGCAAAACCCATTGCTAACCGTCAGGGAGCATTTACTTCATTGAACGGATCACTATTATCCGTCCAACTCATTGGATAATTTTTGTCCAGAAATTCTAAAGCATCTGTCGTGAGATGGAGCGGGTTGAATGTGTCAATCATGACCGCCAGCTCATGCGTCTCTTTTGCACCAATACTTTTCTCAACCGTTCCGGGATGAGGGCCGTGGGGTAGGCCCCCTGGATGCAGTGTAAAGGAACCTCGTGCAATACCCTTTCTGCTCATAAAATTTCCCTCCGCATAATACAGGACCTCATCACTGTCGATATTACTGTGATTATAAGGTGCCGGAATCGCTTTCGGGTGGTAATCAAACAGTCTCGGGACGAACGAACAGATTACAAAATTACGTCCCTGAAAAGTTTGATGTATTGGAGGAGGCTGATGGATTCTTCCTGTGATGGGTTCAAAGTCATGAATAGAAAAAGCGTAGGGCCACAAGAAACCATCCCATCCCACCAGGTCCAGTGGACTAAAGTCGTAAAGGTATTGATGGAGGTAACCTTGTTTTTTTATCTGCACCAGAAATTCGCCACGTCGATCTTCCGTGATCAAGTCACCTGGCGGTCGGATGTCGCGTTCGCAATAAGGGGAGTGCTCCAACAGCTGACCAAGTTGGTTCCGATATCTTTTTACCGTCTCAACGGGCGATTTGGATTCAACAATTAATAAGCGCAAAGGTCCCTCTTCAAATTCAAGTTTGTGAATTACAGTACGTGGGATTACAATATAGTCTCCCTGCTTTATCTTCAAAGTGCCAAAGGGAGAAATCAATATTCCTTTTCCGTCGTGGATATACAACACCTCATCACCTTCGGCATTCTTATAGAAATATTCCATTTTGCGTTGCGTAGGTGAGCAGATTGAAATAGCGCAATCGTTGTTCATGAGCAGAACTTTTCGTGCCCCTAAGTAATCGGTGCCTGTGGCGGTAACACCAGAAGTATTGAGGTGGGTATGACGCAGTTCATACTTTTCAGCCTTTGATGGACCATACTTCAAAGCGTCTCTTACTGCTTTGACGCGGGTAGGAGGATGAATATGGTATAGGGTAGAATAAATACCAGAAAATCCTTCGGAGCTTACAACTTCTTCCGCATATAAATTTCCATTTGGTTGGCGGAATTGCGTGTGACGTTTTGGGGGGATTGTACCAAGCCTATGGTAATACATGGTGTTTTCTATTGCATACCAAATCTAAGCAATCCGGAGCAGCTTTGATAGACAAGAAACCCGGGAGCGTAAATCCGGTCATCATCTCGTTACGATTTGGTGCCATGGCGGATTCTGCGGAGCAAAGGCTTCACAACCTGGTGCGGTCCAATTCTGCCGGCATACGATCGAAGAGTTTCAATGCCTGCAAAAAGATTTCATTCGTATCATTAATCACGGGAAAAAAGCCATCGTTGCCCCAAAGTTTGCGCGCGATTTGCGCCTTGACATGAACCTGGAATAGCTTCTTTTTTGTATTGAGTTCGATGCGATCCGGGTTTACTTTGTTTCGTTCACCAACTGCCACGAGATCAGCCAGCATTTTGTCTGTAACCAGGAAACTCTTCAAGTACTGATCAAATCCCTGTTTTTCAAGTTGCCCTTTATGGGCTTCTGCATATCCGAAGGTGTATTCTTGAATAGAAGTTGACGTATAAAGTTCATTCAAATAATGACTATTCAGGGTCGTGTCCAACGGCACAAAATAGTCTGGCATAATCCCCCCACCGCCATAAACAGCCCGTCCATTTGGCGTAATGTACTTCAGCGAATCATTAAAATGGATACTGTCTGCATGAAAGAACTCTCCATGATTATATCGGCTTATGATGTCGCGCGAATATTCATCGCCATCTTCATATGGCTTTTGAATTGATCTGCCTGTTGGCGTATAGTACCGAGAGATAGTGAGCCGAAGCTCTGAGCCGTCACTAAGATCAAACGGCGATTGCACCAGCCCTTTTCCGAAACTTCTCCTGCCAACGACGAGCGCCCGATCGTTATCCTGTAGAGACCCGGCCAAGATCTCTGAAGCTGAGGCGCTGCCCTCATTCATCAACAAAATCAAGTCTCCTTCCTCAAATTCTCCGCGAGCGGTCGATTCCGCATCGGAATTGTATTTTTTCTCCTTGCCGTTGGTAAAGACAATTTTTTTTCCGGACGAAAGAAAATCATCGGCCATATCAATTGCCATATTCATGTATCCGCCCGGATTACCCTGCAGGTCAAGCACAAGTTTTTTCATCCCCTTTTCCTTCAGGTCCTTGAGCGACTTGTGGAATTCATCAAAGGTCGTCGCCGCAAAACGATTCACTTTAATGTATCCAATTTCGGAATCAACCATGTAAGCGACATCGACGGAATATTGGGGAATCTTGTCTCTGATAATTTTATAATCAATTTTTTCGGCGTGGCGGAGGATGGTAACATTTACTTCAGTACCCTTTGGCCCCTTTAGGGCCTTCATGACATCATGCGAGGTAACACCTATTCCCGCCAAAATCTTATCGTCTACCTTGATAATTTTGTCGCCGGATTGAATGCCTAACGCCTCAGATGGACCTCCGCTTAGCGCAGATACAACCACGATAGTATCGCGAAAAATGTTGAATTCAACGCCAATACCATCGAAATTGCCGCGCAGGTCTTCATTGGCTGCAAGGCGATCCGCCGCCGGAATGTAGGCAGAGTGTGGGTCAAGTTTATTTAACATGTGGTTGATAGCATCATCCACCAATACGCCCGTATCGACCGTGTCAACGTATTCGTTTTGTATTTGTGTCAGCACATCACGAAACTTTTGAACGTCCTTGCCCACCTCTCCTGATCCTTTCGTGCTGGTAAGGCTTGCCCCCACGAAAACTCCGGCCGCGAGACCTAAGCAGAGCACAATGGGCAGCCTTATTTGATATTTCGTATTTTTATATTCGCTCATGTACGCAACATTAATAAATCTATAACGAAGTGCGAAAACAAATGTTGGAGAGTAAACTGAATAACGCGAAACGCGAATAACATAGTTTCATTCTAAATGGGTATATAGAATTTCAACCTGTTTTCTGGCCAAAAATCATAGCGCCGATTGGGCTGGTGCCAACTGTTGCCGCTGACAGCAAGGCCTCGCGATACGTTGATTTTCATCTATATTTGCAGATTGTATGGATAAAGTGACCCTAAAAGACACACGCATTTCAGAGTTGGTGGACCAGAATTATGTCCATGCCTATGTGCTGTTCTACTTTGGGATACAGTTTTATGAATACTCGACCCTTACATTAACCCAGGCCTGCAAGAAAAGAGGTTTGAAAGTCGACCACGTGATCAGGGAGTTGGAGTCTCCAACGTACTTGCGGGAGGCTGACCTTCCATTGGTATCGTACCCCATTGATCTTATTATCGAATATCTCAAGCATTCCCACTTTTTATTCATTAAGCACAAGCTACCTTATATCGTGCGCCTTGTCGAAAGTTTTAAGGCGGATGATGGGGAGTACCAGACAGTGGAGCGCGACTTGAAAATTGTATTTCCGCTGTTTGTGAAAGACTTCATAGAACATATTTATGAAGAAGAAGACACACTCTTCAGCTACATTCACGAGCTTGAGTCCGCAGCAAAGGGGAGCTATATTCCTACTAAACTTTACTATTTGATTGAAAAGAACTCAATCAAAGAATTTGCCGCGGAGCACGAAGTGCACGATGAAGAAATGGCGGGAATTCGAAATATTACCAGGAATTATGAACTGAGTACTGGTGCCCCGCTTCATGTCAAAGTCTTGTATAATGAACTCAGGGGTTTCGAGAAGAGTTTGGTTGCGCACGCCAGGATTGAGAATGAAATTTTGTTTCCGAAGTCACTTGCGCTGGAAGAGAAAGTAAAACTCACTCTTTTCGGAAAATCAAAATTAAATTAACAAGCACCCCGTGGCGAATGCTAAGCTTAACTATTGATGTTCTGAAATGTTATTACGGCATGTGAGAAAATGGGTAGAATACTGGCAATAGACTTTGGAAAAAAAAGAACAGGAATCGCGGTCACAGATCCATTGCGGATTATAGCCACACCATTGGAAACGATTTTCACCACGGATTTACTAGCATACCTCGCCGAATACGTGAGCAATGAAGTGGTGGACGAATTTGTGGTTGGAATGCCCAAGACACTTTTAAATGAAGATTCTGAAAGCGCGCCGCTTGTGAGACAGTTTGTGGAAAAGCTGAAAATAGCTTTCCCCGGAAAGGCTGTTCACCTTGCCGATGAGCGGTTCACGAGCAGTATCGCCATGCGTGCAATGATCGAGGGTGGCATGAAGAAGAAAGATCGGGCGATAAAAGGAAATGTGGATAAGATTAGTGCCACCATTATTCTTCAATCTTACATGGGTACTTTAAAACTTTGACGACAGGGCAGCATAATTTGACTTGATGGGCAAGCGCGGATTATGGATAACGATTATCTTTGTTAAATGATTTATCCTATCATAATGTACGGGGATCCGGTACTCCGCCAAAGAGCAAAGGAAATTGATCAGGGGGAAGACCTTGCGCAGCTGATTGCAGATATGTACGAAACCATGCGCAATGCGAATGGTATTGGTCTTGCGGCCCCACAAATCGGCAAGTCGATTCGGCTGTTTGTGGTTGATGGAACAATAATTGACGATGAGCCGGGCATGGCAGATTTCAAGAAAATATTCATCAATCCGGTCATCATGGGTGAATTGGGGTCTCCCTGGGAGTATGAGGAGGGATGTCTGAGTATACCGAACATTCGCGAAAAAATTGCGCGCATGGAAAGATTGAAAATGCGATACTTTGACGAGCTTTGGAATCTATGCGAGGAAGAATTCGATGGGCTGAAGGCACGGATTATTCAACATGAATATGATCACATCGAAGGTAAAATGTTTGTGGACTACCTTCCGCCTTTGCGGAAAAGACTGCTAAAGAGTAAGCTTGCAGATATTTCCAAGGGAAAAGTGGAGACCGAGTACAGGATATTGGCACCACTAAAAAAATAGATTAATCCCAATTGCCGTTGTGTTACGGCTAACATTTCAACGCATGAAGATTCAATCCAAGCTGCCAGATGTGGGCACTTCTATTTTTACGGTTATGTCAAAGATGGCACTTGATTATGGTGCTATAAACCTTTCACAGGGCTTTCCGGATTTCATGATTGATGAAGAGATCATCAGGCTGGTCCATAAATACATGCTCGAAGGAAATAATCAATATGCGCCAATGCCGGGGACACCAGAATTGCGAAATGCAATTGCTGGTGTGATCAAAAAATCGTTCGGAAGGACGATGGATCCGGAGACAGAAATCATCATAACAGCAGGCGCGACTGAGGCAACCTATTCTATTATTGCAGCATTGATTTCTCCAGGAGATGAAGTCATTATTTTTGATCCTGCCTATGATTCTTACAATCCAGTCGTCCGTCTTAATGGCGGAATTCCGCGGCACATCAATCTGAACGATACGGATTTTTCAATCCCCTGGGAGAAAGTCCGGTCACAAATAAGTACCAGGACAAAGATGATCATCATCAATTCGCCGCACAATCCCAGTGGTGCTGTTCTACTTGAAAACGATCTTCAGGAACTTGAAAGAATTGTGCTGGAAAATAATTTGCTGGTGCTCAGCGATGAGGTTTATGAGCGTCTGATCTTTGATAATATCGAGCATCAAAGTGTGTTGCGCTATCCTGCCTTGGCGGAGCGAAGTCTTGCAGTCTTTTCATTTGGCAAGACTTTTCATGCGACAGGCTGGAAAGTGGGATATTTGGCTGCTCCAGCGTATTTGGCCTCTGAAGTCCGCAAGGCCCACCAGTTCGTAACTTTTAGCGTGAATACGCCGGTACAGTTGGCGTTGGCTGAATACTTAAAGAACCCGGCGCACTATCTAAGTCTAGGAAGCTTTTATCAGCAGAAACGGGATTTCTTTCTGGAACAGATAAAAGGGTCATCATTTGAACCTATGGCTTGCCATGGATCGTATTTTCAGCTGCTGTCGTACAAGAATATTTCCACTAAAACAGCAGTGGAGATGTCAGAGGAGTTAACGATGAAATTTAGAGTCGCTTCAATTCCAATTTCTGTTTTTTACCAGGACAACACGGACAACAGGGTGCTTCGGTTTTGCTTCGCAAAAAAAGAAGAAACACTTGAAAAGGCCTGTGCGATACTCAGAACCCTGTAGATCACATTCTGTTTTATTACTCTATTTTTAGTTAGAGAAATTGCGTTCCATTACGTTTCTTTGCGGCAAAACCCTTGGGCCTTATGCAGGATTTGAAATTCACATTGATTCAGTCAGAACTTCATTGGGAGGACGTTGAAGCTAATTTATCCATGTTTGAGGAGAAAATCTGGCAAATTAGTGGTTCCACTGATGTGATTGTGCTTCCCGAAATGTTCACCACAGGCTTTACGATGGCTGCGCCCAAAATGGCGGAGCATATGAATATGCGCACGTTCAAATGGATGAAGCAAATGGCTGATCAAACCGGCGCGCTCATATTGGGAAGCTATATTGTCACGGTTCACGACCGCTATTATAATCGCTTGCTGTGGATGGAACCTGGAGGAGTTATTAAGACCTATGATAAGCGCCATCTTTTTCGGCTGGCCAATGAACACAAGACCTACGCTGCCGGCGAAAGTCTTTTGATCGCTACCTGGAAGGGATGGCGGATCTGCCCATTGATTTGTTATGATTTGCGTTTTCCTGTTTGGAGTCGGAATCGCTGGGACCCTACCTCGAAAAGACCTTTCTATGATGTCGCTGTTTACATTGCGAATTGGCCAACAACGCGAATTGAGGCGTGGAATACGTTACTTAAGGCCAGGGCGATTGAAAACCTGAGTTACATCGTGGGTGTAAACCGTGTCGGTCAAGATGGCAATGGTGTCGAATATAATGGTCACTCGGCGGTTATTAGCCCAAAGGGTGAGGCGATCTTTAGCAACGAGGATGTGGAAGCAATCCGTACGCTTGAGTTAAGCGCTAACGCACTGCATTCATTCCGAGACCGGTTTCCAGCATACCTCGATGCTGATGATTTCACCATAGAGTTTGAAGAATATCGAGGAGTCTGATTTCATCTCTGGGGTGAGTTAGCGGCGTGAGTGCTAAGACAGCCGAGCCGTGGTTTCCCTTAACATACCAGAGCCCTTTCTCCAATCAACGCAATACCAAATGTCCCAAATCAAAATCGCACGTGCCTTAATCTCTGTCTTTTATAAAGATAACCTGGAACCGATACTAAATCTGCTGGCAAAGCATGGTGTAGAATTCGTTTCTACCGGAGGTACGCAGGACTACATCGAGAAACTTGGATACCAGGTGATACCCGTTGAAAAGCTGACAGGATTTCCATCAATTTTCGGCGGACGTGTGAAGACGCTGCACCCATCGATCTTTGGCGGAATTCTATTTAGGCGAGCAGATGCAAGTGATGTTAGCCAGGCGAAGGAGTTTGGTATTGATGCAATTGATTTGGTTATCGTGGATCTCTATCCATTTGAAGAAACGGTCGAGAAAGGTGGAACGGAAGAAGATATCATTGAAAAAATTGATATCGGGGGTATATCGCTTATCCGTGGAGCTGCTAAGAATTTCAACGATGTCTTGACTGTCTCTTCCCGCGATCAGTATGCCGATCTACTGGCATTGCTGCAATCAAAGAATGGGAATTCTGATATCGCTGACAGAAAGAAATTTGCAGCCATGGCATTTGACGTTACTTCTCACTATGACACGGCCATTTTTAATTATTTCAACCGGGACTTTGTTGTGCCAAGTTTCAAAAAGAGTATTCAGCATGGAAGGATACTCCGCTATGGCGAGAACCCGCACCAGCAAGGGATGTACTTTGGCGATCTAGATGACCTATTTGAACAACGTAATGGCAAAGAGCTGTCGTATAACAATTTGGTAGATGTGGACGCCGCGCTTAACCTCGTTCAGGAGTTCGCATCAGAGACGGCTTTCGTGATCATCAAGCACACCAATGCTTGTGGAGTCGCCACTGCTTCGACGGTTAAAGACGCATATCTCAAGGCCTTTCAGGCTGATACAATCTCCGCCTTTGGTGGTGTGCTGGCCACGAATAAGAACGTTGATCTTGACGCTGCGGCAGAAATAAATAAACTCTTTTTCGAAATTATTATTGCCCCCGGCTACGACGAAGAAGCACTCGCGCTTTTGAAGTCAAAGAAGAACAGGATGATCCTGGTGCGAAAGAAGCGACTGAACGAAAAAAAGCAATGCAAAAGCATCTTGAACGGAATAATTGAGCAGGACATGGACCTGGAAACAGATTCGGAGGATAATCTAAAAGTGGTGACCAGACGTGCGCCATCGCCAGAAGAAGTGAGTGCTTTGCTTTTTGCGAGTAAGATTTGCAAACACACAAAATCCAACACAATAGTGTTGGCCGTCGATGGTCAATTGCTGGCGAGTGGCGTTGGCCAAACCTCGCGCGTTGATGCGCTGCAGCAGGCCATTAAGAAGGCTACCACTTTTGGCTTTGTGCTGCAGGACGCCGTGATGGCATCAGATGCGTTCTTCCCTTTTCCGGATTGTGTGGAAATAGCCAGCCAATACGGAATCCGGTCGGTTGTTCAACCGGGTGGTTCTGTAAAGGACCAAGACTCAATAGATTTTTGCGATCAACATGATATGGCCATGGTGTTCACCGGTATACGTCATTTTAAGCACTAATTGCTCCCAATTAAAGAGGTGCTTTTTGGAACGGGATGACGTGAATAATCTTTGAGATCATAATCAAAGCGCCAAAAAACTTTCTAAGCCGGTAAAAAACTAACATTTTTGAAGCGTTAGTCTTTATTTTAGTAAATTAAATGCGATTTTGCGGCCCATTACAAGTTCGTATTAAGCATCGACTCATAAACTCTTAGGCACCACAGATACATGGCATTTTTTGACTTCTTCACTAGCGACATTGCTATTGACCTTGGAACGGCAAATACCTTAATCATTTACAAAGACAAAATCGTAGTCGATGAGCCTTCCATCATCGCCATTGATAAAGTGAACAACAAAGTACTGGCTATTGGTCGAGAGGCGATGCAGATGCATGAAAAAACGCATGACCATATTAAAACCATACGACCACTTAAAGAGGGTGTCATAGCCGATTTCCAGGCTGCCGAGATGATGATCCGTGGCTTGATCAAGATGATTGATACCGGTAAGCGTCTTTTCCCACCCTCCTACCGGATGGTTATTTGCATACCATCGGGGATAACGGAAGTGGAGAAACGGGCGGTTCGCGATTCGGCAGAACATGCGGGCGCTAAGGAAGTCTATATGATTTATGAACCGATTGCAGCCGCGATCGGTACAGGCATTGATATTGAGCAACCTATCGGCAACATGATTGTTGACATAGGGGGAGGAACAACCGATATCGCCGTAATTGCTTTGTCGGGTATTGTGTGTGATCAATCAATTCGGGTTGCAGGCGATACTTTCAACCGCGATATTCTTGATTATATGAGACGCCAGCACAACTTGTTGATTGGGGAGCGATCTGCTGAGAGGGTAAAAATAGAAGTTGGCTCGGCGTTGACTGAATTGGACGACGGTCCCACTGATTATGAAATACGGGGGCGCGATTTGATGACCGGCATACCGAAGACGATTAAGATCTCATACTCGGAAATTGCCTTTGCGCTTGACAAGTCTGTTTCCAAACTTGAGGAAGCGGTGCTCAAGGCGCTGGAAACGTCACCACCAGAGTTGTCTGCCGACATCTATGAACGCGGAATTTATCTTACCGGCGGAGGAGCCTTGTTGCGGGGACTTGACAAGCGTCTTGCATTGAAGACAAAATTACCGATCCACGTTGCCGATGATCCACTGCGCGCCGTGGTGCGTGGGACAGGCCAGACGCTGAAGAATATTCAACAATTCCGTGCCGTACTGATGACATAAGCCATGGAGCGGCTGCTTATTTTCGTTTATCAAAACCGGGCTTTCTTTACCTTTTTAGTACTTGAGTTCTTTTGTGCGTGGCTCATTGTTCAAAACAATGCTTATCAGGGTACAAAATTTCTGAATTCTTCCAGCAGTGCCATCGCCGTCATCAACAGCTTTTCACGAAGTGTCCGTGATTATTTTGAGTTGAAGGAAGTCAATCAAATGTTGGCAGTGGAAAACACCTTGTTAAGAGAAGAACTCGAAGAACAAAGGCGAGCAGTATACCCTGAAATGACCACGATGATCAGCGATTCTGCCCTTGCAAAAAAATATGAATTTACAAGTGCGAAAGTGGTCAACAACCATGTTGACTTTGTTAAGAATTTTATTACTATAGATAAAGGAAAAGACGCTGGGATTGAGCCTGGAATGGCTGTTATAAGCGCACAAGGTGTCGTGGGTAAAATAAAGCTTGTTTCGAGGCACTATGGCGTGGTCACTTCCATTTTGCATGTCGACGTGATGGTATCTGCTGTGCTGAAGCGAACAGAAAATTTTGGGACGATTCAATGGGACGGTAGCGATCCCAGCCTGGTGGACTTTAAGTATATACCGCGTCACGTAGTTCCTTTAGTGGGTGATTCGGTGGTTACGTCAGGTTATAATGCCGTCTTTCCTGACGGCATTTTGATCGGCATTATCGACGATATAAAACTTAGTGACGAAGCACTTTTTTATGATTTGAAGGTGAAACTGAGCCAGGATTTCAGAAAGCTTTCTTTTGTTACGGTGGTGAAAAACTACCGACAGGCGGAACAAGATTCATTAGAACAGGTCATTCTTGAACTAGAACGATGAGCAGGGTAGGTATTTTACAAATTGTTTCCTTTTTCATTTACTTGCTTTATCAAGTTTTGATTCTGCAAAATATCGTCCTGTTTCACACTGCATTTTGTTTTCTATACGTTGCTTATTTGCTCGTACTACCGGTAGAGACCAGCCCGCTTGCACTCATGGGCATTGGCTTTGTGATGGGTTTCGCGGTGGATCTGTTTTACGATAGCCTTGGGCTTCACGCATTCTCGTGTGTATTAATCATGTACCTCAGAAATTACTGGCTCAACAGCCTTACACCACAAGGCGGCTACAACAGCACCGATACCCCGTCATTAAGCCTCAACGGTCTTCAATGGTTTGTAGTTTACGCGGCGCCTTTGGTGCTGATTCACCATAGTGTTCTGTTTTTTGTCGAAGTTGGCGCGTTCACACTGTTCTGGTTCACACTTTGGAAGATTATTACAAGCACTTTGTTTACATTGTTAGTAATTTTGATAGCTCAATTTTTGTTCCCTGTACGAAGCCGCTAATTTTGGAATGATGCCGAAGAATCTTTTTTCATGGTCTATGCGCCTATCTGGGATAACGTTGGCTTTGGATAAGCGAAGCTGACATGGTAATAACGAGGAAATGAACGAAGGAAGGAAAGAGATAATACAAATAACATTTGTTCTGGTAGGTGTTATTTTCCTGGTAAAGTTATTCTTTATCCAGGTAGTGGATGATCGATACGCGCAACTTGCGGATAGCAATGCCATTCTTCGTGAAGTTGATTACCCTGTTCGTGGGCTAATTAAGGATCGAAACGGGAAGTTGATAGTGTATAATACACCTGAGTTTGATCTGCTGATAATCCATAAAGAGGTAAAAGAGTTTGACTCTGCGAAATTTTGCGAGGTTTTTGCAATGACCCCGGTCGAATTGAGGGTAAAGTTTAAAGAACTGAAGGCGAAAAGAGAGTACTCCCCAGTCAAGCCAACAATTTTTCTTACCCAACTTTCCATGCTGGACTTCGCGAAAATCCAGGACAACATTGATGAGTTTCAGGGTTTTTACATTCAGGCGAGAACAACCCGTGCGTATAGAGAGCATGCGGCTGCCAACGCAATTGGATACGTCAGCGAGATTTCGAAGGACAAACTAGCGCAAGACAAGACAGGAATTTATAAACAAGGCGATTACATCGGTCAAAGTGGACTAGAGGCATACTATGAGGAATACCTGCGCGGACAGCGAGGCGTTCGGTTCAAATACCGAAACGTAGACGGCGTAGAGAAGGGCGCATTTAGAAATGGAGACATTGATACGCTTTCTATTCCGGGCCAAGATATCATGAGCACAATAGACCTTGATCTGCAGTCATACGGTGAGTACTTGCTGAAGGGAAAGGCCGGGAGCATCATTGCGATCGAACCGTCCACTGGTGAAATCCTCGCAATGATTTCTGGTCCATCTTATGATCCTACACTACTGACAGGGAGACATTATAGCTCGAACTTTGTGTTGATCAGCAACGACACGAACAAGCCCCTTTTCAATCGTCCCCTCATGGCCCAGTATCGCCCGGGTTCTATTTTTAAGATTGCACAGGCGATGGTGGCGCTTCAAGAAGGTGTGATTACCGAACAAACGCGCATACGGTGTGATCGCTCTATTATCGACTGTCACGGCCCACATTTCAACGAAGACCTGCGCGGCGCAATAACCCACTCCTGTAACCCCTACTTTCACGGTGTCTTGCGGCGCATGCTTAACCAGGGTACTTCGACCAATCCATATGATGACACCCGAGCAGGGCTTGCTGAGTGGAGTAAACACATGAGCAGTTTTGGATTCGGCGCACGGCTGGGGATAGATTTGCCGAATGAGAAAGGAGGGCTAGTTCCTGATCCGGCATACTACGATCGAGCCTATGGAGGAAGGCCGTGGAAGTTCTCGAACATCTACTCCATTGCCATCGGAGAGGGCGAGAACCTCGTGGTCCCCCTGCAGATGGCCAACTTTGCCGCCACAATTGCTAACAAAGGCTATTATATCACGCCGCATTTGGTGAAATCAATAGGTACATCCGGCAAACCCTTGCCGCAATTCCTGGAAAAACACCATACCACGATCGACTCTTCCTATTTCAAAGTGGCAGCCGATGCCATGCAGAAGGTCGTGGAGGAGGGAACAGGTCAATACAGGGCAAAATTGAAGGATATTGTCGTGTGTGGAAAAACTGGATCAGTACAAAATGAACCAAGACCCGATCATTCCGTATTTATCGCATTTGCGCCAAAGGACAAACCGAAAATTGCCGTATCCGTATATGTCGAGTTTTCTGGTCAGGGTGCGCGCGCGGCCGCTTCCATTGCCAGCCTGATGATAGAAAAGTATATGTATGGTGCGACAAAGCGGCCACAGATCGAGGAGTATGTCTTGCGTGGAAAATTTCTAAATTGATTTTGCGCTTTCCTGTCTGCAGACCTGGGAATAATCCGTCGCGGATGAAATAAATATGAGTAGAGAAGGAATCATATCAGATAAAATGGATTGGGTCACAGTTGCCCTGTACATCGCCATTGTCTTTTTTGGCTTATTAAACATTTATGCGGTTACCTACGACCGCGAAAGTGACATCTCGATCTTTAGCTTGACGATTAACTCTGGCAGGCAACTCTTGTTCATTGCAGGTGCCTTCGTTATCATAATGGCGATCTTAATTATTGATATGCGATTTTATGAAACATTTGCATACATCATTTATGGGCTTGTTTTGTTTCTGCTATTGCTCGTACCAATTATCGGCAAAGAGGTGGGCGGGAATAAAGCCTGGTTGGGTATTGGATCGTTTGGCGTGCAGCCATCCGAGTTTGCCAAGTTCGCGACTGCGTTAGCTGTTGGGAAATACATCGGATCAGTGGGTTTTCGCATGGATCAAATCCGTAACCAGGCTACTCTTTTTGTTTTGATTGGTGCCCCCATGGTTTTGATTCTGCTACAGAAGGATACAGGTACGGCATTAGTTTTTACGGCTTTTACAGTCGTCTTTTTTCGCGAAGGAATGTCACCTTTTCTAATTATCGCCGGAATAATTGCCGCCATAATTTTTGTGCTTACGTTAATGGTTAACCAATATTATCTCTTCACGGCGGTAGGGATGATTTTGGTAATTGCAGTTTTAATGGGCAAGAAGAAAATTAAGCGAATAGCCTTGCTGACGGCTGGCGCTATTGCGATTTGCGGAATAATTGTGAGCGTTGATTACATCATAACGGATGTGCTGAAGCCGCATCAGCAAAATCGAATCAAAGCGTTAATCAACCCCGATGCTGATCCCTTGGGTTTTGGGTGGAATGTGACACAATCAAAAATAGCTATCGGAAGTGGCGGGTTTCTTGGGAAAGGCTTTTTGGATGGGACGCAAACAAAATTCAATTTCGTGCCGGAGCAAAGCACCGACTTTATCTTTTGTACTATCGGTGAAGAGCATGGATGGGTTGGTAGCTTACTCGTCATGACGCTTTTTGTGGGGCTACTATTACGGATCGTATTCTTAGCTGAACGACAGAAGAATAGATTTGCACGGGTCTACGGATATTCCGTTGCTTGTATTTTCTTTTTCCACTTTGCGGTGAATATTGGAATGACAATCGGACTCTTTCCCGTAATTGGGATACCACTTCCATTCTTTAGTTATGGTGGTTCCGGATTATGGGGTTTTACTATCCTGCTATTTATCCTCTTGAAGCTTGATGTGCATCGCATGCAGGTATTGCAGCGTATCTAGCAAACCCTATACAAATCGCTTTTCCACGAGCTCCATAAATTCATGGAATTCTTCGCTGTCGTGGTCCCATCCACCAGCATGCTCGTTTTCAATATAGAGAAGAGCAGTTTTGATATTTTCCTGCCTATCGATATGATCGATCGTTTGGCTGAACAACTCGAAATCGCCGTGAAAAAGAACCTTCGTAAACATAAACTTCTGATTAATCGTGAGGCTCTCCTTGATCTTTGCAATCTTTTGAAAGTTCTCCGCCAAACTGGGCCGATTCTGCTTTGTTAATGTGTCGTTGACGTTGGCCGTGGCTTTTACCGCCTGTTTCGGCGGATTAGGGGGGCTGACTTCGGTCCTTGGAGGCCCTTCCGCCTTTTGACCCTCTGCGCTATCGCGAGTGGCTGATTGGGGGTCAGCAGGATTTGACTTTGCAACGTAAAACTTGGTCGCGTCAAGAGGCATAACGGCGGAAAATTTATCAAGATAATCTTCTACGTCTTCAGGGTTAAAACTAACCTCTTCCAATATTTGATCGAGTATTGAAAATGCCTCGTTGCCGGAAATTTCCTTGACACCTTTCTCCTCCAATTTTTGGAGCATCTTTTCAAGCGGTGCCTTGTTCACTTTCAGGTATTTAAGTTCTTCTTTAAAAGAAGCAACCTCAAGTCTGTTTTGCAGCCCTGTGATGATCATTGAAAAGAAGTCATACGGATCAAAGACTACGAGCAAGGTTTGGCTTACGGCCCTTTTTAATAGTGGGTCAAAATGGATCTTATCAATCGCAATGTTTTGCGATAGTACGCTCATCAGATTTTCCAAAGCTTCCTGAACATCCGGAGTTTCGTAGTTAAAGTAGGAACTCTTAAGCTTCCTTGTTTCTTCTTTCCAGGTTTTGAAGAGTTCGTGGATGATGAAAAAATTCACCTGGGGTATATTACACAGTGATAAAATTTCCGAACCTGTGATCTTATCTTTTGAAGAAAAAAATTCTTTCAACACTTTGTCGGCATAAGCATCGCCATATCGGGCGATCGCTTCCAGACTTATCTTTTCGTCCATGCGGCTATTTTCAAATGAGTGGCTATAATATTCGTTATAAAGTTAATGGATATTCAATAATGTCCCTAGCGCATTAACCTGCCTTGGGCTAGCGACACCCAATTCCATGTTTAATTTTCGTTGTCGTCACTATTCAGTAACGAAATAAACGTAAAACTCAGTATGAAAATCTATTAAACTAAGGTCGTATGCCCCAATCGGCAGAAAACATCCCGCCCGGCCCGGCGGCCGCAGCAATTTGCAAAAGTAAGCCCATGAATGGAATAGGTCGGGTTCCGTTGAAAAGTATCCTCATGACCGTCAGGGAAGTATGGCGAGCAGTTCACCGGCTGCGGGAGGGAAAGTTGATACTAGTGCTTGGCGTTGTCCTATCCCTCGTAGCGGCTAATTTTACTTCTCGATTCTTTTAAACGACTCGCGTATCTGAGATCTCATGCCTAACGGTTAAATTTAGCACTATGTTCATTGAGCCAAATCTTAGCGGGAAATATGCCCCAGGGCGTGCGGGATGGATTGAGGTAATTTGTGGCTGCATGTTTTCGGGCAAAACAGAGGAACTTATCCGGAGACTTAATCGTGCAATTATAGCAAAGCAGAAGGTTGAAATATTCAAGCCGGTCTCAGATACGCGCTACCACCATTCAGCCATTGTTTCCCACGATGAAAATGTCATACGTTCTACACCCGTGAATTTTGCAAATGATATACTATTGCTTGCCGGTGACTGCGACGTAGTAGGACTCGATGAGGCCCAATTTTTTGATCCTGGTATTGTGCAGGTTTGCAATACGCTGGCTAACAGTGGCAAAAGAATAATTGTTGCTGGACTGGATATGGACTATGAGGGGAAACCTTTTGGTCCCATGCCAAACTTACTTGCCGTTGCTGAGTTTGTAACTAAAGTCCACGCAATCTGCATGCAAACAGGTGAACTGGCTTCTTTTTCTTTTCGATTGAAGAACGACGATGGTCAGGTAATGCTGGGAGAAAAGGAGGCGTATGAAGCACGCAGCAGGAAAGCATTTTTCGAGGGTATGAAGGGGCGAAACAAATGAGATAGGCTGATTGGCAATGCCGGCAGTACAATAGATTGGTTGCTTCAGCTCGCATATGTTGTATCGGCTGTTACGCAACAGGGGCGTAAACACCGGTCGTATAGAATGTAATCGCTGGGATGAACCGGTTAGCAGTCTTTTTCGTACCCGCGCACTTCCTTTTTTTAAACCGTACCTTTCCGTCTATGTTGCACAAGACCCGGGGAATTGTTTTTCGATTTACGAAATACGGAGAAACATCGATCATCGTAAATATATTTACCGAGATCTTTGGGCTACAGAGCTATATCATAAATGGCGTAAGAAGTAAATCGGGCCGCAACAAGATAGCCTTATACCAGCCCCTGACATTACTAGATCTTGTTGTTTACCACCGTGAAAACGCCAATATTAACAGAATTAAAGAGGTAAAATGTTTGCACCCCTTCCAGTCCATTTCATTGGATATAAAGAAATCCGCAAGCGCTATTTTCATTAATGAAGTTATTAACAAGACCATAAAAGAGGAAAGTCACGCGGCAGAAATCTGCAACTTCATGATAGACGCTTTAATTACCCTTGACAGTATCACAGTCAACATTGAAAATTTTCATTTGATATTTCTTTTAAAGTTAAGTCGATTGCTAGGCTTTGGCGTCCACAATCTGAGCGAGGTAATGGGCGTAAGGGTAGCCGATGATCAAGAAGAACAGTTGCTTGGTCAACTTATAAAATCAGACTTTGCAGATTCACTACAGATAACCAATTCACAGCGCAGGGATATTCTTGATTTAATACTAAAATTTTACGGCGATCATATGGACGCTTTGGGAGAATGGAGATCTGTCCAGATATCTACGGGAAGTATTGGGCTGAAAACAATATAGAAAAGTATTCTTATTTGCATCATTAGCTGTTGTGAATATGGTAAGGACTTTATCACAGATCACGAATACTCGTTGTGCAAAAAGGGATTAGCGAATACTGGATGGCGGAGAGCTTTTCTTGATTCGGCCGCTTTGGATTGGTTCCGGCAACAGAATAATCGGTCTATTGACATTGCTACTATGGCACTGGTTGGTTTTTCCTGATAAACAATATGCTGGAAATTATCGAAAGTTGGCCCGGCTTAGTCTGCAAAAGATTTACCTATATTTAGCTGGCGAGAGGCAATCATATCGTCTTCATACCGATGAAAGAAATATTATACAACGAAATCCGCTGCCTTGATCTGGCTGATTTTTGTGCAGGGGATCAATTGAGAAAGGACAAATTCGTAGCCGATCTTGGTGATGCGTATGCGCATATTGGTTTTGTTGCAATCGAGAATCATTTTCTTACAAAAGCAATGCAGGATCGTATCTACGCTTGCATTAAACGGTATTTTGCCCTGGGTGATGAGGTGAAGCTAAAATATGAGCGTACAGACATTGCAAATCAGCGTGGCCATACCGGCAAAGGTAAGGAACACGCAAAAGGAAAAAATACGGGGGATCTGAAAGAATTCTATCATGTAGGCCAGGAACTTACTGCTGCAGAATTGCACAAGGAGGGATATCCTGCGAATGTGTGGCCAGAAGAAGTGCCTGAATTCAAGGCTGCGGCAATTGACGTTTATAAGGCCCTGGAGAAGACGGGGGCTGAAAATGCTGCGTGCAATAGCCATTTACCTAGGACTTCCTGAAGATTACTTTGATGAGAAGATTAAGAATGGAAACAGTATCCTAAGACCTATTCATTATTTCTCCATTGAGAATCCTGGTGATGTGCCTGCTGATGCTGTTCGCGCTGCGGAACATGGTGATATAAATCTTATCACACTGCTCATGGGGGCAAGTGCTGACGGGCTGGAGGTCCTGAGCAGGGATGGACGATGGATTCCAATCACGGTTTTGCCACATCAATTGGTAGTTAATGTTGGCGACATGCTGGAACGGCTCACCAACAAAAAACTTAAGTCAACGATACACCGGGTAGTTAATCCTCCTCGGAATTTGATGCACGTACCCCGTTACTCCATTCCCTTTTTTATGCACCCACGCGCTGAAATGAGCCTGGCAGCTTTAGATAATTGTATTGATATCGAGAACCCGAAACATTGGGAATATATAACGGCTGGAGAATTTCTTGATGAAAGACTCCGTGAAATCGGGTTGAAGAAATGATGATTTCTATTGTGCCTTAACGACTCATCGTGATTAAGAAAATTCGATATTATATTTTTCTGCGCGACATATTGACGCTTGCACTAACCACTTTCGGTGGTCCTCAAGCTCACCTGGCGCACTTTCACAAGGTGCTGGTAGATAAAAGGAAATATTTATCTGCCGAGGAATTAATGGAGTTGAATTCGTTGTGCCAGATTTTGCCGGGCCCGGCATCAACCCAGACGCTTACCGCGGTAGGTTTTAAGATTGGCGGACCTAATCTTGCATACCTTACCCTCCTTGTGTGGGTAACACCTGCGGTTGTTTTGATGACCACTGCGGCAATGATAATGTCGAGTATTCAGACTAAGAATTTGTCGCTGGAGTTTACGCGATTCATACAACCAATCGCAGTTGGTTTTGTAAGCTACGGTGCATATGCGATTAGCTTGAAAACAGTTTCATCCAAGACTGGGATTGCATTGATGATTATGGCTGCAGTTGTATCCTACTATATTCAAACACCGTTTGTATTTCCGATAATTCTGCTCATTGCCGGTCTGGTGACAGCGCTGAAATACAAGAAACAGCCAAAGGACAGGGCCCGAAAAAGACTTGTGATCTCATGGTCAAATTTTCTGTTGTGGGTAGGTGTGCTTGTTTTCGCGGCCGTACTTGGAGGCGTTACGAAGGCGTTGCCCGTGAAGCTATTTGAAAATTTTTATCGAAGCGGTAGTCTCGTATTTGGTGGAGGGCAGGTATTAGCACCGTTGTTGTATACTGAATTCGTGGTAGATGAAAGTGACGACAAGGCTGGAAGCAGAGCTGCAGAATTCAAAACGAAGCTGAAACGAAAATATAGTCCGAAACCATATCACCACCCTATTTCACACAATGAGTTTCTTTCCGGTTACGCTTTTGCGCAAGCGCTTCCGGGACCAGTATTCGCTTTTGCCGCTTACATCGGTGCATTGTCATCGCGCGATTACGGGATGGCAGGTGTTATCCTGGGGGCGGCAATGTCTGCATTGGGAATTTTTCTACCTGGTACATTCCTTATATTTTTTGTCATTCGATTTTGGAGTACACTGAAAAAATATAGGGCGGTGCGGGCGTCACTTGAGGGTATTACAGCGGCAAGCGCAGGGTTGGTTTTTGCGTCTGCAATTATTCTGTTTCAACCGCTAGAAAATACAGTGTTAAATTTCGTGACAACAGCCATAACGTTTTGCTTGCTTGCTTTCACGAAGATCCCCACACCATTCATTATTCTTGCGGGGTTGATTCTGGGATTTATGCTAAAATAAAAAACCCGGAACGAGCCGGGTTAAGTCTGAGTCTGGATTTATTGGATCATCCTAATTTAAATGCAATGGGAAGTACCATTCGCTGCCTTACCGGCTTACCTCGTTGCTTACCAGGCTTCCATTTGGGAGCGCTCTCCAATACCCGTACAGCCTCTTCGTCACAACCAGCACCGATACCTTTGATCGCTTTGACATCGGTTATTCTGCCATCCCTTTCAATGACGAATTCCACAAACACCTTACCTTCAACAGCCATCCTGCGGGCTTGGGCCGGGTATTTTAGTTTCTTCGCAATGTATTCGTAGAAGGCAGGGTACCCTCCAACTGGTAAAGCGGTCTCTTCAACAACAAGAAATATTTGATTTGGATCTTCCTTTTCCTCTTCCTGGGGCTGAATCTTGATTTCTTCAACTTTCGTCTGTTCAGTCACCTCAGTGTCCATGTTTATTTCAATTTCTTCCTCAATCTCTTTCTCGTCAGGAACTTCGATGATTTGCGGCTGCTGAATTTTTGGGGGAGGCGGGGGAAGTTGCTCCGTCGGCGGCACCTCTAAAATTTCATCGTTACTCGATACGTTTGACCTCAAATCCTTAGAGGACGTATCATCGTACACGCGATATGTGAAGGCGGTTATCGCCAGTAACAAACTGATAGTCAGCCCGATGCTGAAAAACAAGAACGATTTATTCCCCAGGTCGGCTTTTTCTGTCTTCTTCGGTTCCATAGTAACTTATTTTGGCATTAGAATGTCAAATATAGAAAAAGGTCACAATCTAAAAATGAAATTTATTGATGTTATTTTCTGCTTCCGTAAAATAGTGTAATGAAAAGAGTTGGGAACACGGAATAATTTTTCGCTGAAGGCATTAATTCAATGCCTTTGACGTAGGCGTCAAGTAAGAATCCAGCCTCAAAACCGGTAACTTGGCTCTTTAGCGTCCCCAATTCGAAATTCAGCGCAGCTTTCAGGTTTGCACCTGGCGTTATCTTTGATTTTCCCAACCCTTCAAAAAGCCGTCCCGTGCCGGCGATATAATCAATATTGATGCTGGGATTGTACTGCGCACGAACGGTAAATCCACCTCCTCCTTCAGGAAAATATTCCACATAATAGGGCGCAACCACCCCAATGGTAGGGCCAATTGCAAATACACCCTTTATTTCTACGCCCTGCTGAGGCGCTTTTTTGAAAAGTATGATGTCACGCCCATATTGGAGGCGAAGAGCATAGAGATAATTCGATTTACCGTAAATGAAAAGATTTCCCGTTTGAACTGAATTTCGTCTAACTTCCTGCGGATGCTTGACATTCACTATTTCTAACCCATAGGTTTCAAGCACCCTTTCATTCTTAAGTTTTCTGGCCTTCTTAAAAACAAATCCTCCAATTAGGCCCCCTGATGTGTTCTTGTTGATACCCCAGGTGAATTCAGATCCATAGTCATAGCTGTCTTGCGTTTGCGCAAAAAGCCCGGAAACGATCAGCGCGGAACTGATGGTGAGAAATATGTACTTTTGGAAACGCAGCATCCGAAGCAAATCTTTGAGATAAATCTAAGCTTAAAGTAGCCCAACGCAAATACTAACCCCAAATTAATCAATATGGTTTGATTGCCGGCAAAAAATAGCTGCACAAAATAGCCTCGACACCATTGCCAATGCAATCCTAGCGCGTCAGTGACTTGATAATCCTGGGCGCGCTGTGACTTCTAATATTCGTTTGTAGTCTATCCCGAAGTGAGATTCATGATAAATAGACTGCTTTATTTTCAATAACAAGCACTTGGGGCGATTCATGTCGAACACCGAATTGACTGGCAATTCTGTGAGAAGTTTCCCTGTACGCAATAAGATCCAGAAAGTAGGGTTTGGGGTTGCCTAATTCATCCTCTTTCCAGGTCCGCTCCAGGCGATCCAAAGCCACCCGACTAATAGAACAACGACTGCTATGTTTGAAGATCAATACTGGTGTAACCTTAGATTCTTCCAATATTTGGTTCAACTGTTCGTCTGTTTTCAATTCATTCCACTGCATATATTTCCTTATTCGTTCCACAAGCCCTCTTCCGCTTTGTCATAACGAGGCTTCTTCCCCTTGTATTTCAAATGATCAGGTTGTGTTTCTTGCTCTTTGAATAAACGTGCCCACCACAACTTAAAGTTCGTGAGCATGTCCCTTTCTTCATCGACGTTGTTTTTATTTGTTTTGATGAATTTGGCATCTGGATGCAAGGCCCTATTTTTCTCAAATAGACTGTATTTCTGCATTTTGATATTGCCTTGATACGCAACGGCGCGGGCATATGCTTTACCGGCAATCGGCGTTTCATTATTGTTCCAAAGTTTTCCGCTCACACTCCCTCCACCTTTATCTGGTTGTTTGCTTTTAATATCCCCCTTAAACAGTGCCGCCCGTCCACCCTGCAGTGGTACTCTTCCAACAATAGCTTGGCCATTATTGTTCCAAAGTTTTCCGCTCACACTCCCTCCACCTTTATCCGGTCGTCTGCTTTTTATGTTCCCCTGAAACAGTGCTGCCTTGCCACCCTGCAGTGGTGCTCTTCCGACAATAGCTTGGCCATTATTGTTCCAGAGTTTTCCGCTGACGCTCCCACCACCTTTATCCGGTCGTCTGCTTTTTATATTCCCCTGAAACAGTGCTGCCTTGCCACCCTGTAGTGGTGCTCTTCCGACAATAGCTTGGCCATTGTTGTTCCAGAGTTTTCCACTAACGCTGCCACCACCTTTTTCAGCTCGCCTGGCTTTAATGTTACCTTGAAAAACTGCGATCGCTGAACCCTGCCCTGGCCTACCTCCGCCAATGGCTTGGCCGTTATTGTTCCAAACCTTTCCACTAACGCTGCCGCCACCTTTCTCTGCTCGTTTTGTCTTAATGTTACCTTGAAATATGGCAATCGCCGAACCCTGTCCCGGCCTACCCCCGCCAATGGCTTGGCCGTTATTGTTCCACACCTTTCCACTGACGCTGCCACCACCTTTCTCGGGTCGCTTGGCCTTAATGTTACCTTGAAAAATCGCGATTGCTGAACCCTGCCGCGGCCTTCCTCCACCAATAGCTTGACCGTTGTTGTTCCACACCCTGTCCGCTTACACTACCCCCGCCTTTTTCAGCTCGCTTAGTTTTGATGTTTCCTTGAAAGGCTGCAATCGCCGGACCCTGTCCTGGCCTACCTCCGCCAATGGCTTGACCGTTATTGTTCCATACCCTTCCGCTCACGCTGCCGCCGCCTTTTTCTGGTCGTTTTGCTTTTAGGTTGCCCTGAAATATTCCCAAGCCGGAAGCCCGCCCTGGCCTTCCCCCACCGATAGCTTGACCCCTGTTGTTCCATGCCTGCCCACTCACGCTGCCGCCACCTTTTTCAGGCCTCCTTCTTCCCTTAATATTGCCTTGAAAAATCCCAATGCGGGCGGATCCGAGACCGTAGCGGTCTTTTGCCGCAGACGGTAAAATAATGTCACCTTCTTTATGACTTGAGAAGTTTCGACGACGAATCCTCCGGCCGGCGATGTCGCCTATCCAGGGCTTTCCTGCTCGCGTGGCGGATTTATAGCCGCCAAATGCCCTTTTTTCACTAGGCTTGTCGCCCATTGGTTTGCGTCCATAATAGGGCAGGGTTATTGGCAGAATTACGTCGGGGCGCGGTGTTTCAAAATTCCTGCTCCGCAGTTTGCGGCCCGCCAGGTCTTTTGTTGTTGCTCGCTCACCTCTTCGTTTTGGACGCGGGAAGCTAGCATATACATTTATGCTTTTCCGTGCAATAAAAGCGCTGGAGGCAGATCGCGGGATAATTCTTCTTTTTGGCCCCGAAGGCGGCCTCTCTCTTGATTGCAAGCCTTGTAGCCGTGCTAATTTACTTTGGTTTGAAACAGGGCGCTCCGTCGTCCTTGGCTTTCTCGACGGGTTGTGCACAAACATACCACGCTGAGGATAGACATTACGACTCGTTCCGGCGGGCGATTTTGACCGCAGGGTGGACCGTATGCGACGGCCAGTGATGTCACCCCGCCAAGCCTTTTCTTTGGATGGCGTCGATTTTACGGCGGGCCGCAACGGTTTCCCGGGCCGATCCTTTCCTGAAGCCCTGCGCGGCGAGGGACCTTTCGCACTGCCTGCGATGGATTCTCCTTTTGAGCGTACTCTCTTTTTGGTTGCAGTGTTTCTTTTCGAGCCACCTTTCCTTAAAGGTGTTTTGAAACGGCTTTCCCTGGTCGTAGACGGCTTATCCCCTTTGGTATTTTGCGCTGTGGATACGGAGCAAGCGAGCACTGTAAAAAGCAAAACTAGCCCCAGTCGCTTCAAGGATCCTGATAGTATTGCCGTATTTCTAGCTGATGCGTTCAAAAAATATAGTCAGAAACGCTAATTTAATCAAAATTTGCAATTGAACGATGCGGGTTTCGCTGGGTAATTAAAAACTTTTGCCCATCGCTTCCTGTCATCATTTTTCAAAACTTCAAAAGCGTTTCGATCGCGTCTTTGAGCCGAACTTTTGGCAGGAAGTTCTCCTCTAACGTCGGGGCGAACGGGATAGGCGTGTCCAGCCCTGCAACGCGGACGATGGGTGCATCTAGCGACGCAAAACAATGCTCATTTATCCAGGCGCTGATCTCGGCACCAATTCCGCCAGTCAAACTATCTTCATGAAGAATGAGCACCCGATTTGTTTTTTCAACCGTTTCGCTAACCATCTCCTTATCCCAAGGTAATAATGTCCGCAGATCAATGACATCGGCATGCGTATCTGCCATCGCAGCTAAAATTTCCGTGGCCCAATGAACACCCATGCCATAGGTAATGATAGAAAGGTCATCGCCTTCGTGCACGCGTATTGCCTTACCGATCTCCACGGTGTAATAATCTGTCGGGATAAGTTGTTTTATAGAACGGTACAACAACTTGTGTTCAAAGAACATAATTGGGTTCGGGTCTTCAATTGCGGCGCACAACAAACCTTTTGCATCATAGGGATTTGATGGATACACGATTTTCAATCCTGGTGTGTGGAAGAACCATGCCTCATTGCTTTGCGAATGAAAAGGTCCAGCAGCGGTGCCTGCCCCGGTAGGCATACGCACAACGACATCAACGTGTTGACCCCAGCGCCAATACGTTTTTGCGAGGTTATTTACAATTTGGTTGAACCCCGCTGTAACGAAGTCAGCGAATTGCATTTCAACCATTGCCTTCATTCCTTTTATGGATAACCCAAGACCTGCACCAATTATCGCAGATTCGCAAATAGGGGTGTTTCGGACACGCGCTTTGCCAAACTGCTCGACAAATCCTTCGGTGATTTTGAAAACGCCGCCGTACTCTGCGATGTCCTGACCCATTAGCACCAAGCTATCATATCGTTCCATGCTCTGCTGTAAGCCGTCGCGGATTGCATCGATGAAACGCTTCTCGGATTTATTTTCTGACGGCGAAACGGGATGCTGCGTATAGGGAGCAAAAACATCTTTGACCTCGCGTTGTGTGTCAGCGATGGATGTGTTTCGGCAAATGCAGAAGACAGTCCGCGTTCAATCTCCTGCTTTATTTTCTTGCGCAGAATTTTCGATGTATACAGAATCAATTATGCCCTCCTTAAGCATGAATTGTTCGTAGTTGTCGACGGGGTCTTTTTTTGCCCAATCGGCTATCAGTGCTTTCGGAACGTACTTGGTGCCCGACGCTTCTTCGTGTCCACGCATGCGGAACGTCCTGCATTCCAAGAGTACTGGCCTGTGCTGTTTTCGCATGCTTTCGGCCAACAGTCTAATGGTATCATAAACCTCCAGAATATTGTTCCCATCAATGCTTAGTGCCTCAATACCATAACCAATCCCTTTGTCCGCAAAACTTTCACACCGGTATTGTTCGTCGCTTGGTGTGGAAAGCCCATAGCCGTTGTTTTCGATGATGAAAATCACGGGTAAATCCCATACTGCGGCAACATTGACAGCTTCATGGAAATCACCTTCACTTGCGCCTCCATCACCATTAAATACAACGGTCACTTTTTTTTCCCCCTTCAGTTTACTCGCTAACGCTATTCCATCGGCGACTCCATTTTGGGGACCAAGGTGCGAAATCATTCCAATAATGTGGTGTTCATTCGAACCAAAATGGAAGGAGCGATCTCTCCCTTGTGTAAACCCCATCATGGTACCTTGCCATTGCGAAAATAACTTTTGAAAACTGATCTTACGAGCTGTAAACACCCCGAGATTTCGGTGCATTGGAAGAATGTATTCGTCCTCATCCAACGCAAGCGTTATACCCACGGCGATAGCTTCCTGGCCGATACCGCTAAACCACTTGCTTATTTTATTTTGACGGAGCAGAATGAGCATTTTTTCTTCGATCATCCTGGGAAGCAGAATCGCTTCATAAAGATCAAGGAGCGTTTTGTCTGTGTATCGTTTTCGGTTGAAATTCATGGCCGGGAAATGTGGCTTAAAGTTAGCCGACTTTTTGTCTCTTGCGCTGAATATTGCGGATCATCCACACCAACGCGTATAGAATCAATTCATGGACTGGAATACAATGGATGATTTATGCCCATTGCGATGATAATACTTTCCTGGACAATACAAGTTAAGTAACGTTTACTATTTTTGAGGCATATGGTTTCTTTCAAAGAGTTTACGCTGGAAAATGGGTTAAGGGTTATCGTCCATGAAGATCCCACTGTTCAGATTGTCGTGATGAACCTTTTGTATGACGTAGGTTCCCGGGATGAGCAGCCTGACAAAACCGGATTTGCGCATCTTTTTGAACACTTGATGTTTGGAGGTTCAAAGAACATCCCTGACTATGACGAGCCGCTGCAGCGTGTTGGTGGTGAAAATAATGCTTTTACAAGTACTGACATTACCAACTATTATTTAACGTTGCCCGCATCAAATATTGAAACGGGCTTCTGGTTGGAAAGCGATAGGATGTTGAGTTTATCCTTTGATCCAGCCATACTGGAGGTACAACGAAAAGTAGTAATAGAAGAATTCAAGCAACGCTACCTGAACCAACCCTATGGTGATGTGTGGCTTAAGCTTCGGCCACTGGCCTACCAGGTACATCCATACCAGTGGGCGACGATTGGGAAGGAGATCAGTCATATTGAGAATGCTACCATGCAGGATGTGCAGGATTTTTTCTTCCGCCATTATGTGCCCAACAATGCGGTGCTGGTAGTTGCGGGAGATGTCAAAGTAGATCAGGTAAAAAAGCTTTCAGAAAAATGGTTTGGGCCGCTGGATGCTGGAATGAAATCGAGAACACTTTCGCGCGAGCCAAAACAACTTCAAAAGAGATTCCTCGAGATACATGCCGGCGTTCCGGCAGATGCGTTTTATAAAGCGTATCATATGCCCGGCCGATTTCATCCTGATTATTATACGATTGACTTATTGAGTGATATTCTGAGTCATGGCCAATCCAGCAGGCTATATCAACGGTTGGTTAAAGAGTTAGAAATATTTACATCGATATCTACTTTTCTCATGGGGACAATAGATCCCGGGTTATTCGTGATCGGGGGTAGAGTAAAGGATGGCATCGGTCTGACGGAAGCAGAAGGTCAAGTAAGTTTAGTAATTGATCAACTGAAAGCCGAGGGATCCACAGTGGCAGAACTTGAGAAAGTGAAGAACCAGGCAGAGTCGACGCTGGCATTTGGTGAGGTGGAGGTATTGAATCGTGCTATGAATCTGGCTTTTGCGAAACTATCCGGGGATGCCAATTTGATCAATGAGGAGCGTGGGATAATAGACGCGACGAGATTGGAAGATATTCATCGTGTTGCCCAGGATATACTCACCGAAGAAAATTCGAGTGTCCTGTATTATCACGCCGATAACAAGTAATCTTAAATCAGCAATTCAGGAGACTTTAAAACTTGCCTATGAAAATCCGAGTGGGAATGGGCTTTGATGTACATGAGCTCGAAGAAAAAAGGAACTTTTACCTCGGCGGGATTCAGCTGGACGGAGCCCCCAAAGGAGCCGTGGGTCACTCCGATGCTGACGTGGTAATTCACGCGATTTGTGATGCTTTGCTGGGTGCTGCCGGTTTGGGGGATATTGGCCATCATTTTGCCAATACTGACGAAAGATGGAAAGGGATGGACAGCAAATACTTTTTACGGGAGGTTACGCGAATGGTCAATGACAAGGGATGGAATATCGGCAATGTCGACTGCACGATCTGTTTGGAGAAACCTAAGATCAGCCCCCATATCGCGGCGATGAAAAATGCACTGGCGCACCTGATGAAGATTAGCGAGGATGACGTATCCATCAAGGCGACTACCAATGAGAAGCTTGGCTATGTGGGACGGGAAGAAGGCGTATGTGCCTACGCAGTAGCACTGATTCAACAGGTTTGAAGGCCGGGATTGTAATAATCACCACTTCGGATGGCTCTCATTCCTTGTTGAACGAAGATCTTGACGAAACGTATCATTCCACGCATGGCGCGATCCAGGAGTCAGCGCACGTGTTTATTAAGAATGGTCTAGATTTTTATATCAATCGGCATAATCCTGCGGGTATCGCTTTGCTGGAAATTGGTTTTGGCACCGGATTAAACGCTTTCCTTACCGTACACCAAATGCTTACATTGCCTGTACCGATTCACTATACAGCGATTGAAGCATTCCCAGTTGGCGATGACATTTGGCCGTTGCTGAATTACACACAAAAACTTGGTGCTGGTGAGCTGTTCAGGAAACTTCATCAATCACGCTGGGAATCAGTGCAACAAATACGTCCTGGCTTTATGCTGCTGAAGCGCCAAACCACGCTGGAAACCGTTCAACTGCTGCCGGACTCCTATGATCTAATATACTTTGATGCCTTTTCACCAAATAAACAGCCGGAATTATGGACTTTGCCCATCCTTGAAAAACTCGTCATGGCGATGAGAAAGGGTGCAGTTTTTGTCACATATTGTGCGCAGGGACGGTTAAAACGTTCCCTGAAGGCGTTGGGACTTGTTTTGGAGACGTTAGGCGGCCCTCCCGGAAAAAGAGAGATGGTGCGGGGTGTCAAACCGTAGGCGGGTCAGGACACATATGCCGAGAGGCAGCTTTGTCATTTAAAGCAATCGATTTCGATTTCGTTCTGTTTTTTCAAAATACAAGCCTCTGCAATCGTTGGCGCGTTACCAATTTTAAAACAGTTTGAATTATTACTGAAAAGATTTAAAATATTCCGCGAAAGTGTTCCTTGCCCCCAATTACGTTCTGTTTCTTTGATAAATTCAAAACCCCGTTCTGCCCTGGGCGGAATATTATTAGTAATTTTAAACAACCAGATGATGAAAGATAAGACCAGACGTGGTTTATATACGCCCGAACTGGAGCATGATTCGTGTGGTATTGGCTTTGTCGCCAATATCAACGGTACAAAAACTAATCAGAATCTACGTGATGCATTATCCATGCTTGAGAACATGGAGCATCGCGGAGGCAAAGGAAGCAGTCCGAAAACAGGGGACGGCGCCGGGATACTGATTCAATTGCCGACCGAGTTCCTTGGCGAAGAGTGTGCTCAATTGGGATTTGAGTTGCCAGACGCGGGCAGCTATGGAGTAGGTATGGTCTTTTTTCCCCGAGACAAGAAAGTGATGAATGCTTGCCGGGAAGTGCTGAGAAAGAACATAAAACAGTTGGGTCTAGAATTGCTGGGATACCGCGTCGTGCCAGTAGACCACAGTGTTCCAGGGCCCGGTGCCGCTGAAGTTGAGCCAGTAATTGAGCAGGTTTTTGTGACCTTGAAAGGTGAGCCGTTGTCAAACGACGCCTTTGAGCGCAAACTATTTGTTTTAAGAAACCATACGTCGCACACGATTGCAAAAGAAGTAAAAGGTAGCAATAAGGAGTTTTATATAACCAGTTTTTCGTCCAGGACGATTATTTATAAAGGTCAGCTCAGAACAGATCAGTTGCGGGCATATTTTGATGATCTCCAAGATCCGCGGATAAAAACAGCCCTGGCATTGGTGCACTCCAGGTTTTCAACCAATACTTTTCCTAATTGGAAACTAGCTCAGCCCTTCCGTTACATTGCACACAATGGAGAAATAAATACCATTCGGGGTAACGTGAATAAAATGAAATCGAAAGAAGCGTTGTTTCGCTCGACGTTATTCACGGAGGCAGAGTTGAAAATGTTGATCCCCATTACAAGTCCGGAAGGTTCAGATTCTGCGAATCTTGATGCTTTGGTGGAGATGCTTGTCTTGTCCGGGCGCTCCCTTCCACACGTTTTGATGATGCTGGTTCCGGAGGCTTGGCAAGACAATAAACTTATGGATGCGCATCGGAAAGCGTTCTATAAGTACCATGCTTCCATGATGGAGCCCTGGGACGGGCCCGCCGCACTTGTATTTACGGATGGCTCGCGTATTGGGGCCACCCTTGACAGAAATGGTCTTCGCCCCTTGCGGTATTGTATTACGCGTTCTGGTCGGGTAATCGCCGCCTCGGAGGCCGGCGCCTTACAAGTGGATCCAAAAGACATTATTGAGAAAGGCCGAATAACACCAGGCAAAATGCTGATGGTGGACCTTGACCAGGCAAAAGTATTGGATGACGAGAAAGTTAAGCGTGCCGTATACGAGGGTAAGTCATACTACAATTGGATTATTGAAAACAGACTTAAACTCAGACTTGAACCCGAGCAGGAGTGGGTTGAGAATAGTTTTGACGAGAAGTCTTTGGTTCGGCGACAAAATGCATACGGTTACACATCGGAAGATATCAAAATGCTCATACAGCCCATGGCTGAAAAGGGGTATGAGGCTATTGGTTCGATGGGTGATGACACGCCACCTGCCATATTATCCAAGGAAAGCCGCCATATATCGAATTACTTTAAGCAACATTTCGCCCAGGTAAGCAATCCTCCCATAGACCCAATCCGTGAGCGTCTGGTGATGTCGCTCTTCACGCGGGTAGGCTCAAGCCTCAATGTTTTGGAGGAGACACCGGAACACACCCGGCAGATTCACATCTCTCAACCGGTATTGCTCAACTCCGATCTGGAGAAATTCAGACACCTCCAGGATCAGGGTTTTGAATGTGTTGTGCTTCAATGCGTTTTTAAAGCCGATGGAAAAAAAGGAAGACTTGAAGAAAGCCTGGACAGAATTTGCAGCGAAGCAGAAAGGGCGGTCCGTGCAGGGAAAAAAATAATAATACTTTCCGACAAAAAAATAAGCAACGAATTTGCACCTGTTCCATCACTTCTTTCCGTGGGTGCAGTGCACCAATACCTGATTGAAAAAAGAATCCGGACGCAGGCGGGCTTGGTGGTAGAGGCAGGGGATGCATGGGAGGTACAACATTTTGCAACAATCATCGGTTATGGTGCCAGTGCCGTTAATCCATACATGGCCCTGGAGACAATTCATTTCATGAACAAACATGGATTGTTTGACAAACCCCTCGTCGACGAGGAAACGTTTGCAAACTATCAAAAAGCAATTGGCAATGGCCTGCTGAAAGTGATTTCCAAAATGGGGATCAGCACATTACAATCATATCAATCTGCGCAGATTTTTGAAGCGCTGGGTATTGGCAGTGATGTCGTCGAAAAATGTTTTAAGGGTACTATCAGTCGGATTGAAGGGCTGTCTTTTGATGATATCGCTCGGGAGGTACTGGTACGTCACCAGGTGGCTTTTGAAATGGAAAGTACGGAACTTTCTGTTGGCGGTGTTTACCAATGGAAGCGTAGAGGAGAAAAGCATTTGTTTAGCCCCGAAGTGATTCACCTCCTCCAGTATTCAACAAAGTCAAAAAACTACGAACTCTTTAAGAAATACGCGCAAAAGATCAATGATCAGGCAGATAACCTGCTGACCTTTAGGGGCTTATTTGAATTTAAGAAACGCAATGCTATTCCCATCAGTGAAGTTGAGCCGGTGGAGGAAATCTTCAAACGCTTTGCAACCGGCGCCATGTCCTTTGGGTCAATTTCCCACGAGGCGCATAGCACATTGGCTATCGCAATGAACCGGATTGGTGGAAAAAGCAATAGTGGTGAAGGTGGTGAAGATGAAATTCGCTTTGAAAAGAAAGCGAATGGTGATTGGGAGCGATCCGCAATCAAGCAAGTGGCTTCTGGCCGTTTTGGTGTCACCAGTTATTTTCTGGCCAATGCCGATGAAATACAGATAAAGATGGCGCAAGGTGCTAAGCCGGGAGAAGGCGGTCAGTTACCGGGCCACAAAGTGGATGAGTGGATCGGCCGGGTGCGGCATTCCACGCCTGGAGTCGGCTTGATATCTCCTCCCCCGCACCACGATATCTACTCTATTGAGGATCTCGCTCAGTTAATATATGACTTGAAGAATGCGAACCGACACGCCCGTATTAATGTGAAATTAGTATCACAAGCGGGTGTCGGGACCGTGGCCGCAGGCGTTGCAAAAGCCAAGGCAGATGCCATTTTGATTTCAGGTGCCGATGGCGGTACGGGAGCCTCTCCAATTAGCTCGCTGCGTCATGCCGGGTTGCCTTGGGAACTTGGTTTGGCGGAAGCACATCAGACGCTCGTCAAGAATAATCTAAGAAGCCGCGTGGTCTTGCAAACCGACGGGCAAATACGTACCGGACGAGATATTGCCATTGCCACATTATTGGGTGCTGAGGAATGGGGTGTCGCAACGGCAGCCCTGGTTGTAGAGGGGTGTATCATGATGCGAAAATGCCATCTCAATACATGCCCAGTAGGTATTGCCACGCAGGATAGCAAACTGCGCAAGCTCTTTACTGGTGATCCCGACCATGTAGTCAATTTCTTTACTTTCCTTGCGGAAAATTTACGAGAGGTAATGGCAGAACTGGGATTTCGTACCGTAAATGATATGGTTGGTAGAGCTGATATGCTGCGGGTGCGTCAGGACGTAGACCATTGGAAGATTAAGAAACTAGATCTCTCTCCGCTGCTTCAGCGGGAACCGGTTCGAGAACACATCGGCGTGTATAAACAGATTGATCAGGATTTCGAATTGGAAAAAGTGCTTGACTGGAAACTGGTGGAAGCCGCCAGAGCAGCTTTGGATATTGGAGAACCAGTTCGTGAAAAGTTTATTATCAGAAACATAGATCGCTCAACGGGAGCCCTCTTGTCCAACGAAATATCAAAGCGGTATAAGGGAAAAGGATTGCCACAGGATACGATTCAATTTCATTTCAAGGGATCGGCCGGTCAGAGTTTTGGCGCATTCGTTGCCCCTGGTGTCACCTTTGAATTAGAAGGTGAGGCCAACGACTATTTTGGTAAGGGCTTATCGGGAGGAAAATTAATAGTCTATCCCGACAAAGAAGCTACTTTCAAACCAGAAGATAATATCATTGTTGGTAACGTAGCGTTTTACGGTGCGACATCCGGTGAGGCCTACATCAGGGGGCAAGCCGGTGAACGATTCTGTGTCCGTAACTCAGGTGTCAACACAGTTGTTGAGGGTGTCGGTGACCATGCCTGCGAGTATATGACTGGTGGCAGGGTGGTTATTCTTGGCGGTACGGGCAGAAATTTTGCGGCTGGGATGAGTGGTGGTATTGCTTATGTATTCGACCCTGAGCATGCTCTTGAGAGATTGTGCAATAAAGACATGGTGGAGCTTGAGGCAATGGAAAAAGAAGACAAAGCTGAAGTAAAAGCAATGATCGAAAAGCACTTCAAGTGCACTGGCAGCGACCCCGCCGAGTGGATCTTGAGCAAGTGGGACGAAGCCGCTGAATTGTTTGTTAAAGTGATGCCCAAAGATTACAAGGCTGTGCTTCAAAAAGCTAAAGCAGGCAGAGCATCTCAGCAAGCAGAAAAAATTGGAGTTAAGTAACGGCGTAAAAGAATTTATTGTAGCATGGGACAAGTAGACGGATTCATGAAGTTTGATCGCGAGATGCCAAAGACACGCGACCCCAAAGAGCGGATTAAGGACTTTAAGGAGGTTTACAAACCTCTGGATAAAGAAAAGGTTAAACAACAGGCATCACGTTGTATGGATTGCGGTGTGCCGTTTTGTCACCATGGCTGCCCGCTCGGCAATAACATTCCAGATTTCAATGATGCAGTTTATTTGGGAAAATGGGATGACGCCATTCGAATCCTCAGCAGCACCAATAACTTTCCGGAGTTTACAGGTAGAATTTGTCCTGCCCCCTGTGAGGCCAGTTGCGTGCTGAGCATTAACAACAATCCTGTTACTATTGAATACATTGAAAAAACGATAGCCGAACAGGCCTTTGAAAAAGGTTATATCAAACCAAATCCACCGAAAACCAGAACGGGCAAGCGAATAGCTGTCGTTGGCTCAGGTCCGGCCGGGTTGGCAGCGGCAGCACAACTGAATAAAGCTGGCCACTGGGTGACCGTATTTGAAAGAAGTGATCGGATCGGGGGCCTGTTAAGATATGGTATCCCTGATTTCAAGTTGGAGAAAAATATTGTGGACCGCAGGACAAAGCTCATGGAGCAGGAAGGGATCATTTTCCAGACGAATGCTCACGTTGGCGTGAACATTAGCGCAAAACACTTGAAAGGTGAGTTCGATGCGCTTGTTGTATGTGGTGGTGCTTCGGCCCCACGTGATCTGCCAATTCCTGGCAGACATTTGAAAGGTGTCCACTTTGCGATGGACTTTCTGCCGCAGCAGAACAAACGCATCTCAGGAGATACTATCGTTTCGGGAGAAATCCTGGCGACGAATAAAAATGTCCTTGTTATTGGCGGCGGCGATACCGGATCGGACTGCGTCGGAACCTCCAACCGCCAGGAAGCGAAGTCTGTTACGCAGATTGAGCTACTTACACAGCCACCATTAACACGAAACGAAAATAATCCATGGCCGCTTTGGCCGATGGTGCTCATGACGTCATCGTCGCATGAAGAAGGGGTAGAACGTAAATGGGCAATTCTTACCAAGGAATTTATAGGCGACAACAAAGGGCATTTAACAGGACTCAAGGTTGTTGATATCGAATGGCATGCTAACAACGAAGGGAAGATGGGATTTAAAGAAATACCAGGTTCTGAAAGGGTCATGCCTTGTGAACTTGCGCTTCTTGCAATCGGTTTTGTTGGTGCTGAGAAGGGCGGCGTAGTAGAGGAATTAAAACTTAAGCTGGATGAACGCGGCAATATCAAGACAGAAGATTACATGACGTCAGTAGAAGGCGTCTTTGCGGCCGGAGATATCAGAAGGGGGCAATCGCTTGTTGTGTGGGCAATTTCCGAAGGGCGTGAAACGGCCCACGCCGTTGATACCTGGCTCATGGGAAGTTCATCGCTGGAGTCAAAGGATGAGTCGTTTGTTCACCTGACCGAGGAGGCGTCTTAAATCCAACCAGCAAAAAAAGTGATTATAAGAAACTGCCAGTGTTAAACTGGAATGTGTCTTTTTTTATAAAGCCGCTTGCCATCGTGATGCATATTCCCTGATGCAATTTCATCTACCGAAATTACTTCCTAATTTGTCGCACTAAATTCGAAGGATGTGTCAAAGAAAAAGGTAATCGTGGGTACTGTGCAGATGTCATGCACCAGTGACCCACAAGAAAATCTAACAAAGGCGATAGAAAACATTCGGGATGCGGCTGCAAAAGGAGCTCAGATCATTTGCCTTCAAGAGTTGTTTACATCCCTGTATTTCTGTGACCTGGAAGACTATGAAAACTTCCAACTCGCAGAACCGATCCCGGGACCATCGACACACGCCTTGTCTGCGGTAGCGAAAGAATTGAGTGTCGTAATTGTTGCTTCCCTCTTTGAGAAGCGGGCGGAGGGACTTTATCACAATACAACGGCCGTACTGGATGCCGATGGGGCTTATTTGGGAAAATATCGAAAAATGCACATCCCGGACGATCCATCCTATTATGAGAAATTCTATTTCACACCGGGTGACCTGGGCTACAAGACATTCAAGACAAGATTTGCAACAATCGGTGTCCTTATCTGCTGGGACCAGTGGTATCCGGAAGCCGCCAGAATTACAGCTTTAATGGGCGCGGAGATTCTTTTTTACCCCACGGCTATCGGATGGGCAACGGCGCAGGACGAGGCCACCAATGCAGAGCAATTCAGCGCATGGCAAACCATTCAACGAAGTCATGCCGTTGCGAATGGCGTCCATGTGGTCAGTGTCAACCGGGTTGGACTTGAGCAAAATGGCGCTATGAAATTTTGGGGTGGATCGTTTATCGTTAATCCCTTTGGGCGCATTTTGCTGTTGTCATCCCACGAAAAAGAAGAAGTTGGTGTACTAGAATTAGACCTGGAAAAGACAGACCACTACCGAACCCATTGGCCGTTTTTACGCGACCGAAGGATAGATTCCTATCAGCCCATTACACAGCGCTTTATTGATGAATAGCATTAGCAGGGGTAAGGCCGAAATCCGCAAGACCGGAGGTAGTGTTGTTCGCTAAATATGTTGGATCATGGGATTTAAATTTTGAAAAACTCATTATGTCGCGAGCAGGTACTGATCTATCTGAGGCAGTAAATGAAATCATGAAGAAGTTTCGAGGTTACGCACTACACCTATTAGTGTCTCAATTCAAGCGAGTGGCTGATTCGATTACATTGAATATTACGGATGGCTCTGCGGGTCGGTCAATCGCGGGATTCAAAAAATTATTAGGCAATACTTTGCGATCTGATACGGAGGTAGTTGGTTGGCTTCACCCTGGCGCTTTTATGAAATGTATTTCAGGTATTGAGTTTGTTGATCTTTATAGAAGTGTGAAGCGTTGCTAATTGACGTAACGCGATACGCAAATCATTAAGTGAAGAATAGATGGTTATTGAAAGACTTCCGGGCGGAAAAACCCCAAAAGAACTAGGCTACTATTTCCCAGCCGAATTCGCAAGACACCGTGCAACCTGGTTAAGCTGGCCGCACAAAGAGGCATCTTGGCCCGGGAAAATAGAAACCATCTACCCGATTTATGCGCAGTTCATTAGATACATTGCAGAGGGCGAACGCGTTCATATCAATGTTCTTGACGACACGATGAAAGGAAAAGCATTGCATCACCTTCAAGATGCCGGGGTGGATTTGCGCAACGTCCAGTTTTTCATGCACCCTACTAATGACGCCTGGTGTCGTGATCATGGCCCGGCTTTTCTTATTAATGCAGCGGCAGAACAAAAGAAAATAATAGTCGACTGGGGCTACAATGCTTGGGGCGGCAAATATCCACCTTTCGACTTGGATGACAATATTCCTACATTAATCGCTCAGCAATACAATATTCCTGTTTTCTATCCCGGTATTGTAATGGAAGGTGGTTCCGTCGACTTCAATGGAACAGGAACCGTGCTGACTACGACATCCTGCCTGCTCAATCCGAACCGAAACCCACAACTTATCCAAAAACAGATTGAAGAATGCCTCTGCAACTTTTATGGCGTGGAAAATATTCTTTGGCTTGGGGACGGCATCGTTGGCGATGATACAGATGGGCATATCGATGATATTACGCGTTTTGTGAATGAAGACACCGTGGTTACCATGACAGAAACGAATAGGATGGACGAGAACTATGTTCTTCTCCGGGATAACCTGAGGTCTCTTAAGAAGCTTCGTCTGGAGAGCGGAAAGCAAATGAATATCGCTGAATTGCCCATGCCTGCTCCTGTTTTTTATGAAGATCAACGTTTACCGGCTTCTTATGCTAATTTCTACATCACCAATAAGTACGTAATCGTCCCTACATTCCGCGACAAGAATGATGACAGCGCACTGCGCATTCTTCAGCAATGTTTCACCAATCGCAAAGTTATTGGACTTGACTCGCTTGACATAATATGGGGTCTGGGTTCATTTCATTGTTTGAGCCAACAGGAACCGGAGGTCTAAAAGCTGTACAGCATTTTTGGCGTTACACAACAATGCATGGCAACATCAAAAGCATTGAGATCCGTTATTCTTTCCACCGGCTCAAAAAATGAAATACCGACCCGCTTGCAATCATCGCGGCAAGAGGATAGAAATTTGTCGTAGAAACCTTTACCATAACCAATGCGGTTGCCCTGATCATCACATACGAGCAATGGGACCAACACCATATCGATTTTGTTATTGTCTATTCGCGTACCGTTTCTGGGTTCTGGTATTCCCCATTTGTTCTCTTGCAGCTGGTCGAGATTTTCAAAAAGGAAATTTTCAAGCGACGCTGCTTGGTGATCAACGCGCGGTATGGCAATTCGGATATGCGGAAATTCTTTTCGAACCCGATCAACGATCAGCCAGGTGTCTGGCTCTTTGTTTTTTTTCAAGGGCAAGAAGGTGTGGAGCGTATTAATGGATGAAAGATCAATGGTCGCAAAAAAAGTTTCAAAAATCTGAAAATTAAGCAGAGAATATTCTGCATCAGAAAGTGAAAGACGTTTTTGCATGTAACTCTTTCTTAGCGCTTCTTTGGTCATGCCTGCAAAGGTAGATTCCTGCGATTGTCTTACAAATGAAATTCAGGATGTATATGACAGAATGTTGAATTGAAAATCGAAGGGCTCAAGCGTGTTCAGCAACCTACTAATGAATTCCGGATCACGTTGTTGAAAATTCAAGAAATTCTCCGTCCTCTCCTGAAGCTTTCCATTTGGGAATAAGGCATCTTTAACGAATTCAATTTGACGAAGTTTATCGGTATGCATTCTTTTTTCCGCGCGAAGAAGTTTTCGTTCAATCTTTTCAAGACTTTTTACAGCGCGCTTACCTTCCGCGGCAACAAAGGGAGGCAGCGTTTGGTCAATGGCTCCAGCCCTTTCTTGCAGCACTTTAAAAATTTTGTTGATCTCCTCCCGCTCGACGCCAACAGTTAGATTTCGGGGAGAGTGTGCAAGCACCCACCGTTTGAAAAGCTGATCCTTGCTCTCAAAAAGTCGCCTAAGTTCCAGGCCGGTCTTCGAGAATTTCCGTGCGATCTCATGATTGATGACCATCCCAAAATTTCTTGGCATCAGAATCGGGAAAGGTACGTTGAAATGACTGAATACCGCTTTTAGCTGCAACCAGTAGATAACTTCTGCAGGCCCCCCAGTATAGGCTAAGTTAGGCAGTATCATCTCTTCATAAAGTGGACGCAGGATTACATTTGGGCTAAATTTTTCCGGCTCCGCTTCGATCATTTTTTCGATTTCATCTGCTGACAAGGAGATGCCGCTATCGAGCACGTGATAGTGATCGTCTTTTTTTTCAATTCTGCTCCTCAAACCTTCACCCAAATAGAAGAAGTTTATATCTCGACAGAAAATTTGTGTTTTGTATCCAAGTTTTTCTAAACCAGCATTCGTAGTATCTACAATTTTCTTATTGACGTGTTGCAAGATATCCTGACGCATAACCGTCGCGAACTGAGATTTAAGAGAACGTTCATCACCATCAAGCACGACCAGGCCCTCAGCGCCGAACAACGCATTAACATAGTGCCTAGCAGCATCGGCGAGTTTTTTATGTTTGGCGTACGCATCGCTAAAAACTGCTGTCTCTCCTGGGATTGTAGCCGCCAGTTTGTCCAGGCCGTCTGTATCGAACCGGCCTACTGCTCCAGTCTGATCTGTATTCCACACATACTTCTTACCATAAAGGTTAAAGTATTTTATCTCTTCATAGTCGTGATCTTCAGACGCCATCCAATAGACGGGAATGAAATTGTATTCCGGATATTGTAGCTTCAGTTGTTTGCAAGCATTGATGACTGTTACAATCTTGAAAACAAAATATAAAGGCCCGGTAAAGATGTTCAATTGATGGCCGGTAGTAACCGTAAAACTTTTTGAGTCTTTTAGCAGCGAAATGTTTTGCTCTACTGCAGGAGACATCGTGAATCCTTCGTATTGGCTTTGCAGTGCATTCACCAGCGTAATACGAGCGGCAGGTGGGAAACTGGTTTTTTTCTCAGCGATCTGCCCGCTAAAATTCTTCATTTCAGGGAACCGACTATAAAATGGCTTGAGTGCATCTTTTTGCTGGATATAGTCAAGAAAAAAAGGGCTGAACACGAGGGAATCAGCCAATGAAACTTTATGAACCTGCATGGCAACAACAATAGTTGGTTGGAGTTATGAAAACCATTGATCGAATAACGCTAAATTATAGGTTAGGGTTAAGAATTTATTTCTGAGGTTGTTGGTAAGCTTCTCCGGTCAAATCAAACTCAGTAGCGCTATTTATTTTCACCATCGCAAAGTCTCCAAGACGCAGATAGTCCCCCGGGCTTTCAATAATAACCTCGTTGTCCACCTCAGGCGAATCAGATTCTGTTCTCCCTATAAAATTACCACCCTCTTTTCTGTCTACCATGACCTTTAATATTTTGCCGATTTTTTTTGTGTTGAGGTCCAGCGAAATGCGCTGCTGGAGTTCCATGATATCTTCCAGGCGTTTTTGCTTAATGTCTGATGGAACGTCATCCGGCAGGCTGTAGGCATGGGTGTTTTCCTCATGAGAATAAGTAAAAACACCCATTCTATCAAAGCGCGATTTATCTACAAAATCCATGAGTTCTTCAAAGTCTTTCTCCGTTTCTCCCGGGTGACCGGCAATCATGGTCGTGCGGATTGCAATGCCTGGGACCTTTTCCCGAAGTATTTGAAGCAAGCGTTCCGTTTTTTCCCGCGTTGTGCCCCGACGCATTAATTGCAGCATTCGGTTTGAGGCATGCTGAAGGGGGATATCAATGTATTTACAAATGTTACTACGCTGCGCCATGACCTCAAGAGCATCTGTAGGAAATCCTGTCGGGAATGCATAGTGTAGTCTTATCCACTCTATACCCTCAACATCGGAAAGTTTCTTAAGGAGCTCCGCAAGGTTCCTTTTCTTATAAATATCGAGACCATAATAGGTAGAGTCTTGTGCAATGAGCAGTAATTCTTTTGTCCCCTGTTTCGCCAGGTTTCGAGCCTCGAGGACGAGTTCTTCCATGGGCCTGGAAATATGCCCACCCCGCATCAATGGAATCGCGCAGAACGAACAAGGTCGATCGCAACCTTCCGAAATTTTTAAGTATGCGTAGTGCCCTGGATTGGTCAATATTCTTTCACCTACCAGTTCATGTTTATAGTTCGCCTTGAGCACTTTAAGCATGCGCGAGAGGTCACGCGTGCCAAACCAAGCATCAACCTCAGGAATTTCCTTTTCAAGGTCGTCTTTATAGCGCTGTGAAAGACATCCGGTGACGTATACTTTGTCTACAATCCCTTCCTCTTTTGCGTCAACGTACCGAAGAATGGTGTCAATGGATTCCTGTTTTGCATTGTCGATAAATCCGCAGGTGTTAATCACCACCACATTGGCATCATCTTCTTTTGATTCATGCACCGCGTCAATTCCGTTGCCGCGCAATTGCGTCAGCAGGACCTCAGAGTCTACCAGGTTTTTTGAACACCCCAGCGTAACAATGTTTATCTTTGTTTTCTTATCTCCTTTCGTTTTCAAAATCTCCTCCCCTGGTTTGGAACGCAAAAATAGCAAAAATTAACAGGCATGTAATTTGGCCTTTGGGCCGTTCACTTATCTTTGAGACGAAGTAAAAACATGAAAAAGATCATCTGGTGCGTATTATTTGCCATTATTGCCATTTCATGCCTGAATGACCCCGATTGCTATCAGTTGGATAACAGCGAAGTCATTGTAAACTTCGACGTTTTGGGTTTTGGTGCCGACCAGGATACTTTGCTGGATATTCGTATTTCAGGAACCGACAGCATATTCTATCAAAATACCATAGGTTCTTCCTTCGGGCTTCCGCTGAATCCCAATACACGAGAGCAGGCATATATTTTCAGATGGAAAAACGGCAGCGTAGACACCCTATTCCTGGGCTATTCGGCCCAGGTTCAATTTGTCTCTGCCGACTGTGGGCAGCGTTATGTTTTCGGTGAGCTTTTTCTTCCCTTGAAGTCCAGTTTTGACTCGGTACGGGTATTTAACCAGACACCAACCCAGCCGGCGTCGGCGAATATAGTAGTGTATAGATGCGCCAACCCCGACCACGTGGGCATGAAATTCAAAAAGGGAACAACTAAGGTGGACAGTGCCCTGGCCGTTAGCGCGGTAACAACAGATTTTGGCGAGCAAATCACTTTCAACGATAGCGTCTCATCTTTCTTTCTACCATTAAACAAGCGGGCAAACACGACAACCTTTGAATTTGCCTTGGCCGGGGGAACAATGGAGAATATTCGGTTGTCGTACTCCCATGTAACCAGCGCCTCACCTGTTAAGGATTGTGATTCCGTGACTACGTTTTCGAAGATAAAAATTGCGTCTACCAGTTTTGACACCACCTCCACAAAAATAATTAATACAAGCACTTCAGGTACTGTTGCAACCAGCACCAAAGATCCAGCGATAATCAATCTTGAAATATTTTTATAACATAGCGATTCTACTCCATATCTCCTTTGCCACCTTGGCGCAGGATGTTGACACCGTGAAAACGAAGCACTCCTTTATGCCCACCGGGGTACGCGTCGGCACTGATTTGATCGCCTTGATCAGAACTTCATACGACAAGACTTTTAACGGGTGGGAGGTAAATGGAGACGTTGACTTCTACCGGTATTACCTCGCATTGGACTATGGGTATTGGGCAAGAACATATATTTCTGATAGCAGTGACTATGCTAACAGCGGTAGGTACTGGCGCATCGGTGCAGATGTTAATTTCCTTAAAAATGATCCTGATCGAAATATGTTCTTCTTTGGCTTGCGTTATGGGGCATCTACCTTTAGCGAGGAATTATCAGTCGTCAAGTATGATCCCATATGGGGCTCACTCAATAGTGATTATAGCAATACCAACGTAAATGCACATTGGTTTGAGTTGACAACCGGCCTGCGTGTGAAAATGTGGAAGATGATTTGGCTAGGCTACACGGCGCGGCTAAAATTTGGACTCAGTACCGGCAAAACACCTGACATGCTACCGCATGACGTTCCGGGATACGGACGTGCAGATCAATCGTCATCTTGGTGGTTCAACTATCAGATTCTTGTTCGATTGCCCGTCCGTAAATCAACCTCCATGCTGTCTAAAAAATGAGTCCACAAACAATTCCTTATTAAAAACCTGGAGGTCATCAATTTTTTCACCTACTCCAATATATTTCACGGGGATTTTGAATTCATCTGATATTCCAATAACGACCCCTCCTTTTGCGGTACCATCAAGTTTGGTGATCGCTAATGCGGTAACGTCCGTTGCTTTCGTAAATTCTCTTGCTTGTATCACAGCGTTTTGTCCCGTGCTGCCGTCAAGCACGAGCAACACTTCGTGTGGGGCGTCTGGAATAACTTTTTGCATAACCCTTTTTATTTTTGTGAGTGGCTTAATGTTACGATAAGGAGAATCATCCGAATTATTTGCATTATCGAAACCAACATTTCACAAAAGATTACATGGCCAATCAAGCGACGCCACCTACGAGCACTGCCGATCATGCTAGAACCGCGATAGACCACTCTGTAGCTAGTAATCGCGGCAGGATGATCTTTCACCATCACCAATCGTCATTATTGCGAGCTTTTCGAATGTCACTTTCATGTGTACCAAAGTGAATGGCTGATTGTTGAATATTATGAGAGTATCGAATGGTCTTTGAACAGGATCTCACCGGTATACATGGGATTGAGAAAGTAGAGATTTATTACTGTTCACCTCAGCAGAAAAGCCAACTTGCATACAGGCAAAAACGAAGACAAACAAACCACATACGACATCTTCCAAAACAATATATAGTTTAATCACAATGGAAAAGAAAATCGGAAAATATACTGTCGAACATTTAATCAATGTTGCGAAAAATGTGGTCGATACGAAAACCGAAAATTCAATTATATTAGATAAAAAAGCCGAAGATAGGATACCAAAATTTGATTACAAAGGTGAATGATGAATACCACCGACTCAGCTGAGTATGGACCATTGATCCAATGATCCTCTTTGTTGTGCCGATGATTTACCTGTTCTCACATATAATATCTATTTCATATTTTCTTTCACCAATGTGTGTCTATATAGAACTCAACGTGGGACGTGTTTTGGGTCGCGGTGGCTTTTGTGTGGTAAATGAAATAACCAAAATTACCCTCGTAAAAGGTGTAGGTGAGGAAACACAACATGTCAACAATGGGGAGAAAACAGACGATGAGCATTTTATACATAACATCGTACAAGATCGAGGATTTATGGCACAACATTGTATCCGACAAGGGAAAGATTATCGTTACGCTATAAAAAAGGTACAAGATGCATCCCGAAAAGATGAACAAACATTTATCAATGCCGTAGTTGATTTAGCTGTAGAAGCACGATTTTTGTCAGTTGTTCGTCATCCAAATATCATCAAAATGCGTGCTATGGATACTAATGGTCCATACCAACCTGATTTCTTCGTTGTACTTGATAAATTATTTGATATCATGCCTGTTCGATTGAAAAAGTGGAAAAAGCAAGAAGGTGGAGGACTTAAAAAGATGCTGAAGTCTAAGAAAGCCAAACAGGCGTTTTATGTGGAACGGCTAACTGTGACATACGATATTGCCTGTGCATTGAGTTATTTGCATGGTCTCAAGTACGTAGTATTGGGTACTTTGGGAAGGCAAAGCTGGATTGTCTTTTATATTATTCAACTCCTAACCTATTCGATTTTTGTTATAACAGTGTACTGTATCGTGATCTGAAGCCGGACAATGTCGGTTTCGATGTTCGAGGTAAGTTGCAATGGGCACATTTTTGACTCGTGTACTCATTCTTGTCGATACAACTCACACTCTCCCACGAAATGTTCTCAGGTGACGTCAAAATATTCGATTTTGGACTGGCGAAGGAACTAGACCCCAGTAAAAAACTTGAGGATGGAACATATAAATTAACTGCTGATACTGGTTCATTGCGGTATATGGCACCAGGTAAGTTTTGTAGACGCTTTAGAATATTGTTGCTCCAGTGCAAGTTTCCCATCGCTTCTCACTTTTATGCTTTTGCTATTCTTTGCTCTAACTCGTCATTTCAATGACGCAATGGACAATGCAGAAGTGTATCTCGGCAAGCCATACAATGACACTGTTGATACATTTTCATTTTGCATTCTTTGCTGGCAGATTCTTGCCATCGAAACCCCGTACGAAGGTTTCAATGTCAATATGTTTGAAAAGTCAGTTTTGAAAGGTGGTGCTAGACCAAAAGTCAATCCAGAATGGGGTGAGAATGTTTGTAGTATGCTAAAAGAAGGGTTTGCTGACAATCCAAAAAGGCCTAGCATGGCTGACGTCTGCGAAACGTTACGTGATGAAATCAATAGTTTATCGGACGACGAAATAGTTGACATGTTAGACGCATCTAGAAAGAGCCAGCTGTCTGTTGCGGGATAGACGAGAGTACCATCATCTAAAATGATTTTCTGCGCTTGTAGACTCTACGAGAATAATGTGGCAAATTGACCTTGTTAGGTTTTTAGTTTCTCTAAACTGTAATTAAACGTCGTCGTAAAATGAACAACAGCAACTAACTACATCGAATAGTATATCAGAACCCAAATATCACTTATTAATTTTTATTAGCATAGCTTTGATATTATCAAACACATATAGCATTGGGGCCAAGAACATAAAGATAAACAGCCCGGAGCAATGCTCGAAGCGTTTAATCGGCATAATACCGTGCGGACAGAGCCGTTTTACTAGCATCCATCCATTCCGCATCACGCAACTTTTTGTCGGCCAAAGCGTTTGCTTCTCTTCGTAGAACAGCACAAATCACCTCCATAGATGGTCGTCTTGGTGGACCGGCGAAACAATCTTCCAAAAGTTTACGCAATACCTCCGGCCAAGTGGGATCAATTTTCGGACGAAGACCAAGATGAGTGACAGCATACTCTATTTTGCCTCCGTGCATTCTGTCATAAGGAGTTTCAAGCGACAAGTGTTGCCACAAAAGCACGCCGAATGAATATACATCCGCCTTTTCCGAGTAATGTCCTTCCATCGCAACTTCTGGTGCCATACTGAACAAGAATACAGAGAATCAAGAAAAATCATTAGAATTCGCTTGTTGGAACTTAAAAAAAAAACATTAACACCAATGTTCTAGTCTTGACTTACTACCGAATTGTTCCAGTATCTCCCGTCAATTTGTAAAATCCGTGCTTTTCTTTGTTAAATTCCGTGGCAAGACCAAAGTCAAAGAGTTTTGCATCTTTGCGGACATCAAAACCAATGTCTAAAAAAGGCCAACAATAATAAATTTATAAGGAATGAAGACAACATATATAATTTGGTAAAAAAAAAGAAATCAACTGCGGTACTCACTATCAGGCTTCAAATCACGGTAGATAATACTTTTAAAAAAAAAGGAAGTTTAGATCGCGATACGTTTCTTTGCAAAGATTGAACACATTGGTGATTCACCCAATTTCCAACTTACTTTCTGTCATGCAAATATTCTAGGGCACTAGCTATATCAAAAGCAACAGTCAATCTTTCGGCCAAGAATGCTTTCTGCTTCTTTCCTCGAAAATCGAAGAGCTTCACAAATCCAGCCTCATCACGCTCCTTCCAAGTAGCTATTCTCTCCGTCAAAGTCTCATAGAGACGATCAATCACTATAAATGACTCAGCGCCACCAGCAATGAAATTTTCGCTTACTGCTCTCATTTTTATGATATTAGGATGACTCAAACTTGCCAAAAACTTAGCCTCGATACCTAAATCAACCAAAGTGTTAACATATAATCCAGGATCATCCGTATTAAGATCCTTCATAATCTTAAAAGCATATCTACAATCAACTTTCTTTCCACGTGTTGATTTCCGCAAAAAATTCTTTTCCATGTACCGTCGATTTTGAACTACACAAATTTCATCGAAATCATCATGGTCTTCTTCTTCAACAGGTGCTTCTGTTTCACTTTCATCATCATTATTTTCTAAACAAATGCGTTGAATTTCATACACTTTGAAAAAACCACCTTCTCCAAGTTCTTTTCCAATTTCAATTTCGTTTCTTTTCAATGTTGGTAGTTGAATAGCATCGTCAATAATTTCCCATTCATGTGTTCGTCTTTCAATCTTACGCTGTGCACGTTCTACTAAATAATCTACAGAATATTCTCCAATCATTTTTGGTTGTGTCGTTGTGGCAGCAACTTCTGTACTTTTGTCACTTCCACTACTTCCTAACGTCACTTCTGTTTTTAATGTGTCAGACAAAATGTCATCTACATACCTGTGCTCTGCTAATTTCCCTGGAGGAGACATGACAGCAGCTGTGGTAGGATCGTTCTCATCACTAATATGAGAACCTGTCATTTTCATTCCTATAAGTTTTTTTTCTTTTGTATAGTTTATTTTTAATGTCGTTTTGTGATCAAATTAGTTGTGTCATTATGTTTCGCATGACACAAAAGTTTCTTTACAAAAATAATGTCAAGGTTGAAGCAACATGAGTTTTGCTTGCCTCTTTCAATGGCTCGAAGGCTGGTCCTTATCTTCTGGCTTCCAAACAACTCACTCGCGTCGTCTTTTTCATACCGTACTCGTGGCGTATTATGCAGGCCATTGAGTCGCTCGGGATCGATGAAAGAAGCCGCCGAACCCACTAGTCAACGCTTTATATTTGGTCGCACATAGTTGACGAGCGCGCGTGAGTACACCAACCCGTGTAGGCTGAACGTGTACCTAGTAAGAATTCTATTGCAAGCTAGCAGTTCCAAGAGAGTGCCCAAAGAACTTGAAGAACGGCTTCGCCTCTTTTCCTTGGTGGCAGCACACACACGACTGATACAAGAACGGAATTTTTTATCGCCATCCTTACTATCGTGCAGTTATTTAAAAAACAACGCAGCCGAGCTGTTAAAACACCGGGTCAAGGGAAGAAAAGGTCTTAGAGTGCCACGCCATGACCTCAGGGCCAAATCTACCGCAAAATCTAGGGAGAGACCCAATTATATTTAAAATAGGGTTGCTCCTTCAAGAAAAGGGTTGCTAAAGTTGTCGCTAAAGGTCATACTGGGATTTTGGGAACATACTGGGATTTGGGCTATTGAATTGAATGATGTCAGAAGAAGTGTCGCTAAGTTTGTCGCTAAGGATTGCCTAGTATAACCCTAAGCGGAAAACAACTAACCTATTTGTTACCAGGGTTTGGGTTATTGAATTAAAAGGGGGCAAAAAATTCTCTACTCTTATTTAACTTTGCGAAGTACCCATAAGGTGCTTATTGCTAATGCTGCAGCAGCATTCAAGGGTTTTATATCATTTGCCAATGCCTCCCAACATCCGCTCCCTTGTTTACCTGTAATCATGGCAAGAAATGGTATATTCGATGTCTGACACTGAATTGGAAGATTAAAAGTAATCAGCATATAATTAGATGAGGAAATGAAATCAATGCAAACATCCAATCCAATGATCAGGAAGAGAGAATAGTTCAGATGTATTTCAAAAGGAGACTTCGTTAAACTCGTTCTAGCTTAGCTTACCTCATACCTCGGTGGAAGAGTCCCTCCCATACCTCGACGAAACCTCGAGTCAGTATGCGCTCCACCTAACCAAGCCACAGCTGCCGGACCTCTGGAAAATGCAATGTAAAAAAAGAGACAAAATTATTGTAAGTTTTCGTCGCTGGACAAACCAAGATGCTGCACTTTCTGAGCTCTCAACGATGCAGCGGTCTCCACAAAACCACACATATCCTGCAGCATTCCCTCGGGGAAAAAAAACTTACAACCACCATACCTTTAATGGAATAGTTGGAGATAAAATTGATTGACCAATACCAACAAATCCAAATGACCATAATCCTGGATGACGTGTAATACGTTCTAATCCAGTCAAATATGAAGTATTATTGTTGTTGTGTTTATCAGAAAAGTCGAATGGACAACGCACTTCGAATTGTGTTGCGCCCGAAGTCTTACTACTAGATATGGATACTGGAATTTGCAATTTCGGTGCAACCTGTGATGTCATTATTAAACCTAAACTTAAAAAGATCCATGATCCTATACCTGATATGAATGGTACTCGACGGCTATATTTCGGGGTTGTATTTCGTCGTATTTTATAATATGCATATCCAATAGATATACTAGCAATTGTTGATAATGTACCATATATTGTATGATAATTATCATCACCATATCGTTGTATAAGCCATGTCCTATTTTCACTTAATACTGCATTCTCAACAATAAAAAACGTCCATCCACCAACAGCCCAACGTATTAATTTTGTATTATTTCTCATTCTGTCCAATGATCCTCGGATGATGGATGGAATGAATATTGGAAAAGTCGTCTTCCGCAATATTTTTGTCGATTTATAACGGTGTGCATCATTATGATGAAATTAAGATTCTTTATTGCCTCGTCATCTCGTCGTCGAATTTTTCGTTGTGATGATACGCGGATGGCAAAGCTAGAAAAACGCAATATTGTGCTCAATAAATGTTGCTGGCGCGTGCTAGGGCTCCCAGAAAAGAAAAAGTGCGAGGGCCGGTGCAACCACCAACAACAAGTACAATCGACGAAAAACAACGACACACAATATTCAATATTTACAATGACCCATCCATTTCCTGGCAACTCCTAACTCTTGTCCATCGCTATTATTTTGACTTTTATCTCCTGTTGTTTCATACATCTAAATCATAAAATAACCCACTTATCACACTTGTATCAATAGAAGGAAAAATTTCGATCTCGCATCATGTCGAAACGAGGACATTCATCAGCAGCACCAACGTCGAACAATAATTCAATGAATCTTGATGATGGTACACCACCATTTCTTCCACTGGAAGAAACAATGCGAATACGATCCGGTGGAATGAATGTACCACTTAATGACAGCAACAATGATGATAATCATTATGGAGACGATGATTATAACGATAATGACCACAGTCACAAGAATGACGGAAGCCATAAGAAGGATCTTACATCCAAACACTCAGATACGAATAACGATACGACAACAAAAGCTATATCCAGCAATCCAAGACCTTGGTTAATACAACGTTTATTTTCAAGATGGAATACTAAAAAGTTCATATTGATATGTATGGCATTATTATTTGTTACTATAATATGGGAATCATTTTTTGTTGAACCCAATCAACGTTGGATACAACCAGATTTTTGTGATCAATTTTTATCATGGGTTGATACGAATCCAACATTAGGTATGGGTGCTATATTATTAGTAATTGCAGTAGCGGTCGTATCAATGGTACCGATCGGTACACCATTAACATTAGGCTGTGGATTTATATATCGTGGTGTATATGGTTGGAAATTAGGTTTGTTTGTTTCCACTGTTGTTAGTATGGCAGGATCAACACTCGGTGCTGTTGCGTGTTTCTTATTAGGACGATATTTAATGAGAGATACGGTCAAACGATGGGTACGAAATTATCCATTATTCGATGCTATTGATGTTGGTACGTTTTTGTACTTCGAGAGAAAGCTTTGCTCAGCAAGGATATTTGTTCTGTTTTTATCCTGGACTCATTTGATCATTTTTGGGTTGTAAATGATATTTCGTTGACAACAATATACAGCTGCATCGGACCATGGATTGAAGATAATGGCTATGCTATACTTGACACCAGTCTTACCGTTAGGCTTAGTCAGCTATGCATGTGGAACGACAACAATGGACGTTTCATCATTTGCATTAGCCAAGATTGCTTCGTTGCCGTTATATTTACTCTACACATTTATTGGTGCCTCGGCACATTCTTTTATCAAGCGAGGAGGACCTGGAGATAATAAGAACAGTATAGGCCAATCTGTATCAGAAGAAGCTAAAAAACTGGAAGAAAATCAATTTGTTCTTATTGCTGGTTTAATATTAAGTATTGTTATGATGACATTAATTACACGACATATACGAAGAGAATTAATGAAGGTAAGATACTCGAAGGCCTTTTTTTATTTAACATGCATTCGAGTTCAACATGTACTCAGTATTTTTTCTATTTTTACTTTATAAGATTTTGGATCAGCAAAAGAAAGAAAGGGGCGGTGACAGTGTACCATTGCTGGTATCAGATCCAAGCAGCCATAATGTTAATGGTGATGAGGTAGATGACAAGAGTATAGAATTAGGTTTGACAGCAAGAAGGAAGACCAGTTCCAAAGTTGCAAAATGATTTTTTGGTAAAACGGAGCTAACAACGATGCCTTGTTTTGGCTGTGGATGGATTTTATGCACTGAAAAGGTCTGAAATCATTTGAATTTATCAAATCTTCACCCTGCATTAGACGCCTTCACCTTTCGACGCAATCAGTTGGCCCAAGAGGAAGGTATTCGAATCCGATCTTTCTGACCGAGATTGCAAGGTATTCGCGTGTATATACCCAATTGTAGAAATCCTAAATGCTGCTGTTTCGATTGCTTATTCGAGAATCTAGATTCGAATGTTGCACATCGTGAAAATTAAAAATACCATAGAAGTACGGTCTTAGCATTGCGTGATATATTTATTGCGATACTAGAAAACACTTGTGCTAGAAAAATTTCACGTAGATTTGACTGATTCGAATAAAGTTGGACGGACAATGGGAGAAGATGACGTAAGTCGCCGAAGAATAATATGCGGCACGAGACCCGTCGTTAATCCGTGTTCCTCGGATGCTTCCACTATGATCTTCGTAAAAAACACCGGTGAAATAGCTTTACAATTCTGTCTGACGACGCCATGGTATTGACAGTGAATGGATGTAACAGTTATTAGTCTGTCAGGACTGCAAATCTCTCATAAAATCATCTGAAAAATACTTATAATTCAATACAGTGGCTCTTAATACTACATCATCTATTTGAATTTAAAGAGAAAGCAATAAAATATTTTTCCTTCATGACGAAAGTTCGGACAGCTCTTGACGAATTAGGAGACGACGGTTCGTTTAAAAGAGAAGATGCTGCATGGAGGAATTGGATCAGTCGGGAACCGGGAGTTAAATTTCCTCCCGAAAAGGATCGATATCATCTTTTTGTAGCATACGCTTGTCCGGTAAGAAGAAAGCAGTCAATTGTGGTTCCTCTTATACTATGTTTCGTCGAACATTCGACTCATTTATAGTTGTCGTTTCTTTCTTAACTTAATATAGTGGGCATCCAGAGCTCTTGCGACTAGGGCCGTCAAGGGTCTTGAAGATGTAATATCTATGACTGCTGTAATGCCGGTTTGGCGGAAAACCAAACCACACGATCCAGATGATCATCACAATGGATGGGTGTTCGCTCACCCTGATGGAGTACCATATAAGAATACTATTGGTTTAGGAGGTCCCTTCCCAGCTAGCTACCCAGAAAACCAACAAGAACCATTCTATCATTCTGCTACAGTAAGGGAGCTGTATGAACGTGCAGGGGACAAAGATGGTAAATATACGGTACCTATTTTGTGGGATAAAAAACTCAACACAATTGTATCGAATGAAAGTGCAGACATTATTAAGATGTTCAACAGTGAATTCAATGACTTTGCCAAATACCCTGATATTGATCTCAATCCAAAAGATTTACAATCCATTATGGAAGAAGTTGATAGCTGGATATATCCCAAGCTCAACAATGGCGTCTACCGCTGTGGTTTTGCCAGATCTCAGTGTGCATATGATAAGGCTATTGAAGACTTGACCGAGGCATTTGATAAAGCAGAGTCAATACTATCCAAACAAAGGTTCATTGCTGGTGACAGATTTACACTGTCCGATATCCGCCTTTTTGTCACTTTGGTCCGTTTTGATGAAGTTTATGTCGTTTACTTCAAAACAAATACCAGGTCAATTGCAGATTCTCCTGTTTTGCTGAATTATGTTCGTGAAATCTACCAAATGCGGGGAGTAAAGGAGACAGTCAACATGAAACAAATCAAACTACACTACTATTGCTCTCATCCTGACCTGAACAAGTTTTCAATAATCCCCAAAGGCCTTGATTTTGAAGCATTATTACAGGAACCTCATAACCGGCACAAACTTTCTAGAAAACGACCGGTTGATGAATGCGAAGAAAAGAAAGAGTAAAAGTAGGAGCTGGAATTACCTCTCAGCATTCTTTCCGTGTACTCGATTTATTAGAGAAAGGTCATCTGAAATTGTTGATGTATCATCGTCATGGCTTCAACTAACTTTGTTTCAAAATTATAAATAATTGTCGATTTTTATTTCATGACTTCCGTGCGTAGTTTTTCTGGAGATCTTCAGTCCTACTCGTACTCGTTAGCTACTCTGAGAGGTACGTATTCTTCGAAGCCTTGATGGCGTCGATAACGCGACCAAAATTTGCTGCCAACATCACGACTTTTGAGTTGGCAACCACCACAAAAAGCTATCTAAATTATATGAAGTCGGCCATTCATATCACAATCATCATCATCGTCATAATAGTTTCGACAAAAAAATGGCAACTTCTTCTAAAGACGAATGCTGTGACGTGATAGAGGAGACGGCATCCAAATCCATTTCGCAAAAAGAACAAGAAAACCACAGTCGTGATGAATATTTCATGAGACGTGCATTGGAGGTTGCAGAAAAAGCATTGAAAGTTGGTGAAGTCCCTGTTGGATGTGTCATAGTATTATCTGGTGATCATCCATTTGTCAGAGAGAGAATAAAAAAATTTAATAGTCAGAGTGAAAAAAGTGCTAGTAATGATGAACAAAATGGCGACAAAATTTGCAATCGTGTCATTATATCACATGGTGCCAATCAAGTGAATGCGACACGTGATGCTACACGTCATGCAGAAATTGTTGCTATTGATCGATTATTAACAAATGGATGTTCCTCGGATCAATTACGATTACCACCAAATATAGAAACAATAAAAGGTATTGGTTCAAAGCTGAAAAATATAGAATATGCTCGAAACCTCGGCACCGGCGGGCACACCGCTGCGCTTCTCGAACATGTGCACCGCCATCTTGCGCCCCATGGCGACGAAATCACGCGGCATCTCCTGCGCCGGCCCGTCGCCGCTCTTGATGATCAGGCGCTGGATGTTGTCCGGCTCGTTGGGGTTGCCCCGCACCAGCATCTTGATGATATTGCGGTTGTCGCCCTCGTCATGGGCGACCTCGTACCAGTAGGCGCCTTGCTCCTCGCCGACGATCGCCATGCGCATCTTGGTGGCTTTGGCCGCAGCCCTTGTCGACCACCTGGTACTCGGACCACGCACCGAGCTGGGGCTGGAACGCGCCGAACAGCCGCGGCATCTGTGGGAGGCTGGGCGAGGGCCGTGGGCGCCACCACAGCAGGAACAGTGCGGCGAGGGCGGCAAACGTTGGACGCGGATGAGAGGGCGAGAGCTCATGGACATGTCTCCAGTTACGGGTGATCGACGGGTGCGCACGGAAACCTAGCAAATGCCACAGATATGGCAAGGTGCCCCCAGGGGAGGGAACGGGAAAGCCTGCGCATCACCTCGGGCACCCTGCGTGGCCGCATCGTCGAGGCGCCGGCGGGGGAGGGCACCCGCCCGCTGCTCACCCGGGTGCGCAAGAGCCTGGTGGACATCCTGCGCCCCCGCCTGCCGGGGGCCGCGGTGCTCGACCTGTTTGCGGGTTCCGGGGCGATCGGCTTCGAGTTGCTTTCCAATGGTGCCGCCCACTGCACCATGGTCGAGAAGAACGGGGACGTCGCAGAGTTGATCCGCCACTCCGGCGATGCGCTCGGCGTCCCGGTGGCGGTTCACCACGCAGATGCCCTGGAGTTCCTGGCCCAGTCTTCCCGAACGGAAGGGCCCTACGATCTGATCGTGGTGGCACCACCCTACGGTCTGGGCCTACAGCAGCGGGCCGTCGACGGCATCGAAGCGTCGTCGTACCTGGCCCCTGGCGGGCTCGTAGTCGTGCAGCGGGACGTCGCGGAACCGGAGTGGCAGCCACACGCCGGAATCCTCGAACGGGTGCGGATCCGGTCCTACGGACGCACGGTGTTCGAGTTCCTGGAACCCCGCGCTAGCCACACATCGTGAGGCAATCCATTCTTCCTTTTTTACTTCAATACCATAACGCATACCATTGATATCTATAACATTTTACTACAACCACAATGCCTGTCTTTGGTGCTGGAGTTGGGGCGGCCCATGAGCGAACACCTGAACCTTCGACACGCTGTACGCATCCTCCAGATGGCCGGGGAACTGGAGGTGTTGTTCGTTCCCGATGCTCCACCCGGACAACCCCTCGACCGGGCTCTTCAACGGTACCAACGAGCCCACCCCAAGATGGGCCGCAAGGACCGGTTGGTACTCGGCACTGCCGTGTACCACCTCGCCCGAACGCGAACCCTGTTGTTCGAAGCAGGGCAGGAACTGGCGACGGGCCAGGGGGACCTGCTGCTCCTCGCCCTTCTCGACTCGCTGCCCGACGGCGACTCCATCTGGGGAGCATCCCCCATCTTCCCGGCGGGGTTCTACCCTGGCGCCGCCGAATGGCGTGGTTGCGTAGGGAAAGAGAAGAGCTCTCAGGTTCGATCGAAGATGCCATCGAAACGCCCATCGTCGAGGCTCCACCAGAGATCGTCACGGCTATGGGACGACAGTTCTCGGTGCCCGAGTGGTGGTTCGCCGACGGCCCCTGGCAGACCATAGGAAAAGCTGTGGCAGAGCTCTCGGCTCTTCGCCAGCCACAGGGTTTGACCCTGCGGGTGCAGGCGCACCGCGGCGTGGAACGAGACACCGTGGTCGCTCGTCTGCGAGGACTGGGCATTCCCTGCGGCGCCACCCGGCGCAGTCCCTGGGGCATCTCCGTGGAGGGTCGCCACAACCTGCTGGCAAGCGAGGTCTACCGTGACGGCACGGTGGAAGTGCAGGACGAAGGCAGCCAACTGGTGGCATGTCTTATGGATCCGAAGCCCACCGAAACAGTCCTGGATCTGTGTGCCGGCGGCGGTGGCAAGAGCCTGGCTCTGGCCGCTGCCATGGGCGCCAGGGGGAGGGTGATCGCCTACGACACCCATACCGGCCGCCTGCGCGACGCACGTCTCAGAGCCCGTCGCGCCGGGTTGGGGAATATTCGGGTCCTGGAGGATTTCGAGGCCGTTCGCGGGGAGGGGCCGTTTGACCAGGTGATCGCCGACGTACCGTGCAGCTCGTCGGGAACCTTGCGTCGCAATCCGGATGTCGCCTGGCGCTGGCAGCGCGAGCAGATACTCGAACTCACTAAACTTCAGGGTGAGATCCTGGACCGCGCCGCCGCGCTGGTGCGCCCAGGCGGAACTTTGACCTACGTGACTTGCAGCCTCCTGACCCTTGAAAACCACTCCGCCGTCACGGATTTCCTCGACCGGCATCGTGGGTTCCGCTTGGCGCCGCCGGGTGATCGCAACGGACAGGCGCCGCTCCTAGACGTCCCTGAAGCTACCGGCGGGGCGTTCCGCCTTCCTGCCGACCTGGAACGCTACAGCGGGGACGCGTTCTTCATGGCACGGTTTCGGAAAGAGGGCTGATGGGGCTATTTCGGTTCTCTCCCCACACGCAACTTAACATAATATATCTTATCGGCGTTTTCGATCGGCGCGCAGTATGACCGCCCTGGCTCCCTCTGTGCCCGAAAAAGGCATAGTCGCAGTTTTGGGGCTCCGACGCCTTCTGCCGCTCGCATTCCAGGCTTAGATGGCAGCAGGCGCAGTTCTTGAGTCTGAGGGGGATTGGGCAGATCCTGGTCGATAGGGGCAACGCTCAATGCGGAAACCCGCCTCTCGACCGTGGCGAGTCTGTAGGGTCCCAACCTGGCCTGTAGGCTTCGGGGGACATGAACTCCAAGTCGACCTGCGTATTTAACCTTACTAGGTGGTCCACGATGTAGTTGACGACCACTTCTGCAGGCACGAGGCGAACTCCACAACGCACGTAGACCCGCCACCCCAGAGCGTGCCCACACGCTCGTTGACGAGGGCACGGCACGGAACACGCGGCGCGCCTGTCGCGGGGCTCCCTTTCACTTTTGGGGCTGGGCTAGGGCTCGTTTCCTGGAGAACTCCGGCCTTGAAAACGGGTTGGCATCCGAGATCAGCGTGCCCTTCTGATGTCCGCTACTGGATGTTCAACGAACAATAGCTCTCGTTTATTGGATGCCATAAATATTGTGATATCAATACCTTGAATCCGTTTACCAGGAATCGTTCTGAACTTTTACGTCCACACCACAAGGCATCTACGAGGCGATTCTGGAGAACAGGTCGAGTCATGGCGGGAGTGGAGCCCCCTCCCCTTCTGTCTTCAGCGTGTTGCCCTAGTTTCGTAACCGTCCATCCCACGCTCCACGCGCAGCCCGGGAAGACAGCCCAGGGCTGTCTTCCCGCAAACTACCCTTTATCGCACGGTTACTCGCTGGCCCGGTTTTTCCGCTGGGCCATCTCGAGCTTCTTGACGTCCTCGGGCGAGAGTTTGAGCCGGTCGATGGCCAGAGTCACCTTGTTCAACGTGCCGGTGAAGTGGAACGGCGGTTGGTAGTCGGCATCGTTCACCGGCGATCCGGTGTCGGCACCGATGTTTAGGTTCTCGTCCCACTGCATGGTGAATGGCCTGCACCCCGCAAGAAAAACGGCCCATCGGAGACTCCGGAAGGCCGTTTTTCCTTCGGCGTTGAACCTGAATGGGCCCCTGAAAGAACCGAGGCCCGGCCACCCCAACCTACACAGCCTTTACCCGGTCGCGCACTTCGCCAACCGCTCGCAGCAACGATTTCAGGTACTCCGGGTCGGACAGGCGGTGGTCGCCGCCCTTGATCAGGGTCACTCCCACGTCGTCCGAACCCAGGGATTCGGCCAGCCGCACCGAGGTCTGCCAAGGCACCTCTTCGTCCGCCAGACCGTGGAGCAGGCGCACCGACCCCGCGAACGGAATCGTTCGGTCCAACACCCGCCGGCGCCGGCCGTCCTCGATCAGCTCCCAGCCGATCGTCACCGGGGGGTTGTCCCCACTGCCTGGCAAGGTCAGCTGCCCAGACTCGCGTAGGACACACCGCTGGGGTTCAGGGAGGGAGTTCCAGATCAGCTGCTCCGTGAAATCCGGCGCCGCTGCCACCCCCACCATCCCGGCCACCCGATCGGGTCGAGCCTGCGCCACCAGGCACATGATCCAGGCCCCCATGCTGGAGCCCACCAGCAGCAGCGGCCCGGACGTGGCGGCGTCGATCACCGCCAGAGCGTCGTCGGTCCACCGACTGATGCTGCCGGCGGCGAACTCCCCTCCCGATGCGCCGTGGCCGGAGTAGTCGAGGCGCAGGCAGGCCCAGCCGTTGCGGGCGCAGTGCTCTCCCAGGGCGGTGGCCTTGGTGCCGGTCATGTCCGAGCGGAAACCGCCGAGGAACACGACGGTGGGGCCGGCCCCCCCAACCAGTTCATAGGCGAGATCCGGTTTGCCCCGGCGCTTAAGGGTATTTCACCTGGGCCACCCGGTCAGAGCTCGTAGAGGGTTTCGTCCACCTGGGGGGGGAGCAGCCGGCGGCGCAACCCCTTCAATTTTTTCTTTCCACCGCCGGAGAAGGGGTCTTCACCCTCCAGCAGGTCCCCCATCTCCTCCTCGATCTGGTCGGGGTCCTCACCCCCTTCCATGCGACGGATCGCCTCCTCCATGCCGTCGCCCAGGTCCATGCCGGTGGCGTCGTAGAGCTTGCGCATCATGCGCGCCACCTGGCGCGGGTCCTCCTCGTCCATGCCCTCGGCCTCGGCAGCCAGGGCCCCCATCGCCTGCTCCAGCTTCGCCTCGTCCAGGTCGGGGAACTCGTCGTCCCCCCCATCGGACTCCTTGCGTCCCTTGGAAATGGCAAACAGTGAGATCTGACGCTTCAATCCCGGCCGGCTGCACCGGGGACAGTCCGGGGACTTCTCGGTGTTCACCCGTCGGGACAGGAAGTTGAACACCACGTGGCAATCGCTGCAGTAGAACTCGTACACCGGCATGGATCTGCCTCCTGAATTCCGGTCGTGGATGGTTCGGGCGCGTGTCCCGAAGGGCGCCCAATATGGGAAATTCGCAGCCCGATGTCAAAGGGGTAACCGGAATGGTCGACGACGCCCGGGGAGGCGTCGGAGCGAGCACGCATGATCAGTCCTTCTGGCTGACGTGCAGACCCACCAGGCGCCCCAGCAGGATGGCCAGGTAGAGTTGGCCGAACACCGCCTCCAGGGTGGTGAGGGACCGGGCCGCGGTGCTCACCGGAACGACGTCGCCGTAACCCAGGGTGCTCATGGTGACCAGGCTGAAGTACAGGAAGTGCTGCTGGAGCCCGTCGCCGATCTCCGCGATGGAGGACACGGCCGGGGAGAAGGAACCCGGGTGGAAGACTTCCAGGGCACTGAACAGGCTGGCCCAGAGGAACGCCGCCAGCAGGTACACATTCACCGCGCCGCTCAAGGTGTTCGTCGTCACGCGGGTTCCCCCCAACACCCGAGAGAGAATTACTGTGGCCGTAACTGCCAGCAGCGTGGCCTGCACAAGGTACTTCAGCGCGTGGAATGTGTCCGGGACGGGGAACAGGTGGGCCCACCAGCCCATGGCCAGACTGACGACCGCCAGCAGCCCCACCACGATCCGAATGCCTCGGCGATCGGACACGGCGTAAATCGTCCCGATATACAACAACGTGACGAAGATCCGAAACGCGGCGCGAAACACCAGGAACTCGTTGATGACAGGAATTGCGATGATCGTCGCCACCAGGAGGCCCAGCAGGACCCCGTAGGGTGCGGTGCTCCCACCGCGGTGGAGAAACTTCCGGCCCTCTGGCATGCTCACTCCCCTCCCCGGCCGCTGGCCGCAGAGCGCTGAGGTTTGCTCCTGCACCTGGCGATGCAAGGTTCGGTAGAGATCGTACGCCTCCAGGCCACGGGGGTGGCCACGGGAGGCCAGGGAATCCACCCGCAGCAACTCCAGCAGCAGGGGGAAGTCGGGGTTTCCGACGAAGCGGCGGTGGCGGCGGCGAGGCGGCTTCCGGCTCCTCAAGGCACCACGACAGGTGAAAGGTGTGATGGCGCACCGCCCACACCAGACGCTCGCGGCGCTCCGCCGGCATGCCCAGGCGCCGTAGAATCGCGTCGGCGATCGCCGCACCCGACCCGGGCGTGGTCGTGGGAGGTGACGGAGTCGCCGTCGATCCGCGTGGTCGCGGGCTTGCCCACGTCGTGCAGCAGGGCCGCCCAGAGCAGGTCCGGATCCGCATCTGCCGGGCACGCCTCCACCGCCAGACGGGTATGGGTGGCCACATCCCCCTCGCCGTGATAGCGAGGCGGCTGCGCCACACCATCCAGGGACTGCAGTTCCGGTACCAGAGCGGTCACCCGGTCCCACCACCCCGCGGCACGCCGACACAACTCCCGCTCCACGGCCGCCCAGGCCGGTGGGTCGCTCGGCACCGGCGGCACCCCCTCACCCATCGTCGAGCAACCTTTCCAGGTTGCCGGTGAACTCCGCGATGCGCCCCCACTCGGAGAGGATGGTCTGGCTGTGGGCCAGGTTGTTGCGCAGGGCTTCCAGTTCCTTGAGCGCCTTCAAGCCCGCCTTGCGCGACGGCTGGTGCAGCGCCGCACGGGCCTGCTGGCTTGCGCAGCAGGACCTGCCCCTTGTCCGAGAACTGCAGGCAGTCCACCAGATCCACTTTATAACCCCGCCGCAGCCGCTCGGCGTGCAGTTCCTCGGCCTTGGCCAGGCGGCCGGCCGAGACCTCCTTCCTCCAGGACCCGTCAGGATAGAACTCCGGGATGGACCTGGTCAGCTTCATCTCCACGATGGTGATCATGCCGAACAGGAACATGCGAACCGGGGGTTTCTCCAGGTCCTCCAGGGTGACGATGGCGGAAACCCGGCCCAGGCTGGAGACGAAGCAGCGGCCGTTGAGGTTGAGGGAGTGGATCGTCTCCCCCAGGGAGGCGCTGTCCTCCACCAGGTCGTCTGGTTCGAAGGAGTGGAGGTGATCGCCGCACGAACCGCGGGTCAGCTCCTCCCGGCGCAGATAGCCTGCCACCGTCCCATCCCGCCGCACCCCGGCGAGGTCGTAGTCGTGATTCGCCAAGAACTGGCGCACGTCGTCCGCCGCACGCTCGGCATCGAAGGACGCCAGGGGTTCGGCGATGTCCATCACCGTAAACCCCTCGGTGAACACCCGCCGCAGGCGGGCCGCCGTGGCACCTAGATTCCAGGGCATTTGCAAACCTTGAGAAGTCGGAATCCGCTGAGTTTTCGGGCCGCCAGTGTATCACGCTCCGCCCGCTGCTCAACGCCGATCCCGGGCAGGTACCAGAGCGGCCGGTTCTCGCATTTGCAGCGTCGTCGGGTGGCTGCTACAAAA
>CAVQQL010000011.1:0-44987 GCA_963714945.1 uncultured Bacteroidota bacterium | reverse complement strand
CCACGTCGAGTCCGATTTACCTAAGGATTTTCCGGGGGATTGAGTCTTCTACGCGAGTTAATTCCCAACTTTTGATTCCAAATTCAAATACCGGGTATAAAGGAACTATGTACAATGTGTATATTCGGGTGTTGTCGGCAATGCGCAAGGAAATTAGGACAATGGGTTCATTTGACAATGGACAAATTGAACGGTATTATGAAACAAACTCTAATCATCGTATTGATGCTACTTGGGAGCAACAAGATTATTGCCCAAAAGAATATTGGCAATTATGTTTTTTTTAATATCGATAGACATAGAATTCAAGAAAAGTCATTCTTGGAAACCAAGAAATTAGTTGGCGCCCAGCTTAAGTACACATGGAAAGAGCTTGAACCAGAAAAAGACCAATATGATTTTAGTGAAATCGAAAAGGATTTAGATTTTCTAATCAACCATAACAAAAAACTCTTCATCCAACTTCAAGACGTTACATTCGATACAATCAGGGTATTTGTCCCAAGAATATTTTTACCGAAACCGAGTATGGTGGGGGAGCTAATATACAGTATATGACTGACGATAATGACAGCATTATTAGGCAAGATGGCTATATGGCAAGAAGATGGGATAAAAATGTAGCCGAAAGATTTCATAAACTAATATTTTCGCCTTGCGAAAGAATTTGATGGAAGAATAGAAGGAATTAATTTTTCTGAAACCGCCGTTGGATTTGGAGAAAGCGGAAAATTATATCCAGAAGGGTTTACGCCAGAAATTTATAGAAATGCGATTCTTAAACAGATGGAAGTTGCAAAACAAGCGTTCATTAAATCAGTAGTCATTCAATACGCGAATTTTATGCCCGGAGAATGGTTGCCATGGGATGATAAGGGGTATTTGGAAAGCCTGTATCAATTTGCTGCAAAAAATGATATTGGTATGGGGGGGCCGGATATCAAAATTTACAAAAAAGCACAAATGAATCATAGCTATAGATTCTTAAAGGAATTTTCAGGTGATATCAAAACGGGGATTGCAGTACAATGGGGAAACTATGAGGAGATCAATCCTAAAACTGGAAAGCAGGTGACCATAGATGATATTTACAATTTTGGGAATTGATGAAATTGGATTAGATTATATTTTTTGGTGTACACAAGAACCATATTACACGGATTTCTTGATTCCTTATTTAACGGAGAGAGAATAAAACATTTGCTAACTGCTCTTTGCCTGAATTCATAGACAACTCGAAAAATCAATTTTTCAAAAGATGATAAGTTGTCAACATTCCAACAGATTGATAGCAATTAATCATTGAAAATAGCTTTCATTAAATGATTTCAGGGATAGATGCAATTACAATCTTTCATTTTGTTGTGAGGGACCCATTAATCCAAGCGATAATGTCAGCACAATCCTGGGGGCTCAGCGCCTGGCCATATTCTGGCATCAGCGAGCTAAGCGAGCTGCTTAAGTCCTTCATATCCCTACGCAGGAAGGTCAACTCATTTCCACCGGCTTGCCTCAGCACGACGCTGTTCGCGGATTCATTAACGATAACACCCGTGTATTTTTGTTGCTCATTTGTAGTGACTATGTAGGTTTCGTAGCTGGAGGATATTTTCTCACTTGGCCAAAGGATACTACGGAGTATAGTTTGCCTGGAATTCTGGTAAGCAAGCTTAAGGTCGGGACCTACCGCTATTCCGATATCCTGTACCTTATGGCAAGTACTGCACATTTGTCCGAATAATTCTTCTCCACGAGCCGCATTGGTTTTGCCTTCGAGCGCTTTAGCATATAGCGCATACTGGCTTTCTTTATCTGGCGTAGTTGATTTGGAAAACTCAATTTCAATTTGTGGGCGAAGATGACTATCCGATCGCTCAATCAACTGGGTACGCTGAAGTTCGGAAAGCGCGTTTACCCCAATTACATTACGCTTCATCGCATCGATAAGTGCTTGTATACGATCGCCTCGCAAAATCAATGCATCCAGAATGGCCGACCTCACAGGGGGCGTTGCTGTTTCCCATGCTGTGATCAGTGACCTGCTGGCGAATTCATCAGGCGCATCTGCAAGTACGGCGACCGCAGAAAGACGGTCATGTGTGCTAACCTGCAGGTTGGCAGCATCTTTTGCCGCCTCTTGACGGACCGCTTCCAATACTCTTGAATCTCCAATGTTAAGTTTTCCCGCTAGCACAATGGCCTGTCCGCGCACGGAGAGGTCCTTATTTTGCAGTAATTCATTCAAGGTTTGTTCGCCACGATTGGAGAGTACAATAGCCCTGATGTTATTGTTAATCCCTTTTAGTGCCGCAGTCTGATAGCTTGGGGTATGAGACTTGTTGACTATCCTTAGCAATGCCTCGATTTCTTCGCTATGCTGCCTGGCAGATATGCTTGCTGCCAGGGGCTCAAACATACTCTCCCCCGCTGGGCCGGGCTGTGCAAACAATTCCTTCAGCATGATTTCTGCACGTCCATGGACACCCGTCATAATAGCATCTGGCATCCATCGGATTTTTGAATGGTTTTGCGCCATTTCGACTAGCTGATTGAAAACTATGGGATCATCACTGTAACCCAGGCTAAGGGCAAGTTGGAGCAGCATCCGTTCATCCTGAATACTTTTGCTCAGCCTAGCCAAGGTCCGTGCCATCACTACATCCTTTTGTAATGACATGTCCTCGGCGCGTAATGTATTAATAAATTCACGTGGTGGGGTATCACTGCGAAGATCCACGAGTTTCAACCGTCGCTCCGTAAGCGCAGGAGCATCACCACCATCAGTCTCCCAAATTAATCGGTCAGCGGTTTGTCTGTGCCAATAATGGGGACTCACCAATTCCTCCCTTAAGTTAGACGTCGTCAAGTCCACTTGCTTCACTTCGGCAAGTGGTTGCGTATTCAGCGGGCTCACACGCCAAATGCGTCCCATATCAGCGCCATTATTTAAGCCATACCGCTGTTGCATATAACGCGGTACCGCGGAATAATCTTCAATAATTTCACGGTACATATCTACGATATACAGGGATCCATCCGGAGCATGCGCCAGGGATACAGGCCGAAACCAGGAATCAACACTAGCAAGAAATTCCTTGTCCTGCTCAGTTTCTGCGCGACGCACACGCAATGCAGTGCCATGCTGTTCAACAATGCTGCGGTGCACCAGACATTGGGCTGGTTCACAAACAAACAGGTTTCCATAAAATTCAGCGGGGAAAGTATTGTCCTGGTATATCAACGGACTACAACAGGAAGTGAAGTACCCTTCCGCGGCGCTTTCCGCAAGACCATATTTATCATACAACTCACGCCATCCAGGTTCACTACTACGGGCAAGTTTCCAGGGATGGACTGGCGCGATTGGAAAAACGGTTGAAAAATCCGAAGCATCCGCCTCCAAAGAAGAAATTGAGGCATCGGGATTTCTAAGAAGATATTTCCAGGGGATCGGAATCGCATAAAGAGCGTGCTTCCACGTATTTGTAAAAAAACTGTAACCATCTGCTGTGAAGGCATGGCCTATTGTATGCGTACTGCCTGTAATGGGCTCAATGGCAGATCCATCCGGCCGTATTCTAAAATTCGAGCCTGGCAATTGCACAGACCCATCTAAATGAGGACCAGTAATTTCTCCACCGTTCCAACCTCTTCCGAAGTAAATCCAACCGTCTGGTCCCCATTGCGGGGCGTTGATACCGCGCTCCAGAACGCCACCTTTGAAACCACTGAACAGGGTGTCCACAACATCCGCTTTATTATCTCCATCGGTATCCGTCATATAGACTACTTCTGTTTGCCCGGCTACAATTAATCCTCCCCGGGAAGCACAAAGTCCATATACCGGCGGTATATTTTCCGCAAAAATGTCGGCCCTATCCATGACGCCATCCGCATTTGTATCCCTTAGTATTTTGATCACCCCGAAGATGCCGGCAGCTGCAGCCTGCTTATATTTTTTGGCAGCTTGAACCCGTTGTACTACTGTATCTAATATACCTTCTTTGTTCATTGCTTCAATTTCAAGCTGGCCTTCCAGGTTATACCCATGCAATTCACTGACAAAGAGTTGTCCTTTTTCATCCCAACACACAGCTGATGGATCGCTAATGAGCGGCTCGCTTGCTACTAATTCTATTCGGAAGCCTGCAGGAAGTTGAAAAGAACTTATTGCCTCCATTGGGGACATGGGTTTCGGAGCAGCATCCATATCATTGATTCCTTCTTTTGATGACGTGCAGCCACTTAAAGAAACTCCGCTTGTGATCACAACAATTATGAAATTCCTAAATACCACCTTCAATGATATTAATTTAAATTGTCTATTATATCTTCTGATTTGCAGGACCATATTTTCAGTATTAAAATGTTGATCACTAAAAATAGCGCTACAGATTGGTCAGAAAAAAATGAAAAAACAGTCACTAATCAAGCTACGGTTACCTGCGCTTGGGTACTGGAATCACTTGCTACTCAACAATGGTTGATGGATTACGTGCACAATAATTTAGAGAAACGCTGGCAAAAAATTTTTTTGTCGAAAGCTCTACGCTCCGCATTTTTTAAGCTGATCAAGAGAAAGATGGATGAGGTTGTAAACAGCTTGTTTACTTAATTCCATGATCTCTGCAATCTGGCTACACGTTAATTCCTCATAATAGCGAAGAAATATAGCTTCATGTTGCCGCTTGGTTAATTTATTAAGCATGATCATCACCTTCTCCCTCCGCTCCAACGACAACTGTTCCGTGATCATTACGAATTCGTGAGATGGCGAATTTTCTTTATCATACTCGATAGACATGTTTACCGCAAGCCGGTTTTTTAATTTTGCCCTTGCGCGTATAAGTTTTCTTTTTAGCGATTTAAAAAGATAGAATTTTATAGAATCGGTATCCCCCAGATGCGACCTATTTTGCCAAATTTCAATAAAGAGTTCTTGAATACTGTCTTTTACCAACTCGGTTTCGCCAACTATTTTATATCCATAGTTGTACATTGGCTTGGTAAATCTGTCGAAAATAGTAATTAATGCTTTTTCGTCGCCCAACCGGAACGCTTTCCATAATGCGAAATCAGTGATGTGTTGTGGATGCAACACAAGCTCCCGAAGATGCCCGGAAGCTTCAGTTGTACTATAGCTTTTTTTGAGAAATAATCCCCGCACCTGAAAGCGTTATTTTAATCAATGTAAAAAACTATAACGCGACATCCAAATATGGTTGTAGCTTAACGCGATATGTTTTGGTTCGTTATCTGCACGCTGATCTCTTTTCAAGTCTATCGTATCATTTGTGGTTGGCCATTCCTAATATTTCTTAAACTTCCGGGAGTTGGCATATAATACCCTCTTTTTACAGAGATTTGGGCGCTTTGTAAAAAAGTTAAAAAAGAAAATTAAAAAAGCATTAGAAAAGTCGACCGCATTGCCTTTGGTTAAGTAATGGGGATTAATGTAAAATTGAAGTATAGACGTTATTCTGCGCTGGATTTTGCGAATGACAGTTTTTTTATTCGATGGGTAAAAAGCCCAGACAAGGAATCCGACTGGTTTTGGCAATCCTTCATAAAGGAGAACCCTGCATGCAAGTTGGAAATAGAGAAGGCAAGGGAGTTGATTTCTTTTTTGGATTTTCCGAGCCATAAGCTGGCCGAAGGGGAGTTGAGTAGGATGCGCAATAGCTTGTTGATGGCACTGCGCGCAGATAAGGAAGAAAAGCGAGACCAGATGCCGGGTCGCACGTTTGAGTTTTATGGACTAAGCAATAAATGGCTGAAGTTAGCTGCTACGCTCATTATCATAACGTCGGTTTCTGCTGGGGTTTTCTTTTTTATGAGTGAAGCGAAGAGCCAGATTTCTTCCCTCGAAACCGAGTTTGAAAGCAGCGTTCAGAAAAGAGTTAGTGCAATTGGGCAAAAGTCCCTCTTATTCCTCGGTGATGGAACTAAGGTATGGTTGAACGCGGATAGTAAAATATCTTACCTCAAAGACTTTGAGGGGCAGGAGACAAGGGATGTTTACCTTGAGGGGGAAGCGTTTTTTGATGTTGCTCATGATGAAAGAAGGCCATTCATAGTTCATACTTCATTCATTAAGGTCAAAGTGTTGGGGACAACATTTAATGTTAAATCCTATCTGAATGAAAAAACAATCGAAACCACGTTGGTTTTGGGTAAAGTTCGAATTGAGCAGTCGGATGTAAGTGGTAACCGAATAGGAGATGTTGAATTGAAGCCAAATCAACGCGCTGTATTCAACAAAGAATCAAAAATCATTAATATAAAGGAGGTGGTTGCGGAGAATAGCGGGTCGTGGAAGCGCGATAGATTGTTATTTGACGAAGAATCCATAGACAATGTTATTCTACAGATGGAGCGATGGTACAATGTCAAAATACATGTTGAAAACAGAGGCAATCTTGAGTGTAAGTTAACCGCGAGCATAGAGAATGAAAGTCTGGATGAAGTTCTAAAACTAATAGCAGCATCCTATAATGTTCGTTATAAAATTTCCGGACGCGAAGTGTTTATAGACGGGACCTTATGTGAAGAAGAGAAAATATGAAGCAGTATAGAAAATATAGAAAAATCGAATAGCGCATGGTATTATTAGAAAAGACCAGCTGGCCTAAATAACAAACACCGGAAGTGTTGGTAGCACTCCCGGTGGAGAACACTGCTCCAGGAGCTGTGTCAAGTGTAAGTTTAACAAAACAAACCCCTAAATCTATGAAAAAATCTCTAAACGGGAGTGATTTTCAATGTTCATTTTGTCCTTTAAGGACATTACTATTTAAATCAATGATGGCTTGGGTCGTCATAGCACTCCTTGGAATTCAGCTACAGGCAAAGGATATTTTGATCCTGGCTGATAAAATCTCTGTAGTTAAAAAAGGCGTTCCAATAAAAGAGATCCTCAAAGAGATTGAGCGGCAAACCGAGTTCAGGTTTTTCTATAATCATCAAAAGGTTGATGTTGACCAGGCTATTTCCGTTGATCTGAAAGAGGTGACCTTGACCCAGGCTTTAGAGGAGACCTTTAGAAGCACGTCAATCAGGTACAGGTTATCGGGCCGTCAGATTTTGCTTTTCAAGGAAGAAATGGGCTTGGCCAGGCCGTATTCCGATGGTGTGAGCATCACAGAGGAGATTGAAGCCAATATGCCTCAACTCACCGTATCTGGTACAGTTACGGATGAGAAAAATGATCCTTTGCCAGGTGTTAATGTCATAGAGAAAGGTACAACAAATGGAACCACTACCGATGCCTCAGGCCGGTTTTCACTGACGCTAGCGGATGAACAGAATCTGTTGGTGTTTTCCTTCATTGGATATGAATCTATTGAAGAAGCTGTCAATGGCAGATCAATTGTTGATGTATCCCTCACCCCATCTGTCAGTTCATTGGAAGAAATAGTCGTGACGGGATATGCAACCCAAAAAGTAAAGGACATTACGGGTGCAGTAGGTGTTGTGAACATGGAGGCTTTTAAATCCATTCCCACGGGTTCTGCTGCGCAGGGGCTTCAAGGACAGGTATCTGGTGTAACGGTAATTAGTTCCGGGGCCCCCGGTGGTCGTAATGATATTTTTGTTCGCGGGGTTACTTCATTTGGCAATACGCAACCTCTCATTTTGATCGATGGTGTGCAGGTAGCAGGCGGGTTAAATGATATTAACATGAACGATGTAGAGTCGATGCAGGTACTGAAAGACGCTGGTGCTGCCTCTATTTATGGTGTTCGCGGATCGAATGGTGTTATCGTGGTGACAACGAAGAGTGGGAAATCCGGACGTCCCATAGTTACTTATGATAGTTACTTTGGAACTCAACGACCTCCGGAAGGAAATGTTTTTGATTTATTGGGTTCGCAAGATTATGCAACACTTATTAAACAGGTTAATCCTGGGACAGTTTTATTTGCCAATGGCCTTCCTGATTTTACTTTTGCTGGCCCGAATGGTGCGGGTACCGGTGCGGCCGGCGATCCGGCTGTTGATGAATCAAACTATAATTTTGATGCGGCAAACCCAGCTAATGATTACCTGATACAGAAGACAAATGGACCGGGAACCGATTGGTTCCATGAAATTTTTAAACCTGCGCCTATGCAAAACCATAACCTGACGGTAAGCGGGGGGACAGATAAAGCCAGTTACCTCTTCTCCTTGGGTTATTTAAATCAGCAAGGAACTTTAATTGAGACTTATCTAAAGCGATACTCCCTTCGGGTAAATACCAAGTATCATTTAGGAAAAAATATTCGTATCGGGCAGAATGCGTTTTTTTTCTATAAGGAAAACCCGGGCTTCAGTAATCAGAGTGAGGGTAATGCACTCTCTGTGTCTTACAGGATTCAGCCCATTATTCCGGTTTACGACATAAAAGGAAATTATGGTGGTACCTGGCTGGGGCCGGAATTGGGAACGACTGGAAATCCTGTTGCGATTCAGGAACGTACCAGGCAGAACAAAAATTCTTACTTTGATTTAGTCGGCAACGTATTTGCCGAAGTTGATATTATTAAACATCTGACTTTACGTACTAGTTTTGGAGGGGTTATCGATACCCGTTACTACTATAATTTTGACTTTAATCAATACAATGATAAAGAATCCCATCTCAGCGCAAATGGTTTTGACGAAAATGCGCAGTATAACTCTAGCTACACATGGACTAATTCGTTAAACTATAGTAATGTCTTTGGCAAGCACGTGCTCACCGTATTTGCAGGTTCTGAAGCTGTCCGGTATAGTGGAAGGGGTGTGGGTGGAGGGGCTAGCAACTTTTTCTCGACAGATCCTGATTACCTTTTTCTAAATAATGGGACATCAAATGTTACAAATTACAGTAATGGTTACATCAATACGCTATTTTCACTATTCAGCCGTTTGGATTATTCCTACAACGATAAATATTTATTAGGAGTAACCATTCGAAGGGACGGATCATCACTGTTTGGTTCCGATAAAAGGTATGGCATATTTCCTTCCTTTTCATTGGGCTGGAGAATTATCAATGAGGGCTTCATGAAAAGTTTATCCTTCTTTGATGATTTAAAATTCAGGGGGAGTTATGGAATTTTGGGTTCGCAAGCCAATGTCAACGCCGCCAATGCATTTACTACCTACGACTCTGGATTCGGAACGTCCTATTACAATATAACGGGCCAAGGTTCAATCAACCAGGGATTTTACCAATCGGGAAATGGTAATCCCAATACCGGATGGGAGGAAAATGTCATTACGAATGTCGGACTTGATGCAGCAATGCTTGAAAGTAAGCTCGATGTACACATTGAATGGTATAAAAAATCTATCAATGGGTTGCTATTTCCTCAGCCCTTGCCAGCAACAGCTGGTGGTGCTGGTCCTCCGACGATTAACATTGGCGATATTCAAAATACAGGATGGGATTTCTCGGCGTCGTATCGGAGCAAGATAAATTCCGATCTGCAATTTAGGATAAGCACGAATTTAACTACTTATAAAAACCTGGTTGTTAAAATTCCTGATCCTGGCTATTTCGATGTTACAGGTTCGAGGATAGGCAACCTCGTTCGAAATCAGGTAGATCATCCCGTCGGCTCCTTCTTTGGTTACGATGTGGTAGGATTATTCCGCGATGATGCTGATGTATCAGCGTCTCCTGTCCAGACAGATGCTGCTCCGGGGCGCTTTAAATACAGGGATGTAAATGGTGACAATGAAATTACACCAGATGATCGAACTTTTTTCGGAGACCCTAACCCTAATTTCACTTACGGGCTGAACATTGGAATCAATTACAGAAATTTTGATTTCTCAACCATATTTTATGGATCGCAAGGGAATGATGTAATAAACTTTGTGCGGTACTATACAGATTTTTTTGGGACATCTGAAGGAAAGGGAAAAAGTAATCGATTAAAAAATGCCTGGACACCTGAAAATTTAGATGCAACGACGCCTATTGCTGAAGCTGCAAGTTCATTCAGTACTCAGGGAACGTTTAATTCTTACTTAATGGAAGATGGTTCATTCCTCAAGTTGAGATCACTGATACTGGGGTATACTGTAGATCCCAATTTTCTAAGAAAATATGGGGCTAATAAATTAAGGGTCTATTTTCAGGCAGCCAACCTGTTCACGATAACAAAGTATAAGGGTTTGGATCCTGAATTGCAGGGTAGTTTAGGGGGAACGCAAGCCAGTGCCAGTTTCGGTATCGACAAGGGTAATTACCCCAACAATCAGAAAAATTTTCTGGTTGGCCTAAGTATTTCATTTTAATATAAACGAACGAGGTTATGAAAACATCATATTATACAAGGGTATTGATAGTTTGCTTGCTCGCATCCCTGTTAATAGTATATTCTTGCAAAGAAGATTTTTTGGAAATTGGAGCATTGGGAAGTCTCAGCCAAGCTACGCTAGCAAATAAGGCGGGGGTAAACGGATTGTTAATTGGGGCATATTCCAATTTGGATGGAATTGGTGGTCCACAAGGTGACAACGGTCCGTGGGTTCAGGCAATAAGTAACTGGATTTTTAGTGGCGTAGCTTCCGACGATGCTCATAAAGGTTCGGAATATGGAGATGAAAGTTTTATTCAGGAAATTGAAAATTTCACCAGTACGCCGGTAAACCCTGGGTTTAATAGTAAGTGGTTGTCTCTGTATACCGGAGCCCAGCGTGCCAATGATGTGCTTAGGTTGATGGCTAAGGTTACTGACGGTTCTATCTCACCCGAGGAGGAGGTCCAGATAAAAGCTGAAGCTTTATTTTTAAGGGCAGTTTATCATTTTGAAGCTTACAAGCTTTGGAGAAATGTTCCATATTTAGATGAGACAGTAAGTTTTGAGAATGGAAACTATTTGGTGGCCAATACATCACCAATTCAAAACATAGAGGCGGATTTATTATTTGCAACCGAAAACCTTTCTGAAACTAAAGGGGAAATTGGTCGGGTAAATAAGTGGGGGGCTAAAGCCTTGTTAGCAAAAGTGTATATGTTTCAAAACAAATTCACAGAGGCAAAGCCACTGCTTGCTGATATTATTACGAGCGGTGTTACCTCTTCTGGCGAGAAATATGACCTTGTCAACTTTGCCGACAACTTCAACCCGGCAACAAAAAATAGTGCTGAATCTGTCTTCGCTGTACAAATGTCGGTTAATGACAATGCCAATGGTGCCAATGGAAACGTTGGTGATGTACTCAATTTTGCAGCGGGAGGACCCGCAAACTGTTGTGGTTTTCATCAGCCTTCATTTAGTCTGGTAAATTCATTTAAAACTGATCCGACAACAGGCCTTCCGTTACTTGATACCTGGAATGATTCAGATGTGAAAACGATCAGGGGCTGGCAACAACAGATCCTTTCGTGCCTTACACTGGTACACTTGATCCCCGCTTGGATTGGACCACTGGCAGAAGAGGTATTCCTTACCTGGATTGGGGACTTATGCCGGGTGCATCCTGGATTGTTTCTCAAGCGGCCATGGGACCTTATATTCCAATCAAAAGTGTTTACTACCAGGCGCAGAAAGCGGCTACTAGTGATACCTATGACGGCTGGGCCTCTAATCAAAGCACTTCTAACAACTATAATATGATCCGTTTTGCAGATGTTCTGCTATGGGCAGCGGAGGTAGAAGTTGAAATTGGAAGTCTTGATCAGGCTGAAACTTATGTTAATATGATTAGGGCTCGTGCGGCCAAACCCGAAGGCTGGGTCAAAACTTACATTGATGATAATAATCCACTTGGGGGGAATACTACCACGCCGGCGGCGAATTACAAGATCGGTCTTTACACTGGCCAATTTACGGCGCAGGGAAAGGATTTTGCCAGAAAAGCTGTGCGCTTTGAAAGAAAGCTTGAATTGGCAATGGAGGGACATCGCTTCTTTGACCTGCAACGTTATGACAATGGTACCGGGTACATGGCTGACGTAATGAATGAATACATTGCGCATGAAACCAATATTCCGGGTTATAACTGGCAGTACATGAATGGCGCTAAATTCATTCAAGGTAAGAATGAGGTTTACCCAATACCGCAGGCGCAGATCGATCTAAGTGTATCAGAGGGAGTATCGGCACTCACACAAAACGCAAATTATTAAAACAGATAAACAACGCAGAGCCGGTCATCAGTACAATTATTTCTTTCAAGAAATGAATCATGTAAATGGGATGCCTGAGCATGAGAAATGGGTGATGCCTGAGCTTGTCCTGAAACACTAAATGCTATCAATGATCATGAAAGGAAACACGTATGATGCAATCGTGGTCGGAACGGGTATTAGTGGAGGATGGGCTGCTAAAGAATTATGTGAAAAGGGTCTGAAGACTTTGGTACTTGAACGAGGGCGTAACATTGAACACATAAAAGATTATACGGATACAGAAAAGGATCCGTGGCAGCTTGTTCATCACGGTCGTACAACCCAGGAGGATCGGATCAATAGCCCTATTCAAAGCAAGATATACGCATGGAATGAGGTGTCAAAAAAATATTTTGTTAATGACCTTGAGAATCCCTACGAACAAGTAAAGCCTTTTGATTGGATACGGGGATATCATGTCGGTGGTCGTAGTATCATGTGGGGAAGACAGTGCTACAGGAGAAGTGACGTCGATTTTGAGGCTAATGCCAAAGACGGGTTTGGCACCGATTGGCCTATACGTTATAAGGATATCGCACCATGGTACGATTATGTTGAACCCTTCGTTGGGGTAAGCGGCTCAGTAGAAGGACTACCCCAGTTGCCTGACGGTAAATTTCTTCCGCCCATGGAAATGAATTGTGTCGAAAAGGAAGTGGCTAACAGAATTAACAAAAGTTTTTCCGACGGAAGGAGGATGATTATTGGAAGGTGTGCAAATCATACTCGCAAGGTAGGTGACCGCGGCCCGTGCCAATACAGGAATAAGTGCCATGAAGGATGCCCATTTGGTGGCTATTTCTGTAGTAATTCAGCAACCTTGCCTGCGGCTGCCGTAACTGGCAATATGACGCTTCGTCCATTCTCTATTGTACAGGAGGTAATTTATGACAAAGAAACGCGAAGGGCTAAAGGGGTAAGGATCATCGATGCCGAGACATTGGAAACTCAGGAGTACTATTCCAAGGTTATTTTTCTAAATGCATCAACATTAGGAACTACTGCTATTTTGTTGAATTCTGTCTCCGATACTTTTCCCGAAGGGTTAGGCAATGGGAGTGGACAGGTTGGACACAACCTTATGGATATGCACTATGGCATGGGTGCCTCTGGCGAGTATGATGGATTAAAAGACAGATATACCTACGGTAGAAGACCAACCGGTATATTTATCCCCCAGTTCAGAAATATCAATGAGCATACCAAACGAGCCGACTATGTTCGCGGCTTTACATATCAGGGTGGCGCCAGTCGGGGCAGAGTCGGTTGGGCAGATGGCATCGGTATTGGATTAAAAGATCAATTATCAGAACCTGGGAACTGGACCATGGGGATAATGGCATGGGCTGAACACTTACCCTATTTCGAAAATAAAGTTACCCTGAATAAGAATAAGACAGATAAGTATGGAATGCCAATTCTGAGCATCGACTGTGAATTCAAAGAGAATGAAAAAGCGATGACACAGGACATCATGAATAGTGCCGCAGAGATGCTTGAAGCAGGAGGGGTAAAGAATGTCAAAACCTTTGATCGCGAAATGACTGCGGGATTTTGCATACACGAATCAGGAACTGCCCGGATGGGCCACGACCCAAAGACATCTGTTTTGAATAAGTTTAATCAGATGCATGAAGTGAAAAATGTTTTTATCACGGAAGGAGCATCCATGTGTTCATCAGGATGTACACCTGGGCCCTCCATAACCTACATGGCATTAACAGCCCGCGCCGTGGATTATTCTGTTAGTGAGTTAAAAAAGGGAAACATCTAACAAATCGTATAATGAATAGAAGGGAAGCTATATCGCGTGTAAGTTTATTTTTGGGCGGTGCTGTAGTAGGTTCTGGAATCTTTCTTGAGTCCGGATGTAGTTCGACCCCAAAACAAGTTAGTGGCCTTTTCAATCAGGATCAGCTAAATTTTTTGGATGAAATAGCGGAAACAATTTTGCCGGCCTCCAATACTCCAGGTGCCAGAGAAGCAAAAGTAGCTGAATTTATGGCTGTCATGGTTAATGACTGTTATACAGTAGCTGATCAGAAAATATTCTTGGATGGATTAAAAGAAATAGATGAAGAATGCTCTATAGTGAATGGTAAATCCTTTAATGCAAGCAATGCCGCTGAAAGAACTGCATTTCTGTCACAATTGGATGTTGCACAAAAAGTGTACATGGAAAACAAGAAACCTGAAGAACCTTCTCATTACTTTAGAATGATGAAGGAGCTGACGCTGCTGGGATTTTTTACCTCTGAAGTCGGGGCTACAAAAGTTTTACGGTATATAGCCGTTCCTGGTAAATATGATGGAGACGTTGCTTATAAAGAAGGAGATAGGGCCTGGGCAACCTAGGCCACCAAAAATAAAACCTTATTGCACGTCTGTTAAGGACAAAAAAAAGGTGGTATGTTAAATAGCAGGAATTGAAAAAATGCAAAAAATAAAACTAGGGTTATCAAACCGATATTTAGATTGTTGTCGGGATTGTAAGGTCTTAATTCGTGGGTGACCCAGATATGATGAAGACAATATTGAATTACTTGAATAAGCTTTATCTGGTTATCATCCTGATTACGGCATTACTAAGTTGTACGCCTCCGTCGAATTCTGGGAAAGGTCCAATAGAACCTGAAGAAGCCCTTTCTACCTTTGAGCTCGAACCTGGCTACAAAATTGAGCTAGTCGCTTCTGAACCGTTGGTATCTGATCCGGTTGATATGGAGATAGATGAATACGGACGCCTTTATGTTGTTGAATTGCACGGATACCCACTTGACAAGAGTGGAAGTGGTAAAATACGATTACTGGCCGATACGGATGGTGATGGGCGTATGGATAAGAGTACTTTGTTTGCTGAAAATTTGCAGATGCCCTTCGGTATAATGCGCTGGAAGAAGGGCGTGATAGTGGCAGATGCTCCCCATGTGCTTTACCTGGAGGATACAACAGGAGATGGCAAAGCGGACATTAGAGAAATCATGCTCACCGGATTTGCTCTTTCAAATGCTCAAATGAATGTAAGCAATCCCGTGTATGGGCTGGATAATTGGATTTATCTTACTTCTGAATCCGGGTCAACATATCAGATTTATAAAAAAGAATTTGGGGATTTGGGAGGTGATATCTTTTTTCCAGGTACACCAGACACTCCGCGCTTGCCTATGAAAGGGAGCGGTCGCACTGTCCGGGTTCGCCCCGACCAGCATGAACTTGAGTTGACTTCTGGCAGAACTCAGTTTGGCCATGCCTTTGATAACTGGGGACATCATATTCTAGGAAACAACTCTAATCATATTTATCACGAAGTAATAGGAGCCGTGTATCTGAATCGCAATCCTGATTTACTGGTCTCTAATGCCTCGCAAACCCTGACGGATCATGGAAGTGAGGTATTTCCGATAACTCAAAATCCGGAGCGCCAATTACTTACCAACGTGGGAGTTTTTACTTCAGCGTGCGGGAATACGATCTATTCAGGAGGTGCTTTTTCGGAACCCTTTAATGATGATGTTTCTTTTGTTTGTGAACCAGTCAGCAATATTGTTCATGCAGATCATCTGAAAGATGAGGGGGCTAGTTTTACAGCGCAACGTATTGGGCGTCCGCACAAGGAATTCCTGGCCTCCACCGATGCCTGGTTCCGTCCGGTTAATATGTATGTTGGTCCTGATGGCGCGCTTTATGTAGTAGATTATTACAGACAAATCATTGAGCATCCTGAATGGATGTCAGAAGAGGCAATCAAATCAGGTGATCTTTATAATGGCTCTGACCGAGGCAGAATATACCGCATCACTAAAGAGGATGCAAAACCTGCTTCCTGGACGAAAGGCCTCCAGTTAGGAGATGCTACAAATGAAGCGCTTGTGGAAGAACTGTCTGATCAGAACAGTTGGTGGAGGCTCCATGCACAGCGCTTATTGGTAGACCGTGCCAGCAAGCAAGCAGTGCCAATGCTAATTCAACAGGCAAAAAACACTACCTCTCCAATGAGTCGGTTACATTCACTTTGGACGTTGGAAGGAATGGGGGAGCTTACCCCGGAACTGATTGAGCAAGCCTTGCGCGATCCTGAAGGCGGAATTCGTGAAAACGCTATCAAGCTGGCGGAGCTTCACTTGGCTGCTGCTCCTGAATTAGCTAAAGCTTTGTTACCCTTACAGGTAGATCCTGATGCCAAGGTAAGATTTCAATTGCTCTGTACACTTGGCTTTTTAGATACTCCGGAATCCGCTGAGGCCCGAAAAAAACTCTTGTTTAATGATTTAGATGATAATTGGGTGCAGATTGCAGCGTTGTCTGCTGCTTCTTCCCAGACTTTCTCGTTATTAAAAGCAGTACTTGACAATTACCAGCAAGACCGACCTGCATACGCCTCACTTGCACAACGGTTGGCCTCCATGATTGGCGCAAGCGAGAAGACCGGAAATGTCCGCTCCCTTATTCAGCAAGCTACATTGACCGGATCGAAGGAAAATAATGGATGGCAAGGGCCGGTATTGGACGGGTTAGCAGAAGGAATGGGAAGGAATCCGGTGCCGAATTCCATTTCAAAGTATGAACTCCCTGCACTCATCAACCTATGCTTTGAACATCCCTCCACACCCGTGCGAAATGCTTCCTTACATTTATTATCAGTCACAGAAATAAATGATAAATCGCAATTGAATGAAGCCGTTGAGAAAGCTGTTTCCATTGCAAAAGACAACAGTCTTTCCGATGAGAAGCGCGCTGAAGCTATCAGGTTCTTGGCGCTTGATAATCTTGCTCCGCATGTTCCGATGCTAAAGAAATTCATTGTTCCCCAGGAACAACCGTCTGTTCAGATGGCTGCTTTGAAAACCCTCAGCCTTATACCTGACCATACGGTGACGAATTATGTTCTGGAACAATGGCCCGCCCTAACTCCGGAAATAAGGGAGGCTGCCATTAATACATTTCTTATTTCTCCTGACCGGGTTAGCGTGTTGCTGGAGGCAATTGATTCAAGCAAGATTCAGAAAGCAAGCGTTAATTTTTATCAACGTGTTCGGTTGATGACTGTATCGGATGAAAAGCTACGTACACATGCCAGAGCAATGTTTGCGCAGCATGATGAGGAAAAGGTCAACAAAGAATATCAGCAAGCCCTGGAATTAAAAGGGGAGGCGATAAAGGGAAAGGCTATTTTTCAGCAGAGCTGTGCCATTTGTCATCAGGTAAGGGGTACCCTTGGCGTTTCGTTCGGCCCTGATCTTGGTACCGTCCATAACTGGCAGCCTGAGGGTATCATGGCGAACATACTAGCTCCCAATCTTTCTATAGCGGCGGGTTATGAACTCTGGGAGGTTGAATTGAATAATGGAGAATCGGTTCAGGGAATTATATCCAGCGAAACGCCGGGTGCCATAGCGCTTAAGAATGCCGGAACTTTGGAAAGGACAATCAACCGCCAGGATATTAAGTCTTTAAGAACGCTCAATATTTCCGTTATGCCTGCGGGTTTAGAAAAAAACATTGACGAGCAGCAAATGGCAGATCTATTGACCTTTTTAAGACAAAATAACTAATTCAATAATTCAGGACATATGCATGGTATTTTTTCAACAATATCATTGCACTACAATTATTCACTATGAAATCAGGACAAGAATCAGCTTCAATTTATTTTCAAAAGAGCGCATTTGCTATGACTCAATGTCTTTTAGCTATTGCTATACTTCTTCATACCAATATTTCATTTTCGCAGCAAACGGCAATAGCCGGCGAAAGGATGGAGGTTGGCGTCGCGCGTAAGAGACATCACGCCAGAGGACCTCATTCGTATGGCAGGCTATGCCATACGGAGTAAGGCAGAGTCGGAAGGGGTGCTGCAGCGGCTTGCAGCCAAAGCACTGGCTTTTGGCAGTGATGCTCAGGGTGCATCCATTCTTATAACAGTTGATTTGGTTGGAATTCCAGGGCATATAACAACAGCATTGGCGGAACGGCTCTCTGCTAAAATTGGTATTGATCCTGCGCAGCTGGTTGTTCCCGTGCCTCGCACACGCACAGCGGCCCCGAGGTGGGCAATCTCCTCAACATACTCCAATACAGAAATGAGAGAAATGCTTTTAGTGATTCTCTGCTCGCGTTGAATCAATTAGTGCACATTGCACAGTAGATAGACCAGCTTTCCCAGAAACTCGAGCAGGTAAGTCTGGCAGCAATGAAGGACCGCAAACCCGCCATTGTTGCATGGGGACAAGGTCAGGCTATGTTTGCAAAAACCAGCAGAACTCCGGGAGGTCCTGTGGATGTTTCACTTCCTATTTTGCGCGTCACCGACACTAATGGAAAGCTGCGGGCTGTTTTGGTGAAAAATGCATGCCATGGTACTACCCTCACTGGCGAATTAAACAAAATCCACGGTGACTGGATGGGCGAAGCGCAAAGACTAATAGAAGCTAACCATCCGGGTACTGTTGCTATGGTTGCCATCGGGTGTGGTGCCGATGCTAATCCACAGCCACGTGGAAAAATGGAGAATGTAGCGATGCATGGACTGGAAATTTCCAATAATGTGGAAAAGCTTTTGTCTTCACAACGACAGCCGCTGACTACCCCTCCAGTAGGGCGTATGAAGTGGGTGAAGCTACCATTTGCCAACGTCCCTACTGTGCCTGAACTGATTAAACAAACGGAGGATAAGACAATCAAAGGTTATTATGCCCGCCTGGCACTTGACCGTGTAGCCAGGGGGTATCCTGTTCCGGTCGACCTTCATTATCCGGTACAGACCTGGACCTTCGGCGATGAGCTGGTGATGATCAATCTGGCGGGAGAGGTTGTAGTGGATTATGCTACGCGACTCAAAGACGAAATAGGTGCCGCACGCGTGTGGGTAAACGCTTACGCCAACGATGTGCCCTGCTATATAGCTTCAAAACGCGTTATCAGTGAAGGTGGCTATGAGGCGGAATCAAGTATGTATTACTATGACAAACCTTCACCATTCGCTGAAGAAGTGGAAGATATTATAGTAAAAGCTGTGCATGATCTGTTGCCCACGCAGTACAACGTTGTCCGGGCTTCAAATAATCATCCGGAAGTTGTCCGGCCTGAAGCTGCGGGTGTAATTCAATTGCGCGCCGAAGTGGCTAGAGCAACCGGACCAGAAATCAAATACATGCCAGAGTGGAAAGCTTTCGGTTGGTTTACTGAAGCAGACCGTGTAGAATGGGATGTGGAGGTAAAGGAAAAGGGTAAGTTTGACGTGTACCTGGATTGGTCGGTTTCAGACAGCGAGGCAGGTAAACCATTTGTTTTTGAAGCAGGGGGTCAGAAACTAGTTGGTAAGGTCGGCAAGACTGGCTCGTGGTTTACGTACAGGAATGAAAAGATAGGACGTGTCCGATTGTCTGCCGGAAGCCAGAAGATGGTGTTCAGGCCAGGTCCAGAATCTCCGAAAGGTGCACTACTCGATCTCCGGAGTTTAAAACTGGTTCCCCTGAAATGATCTTAATTTCAAAAAGCATAGACTTATTAAATGAAAAAAATTACGAGGAATAATCCTCTGTACACACAGTCTTTAACGGCACGAAAAATGAAAAGCAATCACAACCACTCCCCTCAGCGTATCAATTATACTTTTTTCGCTTTGCTATCATGCTTAATTGTTTTGGCAGTGAGTTGCCAGCAAAAGGACGGAACGCACTTAGGTAGTTCAGCTCAGGAAGCTCTTGCTACATTTGCATTAGAACCGGGATTCAAAATTGAGTTATTAGCATCAGAGCCATTGATCGCCGACCCAGTGGACATGGAGATAGACGAATATGGCCGTCTCTATGTTGTTGAAATGCGCGGATATCCTCTTGATAAAAGTGGAACGGGGAAAATAAAACTCCTTACCGATACCAATGGTGATGGGGTGATGGATAAAAGTACCGTTTTTGCCGACTCTCTGATACTCCCCAACAGCATCATGCGGTGGAAAAAAGGTGTGCTGGTGACAGATGCGCCCAACGTATTGTATTTCGAAGACTCGGATGGTGACGGACGCGCAGAAATCAGAGATACTGTTCTCACTGGTTTTGCACTATCAAACCCCCAACATAATCTTAACAGCCCGGTACTTGGTTTGGATAATTGGATTTATCTGGGTCATGAAGGAGCTGTGTCAACGCAAACATATAAAGATGAATTTGGAGATATGGGTGATGAGATTTATTACCCCAGGAAACCAACTACGCCTCGTCTGGAAAAGAATGCAAATGGACGTTCTGTCCGATTTCGTCCCGATCAATATGAACTTGAAACTACTTCCAGTAAAACTCAGTTTGGTCATAGTTTTGATGCCTGGGGTCATCATTTCCTTGTAAGCAATGCCAATCATATTATTCTGGAAGCAATTGCCGCTCCTTATCTCAAACGTAATCCGGATTTATTGATTTCAGATGCCACTCAATCACTCTCAGATCATGGCGATGCAGCAGAAGTTTTTCCCATTACCCAAAACCCCGAACACCAACTCCTTACTGATATAGGTGTAATTACAGCAGCAAGCGGTATTACAGTATATTTAGGTGGCGCATTTCCGGCTCCATACAATGACAATACCACTTTTGTTGCTGAATCGGTCAGCAACCTTGTACATGTAGATCAATTAAAAGATCAAGGGACTACTTACACCGCCAGCCGTGTTAGTCCTCATAGTGAATTTCTGGCATCAACGGATTCAAAATTTCGCCCGGTCAATATGTATATTGGCCCGGATGGAGCGCTGTATATTGTTGATTACTACCGGCAGATAATTGAGCACCCGGAATGGATGGGAGACGAGGTGGTCAAGTCTGGCCAACTGTATAACGACACGGATAAGGGGCGGATATATCGGATATCTTCCAAGGATTCGAAACCGGCTGACTGGATCAAGGGTCTTTCCTTAGGTGATGCTACGTCTGATCAGCTGGTGGAGAAACTGGCTAGTACGAATATTTGGTGGAGACAAAATGCGCAACGTTTATTGGTGGATCGTGGCAATAAGCAAGCAGTTCCGGCGCTGGTTCAAATGGCAGGTAATGCCGCTTTCCCCTTTGGTCGCCTTCATGCCCTATGGACGTTGGAAGGATTGGGTGAACTTAGCCTTGAATTGATCAGGCAAGCTTTGAAAGATCCTGTTGCTGGAGTTCGCGAGAATGGGATTAAACTGGCAGAACTTCATTTATCTTCTGCACCAGATCTGGCCAAAGACCTTTTTGCTTTGCAAGGTGATTCTGATCCTAAAGTAAGATTTCAATTGCTCTGCACCCTGGGATTTGTAAATACACCCATCGCTGCTGAGGTCAGACATAACCTCCTGTTCAAAGACATAAACGACAACTGGGTTCAGATCGCAGCTTTATCAGCTTCTTCATCTGAAACTGCAGCCTTGTTAAAGGTTGTACTTGAAAAATTTCAAGGTGATGTACCAGCCTATTCGTTATTGGTGCAACGGTTAACGGCCATGGTTGGAATACACGGTGATCTGGGCGTTATTCGCCAACTGATACAAAAAGCCACAAACATTGAATCCGAAGCGCAAAGCGATCAGCATGCTGCGTTGTTGAAAGGGTTAGCGCAGGGTATTAAAACTGAAAATTTATCATCCACAGCTTTTCAGAAGGAAGAAAATCTACTGGTCACCGCGTGCTTTGGGCATCCATCAGGTCAAGTGAGAAAAGCGGCCTTCCAGATGTTGAAAAAAATAGGATTAAAAAATGAAACGCTGGCAAAAAACACTATAGAAAAAGCTGTTTTAATTGCAGGTGATCAGCAACAACCTGAGGATCGAAGAGCAGAAGCCATAGATTTAATCTCCTTGCGAAATCCTGCTCCTCATGTCGCGATGCTGAAGAAATTGATTTCTCCCAGCGAGCAACTGTCTATCCAGCTGGCTGCATTACGAACACTCAGCGCTATGCCAGGCACTGAGGTAAGTGAATTTATTGTTACAAAATGGACTGTTCTTACACCTGAGATACGGGATGCGGCAATAAGTACATTCCTGGTTAGCCCGGATAGAATTGCTGTGCTCTTGAATGCCATTGAATTGGAAACAATACCGGCAAGTGGTGTGGCTTGGCCAAGAAAAGTCAGATTGATGGCTCAAAGGGATGAAAAGTTACGCAATTGGGCCCGATCGCTTTTTACAAAGGACGATACCGAAAAGATCAACCAGGCCTATCAATCTGCGTTAGAATTAAAAGGGAATGAAATTAAAGGCATGGAGGTATATCAGCAAAACTGTGGCATTTGCCACCAAATAAGAGGCACTATGGGTGTGAGTCTCGGGCCTGATCTGGGTACTATTCATAATTGGGCACCGAATGCTATCATGGCAAACATATTGGCTCCAAATCTTTCCATTGCCAGCGGTTTTGATCTCTGGGAGGTTGAATTGAAAAATGGAGAATCAGTTCAAGGAATGATATCAACTGAAACTCCTAATGCGATAACGCTTCGTAATGTGGGAAGTATGGAGAAGACAATCAGTCGAAATGAGATCAAGTCATTAAAGGCGCTCAACATGTCGACTATGCCTGACGGTTTAGACAAACAGATCAATCATCAACAAATGGCTGATTTGCTGGCTTTTCTGCGCCAAAATAAATAGATCATAGAGGTACGCTCTGGCTGGGCAAGCAATAATCGAGTTAGGAAAGTTCAGTGAATAGGCGGTTCTTCAAATACCCTGGTTTAGGTACGTAATTTGAATATTATTTGACACTAGTCAGTATTGATGATTAATGTCAATGTTCCAGCGGGATCAAACAAGTTGTCTCGTCCTGAAAATACTAGGTATTCCGCTAATCATCTGTCCCACCCCCGGGTATTAGGATTTGATGCTAAAGTGATCTCGTTTTAAGGTGAACAAACCTTGAACGAACATGTCACAACCCTTACGTATGCTGGAGATTCCCGGTAGAGTATGTACAGTTTTTGTCAAAAAACTGTACATACCATGATTCTTGTCCAGTTTTCTTAACTAAATTTGCAATATGTCCAGTTTTCACACAAGGAATGGACACTCCTAATGGCGAAATACGGCAGAAATATCCCATATAATGATCTACCACTATTACCACCCAGTTCGGAGGTTGACATTGACCCTGAAATATTGAAAAAATTGGTACTGGCCTCCCGAGCACTGGCCTCCGTGGATAGTAACGTACTACGACTGCCTAGTCCGTATATGGTGGTAAATACTATTGCACTGCAGGAAGCGAAAACTTCAACCGCAATTGAAAATATCTTTACCACGGAGGATGAACTTTACAAAGCTATATCAGATACCATTAATGAAGCGAAGGCCAACCCGGCTACAAAAGAGGTATTGAAATATCGGGAGGCACTATGGGAAGGCAACAGACAATTGGAAACAGAAAAGTCAATAAATCTAAACCTGATAACCAAGATATTTCAACAGATAAAATCCACACAGGCAGGATTACGCTCACCCCAGGCACAAATTGTGATCAGGCAGGGGCAAAGCGAATTTAGAACGGGCGAGATCGTTTATACACCACCGCGCGGTGAAGGAGTGGTTGAAAAATTAATGGACAATTTGATTGAATATCTCAACGATGATGTGAAGTTTCCGGCAGATCCGCTTTTGAAAATGTGTATAGCCCACTATCAGTTTGAAGCCATTCACCCATTCTCGGATGGCAACGGCAGGACAGGGCGAATACTTAACTTGTTATACCTGGTAAACAAAGGGTTGCTGTCGAAGCCAGTATTATATCTGTCAAAGTACATCATAGCCAACAAAGAGGAATATTATTTCAGCCTCAGCGCTGTAACGCAACGGGAGTCCTGGAAAAGTTGGATACTCTACATGTTGAATGCAGTAGAAGAAACATCCAAGCTGACGAATCGTCTCATCAATGAAACAGTGGAACAGATGGAAGCAACACTTGATCACGGCAGAAAGAACATCAAGTGGTACACTAAAGAAATTAATGAGGCGTTGTATAGTCAGCCCTACAGCCGTACAAAAAAGGTTAGCGATTTGGTAGGAAAAAAGTCACGTACTACGATTTCAAAATACATGGATGAGCTGATGAAGGCCAAAATTCTTAGTCCTAAGAAAGAAGGCAATGAGATGTACTATGTCAACGATGATCTGATACGCATACTGGAAGGATAAAAAATATCTGGTTCCAGGGATACACCGTGAAACTAAATTGACTTGTACACTAGAGAATCCTGAGAAGCTGACCTTGATACTTGAAAGCATATAGGTTAGCTTTGGATTAGAATTTGCATCTGTTTGTATTGATTTAGGAGGTGAGAGATTCGGTGCGTTGATTGTTGAGATGCTATCGTAAGATGCTGTGCCTAAGCTATTTACAAAGTACCGTACGGACTACTGGATAACCGCTTTCAGATCATTGAAAGCGGTTTTTTTGTGCCTTGGTCAAGGCTGGGCCAAGATTAAACCCGCTGATGTCGCACTATGTCAATTAATCGCTTGACCCTGCATTGAAGCCGCTGCGATTCTCCGTATCTTTATGTCTGGTTCCAATCGGTGCGATACTTGTCAAGAAGGGCAAATAGAAGAATACCTCCCCGCTTTGTTGTCCGTCCAAATTCATTAAATGCAATCAAAGAAAATGTAGCAAGGAGCATAATTGCCCAACCGTTCAATCCTGGTACTTCATAGAAAAAACTCATAATACATTTCTTTTAGATTTAAGGCTTCAGTTTGATTAATAGGCTATTTGATATTTTGTCAAACGTTTTACTGTCAATATGTCCACCGAATTGTTTTGTGAAACTCTTCGCGCGCATGGGGTGACCGTCACACCACACTTTAGATTTAATCTAACTCCTTACTACTTTGTCCGTTTGGTGCGTACTTTTTGTTTGGGGGCTTACTTTGGGATAGTCCTAGCTGCCGACCTTAAGTACTCTTTACTTTCAACATGCTTGCGTTAATAGCAACCACGATGGTACTAACCGTCATCAAAACCGCTCCGATTGCCGGGCTTAATAAAATACCCTGCTTATATAAAACGCCTGCTGCCAGCGGTAGCGCCGCCACGTTATAGCCTGTAGCCCAGATTAAGTTCTGAATCATCTTCCGATGAGTAGCTTTTCCAAATAATATTAAACTCACGATGTCTTTTGGATTGCTATTGACTAAAACAATTCCAGCAGTTTCTGCCGCTATATCACTGCCGCTGCCAACAGCAATGCCAACGTTGGCAATAGCGAGCGCAGGAGCATCATTGACACCATCGCCCGTCATGGCAACAAACTCTCCATGGCTTTGCAGTTCTTTTATTTTTTCCAGTTTTTGATCGGGGAGTACTTCAGCGAAAAAACTATGCATGCCCAATGTTTTACTGACACTTGCTGCTACTTTTTTATTATCACCCGTCAGCAAAATGGATTTGATATTATTTTCTTTTAGGGTTTTGATAGCACCCGTTGACTCGGGTCGTATCTCATCCGATAAAGCAATGTATCCTGTCAATTCATTTTCGACTAAAACAAAGACTACAGTCTCCGTATCGCTGCCTTTATAATCTTGTGGAACAGTAATATTATTTTCTTTTAAATAGCCTGGACTGACTACCAATATTTTTGTTCCATCTACGGTAGCTTCTATTCCTTTACCGGTAATGGCCTTAAAATTTTCCGTTGCGGGAATTGTAATGGATAAAGCTTTTGCCTTTTGAAGAATGCCTGTGGCGATAGGATGTTCAGATTTCTGTTCGAGTGCCGATGCCAGTCGAATGATTTCATTCTCGTCCATTCCACTTTTAACGGACACTATTTTTGACACTTCAAACTTCCCTACGGTAAGGGTGCCGGTTTTGTCGAATACAATGGTTGTAATTTTTCTTGAGTCTTCAAAGGCTGTTCTATTCTTAATAAGCAAACCATGTCTGGCTGATAACGCGGTTGATTTAGCCACCACGAGCGGCACCGCCAACCCAAGCGCATGAGGACAGCAAATAACGATTACGGTCACCATTCGCTCCATTGAAAAAGCAAGGTCCTGCCCAGTTAAATACCAAAATAAAAATGTCGCTATACCCGAAGTTAATGCAATAATGGTTAACCACTTTGCTGCGGTATCGGCAAGCAACTGTGTTTTCGATTTAGATTTCTGTGCATCATCCACCAGCTTTACTACTTGTGACAGATAAGAGTCTTTTGATATATGCGACACCGTAACTTTTATGGATCCGTTTCCGTTGATGGAACCCGCAATAACTTTATCGCCTTTTATTTTTTTTATCGGAGTGGATTCTCCCGTGAGCATGCTTTCATTCAGATAACTTTCGCCTTCCAGTATGATTCCATCCGCAGCCACTTTTTCACCAGGCTTAACAAGAATGATGTCGTTAACTTTTAATGCATCAGTCTTTACATCATGAACTTTATCGGCCATGACCATATGTGCATCCGATGGCATGAGCTGAACCAGTAATTCCAGTTCGTTCGATGCTCCGGCCACAGACTTCATTTCAATCCAATGTCCTAGAAGCATAATGAGAATTAAAGTGGACAGCTCCCAGAAGAAATCCATGCCCTGTAAACCAAATACAATAGCTACACTGTATGTGTATGCCACCGTGATGGCAAAGCCAATCAGTATCATCATGCCGGGGCTCTTTGTTTTTATTTCATGAACAAACCCTTTTAAGAAAGGAAAGCCGCCATAAAAAAATACTATTGAGGATAGACCAAAGAGAATATAGGAGGAACCTGTAAATTGCCAATTGACACCGATAAACTGCTGTATCATTGTTGATAACAGCACAATTGGAATAGTGAGCGCCGCTACTATATAAAACCGTTTGCGGAAATCAGCAATCATCATCGCATGATGATTATGTCCCATCGTTCCCATGGGTGGGTTACTTCCATCTTGTTTGCCGGTGTGATTCATTTTGGAGTGATTCATCGCTTTTGAATTAGTTGTGGAATCCTCTATTTTCGTCTTAGAGACCGACTTAGTACAACAGCCATACCAATAGCTATTACGATAATAGAAATCCACCATAATACATGTATTCCTCCAAAACCGTAACCGCCCATGTGCATTCCACCATTGTTGTGCATATGCTAATTATTTGAATCGTAAAAAATATTGCCGTTGAATATATCTGTAGGATTCTTCATCTTTCGCTAAGTTTTCTTCTTTGACAGAAAGTGCTCGTCTTCTATCTGGACTACATAGGGTGAGGTAAATTCCTCATTTCCATTTATGTTTTTGTCTGGATTAAACTGAATAATCAATATATTTTAGGCACGTGTTTATAACTCAATATCTAAAAATTGCGGCAAGCCCGGTTTGAGTAGGCATATGTTCTTTGGGGATTATCAGTGCAGTGCCGCCCATGCTACTAACCAATTCACCAATATCATCAAACAAGTCATCCAGTTTTGGTTGTGTTACATCTATCACCTTATAGGTGCCATTGATATTTCGCAATCGCTTGGCAATGATGCGGTGCGCTTCGATAAAAAGCGTTTCGACACGGCCGGCTTCTGCCGCTTCAATCACTTCTTCAATGATGTCGCTGCCTGACTTATTTGCTTTTGCCTGGTTGAATTTGTTTGTCATGGACTCAAGCCTTTGCAGATAAACTGGTTGCATTACATCCCATGATAAATGAGATAGTTTTTCAGTAGTGACAGATTTTGGATTTATCTCAATACCATTGCCAAGCAGCAACGGGTTTTTATTCACCTTACGAAACAGATGATGATGCTCCGGTAATGCTGCAAGTATGAGTGGTAAGCCTGTGGGTTTTGAGTAAATTTCGTAAACAAAGGTTGCGACACTGCGAAAAAACCGTTCAGCATCGCTGTCCAGTTCATCCTTTCTGCCTCCATGCCCGTGATGCATGTTTACACTATCGCCACCAACTCCACCATAAGAAGCAACCGTAGAATGCTTTTCGGTTAACTCATTTCCAAGTGCTTCAGTCATAGTGCTTGGAAAATCAACGGGAAATTCTACTTCAACAAGTGAATGTCGATTTCCTTCATAAAGATGGATAGCGTCCAGAGATAAACCCAGTACCTGATAGCGATCTGACGACTGCAAAGAACGTCTGAGTGGTCTTGTGTGAAATGTATCGGCTACAATCGCCAGTTCCTCAACAGGCTCCTGCAAAGAGATCACTTTGAAAAGTCCGGGCGAACGAAGAACGGCAAGGCCAACGGAAGTATGATTCCAGCATTCATTATCCGTGTAAAGCGCTTCGAATGGTTCCGTCAATTTCTGAATTTCATCAGCTGAATAATCCTGTAATAATGTTTCGTTCACTTGCTTCATAAGATTTTTAAAATGAATAATATCCTGAATATTTTCAGGATGGCTTCGATGCGTTGACATATAAAGCGAGATGCACGGTATTTCCGTTACAGCAAGCAGTTCGTGAATCAAGTTATGGGTAAGTGGTTTTGGAATCATATTATTTGTGTTTTAGTTAAGATATTGCCGACTCGAATAGTTCAATCATTCGTTTGTTCGCTTGCACGCACCACAGTCTTTGTCTTTTCCGAAAAGGTCAGTGATTTCATTATAGGTCATATCAAGAAAGTTTAAAGAATTATCTGCTCCATTTTAATAGGCGTTGATCAATTCATCGGTCAAATGGTCACGTTGCGAAAGGTTGTTATTATCTTTTACTTCGGGACCCAGGATCAGCAAATAGTTACCTCCCTTTTTCCAATGCCAACCATTCAAATCCGCAATTTATATTTTCAATCAAGATGCGTGAGTATTTGCCTTGTCGTCTCAAAATGCTGATGATGAAAACTTTTGATACCTTGCTTCTCTGCGGCTCGTACCAGCATCATCCGATCATCAAAATAGATACACTCTGCTGCGGTGACCTGCGCAATGCCCATCGCCATTTTAAAAATTCCAGGGTCCGGTTTGCGCATGCCCACTTCGCAGGAGGAAATAAACGCATCGAAGCATTGATGTAATCCGAATTTCTTAATCCGGAAGTCATTCAGTTCACGACCTTCATTATTGATAGAGATGATGCGGAAGCCACACCCACGTTTCCATTCTTTAAACCAGGTCAACATATCAGACATGGCCAGGGACTCACCGAACATAAACGTTTTGAAATCCTCCTTCGTAAAATCTCTTTCACGATTAAAAATTACAGTTTGCAAATATTCATCAAGGGTTAGCTTCCCGATCTCATACACATTGAAAATGAAATCGTGTAAGATTTCCATCTCTTCGAAATCGAGATGAAATTGCTTGGCAGCTTTCTCGCGGGATTGATGCTCCCATCCGTTGCTGAGGAATATGCCCCCGATATCAAGAAAAACAGTGGTAATCATTTGGCCTTCATTTATTGACTGCTTTGTTTTTAACGCGTTTTACTTTTGATTTTGTTCTTCCCTGGTTTTGCTATTATGATATTGTTGTATTGGATTTCATAAACAGGTTTTCATCAAGTTGCCATAACTTTGAACCTCCTTTAATGCCATCCTTGTTGGAGATGATGATTACATTTTCGTCCAGCTTGAACGTAAGCTTATCAGCATTACCTCCTCCGATATAAAGGCGATCATAATTGAATACAGTTTTCAGCATCGCTAAAATCTTTTTCATTCGCCTGTTCCACTTTTCTTCACCTTTACTTTCCAATGCATGATCGCCAACATACTCATCATAGGTATTATTTTTTGTGACGGTGTGATGAGCCAGTTCGATATGCGGCAGCAGGTTCCCATCCTGCAATAAGGCAGTTCCAAATCCGGTACCCAGCGTAATGACCATTTCCAAACCTTCTCCGCTTACTACCGCTAAGCCCTGCATATCTGCATCGTTGACTATACGCACTGGCTTGTTCAGTGCATCACGAATGAGTTTGTTAAGGTTTGTACCCCGCCATGCATTGGTACCCAGATTGGGAGCTGTTAAAACTATTCCCTTTTTAACATATCCGGGGAAACCAATGGATATTTTATCATAGGCTTGAAATTCTTCGACTAGCTTTTGTATTGTTTCCAAAACATTTTCTGGTGTTGCCGCTTTAGGAGTTTCCGCTTTCTTATAATCCTGCAACATTTCTCCCTCGCGATCCAGAACAGTGGCCTTTATCGTTGACCCACCAATATCGAGTGCCAGAATTTTAAATTGAATATTATCTTTTTCGGAATTACGCATAGTTCATTTATTTAGCTGATGGTGTTGGATTCCATTTCCAGTTTCGAATTTCAGGCAGATCCTCGCCATGAATAGCAATGTATGCTTTGTGGTCGAGTAACTTATTTTGCAAATGTTGTTTCGTGTGCGCACCTCGTGTTTCCAGTCCGGGTACGCGATCAATCACGTCCATGACAAGATGAAAGCGATCAAGATCATTCATCACTACCATGTCGAACGGTGTGGTGGTAGTGCCTTCTCCTTTGTAACCGCGTACATGCAGATTGTCGTGATTCGTTCTGCGATATGTGAGCCTATGAATAAGCAATGGGTAGCCATGAAAAGCAAAGATGATCGGTTTGTCTTTGGTGAAAAGTGTATCAAAGTCCGCATCACTCAATCCATGTGGATGTTCGCTCTGCGGCTGGAGGGTCATGAGATCAACCACGTTAACCACCCTAACTTTTAATTCAGGAAAATGTTCACGAAGTATCTGAACTGCGGCAAGGGTTTCTAACGTTGGAACATCTCCCGCGCAAGCCATCACTAGATCTGGGTCCGTACCACCATCGTTGCTCGCCCAATCCCAAATACCTAATCCAGCTGTGCAATGTTTCACTGCCGCATCGATGTCTAAATATTGCAACTCGGGTTGCTTACCGGCTACAATGACATTGATATAATTACGACTGCGAAGACAATGATCTGTAACAGAAAGCAACGTGTTAGCATCAGGTGGAAGATAGATGCGAACAATGTCGGCTGACTTATTGGCAACATGATCCAGAAATCCAGGATCCTGATGACTGTTTCCATTGTGATCCTGTCGCCATACATGCGATGTCAGTAAATAATTCAGCGAAGCAATCGGACTCCGCCATGGAATTTTGTTGGCTACTTTCAACCATTTGGCATGCTGGTTAAACATAGAATCTACAATATGAATGAACGCTTCATAGCAGGAAAACAAACCATGTCTGCCGGTTAACAAATATCCTTCCAGCCATCCCTGGCATAAATGCTCACTTAATACTTCCATGACACGGCCATCCGCAGAGATATGATCATCGCCTGGGATAATCTCAGCGGTAGAAGTGCGACCGGTTATATCAAATAAATGTGTCAGACGGTTAGAAGCCGTTTCATCCGGCCCGAAAATTCTAAAATTTCTGCTATCCCAATTCAGTTGCATAATATCACGAAGAAAAGCGCCCATGATCCGGGTTGCCTCGGCCGTAGATGTACCGGGCTTCGTTACGTCTACAGCATGTTTTCTAAAGTCGGGCATCTTTAGATCATGAAGCAGAAGGCCCCCATTTGCATTCGGATTAGCACCCATTCGCCTTTTGCCTTGCGGTGCAAGTTCCGCGAGCGGAGAAATCAATTTTCCGTCTTCGTCAAAAAGTTCTTCGGGCTTATAACTTTTCATCCAATGTTCTAACTGTTTCACATGCTCTGGTTTCGTAGCCAGCTCAGCAAGTGGTACCTGATGTGCACGCCAGGTTCCCTCCACCGGAAGCCCATCAACTACCTTAGGCCCCGTCCATCCTTTTGGTGTTTGTAGTACGATCATCGGCCATTGGGGGCGTTGCGTAAATCCATTGGTGCGTGCTTCACTTTGTATTTGCTTTATCTCTGCAACGATGTGATCAAGCGTTGATGCCATTACCCGATGCACTTTTTCCGGAACATCGCCCTCAACGAAATAGGGTTTGTAGCCGTAACCGGTTAAGAGGTGTTCCAATTCTTCCTTTGGAATTCTGGCAAGCACCGTTGGTTCGGCAATTTTATAGCCATTCAAGTGGAGAATAGGAAGAACAGCACCATCATGAACGGGATTCAAAAATTTGTTACCGTGCCAGCTTGTAGCCAATGGTCCGGTTTCAGCTTCACCATCACCAATCACACAGGCAACGATCAGATCAGGATTGTCAAAGACAGCTCCGTATGCATGCACTAATGAGTAACCCAGTTCACCTCCTTCATTAATAGAGCCTGGTGTTTCGGGTGCTACGTGACTTGGAACTCCTCCGGGAAAAGAGAACTGCTTGAATAACTTTTTTAAACCATCTTCGTCTTGCGTTATGTCAGAATATAATTCGGTATACGTTCCTTCCAGATAAGTGTTGGCGACCAAGCCAGGACCACCATGGCCGGGGCCGGTAACATAAATTATGTTAAGATCATACTCTTTAATAATGCGATTGAGATGAACATAAATGAAATTAAGACCCGGTGTTGTTCCCCAATGACCAAGCAGTCGAGGTTTTATATGTTCAAGTGTTAATGTTTTTTTGAGAAGCGCATTATCATACAAATAGATTTGGCCTACCGATAAATAGTTGGCGGCCCTCCAGTAGGCATCCATCTTTTGAAGTAACTCCGGGGTGAGCGTGTCCATTGCTGTTGTTATTATTTCCGATTCCATACGCTGCTCTGGTTTTACTTTTAGCTAATTCTGTTTTTCGCTTAAGAAATGGCCATCCCATATATATTTATGATCGCTTCCGAAACCGACTAAGCCATACTGCCAGAAAGATTACGATTACGAGTAAGAAAATCCACCAGAAGAAATGCATACCCCAAAAGAAGTATCCATCCATATTCATTCCGCCATGGTCATGCATAGTGATAATGTTTAGATTTAAATTATATTATTATTGATGCCGCATCATCTCATCCTTCATTCCAACCTTACTTTTGTTGTACATGTTTTGCATCATTCCCATCATTTGATCATTATCCATTATTGACTTAAACATCCGTGACATCATCGTGGTGTCATTGGCAGAGGCCACCATCATATCGGTCATCATTCGTTGCATCATCTCCGGATTATCTTTCATCATCTTCATCATGGTGTCGTAATACTCGGTCATCATCATTGCCATCTGTTCGTTTCCGTGCATCATCATTATGCTATTCTTATTATTCAACATGGCGTCCATCATCTCTACTGACATCGCGCTGTTGTTAGCGATGCTGTCCATAATTTGCTTTCTTGTATTTGGTGTTGACAGAATTTGACTTACCTCTGTTCTCGATTGACAAGACATAACTGCCGACACCAACACAACCGCCCACGTAATCCTTAGTAATTGTTTCATTTTTTATTTATGTTTTATTGTTCAACTCATAATATACCTTCATTAATTAAATGATGTGTTGCGTATTTGCAGAAAAGATTTACATCATTCACGCTTTTCAAGCCAGGAGGAACCTAGTTTAGCGATCATCATCTCTTCATTTGCTTTTATAACACGAACCGTTACGCTGCTCTTGGCTAATGAAATAACCGGTTTATTTTTCATGTTCAGTAATTAATCCACTTCAATGCCCAAAAACGCAAGGTTGTCACATATTTTACTGCGAAGTTCCGGTGAATGTTCACCAATACGCGTAATGTTTTCCATTATTTCAAAATCAATATTTTCAATATTTACTCGTGTTTGATTTAATAGCTCAATCCCTTGATCGGGATAGGAAAAAGAAAATCGATCAATACATTATGGTGTGCACCTGATACGTGATCTTTAAACGACTGCATGCTTTTGTGCATAATGGAAGCGTAGTCCGGGCCTAGCTTGATGACGATTTTCTCCAATTCTGCAAGTTTCTTTTTAATGGCAGCATCCCGATTGACTTTTCCCAGGGGCAGGGCCTTATTAAGCTGGTCAATCGTTGTTTTAAAATTCTTATCGACATCCCGAAAGAATTCAACAAGCGCTGGATCGCAGGAATAGGTTTTTACATGGTTAAAGTCAACAGCGGAAAGTTCCTCTGCTTGATCAAAAGTCCCATCTGTATTGGCTGCCAGTAATGAGACGTAAGCAGGAAATTTGAGGAGTAAATCATGCTCCTGGTTGGAGAGTTTTTTTCTATAATCTTTTTCCATTTTGAATTTGTTTGGTTTTAAACTTATTGCCTGACTTAGTTGGTGCGGGTTATTTGCAATACCTTTTCTGTTACTGCATTACCGAAAACGTTATGGTAAATAATGTGTAACTTCAGAAGTTGCTTTGTCTCCAGGTACTCTTTACTTTGTTGATTTGTCCTTTTCATTCGGACAACCTTCCGTGATTTTTATAAGAATTGGAATATTGACGGGCGGGTTCATGATGGTGAGAAAGGCCATGAACACGGTAAGCGAATTACTCCAGCTATTTCCATACCATTGTGCGGGTTCATAAAATTGAAGCCTGTTTTTGAGCAGGATTATTTCTTCTTGTAGTGTGTTGATGTGTTGAAGTTATGTGTATGTGTAGGTATTTTATTTTGATTGCCTGTGTCGATCACTTCCTGACTTAATCCATTTCTTTGACATTAACAATAACGCTTCAAGCTCGAAAGGTTTAATAATATAATCATCTGCACCAAGTGCAAGCGCTTTTTCTCTATCAACTTTTTCAGAATTTGAAGTGCTAAAAATAAATGGTACCTCATACGTTTTGGAGGTATCTAAAAGTAATCGCAAAACTTCGTGCCCATCCATTTCGCTCATTAAAACATCACATATGATTAAGTCAGGAATCAATTCCCTGGCTATTTCAACACCTTCTTTTCCATTATTAGCAAAAAGAATTTTATACCCTTCAAGTTCGAAATATTCTGTCAGGTTCTCTAGAATATCTTGATTGTCTTCAATGAGTAAAATTGTTTTCATAGCTGCTAATATTGCCGATGGCTACCCGATCCAGAGCCAAATAGGTAGTCTGGTGATTTCTCGTTCTTTTACATTTTCAGTTCCTTTGATTATTTAGTGGCTGTCAGACTTTTACTTTTTAGTATTATTTTGAACGCCTTTTCAAATGATTTGTTAATGATTCTTTATTCGACCATATATTTTTTCTATTGAAGCCAGCAGTTTTGCAAGAGCATCATTCACGGCTTCTTCCACAGTGCTTGCATGGCTTGTTACACCAATGGGTGGCCTGTTTTCCAGCCGGGCTTCAAGTACACAACGTTTGTCGCTCTCTCCCTTTTTCTCACCATTTTCATCCGCCAGATGGATTTCAATTCTTGTTATACGATCGCTGAAACGGGATAGCTCATCCTCTATTAAGGAACTCAAATGACTTTCAAGTCTTTCGTCCCCCGATATATTTTTATCTGTATTTAATTGAATTTTCACGCTCTTTTTGTTTAAGAATGGTTTCGTTGGGAAGGTATATTCTTTAGTTTTTTTTACGCGTTTGTCAATATCACCTTCATAGCCTTTTCTTTGGCGGCATTCCCGAATACTTCATAGGCCTTAAGTATTTCGTCTAGCTTGAAGCGGTGGGTAATTAATTCTCCAGGTTTGATTTTTCCTGACTCCACCGTTTTCAGAAGCATTGGGGTAGTGTTGGTATTGACCAGCCCCATGGTGATGGTAATATTTCGAATCCATAAATCCTGAATTTGCAGGTCTACACTATGACCATGCACCCCAATGTTGGCGACATGTCCGCCTGGGCGAACGATACGCTGACAAATGTCGAACGTAGCAGGAGCGCCTACCGCTTCTATGGCGACATCCACGCCATCTTTTGTTGCGGACATGATTTTTTTGATTGCATCTTCCTCTCCAGTATTAATGGTATGGGTAGCGCCCAGCTCCTTGGCTAGCTTCAAGCGATTTGCATCTAGGTCGATCATATAGATTTTTGCCGGAGAATAGAATTGAGCAGTAAGTAAAGCAGACATACCGATGGGTCCTGCACCTACAATGGCAATCGTATCACCAGGTTTTACACAACCGTTGATCACACCCATTTCATGACCGGTTGGAAGGATATCGCTTAACATAACCAGGGCTTCTTCATCAATTCCTTCAGGAACTGCATAAAGGCTATTGTCTGCATGTGGAATTCGCACATACTCAGCCTGTGTACCGTTGATCAGATTGCCCAATATCCAGCCACCATCTTCACAGTGCCCGTACATTTGTTTTTTACAATACTCACAAGAGCCGTCTGAGGTGATACAAGAAATGATCACATGATCACCTTTCTTAAAGTTCCTTACTGAAGTACCCACCTCTTCGATCACACCGATACCTTCATGTCCTAATGTAGTTCCCGGTTTTACAGAGGGAGTCTTGCCATGCAAAATGCCTAAATCTGTTCCACAGATGGTTGTCTTCAGTATTTGCACTAACGCATCCGTTGTTTTTTTAATACTTGGCTTTGGCACCTCGTTGAATTCTATTTTGCCCGGTCCATGATAGACAAGTGCCTTCATCATTTTACCGGTTTTGTTTTCTGCTATTGTGTCATTGGCCTTTTCAGATTTGGTTGATGAAGTTGCTGATATCATTTTTGTAATATTGAAAGTTTAGTTTTTTCTTTTTAAAATATCGTGTTCAGCTAATGCTAATTTTATTCAATATGGAACCCCACCTGTATTAGCTCCCATGAAACCTCCCCAGTAGGTTCCAGCATTATCGAACTCATGCGAATTGGTTTCGGGCCAATGATCTTTATCAAACCCGGGTGCTGCATGAAGGGCTTCTTTAGTCTGATCAAATATAAATGCTTCATTCTTGGTGTCGACTTTCAAGAGAGCAAATGGAACCGCAAAATATTTTTCTCCAATTCCAAGAAATCCGCCCAATTCAATGACAATGTATTCCATCTTTCCACTGGCCAGCTCAATCATGATGTCATTGATCTTGCCTAACTTTTCTCCACCACGACTTAGAACCTCATCTCCAATAATCGATGAAGCTGTTAAAAATTTCAATGGTCTGTTGGGATGTACTCCTTCATGATTTTTGCCGGATAAATTATCTTTTTCAAAGGTTTTCATAGTATTTTTCTAAAATTGTTGCTTGCCTGTGGCAAAGAAGGAAATATCGTAGTCTTAGAACTTACACACGCACTGAAAAGTCTTACATATATCACAGGTTTAAAAATGGCGGGGCAATGGTCGAATACAAGATTTTAAGCCGTTGTGGCCTCTCGGAGTCTTCCTTTAATTGACTGGCGCGCGTGTTGCACGATAGCGTGTGTGGTTGCTCACTCGTGCCGCTGTCAGTTAAGCACGTATGAGATGATCAAGAAACGTTTGGAGTACATTCATAATAATCCTGCAGCGGCAGGCATTGTGTTGTTGCCTGAGGATTATCTTTACAGCAGTGCAATAAATTATGCCGGTCGTGCTGTGACGTCGATGGAAGTTATATTGTTTTGAGATGAACGTAGAAACTAACGCCGTTGCTGGAAGATGGGCACAAGTGAGCCTCGCGCTGCCGGCCGCATAACATGCATGGCAGTTTGGTGAACATCGATTTTAATTCACCGATCTATGAGTTGTTTTTCATAAATTATTTCATAAGACAGGATAAGAACGAACTTAGATGTTTCAGGTCCACCATCTTAACAAATGCTGGTATGGCCCTCATAGTGTGATTCTTAATATCTGTACATTTAATCTTTGAACATAAATTAGAATGAATTCAAATATAAAATTCTGTTTTCGATACATTTTACTTTATGCTATCTTATGTCTACTATCATTTACATCCTGTGAGCAAAAACCTACTGAAACTGTTGAGATCAGGGGTGTTTATGGAAATCCTAAACCTTTCTGGGATAAAGAATTCAATCTCAATAAGCTTGGGGTTAATGCTGTCTTTGTCCACAGCGGATCAATCAACCATGAAATGATTAACAGGGCCAGGTCTGAGGGGTTAATGGTATTTGCTGAATTTGCCACCTTGAATGGTAAAGATTATGTAGACATACACCCTGAAGCCTGGGCAATTAATGAAAAAGGTGAAAAAGTGCAAGCTGCATCCTGGTTTATGGGGGTATGTCCTACCGAACCCGGTTTCCGTCAGTATCGTTTTGGTCAGCTGCGAGATTTACTTTTGGAGTATGACCTGGATGGTGTTTGGATGGATTACGTGCATTGGCATGCGCAGTTTGAAGAACCTGAGCCCATCTTGCCTGAAACGTGTTTTTGTGATCATTGTCTTGATGATTTTTCAAAAGATTCCGGGATTGAAATACCTGACGGAACCATCTCAAAGAAGGCACTGTGGATACTGAATAACCATGATAAATCATGGCGTAACTGGCGATGCAAGGTGATTTATGATTGGACCTATGAAATCAAAAGCATCATCAGGGAAATCAGACCAGAGGCGCTCCTTGGACTTTATCATTGTCCATGGAATGATCAGGAATTTAATGGCGCCAGACGTCGCATTCTAGGGCTTGACTATGATCTGTTAAAAGAAACTGTCGATGTATTTTCTCCTATGGTATACCATGCGAGAATGGGAAGAGCGCCCGGTTGGGTCAAAGAGAATATACGCTGGTTTAGCAATCGAGTAGATATCAGAAAGGATTCTTATCCAAAAGTATGGCCTATCGTTCAGGCATATAATGATCCCGGGATCATTTCCAATGAGGAATTTGAAACTGTACTGAAGGGTGGACTGGCAGGGAAATCCAGTGGAGTGATGATGTTTACAACGAATGCTGTAGCTGAAGATGAAGGTAAAACAGAAGTGATGAAAAATGTGTATACCAAACCAATGGGAAAATCTGCTAACTAGATTATACAAGTTTTTATCCAAACCAGCAATTAATTTACATCAACATTTCATTGGTGAAATAATAATGACCGATTGAAAAAATTCTTTTAGAAAATAAATGCATAAGCGTCGACCATAAGACACATTCTGACGCGATACAAAATTTCATTTTTGCGGTTTGAGAAGATTTTCCCACCTGGTGCGGATGTTGTGCTTTGGTATGCGCGCGAGGTCATCCGTGCGCGTGAGAAAATGGAACTAAGTTCCGTTCAGCGATCTTAAATTTTATTATATTTATAAAAGGCTCACGGAAATAACTTCCCCGCGAGAAGAGGACGCTGAGGGGAGAATCAACCGGCCCATGTTTCCCTTCGTCAAAGAAATTAAAGATCCTGACCTGGCGCCGGGTTAACACCCGCATCAGATCATAAAAGATATCCATTTGCGCAATAAGGATAATTACATATTTAATTACATATTTAAATAGGTATATGCGTGTTGGCACGCGATGGTTTCCGTTGTAGTGACAGTGAGCGGGTGAAAAATTGCAGACCCAAACCCAGACATAAAGGAGATAGAATGAGTATATTCGGGTGTTGTGGTGCATTTGAGATGAAGCAAAAACTAACAATAGTAATATTGACATTTGGACTTTTGTCCTGTAAAAATAATAGAGAGAATATGGAGCAATTAGAAAGCTTTAAGATTATCGGAATTTCTGTTGAGACAACCAATGAGAACGGAAAATCCGCAATGGATTTGGGGGAATTGTGGGAGCGCTTTTATGCCGAAAATATAATGGCTCAAGTCCTAAATAAAGAAGGTGAAGATATTTACGCTATTTACACAGATTATGAATCTGATACAGCGAAAAATACACTTCAATAGTCGGACTGAAAGTGAATTCTCTTGACCAAATTCCAGACGGATTAATCGGGCGAAAATTTAACGGTGGAAAATATCAAAAATTCGTTGCTAAAGGACAAATGCCAAATGCAGTAATGGAATCTTGGAAAGAGATTTGGGCAAAAGACAAAGAGCTAAATCGAAAATATACTGCGGATTTTGAAGTTTACGGAGTAAAATCTCAAAACGGACGAAATTCTGAAGTAGAAATTTATATAGCGACTGAATAAAAAAACGACACCACAACACGTTGTATAGTGCATACCCTTCGGGATACGCACCGTACACAAACTGCTACCATTCATTAAAAGTAAAACATGAAAAGAAAAATCTTATCAATAGGAATATTAATCTTCCTTTTTACCCTAAATACATTTGCGCAACAAAATAACTTTAGTCTTTCAATTAACCTTTCCGTGGATAAGGCATTAACGGATTCTTTTAAGGAGGAAGGGAGATTATTTGTGTTCTTAAGCTTAGATTCAATAAGTGAGCCAAGAACAAATATTTGGCCGGACCCCAGAACCAAAACCTATATTTTTGCAAAGAATATTAAAGACTTTAATAAAAAAAAGACATTAAAGTTAACGGGGGATAACGGCTGGATCGGAACCCCTGAATGGACATTAGATAAGGTTCCGGTCGGAGAATATTATGTGCAAATACTTTGGGATCAGGATTCGGAAGAATCAAGAATCAATGCACCAGGGAATTTATATAGTGAAAAGCAAAAAATAACTTTAAAACAATCCATAACAATGGCGTTGACGCTCAATCGGACAATTGAAGGAAGAAAAGTACAAAGCCATAACTTATCAAGAGTCGTTGAAATCAAAAGTGAGGTTCTTTCAAACTGGTGGAACAAACCTATGAATCTAATGGCATCTATTTTGCTTCCTTATGGATACGATAGTACCAAAGCATACCCTATTAGGTATAATGTAGCAGGATATGGTGGCAGATATACCAGAATCAATAATTTGATTACTAATGAAGGCTTTATGAAATGGTGGGATTCTGATGAAGCACCACAAATAATTTCTGTTTTTCTAGATGGAGAAGGGCCCTTTGGAGATTCATATCAAATGGATTCTGAAAATAGTGGCCCATATGGTAACGCCCTAATTAATGAACTTATACCATATATCGAATCAAAATACAGAGGAACAAATTCATCTACCACTCGATTTGTAGATGGTTGCTCAACTGGTGGTTGGGTGTCTTTGGGGTTGCAATTATATTATCCAGACTTTTTTAACGGAGTATATTCATACAGTCCAGATGCAATTGACTTTGAGAACTATCAATTAATTAATATTTATAAAGATAAGGATGCCTTTGTAAATGAATATGGATATGCAAGACCGGTAATGAGAGATAATTATGGTGAACCAATGTTGTCATTGAAAGAATTTATTCAATATGAAAATGTTTTAGGGACTTCCAACTCCTATCTTAATTCTGGAGGACAATTCAGCGCACATACCGCATTGTATAGTCCGAAAGGAAAAAATGGCTTACCAAAACCACTCTTTGATCCAAAAACAGGAGTAATTGATTCTGAAGTTGCCGCAAACTGGAAAAAATATGACTTCAGAATCTTTGCTGAAAAGAACTGGGAAAATCTAGGTCCAAAATTGCAGGGCAAAGTTTTTATATGGATGGGTGATATGGATAATTTCTACTTGAATCCTGCTACCAGGGCATTCGATAACTTTATAAAAAAGACAAAGAACCCATCCGCTGATGCAGAGATAGTCTTTTCGCCGATGGAAGGACATTGCGCCCAATATTCAGACAAGGAGGTATTGCTTAGAATTCAGGAAAGAATTGAATCATTAAATAATGGAAAAGCAAATGGTAACAAAAAATAGCGCCATCAAAACAGGCGTTTATTCATACGTTGGCAATAATTACATAACAAGAAATATGAAACAATTAAAAACAATCTTACTTACTCTGGTTGGAGCATTAACAATTATCGCATGTAAGAACGAACAGGGAAAAATCAATAAAGAACAAACTGAAAATAATGAGGCCTCAAGTATAGAGAATCCTATTCAAGAAGAACAAAATATTGATATTTCAAAAAACTTTGACATTACAAAATATAACGTTTGATATAAGTAAATACCGGAGAAGGGTCTATTAGTGAGCTGACCATTCAATCCAAAGGATTGGAAATAGATAATCAAAAAATAGCAATTGAATTAGATGGACAAGTTGTTAATGCAGAAATTGAAGATTTAAATTCAGATGGGTTTCCTGAAATATTGATTTACACCATGTCAGCTGGAAGTGGTAGCTATGGCAATGTGATTGGTTATTCTGTAAATAATGGAAAGTCTATAAGTCAAATTTACTTCCCAGATCTATCCGAAAATAAAGAAGCGAGCAGTGGCTATATGGGTCACGATGAATTTGCCATTATAGAAACAACTTTAGCAAGAAGATTTCCAATTTACAAGGATGGAGATACAAATAATAATCCAACAGGAGGTACTCGCCAAATAGAATATAAACTAAAAGATGGTGAAGCATCTAGATTATTTGTAATAGATAAAATTAGTGAGTATTAATAAAAGTTATTGAATGAAAACTATTGCCAGCAATGGCTATTAGTAATTGCTTATTTTCGCCTACTCCTGAGAAATTTCGAGGATTTTCAATTTGTGTGTACTTGCAAAAGTATGTGCGAACCCATGCAACTACGCATAGCCGATACCGTTGGGGGCAAGGCATAACTGAATTTCTCTAAACCTTATAATTATTGATTATGAAACTTAAAAATATTTTCTTATCAATTCTGACAATACTGACTTTGTCTGTTCGAGCGCAGGATGGGAATCTAGTGAATATTAAAATTCATGCCGTTTCAATCGAAAATAATTTAGTTGAAGAATCGCCAGACCTTAGTGTGGCAATCTATTTACCACCTGGCTACAACACGCAACTAAATAAGAAATATCCGGTTATCTATTGGCTACATGGATTTGGAGGAACTAAGAATACCGGTGACACAGGGTGGGATAAAGATTTAATAAATACAGTTAGCAAACTGATTTCTTCAGGATCAGTAAAGCCGGTGATTATTGTTATGCCCGATGGATCCAATAGGTTTGGAGGAAGTATGTATACCAATTCAATCTCAACCGGCAATTGGGAAGATTTTATAGCCTATGAGCTTCCTGATTATATAGACGCAAATTATAGAACCATTGCTAAATCCCAAAGCCGCGGTATAGCCGGGCATTCTATGGGTGGCTACGGTGCTATAAAAATAGCCATGAAACATCCGGATATTTTTTCAGCGGTATATGGCACTAGTTCGTGCTGTATGGCGCAAAGCCCTCAAGATTTCGATCAAAAGACAATTGATGCAACCATAGCGATCAAAAGCTGGGAAGAGTGGGCAAACGCCGGTTTCTTTTCAAAAGCTATACTTGCCCAATCAGCAGCTTACGCACCTAATCCAACCAACCCACCATTCTACGGAGATCTTCCTTATAAGTTAAATGGTGATACTACGTCTGTAAGTGAAAAGGCAACGGCAAAGTGGTTAGCAAATATTCCGTCATGGATGGCAGATCAATATAATTCAAACCTTCAGGAATTAAAAGCCATTGCATTTGATGCAGGATCACATGATGTTCCCGGACTATTGCCTGATAATAAATACTTCGCGCAAACATTAACAAGAATCAAAGTCCAAAACACATTTGAAGTCTTTGATGGCGGGCATGGCGATAAGGTTAAGGAAAGAATCGAAACCAAAATATTACCATTCTTTTCGAAGGAATTACTAAGTGATAATAATCAGATTTAGATTCTGTTACGTCCAGCACCCAACAATGCGTATAAGTGATGGTAGCAGCGTTGATGATTAATAATTGTTATTTTGGACTGCCACCACGCCTTATAGGCAATTGGTTTGTTTGCTCTGGCATTGCAGATTATGGATGTTTACGGCTATGCATCCCTAAGACTTGTGTATGCATATTTTTTGCCATACATATTTTGGTACTGGGTTATTCGGTTTTCAATACAGGATATATCCCCAAAAGCCTTAGCGTATTGTTGATACTTGCATCGTTTACACATATAGTATTTTTTGTAGATCCTATTCTGCCTGAAGCACTTATGACAATTATAATGTTACCAATGGCTATTGCGGAACGCTCACTAAGTATCTGCAGATGTCCTAATCTGACCACCAATGTTCACTATTGAACAATACAATTAAACCATGTTTTGAAATGAAGCTGGTATACGTGATTACGATTGGCATGATTGTTACCTTACAGTATTCACTAAACCCATGGTATAATGTAGACTTGTTATATGCTTAAAAACTATTTCAAAACCTCTTTCCGTAATCTCTTTCGTCATAAGCGTTACACATTCATAAATGTTCTTGGCTTGACTGTGGGACTTGTCACTAGCATTTTCATCCTCCTTTGGATAATGGACGAGTTGTCTTTCGACCGCTTCCATTCAAATAGTGACCGCATTTTTAAAGTGTTAGTCAACAATACGTATCCTGATGGAAGTATTGAGACCTATCCTGCTACGCCGGCTAAACTGAAGGATGTAATCGTACAGGAAATTCCTGAAGTGGAATTAGCAGCCCAGTACAGCATGGAGACGGAATTGTTAGTAACGCATGAGACCAAAGCGTACAATGAAATCGGAATTTATGCTGACCCATCACTATTCAAGATACTTGGCTTTCCTATTATTAACGGAAGTGCTACCCAGCCGCTAACAGACATAAAGTCAATTGCTATTTCTGAAAGACTCGCTGAAAAGTTATTTAAGGACGGAGATCCAATCGGAAAAACGTTAAATTTGGGCCAATCCAACGAACTTATTGTAACCAGTGTCTTTGCTAACATCCCCGTGCATTCAACGCTTCAATTTGACTTTGTTGCTTCGTTCGAACTTTTTATAAAAGAAAATCCGTGGACACAACATTGGAAAAGTGGTGGCACCCGAACAACTGTATTATTGAAGTCATCAACCTTTGTTGAAAGGGCTAATCAGAAGTTTGCTGATTTGATTAAGAATAATTGCCCCGATTGTTCCACAACACCATTTCTATTCCCATACGTTAAGTCTAGGCTATACAATGAATTTGAAAACGGAAAGAATGTGGGAGGCCGGATACAGCAGATCTACCTTTTCGGGACAGTAGCGATGCTAATTCTTGTGATGGCTTGTATTAATTTCACAAATCTTTCCACAGCCAGGGCAGCCAGTCGAAG
>CAVQQL010000010.1:0-118092 GCA_963714945.1 uncultured Bacteroidota bacterium | reverse complement strand
TCCGGACGGAGTTGAGTGTCAGGGCATCAACTCGGGGCGCCCCGAGTCACGCTCACGCGCCGACACTCTTTGGCAAGGGTCGTCTGCCCGGCCGGCTCGTCGGCTGCCTTCAACGACTTCCTTTTGTGAGACCTGACCCCAATCTCCCGCGCGGTCTAATAAGTCTCGGCCTCGCGCGGGCTGATTCAGGCGCCCGAAGCCGCGTTCTTTGCCTGCTCTTCCCAGTCGGGCCTCGCGCTCACGAGTGAGGTGCGGCACGATCCCGAGCATCCGCTCGACGAGCATCAGCTGTGCACGAGAGTGCATCTCCTGCTCCTTGACCGACAGGATCAGCTCGAACCGCGACTCGGATGCAGGAGTGGCCCCGGGCGGCAGGGCGATCCGCTCGGCCAGAACGGACTCCGTCACGGAGTCGAGGTAGCGGGCCCAGGTCTCGCCGCTTTCTCCTAGCGCTTCGAGGATCTCGGCCTTGCTCGTCAGCTTGTCGGCCTCTTCCTCACGGCCCTCACCAGCGCCGCGAAGTCGACGCCGACGAACGTCTGGATGCGATCTACCGCATGGCCCTTGTAGGCTTCCTGAGCGGCAACGGCGACGTGCGCCAGCATCTGGGCTACCGTGCGCGTATCCGGGTCGCGCGGAAGTCGTACTTGTCGTCCGGGACGTCCTCGGCGATCCGGATCGTGTTCCTGCGAACGGTCCGGAAGCTCTCGGCCAACTCCTTCGCACCGTAGTAGTTCATCCGAGTCCTTTCGAGGGTCAGGTCTTGCGGGCATCTTGTCACGTCTGGAACGTCGGTGCGCGGGCGCGCCAGCGGACCAAGATGATCGAGGCGGCCGCGCCCTCGGATGGGAGCCGGTCGACTTCGATTTGTCCTTGGTCCGAATTCCGGCGCGTCGTGGGCCACCGGTCAAAGGGATTGACGGGCGGTGGAGGTCGGCGTAGCGTGCCCCCATCCAGTAACAGGTGAACCGAGAGTCTCGGACGCTCGGCCGCCGACCCCGTCATGGCGGGGTGCGGGTGGTGTGGCCTGTCCGGCGGCACTCTTCACGGAGGAAGCGATGTCCAGACTGAAGACGATGGGGCCCTGGGCCCTTGCCGGTGTTCTGGCGTTCACCCTCGCCGGGTGCGCAGGGGGCGGCGGCGAGGCCCCGGCCGCTGAGGAGCCGCAGATCGACCTCGCGGCCGAGAAGGAGGCCGTTCGGCAGGTCAACGTGAAGTGGCTGGAGCTGTACCGGGCGCGGGACGCGGAGGGGATCGGCGCCCTCTTCGTCGAGGACGCGTGGACCGTGTCCGGGACCGACGGCCTGTCGGAGGGTCGCGCGGCGATCGTGGCCACGAACCAGGAAGACTTTGTGGACTCCCCCGAAGCCACCGGAGACTGGGGGGGGAAGGAGGTCTGGGTCGCCGCCTCCGGAGACCTCGCCGTCGAGCGCGGCTGGTATGCCATCGACAACGACGCCGATGGCGAAGGCGAGGCCATCGCGGGCGAGTACCTGACCGTCTTCACCAAGGTGGGCGGCGAGTGGAAGATCCTGGCGGACTCCTCGGTCCCCCTGGGCGCGGAGGTCGACGAGGACTGATCTCAGCGGGCGGACCATGGCGAAGGGATAGGAACTTGCTTTCGCGGGTTCTGCGCTGTGGGGCCTGGCTGGTGGGCTGAGGGGGGGGCTCGCAGGCTTCACCAAGTAGGCGGGATACTACAGCCGGTTCGGCTCAGCCGCCGATGGGACACACACGAAAACAGGGTGCTGCGGCGCGCCCTGCGACTGTGCGTGTTTCTTGCGCGTGCTTCGGGGTGCTCATTTCTGCCTCCTTTGCCGTGTTTGTCCTGGAGTGGTGGGGGAGCGCATGGTTCGATTCCCGCCCGCTTTCGCCATTCGCGAGCCCGGTACATACCGGGTTACTGAGGGTGACACTCTGGGTCGGGCCCGGCTCACGACCTCGGGCAACACCGCAACTCTGTCGGATGCATCAATTCAAGACCTGACCCCAATTGTGACCCGAGCCCGTTGTGACCCGAGCCCGTGGATGGCGGCGATGTTGGGATGGTTGAGAGAAGCGAGGAGATGGGCCTCGCGCTGGAAGCGGGCCAGGCGCTCGGCGTCCGCGGTGGCCTCGGACGGCGGGGCCTTGATCGCCATCTCCCGGCCGAGTTTCGTTGCGATGGCTTCGTCCTTTCGTCCCGGGTACAGAGATCCAACTTCCTCGCGAGGATGCCTCGGGAACGGCTCTGGCGAGGGACGGGGATGACGAGTGCTGCCGGGCGACGCGCCGGGCTACAATTGAGACGGTCGCCGCGGAGTCGGTGCAGCTCCTAAAGGACCCCGCGGACGACCCTCGACCAGCATGGGAGCCCATATGTACGGCAGAGCCCTCACCTTCTCTTTGTGCCTCGCGATGGTAGCGGAGCCTGGGGCGGAAGCCTCCGACTGGAAGCGGTGGCGTGGACCGTTTCGCACCGGGATGGCCGTCGGGGGCGCGCCGCTCCGTTGGGACGACACGACGAACCTGGTGTGGAAGGTCGCGATCCCGGGCCGAGGGCATTCGACTCCGCTTCTCGTGGGCGACCGGCTCTTCTTGACGACGGCGGTTCCGACCGGACGAGGCTCCGGTCCCACGGGGCCCGGCCGCGCCGGCGGGGGTGCGGCCGCCGGGCTGGAGCACCGGTTCGAGGTGCTGTCGATCGATCGCGCCAGCGGCGACACCGTCTGGCAGCGCACCGCGGCGGTGGCGACGCCTCATGAGGGATATCACCACGTCTACGGGAGCTTCGCCTCCAACTCGCCCGTGGCGGATGGTGAGCGGCTGTTCGCCTTCTTCGGGTCGCGCGGGCTCTACGCCTATGACCTCGCGGGCACGCTCCTCTGGGAGAAGGACTTCGGCGTCCAGATGCGTATGGACATGCAGTTCGGGGAGGGCACTGCGGTCGCCCACCACGACGGCCGCTTGATGCTGCACTTCGATCACCTCGAAGGCGGGTTCCTCGTCATGCTCGATCCCGAGAGCGGCCGCGAGATCTGGCGCACGGCGCGGGACGAGCGATTCAACTGGGCGGAGCCCTACGTGGTGGAGCACGGCGGCGAGCGTCAGATCGTCATGAGCGGGCTCAGCGTGCGCGGCTACGACTTCGAGAGCGGGACGTTGGCGTGGGAAGCCGAGGGACTCGGCGAGAACACGATCCCTCAGCCGGTCCAGCACGAGGACCTCGTCTTCGCCATGAGCGGTCATACGGTGAAGAAGATCATGGCGATCCGGCTCGGCGGGACGGGCGATCTGACGGGAACGGACGCGATCGCCTGGTCGACGTCCCGCGGCGCGCCCTACACCCCGTCGCCGCTTGCTCCACGACGGTATCCTCTACGTCCTGACCGACAACGGCCGGTTGAGCGCGTTCGATGCCGAGACCGGCGACGCCCACTACTTGCAGCAGCGGCTTCCGAAGCAGTACAGCTTCAAGGCGTCCCCGGTGGGCGCGAACGGCAAGCTCTACCTCGCGAGCGAGGACGAAGACGTCGTCGTCGTGCGGATGGGTGAGACGTTCGAGGTGCTCGCGACCAACACCTTGAAAGGCCACTCCTTCATCGCGTCTCCCATCATCGTCGATGGCGATATCTACCTGAGGAGCCGGACGCACCTGTTCCGCATCGGAAGCACCGAACCCTCCTCCGGGGAGTGAAGACGTCCGACTCAGTTCCTGCCGGGTTCGCCCGCGGAACGATCCGGTCGACGCAATGCGGCCCCGTCCTCACTGACCGCCGATTGGTCTCGCGCTCCTCGGGTTCCCGCCCCGGTCCGCGGCGAGATCACCGGGAAGATGCTGCGCGTCGGGCCGGGCGTCTCCGTCCCGGACGCTGTTCTCGTGGCGCCCGGCGATCACAGCGGCTCGCTACGCTGAACGGCCGCCCCGTGTCGTCCGCATCTGTAGGCGAGTGGGGTCAGGTCTGCTAGTTTGCGACTTCGCCGCCGGAACTCGCAAAGTGGCAGACCTGACCACGCCCTTCCCTTACTTGTTGAGTCTTTCGGCGAGCGTCGTGACATACGCAGCGACATCGCGGATCTCCTCCGGCGAATAGGCAGAGCCGAAGGGGGGCATCTGGTTGCGACCGTCATGGATGATCCGTGCACTCGACTGTGTGTCTGTGGCGCCAGTCAGCGGCGTCCCGTCGTGGCCTCCAGCACCTGTTTCGAGGTGGCAGAACGCGCACATCTGCCGGTAGATCTGCGCGCCGGCCTCCAGGTTGGCAGCCGCCATGTCCACGCCGGCGAAGGGATCTCCAGGCCCTCCGGGACCAGCAGCGCGTGCGGGCTCGACCGGGTCCATCGTGCCGTGCAGCGCAAACAGCCAGACACTGTCGCCCCTCGCGCTGCGCGCTATCATGTTTCCCGCGCTGTACACGACAACATACTGCTGCCCGTCGTGTTCGAAGACACTGGATGGCGCATTCACACCAGCACCCGTCTGAAACTCCCACAGCCAGCTGCCGTCCGATGAATCGAGGGCCATGAACCGACCGTCGTTCCTGCCGACGAACACGAGGCCACCCGATCAGCACGCTGCGCGGGTGGATCGCGCCGTGCACGGCGTCCGCGGCGTGCGCGGTGGCGGCCCCGTCGATCACCGCCCGCGCCACGGCCGCCGCAATCTCCTGCGGCAGGCGGACGCCGCGGGTCCGCGCCGCCGTCAGCAGCTCGTGCAGCGTGACGTGCGCGGGCACCGGCTCGGTGATGACGATCGGCTTCGCCGGCGTCGCGGACCGCGCCGACCGTGCCGACGACGGCGCGGTGATGCACCGGGCGCAGCGACGGCACGACCTCGTCGAGGAGGACGATCTCGACGCCCATCGCGCCGGCGACGTTGCCGTCGACGACCAGCGCCTCGAGGTCGCTGCGCCCCGCACCCGAGGCGCGGTACGTCTCGCCGTACATCCCCACCCCGACCCGCTCGCCCAGGACGAAACCGGCCCGATTGCGCTCGGCAGATGGCACGCGCCGATACTACCCCAGCGCGAAGAAACGGGCCTGGATCCAGGGCTCCAGCACGACGTAGGCGATCGCCGCGGCGGCCAGGAACGGCCCGAAGGGCACCTCGGCGTGGCGAAGGCCGGAATCCTCGTCGGCCCCGGCGTCGCCGTCGTCGGGCGCCGAAGTACGCCGGCTTCGGACGAATACGCCGTTGCAAGCATTGGTTTTGTTGAATGATCCAGTAATATTGGAGTCAGCCCGGGTTTTCGCTGAACGTTTAATACGACGCGATGTTTCTGTAGAGGAAAATATTACCATGGCTTTTCGCGCTATCGTCTGTCGAACGCCAAAGCCGAAAGAATTGGAAATACTGATGAAGTACTATGCTGATGAACATTCAGCATTTTCCTCATCTGCGGATAAAGCAAAAATGTTGATCGCAGTAGGCGAGTATCCTTTTGCGCCGATTGAAGATGTAACCTCCCTGGCGGCATTAATGCAGGTGGTTCATACAATATATAACATGGAAGAATCCATAACCAAAGTCTGAATCATGGAGAATGAATTCATAGACCAACGGTTCCACATCACGCGAAAGCATTTTCTCGGGAAAATGAGCCTTGGACTTGGTTCAATTGCCCTGGGTTCCTTGCTCATTCCTGATCTGTTTACGTCGTCGTGAGGATGGTATCCCTTCATTAACCGGATTGCCGCATTTTGCACCCAAGGCAAAGCGGATTATTTACTTGTTCCAGAACGGCGCGCCGTCGCAACTCGAAAGTTTTGATTACAAACCTTTGCTCAATAAAATGGTAGGTCAGGATTTGCCTGAATCCATTCGCCAGGGACAGCGACTCACAGGAATGACATCAAATCAGGATAAGTTTCCGCTCGTTGGGTCCCATTTTTCCTTTAAGCAGTATGGAAAATCGGGCGCGTGGGTAAGTGAAATATTTCCGAATATAGCGAAGATAGTTGACGACATCTGCTTTGTAAAAACCATGCATACAGAAGCCATCAACCACGATCCGGCATTGACTTTTATGCAAAGCGGGGCGCAGCAGGGGAATCGTCCCAGTATGGGTGCGTGGCTTAGCTACGGATTGGGAAGCGAGAATAAAAATCTTCCCGCCTATTGTGTGCTACTTTCCCGAGGGAGAGGTAATGGTCAGGGTGTCTATTCAAAGCTTTGGAGCAATGGCTTTCTGGACAGTATCCATCAGGGTGTTCAATTTAGCAGCAGTGAAGAACGGGTTCTTTATTTGAACGATCCCGCAGGGCGGAGTCGGCAGGACACGCGCAAGATGTTGGACAACCTTTCCCAGCTGAATGCAATGAACTACACCGAGTTTGGCGATCCCGAAATTCAAACGCGCGTCCAACAATATGAGATGGCATATCGGATGCAAACCGCAGTTCCGGAATTGTCTGATCTTTCGCAGGAACCTGACCATATCATCAAAATGTATGGCGCTGATTGCCTGGTGCCTGGCACGTATGCATCAAACTGTTTGCTAGCACGCAAGCTTTCTGAATCGGGTGTTCGTTTCGTTCAACTCTATCATCAGGGCTGGGACCAACATGGTAACATGGTAGGTGAAATGCCGTTGCAGGCAGAAGATGTGGATCGTGCGACCGCCGCGTTGGTAATGGATCTGAAACAACGTGGCCTGTTGGACGAGACCTTGGTTATATGGGGTGGTGAATTTGGCAGAACAAACTATTGCCAAGGCAAGCTGTCAAAGGAAAACTATGGCCGAGATCATCATCCGCGGAGCTATACCATTTGGATGGCAGGCGGGGGCGTAAAAGCAGGTACCGTTTATGGACAAACGGACGATTTTGGCTACAATATAGTGCGCGATCCGGTGCATGTAAATGATTTCCATGCCACAGTCTTGCATCTGATGGGACTCAATCACGAACGGTTGACATTTAAGCATTTAGGCAGAAGATACCGGCTTACGGATGTGGCGGGGAAAGTGGTAAACGGTATACTAGCATAACGTTTTCATGGAGCGTTTAAATCGAGTAGTTTTCAATCTTATTTTTTGCATTCAGGTTTTATTGCTTTTCCTTTTATTTGCTGAGGATCGGATAGAATTACCGGCTTGGCTACAGGTTGTAGGCCGGATGCATCCATTGGTGCTTCATGTACCGATCGGTGCTATGGTCTTCCTCGTGACATTGATGCTGTTTCAAAGAAAGCTCGATTCTGCCGTTGCCCATCAGGTGATCCATGTTGGTTTGTTGCTGACATCGCTTTCTGCTTCCATCGCGGCACTTTTTGGTTTCTTCTTAAGCTTGCAAGGTGATTACGGCGTGGAAGTATTGTCGCTTCATAGGATTGGCGGAATTGCCGTGAGTTTTCTTTGTTATGGCGCCCTCCTGTGGCACCATGCGGAAAAGAAGCGATCTGTTTTCGTTGCGATAGGTATCCTTTCATGCGTCGTATTGGTGTTCACCGGTCATACAGGGGCGGTGATGACGCATGGTGACAATTTTCTACTAGCCCCCATATCCAAACCAAAGATTGTCCTCACCGTTGACAACGCATCTGTCTATGCATACGCTGTGGCGCCAATCCTGGAGAGAAAGTGCTATACCTGCCACAACGAGGCCAAGGCCAAAGGTGGATTGATAATGACCAGCATAGACAAGTTTAAAGCTGGTGGCGAAAATGGTAAGCCTTGGGTTGAAGGCGACCCCGCCGCAAGCCGCATGATTAAGGCCTTTCATCTTCCGCTTAGTGATGATAAACATATGCCGCCGGACGGCAAACCACAGCTTACGCGGATGGAAATCCTGACCTTAAAAGCCTGGATCAAATCCGGAGCCGACTTTGAAAAAAAATTGGCTCAGTTCGAAGATGGAGACTCATTGAAATTTCTGGTGACTTCCCTTGCGGCCACACAGGTCCCACTTGTGGAGGAGCCACTCTACACTTTTGATGCAGTCGGGGATGAAGTTATTGAATCGCTAAACACACCTTTTCGAACGGTTTTTCCTTTGTATGAAAACAGCCCTGCATTGCAGGCCGATTTTTTTGTTCGAAAATCCTTTGCGCCAAACGCGTTGGGAGAATTGAAGGCCATTCGGGATCAACTCGTGATTTTGAACCTTTCGAAAATGCCAGTAGTGGATGAGGATCTTGATGTTATTAAAACCTTTGTTAATCTGGAGCATCTTAATCTTAATTTCTCTGCGATTCAAGGTGATGGTCTTGCCGAATTGGCATCCTTGAAGAAGTTGAAGTCTGTTTCGCTTTCGGGAACGGCGATTGATGCCAATGCCTTGGCACCATTATTAGAATTGCCTGAGCTTCGCGAAGTGTACGTTTGGAGTACAAAAATATCTTCAGCACAGTGCGATTCTTTGTCAAAACGATTTCCAGATGTTGCGATCGTGAATACACAATTCAATGATGATTCCATATTAAGGCTGAGCCCCCCCATTTTGCAGAATGAGGGTGTCATTAAACCCGGAGTAGCTATTGAACTCAAGCATCCGATGCCAGGTGTAACAATTCGCTACACGCTTGATAAGACTGCACCGGATACGTTGCAAGGGCAGGTCTACGATCAGCCGCTGAAGTTCAATGAAACTACTGTCATAAAAGCGAGAGCTTGTAAGGACGCTTGGTACTGCAGCCCCGAGTTTGAAGTGACTTGTTTCGTCGAGGGTTTAAGACCAACGGCATCGGAATTGTTAACTACCCCAGATCCACAATACCCGGGCGAAGGTGTAGCCAGTCTGCTGGATGGCAGAAAGGGGGCTCCCGACGTGCTCAGGGAAGCATCCTGGCTCGGGTATCGCAATACACCTTTTGTCGGCGGGTTTTTCCTTTTCCGGGCCTCCATCGACGATAAAGCGAATCGTTCTGAGTTACGGCAAAAATCTTGGTGCCTATAGTTTTCCTCCCCAAGAAGTGGAGGTATGGGGAGGAATGGATAAGCACAATCTTTCGCTCATCAAGAAAATGAAAGTGCAACAACCAACGGAAAACGAGGTGCGTTCCGTAGCGGCATTATCCGTTGCTCTTGAGCCATCGTCTTATGCCTACTACAAGGTCGTCGCGAAACCTGTAAACAAACTACCGACGTGGCACAATGGCAAAGGTGAGAAAGGCTGGATCTTTATTGACGAAATTTTTTTCTACTGATAAGAGCAGAAACCTTAACTATCCCAACGCCACTTTATAGACGCTCAGCGCACGATCACGGGCAACCTTGTGGTCCACAATAGGTGCTGGATATTTTTGGGTATTCAATTCGGCAACCCAATTAAGAATGTATTTTTTTTCAGGATCAAACTTTTCCGTTTGCAGTTGTGGATTGAAAACCCGGAAGTAGGGGGCGGCGTCACAACCAGAACCCGCGGCCCATTGCCAGCCGCCATTGTTGGCGGCAAGATCGAAGTCCAGTAATTTTTTGGCAAAATACGCCTCACCCCACCGCCAATCGATCAACAGATGTTTTGTGAGAAAACTTGCAACAATCATCCGCACGCGGTTATGCATAAATCCTGTGGCGTTCAACTGTCTCATACCAGCATCTACAATAGGGTAACCTGTTCTTCCGTCACACCACGCTTTGAACTCTTCGGGATCATTTCTCCATTCAATTCTATCGTAAGCAGGCTTGAAGGCCTTTGTTTCTACATGCGGAAAATGCCAAAGTATCATATGATAAAAGTCACGCCAAATCAGCTCGTTGAGCCAGACTTCATTGTTTTGCCTGGCAAGCTGTGCCAATTTTCTGATACTGATTGTCCCGAATCGAAGATGAACACTTAATTCCGTTGTGCCATGAATGGCCGGAAAATTTCGGTTCTTGTGGTAGTTGCTGACTATTGATTTTTTTACAAGTCGTTCGGGGAAAGTAATTTCGGATCGCTCAAATCCAATATCATCGAGTGATGGAAAAGGCAACGGCTCACTTTTTAGCAGGTTTCCGAAAAACTTTTCTGTAGGATAGCTTTTCAAATGGAATTTTGTGCACTTAGATTTCCATTTTTTGCTGTAGGGCGTGAAAATGGTATAAGGTGTTCCATCATCTTTTAGCACTTCGTCACGTTCAAAGATTACCTGATCTTTGAATGTTTTAAAGATTGCGCCGTGTTGCGCGAGAATCGCCCCGATGGCCTGATCACGATAGCGCCCATACGGTTCATAATCATGGTTGGTATAAACCGCTTTGGGTTTTATTTTTTTAAACACCACCTGTGGATCACCAAGGTAAACCATGAGCGAGCTTCCTAAATCTTCCAATTGCGACTTTAGCAGGCTCAGGCTCTGATGAATAAAAGAGACCCTGCTGTCGTTTTTGTCCTCTAGCTTTCCCAGAATTTCAGTATCAAATACAAAGATTGGGAGCACATCGTGATTTTCCTTCAGGGCATGGTAGAGGCCTGCATTGTCGGATAGGCGCAAGTCTCTCCTGAACCAGAATATTGTTGCAGTCCGGTTGATGAGGGAGTTACTGTTTTTGAGATTGAAGGGTTTCAATTTCTTTTTCCAGTTTGTCGATTGTGTCCATTTGCCGCGCATATGCCTTCAGATCGCCTGAACGCTGCGTGTGCATCGCTTCCTCGAGTAACTTTTTCCGCTTGTCCTCTAGCTTTTTGATCGGGTCATTCTTGAAAAATGATAGCATGCGTGTTTTTTATAATAGATAACACACAAGGCGCGTGGATGTTTTGGAATATTGGATAGGTCATGCGCGACGTTTCAATCCTAACCTGAAGTAGGACATAGTCAATATCGACAAGCGGGGATGACTTGATAAACGGAGGCCTGGTGCACCGATTTTGTCAGAGACCAACCCGGTCTTGCCATGTATAAAAGCCCGCGCCAGCATGTACAGCAAGTGTATCTATTGCCGTACGCGAATCGGCATTACTTTTGAAATGTTCCATTAAACAATCGCCAAATTCCCAGCGGATTTCCTGTTTTAAGTTCATCTGGCAGCAGGTTTTCCGGAAAATTCTGATAGCTCACGGGTCGGGTGAATCGATAAATTGCCGCGGTCCCTACCGAGGTGCTTCTGGAATCGGAAGTCGCGGGGAAAGGTCCACCGTGCATCATGGCGTGACAAACCTCTACACCAGTAGGAAAACCGTTGATAATCAGGCGACCCACTTTTTGTTCCAGTAATTCTAGCAAGTCAGCATATTCCGTCAGCTCCTCCGGCGTGCCGTGTACGGTTGCTGTCAGGTGTCCTTCCAAATTATGGGCTATGCGTAAAATTTCTTCTCTGCTTTGTGACTCGACTAGCACCGTTGCTGGCCCGAATATTTCTTCCGATAATTCCGGGCTTTCCGCGAGCGCTTGCCCATTGGTTCCGAATAAAATGGGCTTCACGGCTGTAAAGCCGTTGCCTTCGTCGCCTTGGGCCATCACGGCCACACTTTCTTTTTCCAAATGACTTGCGACGCCGCGCTGATAAGCGTCTTGAATCCCTTTGGTTAGCATAACACCACCTTTTGCTTGCTGGAATTCTTTTGATAGATCATTCTTAAAATCTTGTGATTTCTCGGTGTTATGAATGATCATCATACCCGGATTTGTACAGAATTGACCTACCCCAAGCGTTACAGAATTGGCAAATTGCTGGGCTATAGCAGCGCCCTTTTCTTGCATGATCTTCGGTAAAATGAAGACAGGGTTTGTACTGCCCATCTCGGCATATACAGGAATTGGCACAGGTCTTCTAACGGCCAGGTTGAACAGTGCCATGCCGCCCTGGTACGATCCTGTAAAGCCAATCGCTTTGATCAACGGATGTTGAACTAAAGCTGATCCGATAACTGTGCCGCTGCCGTGCAGCAACGAAAAGACACCATCAGGCATTTGCGATTTCAATGCCGCCTGTTGAATGGCGGTGCCTACCAGCTCAGAAGTACCAGGATGTGCTGAATGGGCTTTCACGATGACAGGGCATCCTGCAGCCAAAGCCGAGGCTGTGTCACCGCCCGCGACCGAAAAAGCCAGTGGAAAGTTGCTGGCCCCGAATACACCTACCGGACCGAGTGGCCTGTGCATCATTCTGATGTCCACTCTGGGGAGGGGTTGGCGGTCAGGAATAGCGGTTTCGATGCGGGCATCTACCCAGGATCCATCCCTTAAATGCGTTGCAAAGAGCCGTAATTGGCCTGTTGTCCTTCCTCGCTCACCGGTAATTCTGCCTGCCGGCAAGCCGGTTTCTGCGGTAGCAATATTGACTAAATCATCACCAAGTTTGTCGATCTCTTCGGCTATGTTTTCGAGGAAAAGGGCTTTTTCAATACCCGACTTCAGCCGATACACAACGAAGGCTTCCTGCGCTTTTTTAGCGGCCTGGTCCAATTCTTCGGGTGTTGCGGCATGGAACTGGGTAGGCAATTTCTCACCTGTTGCTGGATTAATGCTTTGAAATACTTTTGCGCCCTCAGCGGAAAAGGTGTGTCCGATAATTTGTTTTCCGGTTAGATTCATTTGTCAAGTGGTTTTTGTGCAACAGTATTGACGAGTGTCCCAATATTATCAATTGTTATCCTGATTTCGTCGCCGACTGCCAACGTGAAATCATTTGGCGGAACAAGCCCCGTTCCAGTCATAAGAAACACGCCATGATCGAAAGAGGTTTCACGAAACAAATAACCAATCAACTCCGTATGGGAGCGTTTCATTCGGTTTATTCCGATACTTCCCGTGAACATGGTGCGCTCATTTCTCAAGATCGCCAAGTGTATTTGTGTATCGGGGCCAATACCTTGAGAGGGTACATATAAGCACGGACCAATCGCAGCAGCGCCGTCGTAACTCTTGGCTTGTGGCAGATACAGTGGATTTTCACCTTCAATATCCCGAGAACTCATGTCGTTGCCGCAGGTGTATGCTACAATCTTCCCATTACTTGTGGCAAAAAGAGTCAACTCGGGCTCAGGAACGTTCCATTTTGAGTCGCGGCGAATTAACACGTGATCACCTGAACCCACAGTTCTGGCGGCCGTGGCTTTAAAGAAAAGCTCCGGGCGATCTGCATCATAGACCCGTGCGTAGAAATCGCCTCCACCAGCATCTTTGGATTCATCCATGCGGGCTTCCCGGCTTTTCATATAAGTAACACCTGAAGCCCACACCTCCTGCCGGTGAATTGGTGGTAGCAGATGTGTTTTGATCATACCACCCAACGCTGGATCAGGCGTAAGGTGCTGTATCTCGCTTGAAACAGATTGGTATAGATTGTCGCGATTTATGTATGCGTCCCAGTCTTTTTGAGCAGATGTGTAAAAGTTATTAGCGGATTCAATAACAATGCCCTGTTTTGTTCTGTACAATTTCATTTTAGCTTGGATTTTTTGGTCAGGAGTGCTATTGTTTAGTCAGGCTCCTATCATACAAAGGAACACCGTAAAACGCAACAGACGTTGTGAAATATTATTCATTTCTGTAAAAAAGATTCTTTGCAGCAGGAAACATTGGTTCCGCTAGAAAAGAATGAAATCCACTTGCTCAGGAAACTAACGTATAACGACAACATCCAACCGGTTAGCCTTGCCAAATATAGGTTCAAAAAACAAGGCGTTCGCATTTTGCTGCTGCGAGTCAGGGCGAGGGTCACTGTATTATTGTGGCTGGTGATATTGCCGGGTAGTCAGACAGCTACCGCATTCAATTCAGGATTGTTGAGAATTAGCTTAAACCATTCGGTGTACGCTCCTGGAGATTTTTCAATATCCATCCTCAGTGAATGAAGATTCATAAATTTCCATTCGTCCACTTCAGTCTTGTTGATCACAGGAATTCCATCAAAAGCGCCAATGTAGACATGGTCATATTCGTGCTCAACGAGATTGTGGTCAAGATCTGTTTTGTAAATAAACTTAAAAGCAAAGGTTGGCTGAAGGTTAATGCCCATTTCCTGCATCAGTCTTCTTCTGGACGCGTCTCTCGTAGATTCATTGGGCAGGGGGTGGCTGCAGCACGTGTTAGTCCACAGTCCGCCACTGTGATACTTCTTTGCGGCCCGTTTTTGCAGGAGCATTTCACCATTGGAGTTAAACAGAATCACGGAAAAGGCACGGTGCAACATACCTTTTCTGTGGGCCTCCATTTTTTCCATGGTACCGATGGCATTATCTCCCTCATCGACAAGAATTACTTTTTCCGTCATATGAGATTCAATTGATGCTTTACAAATGAATAGGCAAGCAGTCTGGCCTTGTGCCTTTTTCGAATACTGATCCTCCTGCTCAATATCAGCTCTATTGGTGTGTTCTGGATTTTTTGAAATAGTGCGAGATAATAAACATAGGCTACATATACGCCAAACTTGGCGGAATGGGGCAGTAGCTTTATGCCCTTATACCCGTCATCGAAATCCGCTTTTATGTTGCTCTCTATCGCCTTTTTGGTCTGTTCATCAAACTGATCCATGGCTATTCCAGGAAAATACGTTCTTCCCAGTCCGACGTAATCAGCGTGAAGGTCCCTGAGAAAGTTGATTTTTTGGAATGCAGAACCCAAGCGCATCGCATAAGGTTTGAGGTGATCATACATTTCTTCATCGCCTTTGCAAAATACACGAAGACACATTAACCCGACCACTTCTGCGGACCCAAGTATATACGCCTTGAATGAATCAGGATCGTGATGCGTTTTGGAGAGATCCATTTCCATACTTTTCAGAAATTGTTCAATTAACGAATCCTCAATCGTAAAACGATTTACAGTGAATTGAAAACTGTTCAGGATTGGATTCAAACTGACTTTATCCCGGATAGATCGGTAGGTATCTTCTTTGAATCTGGCCAGCAATTCTTCCTTGTCAAAACCGTGAAAGGAATCCACGATTTCGTCTGCAAAGCGCACAAAACCATAGATTGAATAGATTGGATCGCGCAGTCCTTTTTCAAGACATCGAATGCCGAGCGAGAATGATGTGCTGTAGGCCCTTGTGGTCATTCGGCTACAGCGGATAGAAACCTTATCGAACAATTCCTTCATGCGATTATCAAGTTAAGAATTCCTGGTGTTTTTTTATGAGCTCTTTCGCCACAACCTCTCCAGAGATGATAGATGGCGGTACCCCGGGTCCTGGAACGGTTAGCTGACCTGTATAGAATAGGTTTTTCACCTTCTTGTTGCGGATTGACGGTTTAAGGTTAGCGGTCTGCAAAAGTGTGTTGGCCAGTCCATAGGCGTTGCCTTTAAACGCATTGTAATCGTTTATAAAGTCGTTGTGTGCATAACTCCTTTTAAACACAATATGATCCCGAATGTTTTGCCCAATCAGGCTTTCGAGTCTTTTTATCACCATTTCAAAGTATTTTTCGCGAATCGCTTCGCTATCGGCCAAGCCTGGTGCCACGGGGATTAAAATGAATAGGTTTTCAAACCCAGCAGGTGCCACTGAGGGGTCCGATTTTGATGGACAGGAAACATAGAATTGAGGGGCTGTCGGCCACGCAGGATGATCGTAGATTTCCGCTGCGTGTTTCTGAAAATCCTCATCAAAGAATAGCGTATGATGCAAGAGGCCGTCGATTTTCTTATCTATGCCCAGGTAGAAAATAAGACTGGAAGGCGCCATCACTCTTTTTTGCCAGTAGCCTTCCGTGTACCGACGGTGTGACGCAGGCAGTAAGTCCTGCTCCACATGGTGGTAATCAGCCGATGCAATAATGTACTCGAAAGGTTGAAAAGAACCATTTACGATGAGGCCTTTTGCTTTTGTTGTATTCAGCTCAAGTCTTTGCACATTGCTATTGAGTGCAAAATGAACGCCCAGCGAGTTCGCCAGCGAGACCATACCTTCAATAATCTTGTGCATCCCTCCCATAGGATACCACGTCCCCAACGCCATGTCTGCGTAATTCATCAGACTGTATAAAGCAGGCGTATTTTCGGGTTTCGCACCCAAAAAAAGCACAGGAAATTCCAGCAATTGCACTAACCTGGACGATTTGAAAAACTTTTTGATATAGGTGGAAATAGACTCAAAGACATGCAGTTTAAAAACCCCCTTTACCAGTTCGACATCCAAGAACTCAGTCAGGGAGAGGCCAGGTTTGTACACAAGATCCTGCATACCGATCTCATATTTGAACCTTCCTTCTTCAATAAACTTCAATAATTGGGAGCCGCTGCCGGGTTCCAGGGAATCGAACATTTTGCATAGATTCTGAATGCCGGCGGGAACATCCAGTTTTTCGAGATTGGAATAAACGACGCGATAGGAGGGATCAAGTCGAATCAACGCATAATAGTCCCCAGGCCGTTTCCCGAATTTACCGAAAAAATTTTCGAATACATCGGGCATCCAATACCAGCTAGGGCCCATATCGAACGTAAACCCATTCGCCTCGAATTTTCTCGCGCGGCCGCCAAGGGAATCATTTTTCTCAATAACCGTTACATCAAATCCTTCCTTGGCAAGAAAGCAAGACGCCGAAAGTCCTGAGAAACCAGATCCTATTACTGCAATCCGCGTCATCGCATAACTTTCGAAGATGTTAGGGGGAAAGTTAATCAATAACCCTGTAAATTCTTCTGAATCTCTTTTCGGGCATGGAATATCCTGTTCTTCACTGTTCCAATCGGAATGTTCAGTTGCTCAGCGATTTCGTGGTACTTATATCCGGAAGTATGCATTTTGAAGGGTTTGAGGAGTTCATCCCTCAGATTGTTAACGTTCTTCCAGATTTCCTTGAACTCCATACTTTCCTGAGGACGATTGAAGGTATGTGGTTCTTCCACGTTCAGGAAGTAAAGGTCTTTCGTGTTGTCATTTGAAGTCCGTTCGCGTTTGTTTTTGCGATAGTTGTTGATGAATGTATTGCGCATAATGGTAAAGAGCCATCCCTTCAAATTAGTGTCTTCCCGAAACTTGTCGCGATAGGTAAGGGCTTTCAGGATTGTGTCTTGTACGAGATCGAGTGACTCATCGCGGTCATTGGTGAACCTGCTCGTAAAGTTTTGCAAGGTACTTCTCATACCAGCAATTTCATGGGTGAATTCTATTGCAGTCATATTGTGGTAGTGTTTAATGTATTGGTAAAAATGATAAACAAATATACCACTAAATACGAAAAAACAATATAAATGTTTAAGTTTTTTTTAATAAAAGTTAAACAAAAAAAGAAAAACCTCCATTCTTGGGCTCAAAACAGCAAATTCATATGTTTCTTGAGGTGCCTACAACAGCGTCGAAAGCTCCAAGGCTGTGGCAAAGGGTCGAATATTCCCGAGTTGCATACCTTTGTAGGCCTCAACCTGATAACCGGAAATAAGGATGGGTATGGCAGGAAAATCCTTTCTGAGCCTGTCAAAGTACGCTTCTACAGGGTTACCCGGTGTGGTGGTAATGGAGGTTATCAGGTAATCAGGTCTATGTTCCGCATAAACCGAAACCAAATCCGCGTGGGGCACATTTTGTCCCAGGTAATATGTTCGAAAGCCCGAATTCCGCGCGATGTAGTTATAGAATAGGAGACCGAGTTCATGCAATTCTCCTTCAGGCAGGTAGAGTATAATTTTTTTCGCCGTTTTTGGCGGAATCGGCAAGCCATCAATAGCGACAATGATTTTTTGGCGAATAAGGTTTACAATGAAGTGCTCATGTGCTGGCGTAATATTTTGCGTTAGCCAAAGAATACCGATTTTTTCCAGAAACGGATAAATAATTTCAGTGATGGTCTTGAAAAAACCGTTGCGCAGAATAAGATTGCTTAGAATTTTTTCAAACGCCTCCTCATCGATATCGATCATGGCGATTACCAATTGATCGATATGAATAAGCGCATCATTTTTCACGTTGCTTATCTGCAATACCTCCCGATTGATATCATTCGGTGTCATGTCAGCTATTTTTGAAATCTTGACGCCGCTATTATTCAGCAATGAGACGTTGATTATTTTTTTCAAGTCTTCATCAGAGTAGAAGCGAATGTTGGTTGGCGTCCTGGAAGGTGAAATAATATTATGCCTTTTCTCCCAAATCCTGATCGTATGTGCCTTTATGCCGGAAAGCTGTTCGAGTTCTTTAATTGAATACTTGCCCATGTATTGTTTAACTCAGTTTAACACGTTCGCGTATGAATTGTTTTTTTTGCTTCCACGGAAATCATACTTTTAGTCATTGGACAACGAGGCGATGGATTTAAAATTAGGAAAAGATTGGTTTGCTTCTAGGAAATGGAGCCCATTTCCTTTCCAACTCAATACCTGGAGGGCTTATCTTGACGGGCATAACGGCTTGGTAAATGCGCCTACGGGAAGCGGGAAAACGTATTCTTTGTTGATACCCGTTTTACTGGAGTTCTTACGGAATAATCCGGAAGGTACGTCGCACGCTAACAGCGGCCTACAAGTTATTTGGATTACTCCGATAAGGGCCTTGTCGAAAGAAATTGAGTTGTCCGCCATTCGCGCCATCGATGGACTTGGGCTACCGTGGCGTGTCGGCGTTCGATCAGGCGATACATCCGTTAAGGAGCGTTCCAGGCAACGGGAAAAACCACCAGAGTTATTGATAACCACGCCGGAGAGCTTGCATCTATTGCTGGCCCAAAAAGGTTATCCTGAATTTTTCAAGAAACTCAAGGCGATTATTGTTGATGAGTGGCATGAGCTCATGGGTTCTAAGCGTGGGGTACAAGTTGAACTTGCTGTTTCGCGATTAAAAACAATATCACCAGCGCTTAAAATTTGGGGCATATCTGCGACCATCGGGAACATGGAACAGGCACTTGAAGCCCTGCTGGGAAATTATTATCAGGAGCAAAAATACCGCGTGATTAAAGCTGACATCGAAAAAAAAATAGAAGTCATATCACTACTCCCGGACACGTTGGAGCGCATGCCATGGTCGGGTCATTTGGGTATTCAACTGCTGGAAAAGGTTATCGAAATCGTTAAGGCCAGCACCACCACGTTGATTTTTACAAACACAAGGTCTTTTGCCGAAATTTGGTATCATAAGATGTTAGATAGCGCGCCGGAACTATCTGGCTTAATCGCCATGCATCATGGTTCTATCAGCCAGGAATTGCGCAGCTGGGTTGAAGAACAATTGCACGAAGGCAAACTTAAGGCTGTGGTTTGTACTTCCAGTCTTGATCTGGGTGTTGATTTCCGTCCGGTAGAAACGGTGATTCAGGTAGGTGGGCCGAAAGGTGTTGCCCGGTTTTTGCAACGTGCTGGGCGTAGTGGGCACCAGCCCGGTGCCGTAAGCAGAATATATTTTGTACCCACGCATGCACTCGAATTGATTGAAGCGGCTGCGATACGGGAGGCTATTGAGAAGAAAGTTGTCGAGGATAGGTTTCCCTATTTGAGATCTTTTGACGTGTTGATCCAATACCTGATCACGTTGGCCGTGTCAGAGGGATTTGACGCTGATCAACTGTATCGCGAGGTGAAAACGACATTTGCTTACGCCTCTGTGTCGGAAGACGAGTGGTATTGGGTCTTGAACTTTATTACGACCGGGGGAGACTCCCTGCAGGCGTATAATGAATATCGCAAGGTAACTATTCACCAGGGAGTTTACCGGGTAGAAAATCGCACCATCGCGATGCGCCACAGATTATCGGTAGGAACGATCGTAGGGGATAGCTCGCTTTTTGTGCGATTCCTGTCGGGAAAGTATCTCGGTACTATTGAGGAGTATTTTATCTCGCGATTAAGCCCGGGTGATGTGTTTTGGTTTGCCGGAAGGAACCTGGAACTGGTTCGAATAAAGGAAATGGAGGCACAAGTAAGAAAGTCTAACAAGAAATCTGGCGCGGTGCCATCCTGGCAAGGGGGACGGATGCCATTGTCATCGCAAATGAGTGAGATGATTCGGACAAAACTGGACGAGGTCGTGCAAGGGAAGGAAAAAGATGTTGAGTTACTTTTCCTAAAGCCGCTTTTTGAATTGCAGCGGGAGCGATCCATATTACCAGGGAAACAGGAATTTCTCGTTGAGTACTTTCAAACCAATGAAGGGTATCACGTCGTAATGTATCCGTTTGAAGGGCGTTTTGTCCATGAAGGGATTGCGGCGTTGATGGCCTATCGCATCGCGCAGATTCAACCGCTGACGTTTTCCATTGCGATGAATGACTATGGATTTGAACTGTTGTCTGACCAGCCTATTCCCATTGAGGAGGCAATTGAGACCAACGTGTTGGGCGTCGATGATTTGTTCAAGGATATTCAGGCTAGCATCAATTCCACTGAAATGGCGCGCAGAAAGTTTCGCGACATTGCTGCCATTTCGGGATTGGTTTTTAAAGGGTATCCGGGTAAACCTGTGAAAGACAAACACCTTCAATCCACTTCGCAACTGTTCTTTAATGTCTTTCACGACTATGATGCGCACAACCTGTTGCTGCAACAAGCGTTTGAAGAAGTCATGGATTTTCAATTGGAAGAGGCTCGGCTGCGTACGGCATTGGAGAGGATAGCTTCGCAGAAGATAATCGTCACCTACCCGGAAAAGCCGACCCCATTTGCATTTCCAATTATGGTGGACAGGCTACGCGAAAAGCTAACATCTGAAAGATTAACCGATCGGATTAAGCGAATGGCAGTGCAATATGATGAATAGCCTTACAATTGAACATCCATTTTCGTCTGGGTGTTGGCGCCTCGTGGTCACCCTAAAAGGTAGACCTGAAAATCAAAAACAAAGTTCCCGCCATAACCATGACAATCGGCAGCGTGAGAAACCAAGCGATCAAAATATTCCGCACAGTGTCGGATTGAAGATTTCCAAGACCCTTACTTGCCACCATACTACCTGCAATACCAGATGAAAGAACGTGCGTCGTGCTGACGGGCAAGCCGAAGTATGAAGAGAGACCTATGGTGCTGGCGGCAACAAGTTCGGCGCTTGCACCCTGCGCATACGTAAGATGCTCTTTGCCAATTTTTTCGCCCACTGTTTTTACAATGCGCTTCCATCCGATCATAGTCCCCAGTCCCAAAGAGACCGATATCATGAGCAACACCCAATTTGGCGCATAGTCAGTTGCTCGACGCACTTCCTTTAAATCAGCAGAGAACATCCTTTTTTCACTCTCACTGAGCTTGACCTCTTGCGTGACTGACTACGCCTTTTAACGCCCGATCCATCATCATGATGTCCTTTCGTACGAGGAATCGGTCGCTCTTTGGAATAGTGCTGATTTCCCGCAACCCTAAGAAACGCGTCTGAAGCCGCTGATTCATAGCTGCCGCATCCGAGAGCGCTGCTCTGTCTGTTGCAGACAAAACCGATGGATCTATGGCGGCAGTTACGTGCTCAATGCGCGTTAGGGCGCCCGTAATCCTGTCCGGTAGAAGCGATTGATTCAGCGCGAAATACCCGGGGACCACGCCGATAAGGATGAGCATTACCAATCCAACACCCTTTTGCCCATCGTTAGATCCATGGAAGAAACTAACCAGTGTGCAAGTCACGATAAGAATGCCACGAATCCATGTTGGGGGCGGGCTATTCTTTTTGGGTTCTTTAAACAAGCTATCACCGTAAGAGGTTTTTTTGGTGGTCGTACGTATAATGTACATCAATATGATTGTCATGGAAAAGCCAAATAGCGGTGAGACCAATAACGACAATCCAATTTCCTCCGCTTTGCCCCAGTTCACGGCTTCCCCTGCCGCCCCAGGCAAAAGCGAGTAGGCAAGTCCAACACCGAGAATTGAACCAATGAGCGTATGCGAACTTGAGCAAGGAATTCCCAAATACCACGTTAACAGGTTCCAGAAAATTGCGGTAAGCAAAAGTGCCAGGACCATCGCAATACTGTGGGCAATATTTTGATCGACTAAGGTCTCCACAGGAAGCAGGTTGATAATGCCTACGGCGACGGCAATACCGCCGGCAAAAACGCCAAGAAAATTCCAAAACCCTGACCAAATAACAGCGATCCATGGTTTCAGAGAATTCGTGTAGATTACGGTCGCCACAGCATTGGCTGTATCGTGAAAGCCATTTACAAATTCAAAAGAGCAGGCGGCAAAAAGACAAATAATGAGCAGGGCTGAGTACGCAAAATCTAATTCGAACATAAACCGTGAATTCGGTGTGCAATCTAACCTGAAATAGGGTTGGTAATATTAATTTTGCATTAACTTTTTCCTTAAGGAACTTGCGAATAATTCTAAATAATTGGTTTTCAGCTCCTTGTTGCGTCGTTAGTATTCATATTCGATTAATTAGATTGCCGAATCATGCAAGTAGGGATTTTTGGTGAACAACTGGAACTGTGCCCGCAAAAGGCAGTTTTTTGGAGGAGCAAGGGGATACTTTTCTTCGCCGATTTGCACTTGGGGAAAATCAATCATTTCCGTAAATCGGGTATTGCCGTTCCTTCAAAGGCAAACGATAAGAACCTCGAAGGGATAGTCGAGTTGATAAACTTAATGCGCCCGGAACGGGTTATATGCCTTGGAGACTTGTTTCATAGTCACTACAATCCGGAGTGGGAAGTGTTTGGTGAGCTCGTGAATCATTTTAGCGCCACATCTTTTGAATTAGTGTTGGGCAACCATGATATTATGAGTGATCATCAGTACAGGCGAAAGGGGATTGCCATACACGATACGCTATGCATTGAACCTTTTATTTTTACCCACCATCCCAGGACTGAGGTCGATCTTGCGTTGTACAATTTGGCAGGTCATCTCCATCCGGGAGTGAGAATGACCGGCAAGGCAAGACAATCGGTAACGCTGCCTTGTTTCTATTTTGGCAAGCACGCCGGCCTGCTTCCAGCATTCGGTACTTTTACCGGGTTAGCGAGAATTCGTCCCAAGAAGGAAGACAAAGTATTTGTCATCGTTGACGATGAAATAATTGCAGTGCACACAAATTGACGGGTTTATGCAATACGCGAAAATAATACTATCCCTATTTTTAAGTTTCATGTCGATCCAGGTCTTCGCGCAGGATACGACCCGCATTTCATTGCTGTTTGCCGGCGATGTGATGGGACACGATTCTCAGATAGCATCGGCGTTTGCCCCGGCAACCAATAGCTACGATTACACGTCTTGTTTTCAATTCGTTAGGCCGTATGTTGCGTCGGCTGATGTGGCTATAGCAAATTTGGAAGTGACCCTTGCCGGCCCTCCCTATAAAGGTTATCCTGAATTTAGTTCGCCGGATGCATTGGCGTCGACACTAAAAGAGATTGGATTTGATGCCCTGGTGACTGCCAACAATCATTGTGTTGACAGGGGTAGGCAAGGATTGGAGCGAACTATCAATGTTCTGGACAGTTTGAGTATTGCACATACTGGCACTTTTGTCGATACAGTATCATGGTTGAACGATTCTCCCTTGATGATCGAAAAAAATGGATTCCTCTTGGCGCTCCTCAATTATACCTATGGAACAAACGGACTCGCTATACCCAAATCCAACATTGTGAATCTCTTGGACACAGTGGCCTTGCGAAGGGATATTGAGAAAGCAAAAAAACGCAAACCTGACGCTATTATTGTGTTTACGCATTGGGGGATCGAGTATGAAAGTCTTCCTTCAAAAAAAGAAAAGGATCTGACCGAATTTTGTTTTCAACTGGGGGTGCAGGTTGTCATCGGCTCTCATCCCCACGTACTGCAGCCCATGGAGTGGAGGAAGGAAACAAATCAATTTGTGGCTTATTCCCTTGGCAACTTTGTGTCGGGTCAGCGCAAGCAATATACAGACGGTGGTGCTTTGGCTTACTTAGAGCTTAAAAAAGTTCACTATGGACCCGACAGTACGGCGACTACTATTGACAGCGCAGGCTATTACCTGGATTGGGTCTACAGAACTGTTGACAGAAACAAGGACTATTATGTACTTCCAGCTGCCAAGGTTGAAAATGATAGTACAAGCTTTTTTAAAGACGGGACATCAAGCGGTGCATTTGAGACCTTTGTTAAAGACTCCAGGGCTCATTATCAAAAGCATAATCAACGCGTGTTGGAGATGACGGGCTTACCTAAGACATATGCAGAAAATCCAAAAGATGAAGACTTATGATACTGCATAACAATCCTACTGGCAATTTGACCGCATAGATTCACCGACGAATCTTGTGTTCGGCTGCAGAAGCCGACCGATCCGAATGCCTTGCTTGCAAAGTCATCTCCGCTTTCTTCTCTTTTGCCCGCCTCCCTGACCGGAGTTAAAGATAAGCCCAATTGAAAACTCCAACCCTGTCAAGTCAATTTTGGCATCTGGATATTCGATAGGTTTTGTTTCCAGTGATGCATTGCCACCAGTATAGCTTCCTGTCAACGGCAAACCTGACTGCCCCATCAGGTAGTTTGTTTCTATGGAGACACCCACCTGTTGGGTAGCGTACACCGTTAGTTCAACCCCAGCATGGTATCCCCATCCTGGCTTGTTTTTATAGGTGAATTCACTATTGGCAACCTGCCATCCCTCGTATTCCCGGATAGCCCTGTCCAGGTTGCCATAGTTGATTTTTTGGCTGAACCCATAAAAACCAAAAAGACCGCCTTTGATATCAAACTCCACTGAAGATCCCTTGAATTGAATTACCAACTCAGCAGGCACCAAGATGGTGAAGTTAGGCCCCACCAGGGCATCCTTAGATTCAAAGGGAAGGTCTTTTACGTTCAGTCCCGACATGCGATATAAAGAAGCTCCCGTTTCGAGCGCCAGAAATCGGTTTAGGTCTACACCGAGCCCACGAATTGAGAACGGACTGATTGGTGTTGAGAAATATCCATTCTTTGGAATAAAATACGAGAAGGATAAGCCAAACTCCTGACCGTAGGCAGTGGAACTTAGTATCAAGGAAGAATAACATCGCATTTATGGTTTTCATACCAGGCTCTTTAAGTTTCATACAAGGTAGGCATAACTCCGGTTTTGAATAAAAAAGGTCGTATCCTAATCGAAAATCCATACCGAGCAAAGAAAAGATCGGAAGCACTCTGACGCATGCACCCTATACGCCAGTTGCAAATCGCTACAGAAACAGTAACCCGTTTCGTGGAGGCCGTTATCGCATTAGTCATTTTGGGGTGTCATGAGAAAAAAACGATAGCTGTATTTTGAAAAAGGATCTGGAGAATTCTTATGTTAGAAGATCTTTGTCAACGGATTAACGTACATCGTTGGCGCTGGATGTAGGAAACCAATTCCACCCATGAATCACTGCGCCTGATGGTTGCGCGCGTCGTTATTGGATATTATTCACGTCGAAGAACTTTTCGCGCAAGCTTGAGTCACAAAAATAGAATATATGTTTCGATTCACTTCCCTACTTTTCCTGCTTCTCGTACTCTTTTCGTGTGGAGAAAAGCAAGTGCCAGCCGATATGGTGATTCTCGGGGGCAAGATTTACACCGTCACGCAATCGCAACCTGTTGTTGAAGCGGTGGCTGTCCGTGGGGATAAGATCATATTTGCTGGCGGAGAGCAGGCGGCCCGCGAATTTATCAGCGTCAGACATTGGTAATTGATCTGCAAGGGAAAATCATGACGCCCGGATTTATAGAAGGTCACGGGCACTTGATGGGCATCGGTTACAATGAACTTAACCTTGACCTAATGAATGCCAGGAGTTACGATGAAATTATTGAACAGGTACAGCAGGCCGTCGGTAAAGCTCAGCCTGGTCAGTGGATAATTGGAAGAGGTTGGCATCAGGAGAAATGGGAGACGAAACCGGATAAGCATGGTCAAGGGTTTTCCAATGCATACCAGGCTCAGTGAAGTATCTCCGAACAATCCGGTGTTCCTAAAGCATGCCAGTGGCCACGCGGGTCTTGCCAATGCCAAGGCGATGGAATTGGCGGGGGTGCATCAACTGTCCATCGAGAGACGGGAAACGAAACCGCGTGAGGGGGGCGAGATTATCCTTGATGAACTGGGCAATCCAACAGGATTGTTTGCCGAAAATGCCATGGGTGTGATTACCCAGCGGATACCGGAGAATACTGCGACTGACGACCAGCAGGCACTTGAGCTTGCCATAAAGGCGTGCCTGAGGAACGGCATCACTAGCTTCCATGATGCAGGTGCATCGCGCAAGCACATTGAACTATACCATCAGTTTAAAGACGAGGGAAGGCTCGGTGTCCGCCTCTACGCGATGGTCACTGGGTGGGACAGAGATCTGGTTTACGAATGGCTCAAACGGGGGCCGGAGATTGATTCAACCGGATGGCTTACCATTCGGGCCATCAAGCTCAATTGTGACGGGGCATTAGGGTCAAGAGGAGCCTGGCTGCTGGAGCCTTATTCGGATCGCCCTGGTTTTTATGGCATGCCAACGCTGTCAATGGATACCGTGTTAAAAACTTCGATCGACGCGTTGGCACACGGCTTTCAGGTTTGTGCGCACGCTATCGGTGACCGTACCAACAGAGAGGTGCTGGATCGTTATGAAATTGCATTCCGTGAGTCGCCCCAGAAGGCAGCCGATCATCGGTTTCGCATTGAGCACGCGCAGCATCTTCATCCCTTGGATATTCCACGATTTGGAGACCTTGGTGTGATCGCAGCCATGCAAGCCGTGCACATGTCTTCGGACAGGCCTTGGGCAATAGACCGGCTGGGGGAAACGCGCATTAAAGAAGGCGCTTATGCGTGGCAGTCGTTACTAAAGACTGGCGCAAGAATAGTAAATGGAACGGATGCGCCTGTCGAGCCTATTGATCCTATTCCCAGTTTCTATGCATCTGTTACACGGAAAACATTAAAGGGGGAACCTGAGGGTGGTTACGAGCCGGAGCAAAAAATGACCCGTGATCAGGCCCTGACATCCTACACCCTGGATGCAGCTTATGGCGCATTTGAGGAGCATCTTAAGGGAACGATCGAGCCGGGTAAGCTTGCTGACTTCACGGTTTTTTCGAAGGACCTCATGACCATTCCGGAAAGTGAATTATTGGAAACAAAGGTCTCCATGGTTATTCTGGGCGGAAAGGTAGTGCATCAGGAGCCGAAACAAGGACAGTAAACCTTCCTTCAGTTTTGCTAGTCTTTGGTCTTCAGAAGCTTCATCGCCTTTGCCTTCACCATTTCGCGGTCTGCAGTAATGGTCGGATCGCTATATACATGCTGGGAAACCTCAGCGACAACAGTCTTTTTGAATCCTAATTTGTCGGCGATATGCTCGCAAAAAACAATCTCGCTGCGAAAAACTTGTCCGTCCATCTTCATCAATTGGATCAGGTGATATAGGTGCTCAAATTTCTCGTCTGCTGTTAAGGTATCAATACTGCCAATGGGCTTAGGATTCTGCAACATTTTATCGATTTCTTCTTTGCTCATCCCATTTGCAGTACCAATGGTGTGGATGAGCTTGGATTCTCTTGCCGCTACATTGCTGTCGCTTGCAGCCAGGTTGATCAGAACATTTAATTCTGCTTTCTTGTCAAAAATCATAATAGCTATATTAGGTTGAGGTTTAAGTCTTGTAGTATATGAATTGAAATATAGCGTAAAATACGATGTTTTCGAACATCAGCAAAATAATTCCCGGTGAACGGCATCGATGCAACCCTTACCTTTGAGCCCAGTCTTTAGACCAAATTTGATTGCTTTATGAAGAATTTATTGACCATATTCTTATTTGTTGCCGTCGCGTACCTGTGCGTGGGCGCAAGAATCGGAAACCAGGAGTGTGAGCGCATTTACAGGTGTAAAAGCCGCCGAAGGGATTGATGTTTATCTTTTGAAAGGAAATAAGGAAAGTGTTCGGGTAGAGGTGACTGGCACAAGACTGGAAAATGTAATCACGGAGGTTTCCGGCAGCTATTTGAAGATTCACATGCGCGATGGGAATTACCGGGGGCGAGTGCAGGCCAAAGTTCATGTTACTTATGTGAAAGTCAATAAATTATCAGCTAGCTCGGCAGGAAGTATTTTCACCGAGGGAACCCTGAATGCAGACGCGTTGGAGATTACCTGTTCGAGCGCCGGAAACGTCGATATTGCGATAGCGGTAGGATCTGTCGAGGTGAGTGCCTCGAGCGCCGGAGAGATTGAATTGAAGGGAAAAGCGCGGTCCCTTGATGCCGATGCCAGCAGTGCCGGGGAGATTGATGCCTATGATGTCGAGGCCGAACGGGTCGAAGTTGAGGCAAGCAGCGCAGGCTCGGTTAAGGTGACTGCCACAACGGAACTGGATGCGCATGCGAGCAGTGGCGGGAGCATTCGCTATCGCGGAAATCCATCCAAATCCATTACCAATTCAAGTAGTGGTGGTTCAGTAAGAAAATCGGACTGACCCCGTCTTGCGTTTTTATTTGTTTTGTGATGCCAGAACAAGGCACTGTTCTTTTTATCTTTGTGGGACGGAATTTGAATTGATATGCGATGACTTCCCATTTTCTCACCGGCGACAAAAGCTTCTGGATAATCCTCCTGGTAATAGTACTCAGGTATGTTGTTTTGGCGGCAACGGGATTTTTGATTTTTTATGTCATCAGGGTACGCAAGATTCTTTTCAAGAAAATACAGCCTATCCTTCCGGCGAACAAAGACTACTTAAGGGAGATTATGTACTCATGTCTGACTGCTTTAATTTTTGCAGGTATTGGCTATTTGGTTTTCGTAACGCCACTGTCCGCGTACACACAGACGTATTGGGATATTCGCACGCACAGTGTTGGATATTTTGTCTTTAGCATTTTTCTAATGATCGTAGTACACGATGCCTACTTTTATTGGACGCACCGTTGGATGCACGGCAAATCCGTTTTCAGAATAGTTCACCGGGTTCATCACCTCTCCACGAATCCGTCGCCTTGGGCGGCAATGGCTTTTCACCCTATTGAAGCCGTCGTTGAGGGTAGTGTCATTGCGTTGATGGCATTCTTATTTCCGGTACATCCACTTGCCATCGGGATATTCCTTTTGTTTATGATGGCGTACAATGTTTATGGTCATCTCGGGTATGAACTTTACCCAAAAGGTTTTTCCACGAGTTGGGTAGGCAAGTGGATCAATACAGCCGTAAACCACAACATGCATCATCAACATATTCGCGGCAACTACGGATTGTATTTTCTTTGGTGGGACAGGTGGATGGGTACCCTCCAATCAGACTATGACGAAAATTTCGAAAGCGTAAAATCCCGAACAAAGAGATCATACAACAGCTGTAGATTCAATATCATGTGCTGATTTCGAACCCGTGAACACTTCTCGAATATCGTAGATTTTTTTGTTCTGTGATTCATAATATGTCCGCATGATTAATTCGGCGATCAAACCGAAAGTCAGGAATTGAATACCAGCGAGGACCAGGCCTACCCCAAGCAACAGAATCGGTCTTCCCCAAATATCTTCTCCCAATATCTTCAGCACCAGCAAATACAGGTTTATTCCACATCCCAAAACGAATGAAATGATTCCAATGGGACCAAACAAATGAATTGGCCTTCTAAAATATTTCTGGAAAAATATCATCAAGATCAGATCACTCATTACTTTAAACGTGCGTCCAATGCCGTACTTTGAAGTGCCATGTAAACGGGGTTGATGGTTTACATCCATTTCAGTAATGCGTCCCCCTTGCAGAACGGCGAGAATTGGGATAAAGCGGTGAAGTTCACCATACAGGTCGAGTCGTTTTGCCATGTCTGCCTTGAAAATCTTAAGCGTGCAGCCATAGTCTTGTATGAAAACGCCGGTGAGCCTGCGTATCATCATATTTGCAATTTTGCTGGGGATTTTTCGCCACAGCATTCCATCTTTACGATTCTTTCTATTGCCAGCGACAACATCCCATCCTTCCTTTTTTAATTTGGCAAGCATCGCCCGGATATCAGCGGGATCATTTTGTAAATCGCCATCCATTGTTACAATGTATTCGCCGACAGCGTGATCTATGCCAGCGGCCATAGCGGCCGTTTGTCCGTAATTTCGATAAAGGGAAATTAGTTTCGTATGATGGTCGGCAAGCGATTTTATTTTACTGACGGTTGCGTCAGTTGACCCATCGTCCACACAAATTAATTCATATTGAAAACCTTCCAGCGCATGGCTGATGCTTTGAAAAAGTGGTTCAATATTATCTTCCTCGTTTAATAGTGTGACTATTACAGACAGCTCCATAACCTTATTCATGGTCGTAAATTTATTCAGGTTATCAAGAAAGATATAAATATTTATCCAGTCTTTATATGGTATTGCTATTTTGTGGACAACAGATGTCTTGCATCAGCATATTGTTTTTTATGTAAACTTGCCGTATGAATAGGAATCTGGTTGTTCTTTTGGTCCTGTCGGCCGCGGTTTACTCCGCAAATACCTGGAAAACGTCTGTGTATGTTTTAGATGAGGCGAGGAATGCGGGTTGTGCCATGGAGATGTATCAACGAAATGACTGGGTAGTGCCGACTTTTAATGGTGAATTGCGTACGGATAAACCTCCATTGCACTACTATTTGATGCAGCTGTCATACCGCGCGTTTGGCATAAGTGCGTTTTCTGCTCGGTTGTATTCAGTGATTATGGGTATGTTAACGGTATTGACGATTTATTTCTTTCGGCAGAAAACTTGTCGGCGAAAGGACCGCGTTTTTTTCAGCGCTGATGCTGATTTCTTCACTGCAGCTCGCTGCACAATTCCATTTGGCTGTTCCTGATCCGTGCCTGATTTTCTTTCTGACGCTGGGTTATTTGAGCTTCGTCAGTGCCTATCTGTTGCAGAAAAGTAACTTTTATTATCTTTTTTATATCTCCATAAGTCTTGCAACGCTATCGAAAGGTCCTGTAGCGGTCTTATTTTCCGGTTTGACCGTCCTGATCTTCCTGGTCGCACAGAAGAATTTCAACGTTAGAACGCTTCTTCAAATCAAGGTCCCACAAGGAATTCTAATTTTCCTGGTGCTTGTTTTGCCATGGTACGTTTTGGTCGGCATTGCAACCGAGGGCGAATGGCTTGAACAATTTTTTTTCAAGCACAACATTAACCGGTTTACCTCCACGATGGAAGGTCATGGCGGCTTCCCGTTGGCTTCATTTGCCATCGTCCTAGGCGCTTTAATTCCATTTTCATTTTTCTTTCCGCAGGTATTCAGAAAAATTTGGCAAGAACAGAAAACCAATCCCTTTATTCAATTCTGCCTTATTGCCACAGGCGTCGTTGCAATTTTCTTCGCCTTTTCCCGAACAATCCTGCCCAATTATCCCGAACCAGCGGTACCTTTCTTTGCGCTTCTCCTGGCCTTTTATCTTAATACAGTCTATGAACGTCCGGAAATTATAAAGCAACAACGGCTGTACGTTAATGCGGCTGTGTATGTTCTTGTTTCATTGGCCATCCCTGTTGCGGTATGGATTGGACTTGGCTATGAAGAACCCCTGGAAGATTTGCGATACTCGGCGGTGTATTTTTCCGTTCTCCCACTCGGGGCATTCCTTGGCTTGTATTTTATGGTGAAAAAAGAAATTGCCAGTGTTGTCTATACTTACGCGATTTCTTCTGCACTTCTCCTGTTGATCTTCTTCTATGGGATATACCCAAAAATTGATGCGCGAAATCCTGTTTCGCAAAGTCTTTCCTTGATGCATTCAGACAAACCCATTCTTTATTATCGTGACTTTAATCCGGCGTTTGTTTTTGCGTTGAGGCACCCTATTGCAGCAATAGGGACGCCCCAGGAGGCATTGGCATATTCCGATTCGGGCGCTGCATTTTATTTGATTACGCAAAAAAGGTTTTTGCCCGAACTGGACTCCCTTGGAGCGACTGTTGTATTTGAAGGTAAAGACCTGTTTGAGCGTCGGACAACGGTGATATTGGAAAAGTAATCAAGCTGTCAATCAAGAGCGGTCTTTGCCGGCATTCCCTGAGTCCGATCGGGATGTTTGTCTGGGTAGACTTAGCTTCCGGGTCATCCATTTTGGATTGTTGATATGGTCAAAGACATGCCAAAGGATATAGGTTGTAAAAGTTCCGATGAAAGCTCCACCAGCCACATCAATAAGAAAATGTTGGGCTAAATACATTCGTGAATAGGCGACGAGTACCGCGGTAAAAAGCGCCAAAACTCTAACAATGTTATTTGTGCTCAAGAATGCGATGAAGAGGGCTACGCTAAAAGCAGTTGCTGTGTGGCCTGACGGGAAGGAATTAATGCCGTGCACCTCAACGCCAGGGACGAGGTGAATAAATCTTTCACCCAAAAAAGTGCGTGGCCTTTCCAACCCATAAAACAAAACCCTTTTAAAAAGACTCACCAATAATGCATTGCCAACCATTAGCGTAACCGCCATTAATGCGTAACGGAACTGAACAAAGAGTAGAATGGTAATAAAGGGGAGAAATACTAATCCATCTCCGAGATTCGTGAATGTTTTGAAAAAGTCGTCAAGGATCGGAGCGTTATGCCCATTTATCCACAAAACGCATTGTCCTTTGTCGATGCTAACAGCGCCCAGCACGAGTACAATTAATGCGGAAGCGTACATTACGACAGTGGAGAAAGCCGCTTTTGGGGAAAAAGAGGATTCGGCAACCACAACTAATCGGATTTTGCTCAAGCGCAGTGATAGCGTTTAATTTGTATATCGGGACAAATTAAATTCATATTTGATTAATACACATGCAATGGTTAAGAAATTCCACAACCATTGATGGGTCTGGCGTATGAGGAATTGAAAAAAGTGCAGGTCACGGATGCAATATTACCCCTCTGCAAACGTGTTCTTAATAAATAATTGAAATTGTGGATTATTTTTTAATGCAGTTTCGAAAATTCTAATAGTTTTGGAGGTAAATAGATCAAAATTACAACCACAAATGGCTAAATTACGATTCGAAGCGCTTAAGAGACTGAGCCAACGGCCCAGTGTACACGCTGACCTCCCCAGCTCAAACGTCTCCAAGTTTTACGGAGAGCATGTTTTTGGTCCCGAGCAGATGCGCGCCACACTATCACCTGCTGTATTCAAAAAAGTAACCCAGGCGATCAAAAACCATGAAAAGATTGATGAAGTCACAGCAGATGCCGTGGCCTCTGCAGCGAAGTCCTGGGCAATTGCCAAAGGCGCAACGCATTTCACGCACTGGTTTCAGCCCATGACAGGCGGAACGGCTGAAAAGCACGATTCCTTCTTTGATGCCATTGCAGGAATAGAAAAATTTAAGGGCAGCGAGTTGGTTCAGCAAGAACCTGATGCTTCCTCTTTTCCCAGCGGGGGGATCCGAAGCACGTTTGAAGCGCGTGGTTATACGGCCTGGGACCCAACATCTTCGATGTTTATGTATGGGAGGACACTCAGTATTCCGACGGTTTTTGTTTCCTATACCGGTGAAACACTGGATGTTAAATCACCCTTACTAAAAGCTTTAAAAGCCGTTGACATAGCCGCCACCAAGGTATGCCAGTTATTTGATAAAGATATCCAACACGTTGTTGCATCGCTGGGTGCCGAGCAGGAATATTTTGTTGTAGACAAGGCATTGTTTGACGCTCGTCCTGATCTTGTTATGGCCGGGCGTACTGTTTTTGGTCATGCGCCTGCCCGAGGACAGCAAATGGAAGATCACTATTTTGGTTCCATACCTTCTCGGGTCTACGATTTCATGAAGGACTTTGAAATTGAAGCCTGGAAATTAGGCATACCGGTGCGCACGCGACACAACGAAGTAGCGCCAAGCCAATTTGAAGTTGCTCCTTTATTTGAAGAAGTCAACGTAGCCAATGACCACAACCAGCTGATGATGGATGTAATGTCCCGTGTGGCCGAAAGACATAATCTAAGGGTTCTCTTCCATGAGAAGCCTTTCGCAGGATTAAATGGTTCTGGAAAGCACAATAACTGGTCTTTGATTACTGATACCGGTGTCAATTTGTATGCGCCAACGAGTAGTGCGCGAGATAATCTGATGTTCTTAACGTTCTTTGTCACAACGATCAAAGCAGTTCACGAACACGCGGACCTTTTGCGCGCGAGTATCGCAACGCCAGGCAATGACTTTCGTCTCGGCGCCAACGAAGCACCGCCGGCAATTGTTTCCGTATTCATTGGCTCGCAAATGACTGCTGTATTGAATGAATTGGAGGAAAAAGGAGGCAACGTAAAAATTGAAAAGGGAGACAATATGTATATGAAGCTCGGTATTGATCAAATTCCTGAGATCATTTTAGATGCCACTGATCGTAACCGTACGTCACCTTTTGCTTTTACCGGAAACAAGTTTGAATTCCGTGCCGTTGGGGGAAGTGATAATTGTGGCACAGCAATGGCGGTTTTGAATACGATTGTCGCAGATCAGCTTGAAGAATTTGCCCTAGCGGTGAGTAAGGAGATGGAGAAAGGTTCGGAAAAGCGTTTGGCGATAGTTAACGTCCTGCGCAAGTACATAAAGGAATCGAAGGATGTCCGTTTTGAAGGAGATGGGTATTCGGAGGAGTGGGTGAAAGAGGCAGCTAAGCGCAAACTTGGTAATGTTAAAAATATGGTGCGTGCGCTGGATGCTTACTTGTCCAAGAAATCAGTGAAGTTGTTTGAGAAGCATGGGGTGATGAGTCATAAGGAAAATGAGGCACGCGTTGAAATAAAGCTTGAATCGTATATAAAGCGTGTTCAAATTGAAGCACGCGTTATGGGCGACCTAGCCATGAATCATATCGTACCCACGGCCATTGCGTACCAAACCAAATTGATAACCAATGCCAACGGATTAAAAGGTCTGGGCGTCGATAACTCAACTGTTGTACAAACGATCAAGGAAATATCTGGACATATTGATACGATCAAGACCGGCGTACGAGCGATGGTTGAAGAACGCAAGCGTGTGAACAAGATTACGGATACGCATAAGCGCGCGGTTGGTTATTGTGATGATGTTAAAGAGAAGTACTTTGATGTTATCCGTGATGCGGTCGATAAACTGGAGCTTCTTGTGGACAATGAAGATTGGCCATTGGTAAAATATAGAGAATTGCTGTTCTTACGGTAGTTCTATCAACTCAAACTATCCTATTGCATAAGCGGATTTCTTTAATGAAATCCGCTTTTTTTTACCCGATTCAGGCGCAGCAATTGAATATTTTTGACGCGTGCATGCATAGTGCTAAGAATTGTCCGTCGGCTATTTTGTTGCGCACGGGCGACAAAGCACCGCGACTTTGATATAAGCTGATTATTAGGGGAATTTATGGAGAAGCGTGGTGTGCCGTGAGGTTTTTACCGGTCATCGCAATAATCGCACGCTGAATTAATTCCGGATTACTCCATGGCACAAAATGATCCATGTCTGCTTTGAGGATAAATTCTACGGGGGCATTGACAAGCATTCTTTTTGCAAAGTCGGCATTTTCTGAGGGTACTAATGAGTCTTTCTGTCCTTGAATTACGGTCACTGGGCATTTTATGGCTGCCCAATACGGTAACATCTTTTCAAGTTCCGGCTTCAGGTGATAAATCTCTTCGTTGGATGCGCGTAAGGATCTGGGCAGAAGCCAGCTTAAGAACGGTGATGCCAGCGGCGCGCGAAACCAGGTTTCATTTGGTTCCAATGCGGGATCTATGGAACCTGCAACGATGATCAATCCATCAACCAGTTCCGGATATTCAACAGACATCCTGGCAATAAGTGGCCCTCCAAGCGAATGGCCAACAAGCACGATTGGCCGGTTATTTTTGTATTTTTCTAATATGGGTTTAAGGGCTTCACTTTGCCTTTTTAAAGAAGATTCTCCATTGCCAAAATTTGAGTATCCAAAACCAGGCCGGTCTGTCGAAACCAAAAGTGCGTGACTTAGCAATGTTGTATCAGCTAAAAAACTAATAAATGCACTCAGCGATCCGGGCGAGCCGTGAACGAACAATACTAAGGGTTTCGATTCATCACCGGCACACACGTAATGAATTTCGCGAAAACCAACCCTATAACTGTGTTGGGTGCCATGAATATTCCGTTCCGCAAAAAAAGCGTCGACTTCCTTTGGACTCATTCGGAATGTCATACAGGAATGAAGGACCGCAGGCATGGCGAAAATGCATACAATAAATATCCATTTTATTTTCCTTCGGATGCTGAAGGCCATACCTATTGGATATTTAGAAGCTTTTTGTATTGTGCGCCATCATGCAAAACAGCGGTGGCTTGTTTGACGTCGTTGTCATATTTAAATCTGGATTCAATCCTACCTTTTTCAAGGCGGTAGTGGGAAACAATTTCCTCTTCCAGCAACATTTTTATTTCATTCTTATAGAGCATGAGTTCATTCTTCTTGCTCTCTGCAATCCTGATTGAAATTTGGTCCAATTGATTTTTTAGTTCCGCATAGTATTTTTCTTTCTTGGCCTCTTCACTCAATTGTTGCAACTGATATTCCAGGTAAGACTTATAGGTGTAGTTTTTATCCTTCATCCATACAACGAATTGCTGATATTCCTCATTGCTCAATGTGAATGTCTTTGCATCAACAGCTTCTGTATGGTTAAATGCGTACTGGGCGGCGTAGTCAAATAAGAATCCCTTTTCGAATAGTACTTGTGTCAATACGTGTGCTTCTGGCGTCACTGTCTTTATATCAGGATCAATACCCCCACCATCATAGACTATCCGGCCGTTCGTCGTATTGAATGATTTCTTAAGGGAGTCTGGGAGAGAACCGACGCTACCATCTTCGCGCCGGTGCGTGTAGTCCAATACCTGGATACAACGCCCCGTTGGCGTGTAGTACTTCGCAGTGGTGACCTTCAGTTGGGAATTGTAGGAAAGTGGACGGCTGACTTGCACCAAACCCTTGCCATAGGATTTTTCACCAATCACTACCCCGCGGTCATAATCCTGTAATGTTCCTGCGACTATTTCAGAAGCCGATGCGCTACCACGGTTAATTAAAATACTGATGGGCGTTTCAGTATCGATAGGCGGATTAAGCGTTTCATAGTTGAGATTATTCTCGGGTATCTTGCCCTTTGTGCTCACGACGAGTTTCCCTTTTTCAATAAAAAGATTTGTAATGTTAACAGCTTCAATCAACAACCCACCTGGGTTGCCGCGCAAGTCAAGGATTAGGCCCTTAGCACCTTTTTCCTTCAATATTGTTATTGCGTTTTTAACTTCTTTGGCAGCATCAGGCGTAAAATCAGTAAGCTGAACATAGCCAATGTCATTGTCGACCATTCCATAATAAGGAACGTTATTCAGTTTTATTTTCTCCCGTTTGAATGCAAGTGTTATAGGCTTGTCTTCACCAATACGTTTAACCGTAAGGCTAACTGGTGTACCCACCTGACCCTTCATCAGCTGTCCAGATTCTTCGCGCGTTAACTTGGAAAGCTCGAGATCATCAATCTTTTGAATTTCATCACCAATTTTCAGACCTCCTTTTTGCGCACCATATCCTTCCATGATCATGGTAACAATAGTCCGGTTTCCGATCTCACGCGTTACGGCGCCTATACCTCCATACTGGCCGGTATTTGTCGTTCTAAAGTCTTCTACTTCGTCTTCGGGAATGTAATTTGTATAGGGATCCAGGGAGACCAGCATGGCATCAATGCCGGTGCGGACAAGTTTATTGGGGTTTACCTCATCGACGTACAGCGCATTAACTTCCTTAAACAGCGTCGCGAAAATATCCAGGTTCTTTGCTATTTCGAAATAACGTTCTGCAGGTTTCGTGAACGAGAGTGCGGCGATAAAGACAAGCGCTGAAAACAAGTATAAGATCTTTTTTTTCATCGGAAAGGTATTTCGTAATAGAAACGCATTGCAGCGAGAAAAGTATATGGATTGATAAATTTCTGAAAATTACGGATTTAGTTGGTGTTAATTTGACCCTGAATTGGTGATTTTGAAACAATATTTTCGCAATGGCCGAAATCATATGAAATAGGCGTATTTATCTATTGCCAGGCTTTGCGCAGAAACCGAAGCCAGTTGCCATGCATCACGTTTTCAACATCCTGTTCACTATAACCGCGGGTAGACAGCATTTTTGGTATTTTTTGCAAGTCTGCGATAGTTTCCAGATCAAAAGGGCCTTGCTCTTTGCCGAATCCGCCGTCAAGGTCTGAACCGATTCCTATGTGAAGTGCATTCCCGGCGAGTTGGCAAATATGATCCATGTGGTCAACGACTTTTTCCAAATGACAGTTCATCTCTCTGGGCGTAGAAACATGCAAAACCCAATCTGGCACCATCATCCATGCATCCAATACGCCACCGATAACCGCGCCACGTGCGATCAGTTCTTTAATTTGATCATCATTGAATTGGCGGTTATGATTCACCAGGGCCCTGCAGTTATGATGACTCGCCCATACATGTCCACTGAAATTTTCCATCGCTTCCCAGAAGCTGTCATCACACAGGTGTGTTGCATCAAGAATGATGTTGAGACGCTCCATTTCGTGTAGCAACGCTTTTCCATCTTTACCTAATCCTCCTGTAGCATTTGTTCCCTGGGCGTATCTGCCCGGACCATAATGCGCCGGTCCTAGTGCACGCAGTCCTTTGCGGTATGCCCTTTCGAGGTGGTCCATTGTCACAATTGAATCTGCCCCTTCCAGGCTGAGGATGTAGCCTATTGGTTGCTTTTCATTTGAAGCCCTGTTCATCCATTTTGCCACATGATCTTCCAGCATGCTTAGCGTCTCGATTTGTACTAACTCACCTTCCGACTCCATTTCTTTGTACCATTCCAGTTGACCCTGTGTTTGTGCCCAGGCTTGCTGGGGAGAATTCCAGCCTGGCAAGGGATTATCAGCGGCAACATAACGCGCTATTTGTGTGGCTACAACGAGACCTATATTTCCTTTTCGGAGTTCAGGGAAACACACCACGTTATTGCCACGGTCAGGCTTATCAGTCATACCTTTTTCCCGGATTCTGATGTCATGGATGGGTTTTCGCAGGTCGCGGTTCCATTCCATAGCGTTCATACTTAAGTCAAGGTGTGCGTCGATGGTGAACATGCGTAGTGGTTAGTGTAAATGGGATGAAGTGTTCAGAATATTGTTGATGCTGCCTAGCGCTTATTATATCGTAATCTTTCTATTTCTCGCCGACGTATTCCAGTAGGCTATCACCGTATTGTTTTCGGCTACGGCAGCCTTGGCGTATAGGGCAACCGTAGGGCAAATATGGTAAGGTATGCCATATAACACGTCACCAATCTTAAAGTCGTTACCATCCTCCACTTTCAAAACCATATGTTCTTCGCTGTGCCCGATCGGATTGACGTTGGGTGCATTGAGAAAAAAAACTCGGCTATGCAACGGGTTTTCCGAGGCAATAGCTTTGTGTCCAAGGTCTACACAGATTGTATCTGGTGCTGGTTTTGATATTACACGGGTCACCACCAAGGCTGCAATTAAATAGCGTTGTTCTGCAAGACTGGTCTGATAGCCGTAGTCCCAATAAATGAAGGTTCCGGGGCTACATTCAACCTCCTTCCGGTGGCAATGAATGGAGTAGGTGGGTGTTCCGCCAGCCACTATCTGCAATTTTGTCTTAAAGCGATCGTGAATTTCCTTTTGCAATGCCACAACGGGCGCGAAGGCTTCATCACAAGTCTTCTTGCGTGCCTCAAAATCAATATTTCGGATATGACCGTCATACATATGAAGTCCGCAAATGGAAATACCTTCCAATGCGCGGCAACTATCATACAGGGTGAATGCTTCATTCGGGGGCAATCCTGTCCTATTCATTCCCACGTTGAGGTCTATGAAAACAGGCAGTGGATAAACTGGTTCGATTAAAAATACCAGACAGTTGTTTTGCTGAGTCAAGGTTGTCTATCAGGCACGAAAAATTAGTTGCTGGAAATTGCTGAACCAGTTGCAGGAGCCTATTTCCTTTTGGTCCTACTGGTTGATAGGCAAGTAATACATCTGGTGCTCCCACCGAAGCAAGCATTTCAGCTTCGGCAATGGTAGCACACTTGAACTTTTTAATGCCGGCCTGCAGCATCATGACACACACTTCCGACGACTTGTGTGTCTTAACATGCGGTCGGAGTCTGGTAATATCGTCGATGCTATCAATCAGGATTTGAATATTCTCTTTGACCCTGTTTCGATATACGACGAGTGCAGGCGAATCCAGTTCGCCAATGTTAACGAGTTCGTACCATTCTGTTGCTGGGGCCATACCTTTAGACTAGTTCAAAGATAGCTTCTATTTCAACTGGAATATTATCGGGGAGGGAACCCATGCCGACTGCACTCCGCACGCCAATCCCATTTACATTGCCCCAGACCCCGGCAAACAGTTCGCTGCAACCATTAATAATAAACGGATGTTTTTCAAAGTCAGGTGTGCAGTTAACCATTCCGAATACTTTTATAACACGCTTTATCTTGTTGAGGCTTCCAAGATTATCTTTCAGCGTTGCCAGAATCGCAAGCCCTACTTGCTGGGCTGCGCGCTTCCCTTCGTCTGGTGTCAGGTCTTTTCCAATCCGGCCGACGATGAGGCTTCCGTCTTCCTGAACCGTACCATGCCCGGAAACGTAAGCAAAATCTCCAACGATTAAAAAAGGTCTGTATACACCCAAAGGCGTGGGCGGCGGCGGTAATACGTGGCCTAGTCGTTCAAAGTTTTGATCAGCAGTTGGGGACATAAGATATTATGATTGGGTTAGAAAGCAACAACATTTTGTAACGACTACACAAAAGCATTTAAGATCATGACACCAATCAATCCGGAAATCGATACGATGGTTTCCATCAAAGACCAGGAACGAATAGTCTCTTTAATACTTAAATTAAAATATTCTTTGAATAGCCAGAATCCAGAGTCATTGACATGTGAAAACATTAAACTCCCGGCTCCTACAGCAAGTACCATCAGATTTGGATTTACGTCTGGGCGATCCAGCAGGGGAACTACGATTCCTGCCGCCGTTAAGCCAGCGACAGTAGCGGATCCCACACACAGTCGAATTACACAGGCAATGGTCCACCCGAGGAGCAGGGGATGCACATCAAGTCCATTTAACAGGACGGCAATTTCATCGCTCACACCGCTGTCAATTAGGACTTGTTTCAACGCACCGGCGCCACCCATGATCAACAATAGCATGGCAATGTCTTTGACGGACTCTGCATAAATGTCCATTATCTTCTTCATGCTCATTTCACTTTTGAGCCCGAGCGTGTAGGTGGCCACGGCGAGTGAGAGGATCATTACGATTGCCGGATCACCGAGGAACGTGACTATTGTTTTAGGGAGTCCATCCTCTACGGCTACATTCCCAAGAATCGTAGTAAGGCCAAGTAAGATGACCGGCAGTAGCGAAGAAAAAATGCTCAGGCCCAAGCTGGGAAGTTGATCTACCGGGATATCGTGGGATTCGAAGGTTTTCAGGAATGGGGATTTTATGTTCTTAAGGGCCTTCGAAAACACAGGTCCCGCAAGAATAACAGCTGGTATGCCAACGATGATCCCATAGAACAGGGTTGTTCCAATATCTGCATCAAACTGTGCGACCAGGGCTGTGGGGGAAGGATGCGGCGGGAGGAATCCATGGGTTACGGAGAGGGAGGCAAGCATCGGGATACCGATGTAAACGGCAGGCATCTTGTACTTTTGTGCCACTGAAAATATAAGCGGTACCACTAGCACAAAGCCAACATTATAGAAGAGCGGTATCCCTATGATGAAGCCGGTAATCATCAGTGCCCACTGAATATAACGTGCACCAAAAAGCTTCATCAGGCCAGAAGCGATTTGTTGCGCTGCTCCGCTTTCTGCTGCAAGCTTGCCTAACATGGCTCCGCAAACAACAATAATAACCAGTGAGCCGAGCATATCGCCCATTCCTTTCTGTATGGAAGAAGTGATTTTCGAGACCTCAATACCCAACAACAATCCCGCGAGAATCGAGGAAATCAGAAAAGCGATAAAAGCATTGACTTTGAACTGTGTAATGAGCAGTATGAGCAATGCAATACACAGAATGATAATAATGAGCGACATGTAAAGATCGGTTCTGGGGAAGGTTTATTTCAGTGGATCAAAGGGGAGTATTGCGGTTAGAATTTATCGGGTATCTGAATTACGCGTATAACCACTTCGTGAGGATCTCCGTCTTTGTCCAACAAGCTGAACTTCACCATAGGGTTATCTTTCTTGATTTGTGTTTCCACGTGTATGATTTGATTGCCAGGCAGTTGTTTTTCAAGTTCATTTTGAAGTGCTACCAGCGCGCTGGCAAAATCAGTTTCAAGCGGACTTGGATTATACGTGGAAGTCTTCATTGTGTGAACCTTTAATTGTTTATCGACGTCGGCAAAATTTTGTTCATACTAGCCCTTGCATCATACTACACTGCCTTTTCTACTGGCGAAGATGATGAATTTGCAGCTCACCACCGGATCAATGCTGATGCCCATGTGAACCCACTTCCAAATGCGGCTAGACAAATTAAGTCATTTTCCTTGATTTTCCCTTCCGCCCAGGCTTCACTTAATGCAATTGGAATGGACGCAGCGGTGGTGTTTCCATAGCGCATGATGTTGTTATAAACGTGGCTATCTGACAGCTCCAGTTTCTGCTGAATGTATTGGCTGATGCGAAGATTTGCTTGGTGGGGAACCAGCAGATTGATAGCCTCTTTTTTAAGATTGTTGGCATCAAGTGCTTCATTGATCACTTCGATGAACCGTACTATGGCATGTTTGAAAACCTGGCTTCCATTCATGACCACTTTAAACGTGGACGTGTCCAGGATTTGGTCGGGCTGTCGTTCTTCATGTGGTCGGCTGCTGCCAGGGTCTTTAACATACAGTTCTTCCGCAAAGTTGCCGTCGGAATGCAGGTGGGTGGAAAGAATACCTGGTTTATCGGACTGTTGCAAAATAACAGCGCCTGCGCCGTCGCCAAAAATGACGGCTGTGTTCCTGCCGGCGGTGCTGATATCCAGGGCGGTTGATTGTATTTCAGCGCCAACGACCAGGATCGTTTTGTACATACCCGTTTTTATGAATTGATCGGCAACAGACAGCGCGTAAATAAATCCAGAGCAAGCGTTACGGATGTCTAACGCAGCAATTTTTCCATCCAGTCCTAACTCACGCTGTAAGAGCACGCCGGACCCGGGGAAAAAGTAATCTGGTGTAATGGTCGCAAAGACAATAAAATCAATTTCGTTCTCAGTGAGGTTCGCGCGCGACAAAGCCATTCGTGAAGCCTTCGCTGCCATGTTGGCGACTGTATCGACGGCAGGATTCATCCATCTCCGCTCATGAATCCCTGTTCGCTCGACAATCCAATCATTGTTGGTATCCATGAGCGTTGATAGATATTCGTTGGTGATAACATTCTCGGGAACGTGATGGCCCAGGCCAACAATTTTAGAATGGTGCATTCGGCTGGAGTTAGATTGCACTAAAGTTAATAAATGTTGACAAATGAGCATTCCGAGATGCCAAAATGATGGCGCGCCGTCTCTTACGGCAAATAAAGCCACCCGATTAGCGGGCTACATCAATCAGTAAGCGCTGAAACCTCGCTCAATGAAATCGAAGAATCGATGTTTAAAGGTATGAAACGTGTTTTGAAACGAATCCAATTCAGCCATAATACCTTCGTGCTCTCGGTAATACTCGATGTCTGACTCCTTTTCCGACTGGAGCATTTGAGCCAATTTGTGTTCATGGTCGCGTAATTTTTTTCGCAGTAGATCTATCAATTCACCATTGTAGTAAATGATCAGATTTTGAAAATGATCTACATCTTTCTTGAAATCAACAGCATCACTTTTCGCGGCATTTTGGTCCAGTACTTTCTGGAAGAACGAAATTTCACGCTTCCATAACGTTGTTGCCGAAAGCCATTCCAACGTTAATTTGTGCATATCAAGCAAGCTGGGTTGTAGTATGTATTTTCCGGATGAACCTAGTACAGAAATCATAGCAAAGCTGTTTGGTGTATCACAAATAGGGCTGATAATGTGATTTTATTCAGGACAACGATCATATTTTGGGATGATATTTATCAGTTAAAGTGTAATCGAGCGGTGAGAGCTTTAATGAATTATTGTGAGGATGATCGGAACATTAAACAAATATCAGATTGACAGTTTCTTACGATGCGAGGTCGTTGGCCGTATTGGATGCTCAGCGAAGGGCAAAACATATGTGGTTCCCATTACATACATCTATGATGGGAAGACTATTTCCGCGGCTACAAAAGTAGGAATGAAGACGGATTTAATGCGCAATAATCCCAACGTTTGCTTTGAGGTTGATCGCATTCACAATATGGCCAATTGGCAGAGTGTTATTGTCTGGGGAAAGTATGAAGAACTGAAAGGTAAAGCAGCAGATGATGTGCTTCGATCTATCGCAAATCGGATCCACCCGATATCCACTAGCGAGACGTCAGTGCCACGTCATGGATTGGAGCGGCCGCATGAACCCGTCAATCCGAAATTTGAGATCGTTGTCTTTCAAATAAAAATAAAGGAAGCTACCGGCAAATTTGAAAAGCAGTGATCTTGTATGTACTCCCCAAGTTTTTTGCGATATTGTTTGTTAACGGCACCGTGGCTTACCGTGATGTTTGCTGTCTTCCAGGTTGAGGATTTCGGAACATAATTATTGACAGCAGCATCACAGAAAAATGCCTTCAAAAGCGAACAGTTTAAAGTAAAAGGAAGATAATATCTCGTTGCTCGATCGCGTTTGCGAGGTATTACATCACGACGTTCACAATCCTTCCTGGCACGACGATTACTTTTTTGGGCGCCTTCCCTTCAGTCCATTTGATAACGGCTTGCGAGGCCAACACGAGTTTTTCAATGTCTTGCTTGGGCATGTCCAGTGCAAAGACCATTTTTGCCCGCACCTTGCCATTGATGGAAATAGGATATTCAAATGAATCCTCTTTCAGGTATTCTTCCTTATGCTCAGGAAAGGCCTCATTTAGAATCGTATTGCTGTGTCCTAACTTTTCCCAAAGCTCCTCAGCAATATGTGGCGCGAAAGGAGAAAGGGCAATCGTGAGTGGTTCCAATATGGTACGTTTGTTACACTTCATTGAATTCAGTTCATTGCTACAGATCATGAATTCGCTAACGGATGTATTAAAAGAAAAATGATCAATGTCGTATTCAATTTTCTTTAGTGTTTTGTGCAGTACTTTAAGCGCTTCCGGGGTGGGTTCCCCGTCGCTTACTTTAAAATTGCCATGGTTATCGTGAAAGAGATTCCAGAATCGGCGCAAGAACTTAAACACACCGTCAATACCATGGGTATTCCATGGCTTAGATAATTCTAGAGGTCCAAGGAACATTTCGTACATGCGGAGTGTGTCGGCTCCGTAGTTTTCAATGATTTCATCCGGGTTGACTACGTTGAAATATGACTTGCTCATTTTTTCAATTGCTGCACCGCAAACGTATTTTTCACCTTCCAGAATAAATTCTGCGTCGGCAAAATCCGGCTTCCATTTCTTGAAAGCTTCTGTGTCCAATTCCAACCCGGTGACTATACTCACATCAACATGTAGGGGATCTGTGTCGTAGCTGTCTTTTAATCCTGCTGAAACAAACTTATTGGTTCCTCTGACGCGGTAAACAAATCGGGAGTCGCCGGTGATCTTTCCCTGGTTGATCAGCTTTTTAAACGGTTCATCAAAATTCAAGTAACCCAAATCATGTAGAATCTTTACCCAAAGCCGTGAGTACAGCAAATGCGCAACGGCGTGTTCCGACCCTCCAACATAAACATCTACCTGCCCCCAATAGTCCAATGCTTTTCTGTCAGCAAACACCTGGTCATTATGTGGGTCAGTATAGCGAAGGAAATACCAGGCGGCCCCTGCGTGTGTCGGCATGGTGTTCGTATCTCTTCGCTTATCCTTCGCAAAGAATACCCAGTCGGTGAGATTGGCCAAAGGCCCTTCCCCGGTACCTGATGACTTGAAATTCGTTAATTCCGGCAACTCAAGTGGAAGCTCATTGTCGTCCATCGCGAAAGGCATGTCGTCCACAAAAACGACTGGAAAGGGTTCGCCCCAGTAACGCTGCCTGCTCCACCCTGCATCGCGCATCTTGTAGTTTATTTGTCGCTTTCCGATTCCTTTCTCTTCAAGCTTGTTGATCACAACGTCAATGGCCTGGTGCATCACTAACCCGTTGAGGAAATCAGAATTTTCCAGAATAGCCTCTTTGGTGGGGTTGGCTTCCGTGCCGTTGTAATATTCGCCAATGATGTTCGTAATGGGTAAACTAAAAAAGTTTGCGAATTTATGATCGCGTTCGTCACCACAAGGCACCGCCATTATCGCGCCAGTGCCATAGCCCACCAAGACGTATTCACTTATCCATACCGGTACTTCTCGTCCATTGAACGGATTGATTGCATAGGCTCCCGTAAACGCGCCGGTGATTTTTTTTACCTCAGCCATGCGGTCTATTTCAGATCGGCTTTCCACATACGTGAGATACTTTCTCAATCTCTTCCCGCTGTGCATCGCTGGTAATTTCTTTGACTAGTTCGTGTTCTGGCGCCAAAACCATAAAATCCACACCGAATATGGTATCAGGACGTGTTGTGAAAACGACAAGCTTGCTAAGGTTGCCTTTTTCATCTTTTACCTGGAAGGTGATTTTTGCGCCCACGCTCTTGCCAATCCAATTTCGCTGAATCTCTTTCATCGAGTCACTGAAGTCGACTTCCTCCAGACCTTTTAATAGCCGCTCAGCATATTCTGTAATGCGAAGACTCCACTGGCGCATTTGTTTTTTTACGACCGGAAATCCGCCGCGATAACTTACGCCGTTAATGACTTCATCATTGGCCAATACTGTCCCCAGGCTTCACACCAGTTAACATCGGTATAGGCAAGGTATGCCAGCCGATATTGCATGAGAATCTCCAGTTTCGTTTTTGTATCGCAAGGATTTCCACTCACCGCTGTCAAAGACTTCCTTGTTCGATCCAGGAACGAGAAATTTAGCGTTTGGAAAGGGATGACCAATGTTACCTTCTTTCTCAAATATGCGGATCAGATCGGCAACGCGTTCGGCTTTTTCCTTTTTCTGGTCATACCAACTATCAAAAATCTGGAGGAAAATCCATTGGGTCCATTTGTAATATTTTGGATCACAGGTTTGCACTTCCCGGCTCCAGTCGTAGCAAAAGCCTATTTTGGACAACTGATCCTTGAATGTCTGGATATTCTGCGCTGTTGAGATTGCAGGATTGATACCATGGTCGATTGCATATTGTTCCGCTGGCAATCCGAAGGCGTCGAAACCCATTGGGTGTAGTACGTTGTATCCCTTCAGTCGCTTAAAGCGTGAAACAATATCCGATGCGATATAACCCAGGGGATGACCCACGTGTAACCCCGCTCCCGAAGGGTAGGGAAACATGTCGAGAACGTAGTATTTCGGTTTGGACGTATCGTCAGAGACCTTGTATACACCATCCCTGGCCCACTTATCCTGCCATTTCTTTTCAATGTTTTTGATTTCTTCTTTGCTGTAATCGGCCATTTTATCCTTGCTGGAGATTTTGAACGGCAAAAATAAGCAAACAGCGCATAATGCAATAGACTTCTTCTGCTACGGATGCAATCTAAAACCGCCGCCGTTTAGTGCTCCGACACCTTCTCAATCCGTTTTGGCGTATCGGCGCCGCTCACTATGGAAGTTGAGCTGAGGGCTATTGCACGTATTGTAGCGGTTATATTCTGCATATCCAGGGTCTCGACCTCATCTTTGACGGTATGATAGAATTGATCAAGATCAATCTGATCAGTGGAGATCGTGTGTGCAGGAACGCCAAGTCTTGCGAGTGTGGCATTGTCTGACCGAAAGAACAGGCGTTGTTCCGGATATGGGTCTGGATTGAATGTAAATTGCGTGCCGGCCAGGTTTTTTTTGAGTATTTCTCCGAAATCAGATCGTTCGTAACCAGTTACAAAGGCAGAATTAATGCCCCATTTGGATGGCTTGCCAATCATTTCAATGTTAAACATGGCCATCACCTTGTCAGGGTCCAGTTGTTGAGAAAAATATTGTGAACCAAGACCACCCAATTCTTCTGCTGTAAAAGCCACAAAGACCAGCGTACGGTTGTTGTTCTTTCTTTTTTTGAAGTAACGCGCAAGTTCGATAACGGCCGTTGTTCCGGAAGCGTCATCATCGGCTCCGTTAGCAATGGAGTCACCATCGACGATGGGTTTTTGGATGCCGAGGTGATCGTAATGCGCTGAGAATACAACCATTTCATCCCCCCTGTTCTTTCCCACAAGCTGACCAACAACATTAGTCATTTTGATGGATTCAAATTTTCGTACGGCCTGTATGGCGTATTTCGAGGCATTACTTTTGCCAAGCACAAAAACCTTTGTTGATGTGCTACCATGCGTAAATCTTTTTTCAAAAATGCTCTTGAGTTCGATGAAGTTCGATTGGAACTCGTTGGCGACAAAAACAATTAAAGATGACGTGTCCTGGATTTGTCGGGATGCTTGTGTGAAAAAGTATTGATTTGCATTTCGTATGGTGGAATCATAGCGGATGAAAGCAAAGGGGAGCCCATCGGTAATATTGATGTGTGTTTTCTCAGAAAGAAGCAAGAAATTTTCAGTAGGGATCGTTTCGCCGTCGATCTCTACTGTTGCGATTTGGGAAGCGAATCGCTGCTTTACAAATTCCTGCCGGAAACTGTGCAACCCATCTATTGGCTTCAATCCAATCTTCTTAAATTCTTTTTCGATAAAGGCTGTGGCCATTTCGATCTGGGCAGGTTGTGTCGCTGGCCGTCCCATCATACGATCTGCAGCGAGCGCTGTAATGACGCGGGATACATTTTTTTCCGTGATGTATTGATCTGTTTTTTGTGCAGACAATTCTGGATGGCATGCAATAACGATAAGTACGACAAGCAATTTCTTCATGGTGGCTAGGGCAATTTACGTGCTGGGTCACAAAAATACATCTTTGTGCCATTTGATCATCGTTCACCGCCAACAGTTCATCCCACTTGCTCCACAGTTCGGTAAGACGCATTATGAACGCACACCCTGTGAGGCAATCTTTACCGTGTAATCGCACAGGGACGATGTTATGAAAACACTTTTTACGATTCTTAGTTTATTCGTTTTTTTGGCCAGCCGTGGTCAGGTCAAAATTTCTGGCAGCGTTACTGACGGCCGTGGAGAACCTGTTCCAGGTGCCAACGTCTTTTTGCAGGATACCTATGATGGGGCAAGTTCTTTGGAAGATGGCAGCTTTGCGTTCACTTCTGCCGCAGCGGGGAGAAGGATCTTAGTGGCAAAGTTCATTGGATACAAGGATTTTGCACAAGCTGTAACGGTTGGTGTCCAGCCGATTTTCGTCAATGTCAGGTTGGAAGAAAACATTAATGAGTTGAGCGCGGTGACCATTACGGCAGGCGCGTTTACAGCAAGTGATGCCTCCCGTCGGACAATTTTTAGAGCTGTGGACATTGCCTCGACAGCAGGTGCCACAGCTGACATAGCAGGGGCGCTGAATACGTTACCGGGTACACAGAAGGTAGGGGAATCAGGAAGACTTTTTGTTCGCGGCGGCGACAGCAACGAGACAAAAACCTTCGTTGACGGTATGGTTGTATTGGATGCCTACAAAACATCCGCTCCGAATACACCATCGCGTGGACGGTTTCTGCCCTTTATGTTCAAAGGTACGAGCTTCAGCACAGGCGGCTATTCCGCAGAGTATGGACAGGCCCTTTCGTCTGCCCTGGTGTTGGATTCTAAAGATAAGGCAGAATCGGCCCGCACGGATATTGGCATACTTTCAGTAGGTGGAGATGTCGCACATACCCACGCATGGGATAGGGGATCTGTTGCAGGAAAAATTCAATACACGAATATCCGTCCATACTTTGGGTTGATCAATCAGGAGATAGATTGGAAAACTCCGCCAGAATCCATTGAAGCTGTTGGTGTTTTCAGACAACAGGTTGGCAAGGATGGCCTGTTCAAGTTCTACGGAAATTTTAACCATTCCAACTTCTCTTTATACAATCATAATATTAGCGACAACAGTGTTAAACAGCTTTATGATCTGACCAACAACTACCGTTATATGAATGGATCTTTCAAAAGTTCAATCAATGAAAAGTGGAGCGTACGCGGCGGTCTTTCTTATACCTCCATTCAAAATAACGCGCAAATTGAGTTTGATAATATTCTGGAGTCGGAAAAAGGAATTCATGCAAAAACAGTATTCGATGGTTCCTTGTCGGACAGAGTCGAACTAAAAACCGGGATAGAGGTAATGCAGCGCAACTATTCCCAATCCTTCTACTTTCAATCTGATTCAGCTTATTCATATCGGTTCAATGAACTTATTACTGCAGGTTTTGCTGAAGCCGATATCTATGCCAGCAATAATTTTGTGACAAGAATTGGAACCCGCCTGGAATATAGTAACCTGACTGGCAAGGTAGGCGTTGACCCTCGTGTTTCGCTGGCTTACAAAACGGGAGTAAGCAGTCAGGTGTCGTTCGCTTATGGAAAATTCCGGCAATCAGCAACCAATCAACTGGTCAGCAGAGATCAAGAACTTGACAATGAAAAAGCAGAACACTTTATTCTAAACTATCAGTGGGTAGCGCACAATCGGACCTTCAGAGTAGAAACCTATTACAAGCGATACAAGGATTTGGTGAAATATGAAAATGGCAACCCATTCGTCTTAACAAACACAGGCGAGGGTTTCGCGCAGGGAGTAGAAGTATTCTGGCGGGATAACCACTCTATCAAGAATGTTGACTATTGGTTTTCATATTCATTCCTTGATACTAAGCGTGACTATCTGGATTTTCCTTATAGGGCAACGCCTACATTTGCTTCAGCGCATAACCTTTCGTTTGTCTACAAGCATTTTGTTCCCTCGATCAGGAGCCAGGTTGGTTTTACGTATAGCTACACAACGGGCAGGCCCTTCAATGATCCTAACACCGAAAACTTCAACCGAGGGAAAACGCCCTACTACGCTGACCTAAGTGTAAACATTGCATACTTGCCAAAACCGTTTCTGATATTGTACTTCTCCTGTACAAATGTGTTGGGGCGCGATAATATTTTCGGATATGAATACAGCACCACAGCGGATGGAGCCGGCGAATACCAGCGTCGTGCCATCCGCCAGGCAGCGCCCCGTTTCTTGTTTTTGGGAATCTTCATCACCCTTTCGAAAGATAAATCAGTAAATCAGTTACCAAGTCTTTAATCAATATTTAAAAATTAACATTATGAAAAAGGTAAACATTATTTCGATTTTATGTGCAATGCTTTTGTTGGTCGTGCACTCCCTATTGGCCACCGATATTCAGTACATCGAAGCCATGCAGAAAAACATTCATGTCATTTATACTGCCCAGTCCATGTCCGACCTGCAAGAGGCAGTTAATGCACTGGAGCGCATTGGTGCTGCTGAGAAAAATAAATGGGAACCCCATTATTACGCATCATTTGGTTACATCATGATGGCAAACCGTGAGCAGGATGGTGCGAAAAAGGACGTTTATCTGGATCAGGCTATGGGCGGTATTGAAAAAGCGAAAGTCATCAACGGAAATGATTCTGAAGTAGTTGCGCTTGAAGGGTTTGTGCAGATGATGCGCATTACGGTGGATCCAGGTGTACGTGGTCCGCAGTATTCCGGACTCGCGATGCAAACATTCGGTAAAGCATCTGCATTGAATCCTGACAACCCAAGAGCACTGGTATTAATGGCGCAGATGCAATTCGGCACCGCAAAGTTCTTCGGATCGCCTGCAACAGCGGCATGTGAGACCCTGGATTTGGCCATTGCGAAATTTGAAGTTTCTGCGTCAACCAATTTGCTGGCTCCGCAATGGGGGAGAGAGATGGCAATGGCGTTGAAACAGGAGTGCAATTAATCTACGTCATTGAATGCCGGCACCCTTTAAGCTTAAATCGGCAACTTAATTGGTTAGCGGTGCAAGCAGGTATCGAGAATCGGTAGAGGGCACTGACGCTGCCGACCTCCGATGAGAAGACATGATAAGTTATGATCAAGATATTGTATTTTTAATGTTATGGTGATCAATAAAAAACGCATACGCACGGAACTTCAATATGCCGGGTTCTTCGTGCTGGTTGGTGTGATCCAGACGTATTTCACGTGCTCTGGATGCAACAGCCTGCGGGACTATTCGCTCGTGTCCTTTTTCTCATTTATGCTGTGGGTCATATTATGGAGGGGGAATAATTTGGTGACCTATTATGTTAGTAGTAGAATTTCATGGTTTAAATTTCCGGTCAAGCGCCTTGTGGTTTCGATCATCACTACCATTGGATATACGTTAGTAGCGGTAATTGGCACATTGCTTTCTTTTGAGTGGCTGTTTGATTTGAATTTTGGATCCTCCTTTATATGGACGATTTATTTTGCTGTAGGCATTACGATTTTGATTTCACTTGTATTACACAGCCGTGAATTTCTATTGCAGAGGGAGGCAAGCAACGCTTGACGCCGAGGTATTGCAGAAGGAAAATATCATTGCTAAGTACGAAAGTCTGAAAAGTCAGGTTAGTCCCCATTTTCTATTTAATAGTTTTAATGCACTTACCAATCTGGTGTATGAGGACCAGGACAAGGCTGCGAAATTCATCAAGCAACTTTCAGAGGTATATCGCTACGTGCTGGATACACGGGATAAGGAGGCGGTACCATTGGACGAGGAGGTGAAGTTCCTGACTGCCTATCTATTTCTTCAACAAATAAGGTTTGGTAATAAATTGAAGCTTGACATTCAACTGGATGGAACACGGAGTCTGGTGGCGCCGCTAGTGTTGCAGATGCTCGTCGAGAACGCTATAAAGCATAACATAATTTCAGAGGAAAATCCATTGAAGATATATCTTCGGGTGGAAGACGGATTTATTGTTGTTGAAAATAACCTTCAAAAGAAATCGGTTATGCTTGAAGAGTCTGCAGGGGTCGGTTTGGATAACATCGTCAGGCGTTATGCATTCCTCAGCGACAAAGCAGTAGAGATTACGACAGGAGAAAGGTTTACCGTGAAACTCCCTGTAATACCTGAAGAATAATCTGTGATGAATATTTTAGTAATTGAGGACGAGCCACAGGCGGCACAGCGGTTAGAAACTCTTGTGAAGCGTATCGATCCGAATGCAACATTCCTGGGCAATATCGATACGGTAAAAAAAGCTATTGAATGGATCACATCCAATCCTCCACCGGATTTGATTTTCATGGATATCCAATTAGCTGATGGGATCAGTTTTCAAATATTCGAGTCATGCGACGTAAATTCTCCCGTAATATTCACAACGGCGTACGATGAATATGCATTGCGGGCTTTCAAGGTCAATAGTATTGATTACATTCTTAAGCCTGTGGATAAGGATGATTTGGAAATCGCGCTGAACAAATTCCATGCGCTGGATGGACTGCGATCAAGAGTAGCACTCGACAACATCGAGCAGGCTATCCAAATGCTGACCAAGAAATACAAAACAAGGTTTATAATTAAGGTAGGAGAACATCTTCGATCCCTGGAAGTAACTGATATTTTGTTCTTCGTGAGCCTTGAAAAGGCTACCTTTTGCTACACCGCTGACGGTCGAAAGAATATTCTTGATTTTACACTTGATCAGTTGGAGGGTATGCTTGATCCATCTGTTTTTTTTCGGATCAACCGAAAGTATATCATTTCAGTATCATCTATCCAAGACATGGTGAGCTACGCGAACAGCCGGCTTAAGCTGGTGCTTAAAAAATCAGATGATCACGATATTGTCGTTGCCCGAGAGCGCGTCCAGAATTTCAAAACCTGGCTTGACCGGTGAGTTATTTCCCGGCGATAAGCATCTTTAATTCCGCTATATCAGTTTGCTTAATCGGCTTTGTGATAAACTGAATTACGTTTTCACAGGAGAAGGCTCGTTCACGGTCCTGGGCGCTATTTGAACTTGTAAGAATAACGATTTTAGACTTTGTCCTGATCTTGTCGGGCAAGGCCATAAAACCCCGCAGAAACGAAAAGCCATCGTTTTCTGGCATATTTAGGTCCAGGAAGATTATTTCTGGCGCCGATTCCCCAACTGCATTGCTGAGCCAATCGAGCGCTTCCTCGGCCGATTTTTGTGAAAAAAGTTCGTCGGAAAAATCATATACTTCGAGAAATCTTCGCTGAATGAACAAATCAATATCGCTGTCATCAATTAGCAGCGTTTTTTGAACGAGTTTGTCCATAACATCGCGTTCTTGAGGCATGTCTATAAACTACAAAAAAGCAACTAAAACGGGAAAAATCCGGTAAAATTATAATTGGCGGTTTCAAAGCTATGAAAAATGTGTTAAAATTGGGATTCCAAAAACCTAAGCATCACCATGAAATTTAAACAACTTATTGAATTCTCCTTTAGCACCCTGATAGCCATCAGTTTGGCATCTTGCGGGACGTCCTCCAGCGATAGGGATAAGAACGCTACTGAGTTTGACGAGGCCAAAGATAGCCTTCCAGGACAGATTGAAGAATTAGTCTATAATATACCATCCCCTTCGGAAATTCCTTACTTGCTGCAGCGCACGGGTGCTGAGTTCAATGAAAGTCTGTTGAATTCTCGTGCCAAGGCCGATCAGTATTCTTCTCGTACCGACAAGGCAGCACTGAATTTAGGTATTTATGCCGCGGATATTGGGTACCTCAGTACTTACGACAAAACACAGCAAGCCATCGACTATCTGGGTACTGCCAAAGACCTCGCTGACGGGCTGGGAGTGATAGGGTCTTTTGACGTACAGGTGCTGCAACAATTTGAAGCCAATATTTCCAATAAGGATTCTTTGACTAGTTTGCTTGACGAGACGATCGATAAGACACAAATGTTTCTGAAGGACAATAATCGCAGTAAGCTTGCGGCGATGGTGATTACCGGAAGTTTTGTCGAAGGCCTCTATATCTCTACCGGGCTGGTGAGGACTTATCCGAAGGATTTGCTTCCTACGGACGCCAAGAATCTGGTACTAACCCCGTTAATTAGAATTATTTTGGATCAAAAGAGTTCCGTCTCTGAAGTAATCAAAATGCTTGCAGCCACCGAACAGACGGAGGACATTGTTTCAATCCAGACAGATCTTAAGGCACTGGAAGCCGCATATACGTCCTTAAATATCGAAGAACAGATAAAAAACAATCAGGCAAATCTGGTCCTAAGCGACAAGAACCTTGTTGAAATAGCCAATATCGTTGAAAAAATCCGTGCCGGAATCACAGATTAGATTCTGGGAGTTTTTTTGTGGTTTGGCTAAAATAGGGACTGGTGATAAACCAGTCCCTATTTTTTTCTCTGGGTTTAGCATCTTTAACTATCTTTAGCTATCCTGTAATAAATCAAAATGCACGTATGAGCGAACCGTTACTCAAAGCAATTCTTAGATTATTCGCAGTAGTCGCCAGGGAGGATGAGGTCACGTTACAGGAGCGTGAGCAGGTCGTGGTATTTCTGGATGTACATTTGAGCCAGTCTGCCGCGGGGCCATACATTGAACTGTTTGATGAGTACGTGCAGCGCTTGCCGCCGAAGACCGGTTCGCTGACGGCTGAACTCAATCAGCTGGATACACTTTGCAAAGAGGTGAACCTGGATCTGACGTTAAAACAGAAAGTTGTGATCATCCTGGAGCTTTTTGGCATTATCCTGGCCGATGGTAAAATTACAGATCGGGAAACGGAATTGGTCAATGCAATTGGAACGAATTTCAAGATTCTACCTGGAGAAATCCAGGCCATCAAAACATTTGTGAGGGCAACGCAGGCTTCCGAAATGGATCATCACCAGATTTTAATAGTTGATTCCGGAACGGCGGGAAACTTTGAGAATGCGCACCATATTGTACGAAAGCACTTGCATGGTTTTATTGCTATACTGTATGTGGAGCAGGCGGAGTTTTACTTTATCAAGTACGTAGGTTCCGCTGATTTATACCTTAACGGGTCACCTGTGAAGTCTGGCCGCATTGGGGTGCTGGGCGTGGGCAGCATGTTGCGGTGGGAAAAAGATGAACCTATCTACTACGGTGATATTCTAAATCGATTCAAGAAGTTTGGCCAGTATCCAAGCCTTTCATTTGAGGGAAACAACCTAAGTTTTCAATTCAAAAATGGAAAAATTGGCCTGCGTAACATAAACCTTTTTGAAGAATCAGGCAATCTTATCGCACTGATGGGCGGGAGCGGCGCAGGAAAATCGACATTGCTTCACGTTTTGAACGGCTCGGAGGTGCCTTCTGGAGGGCAGGTTCTGATCAATGGGATTGACATCCATCGGGATCCAAAAAAGATTGAAGGCGTGATTGGGTTTGTGCCGCAGGATGATTTGTTAATCGAGGATTTGACGGTATATCAAAATTTATATTACGCGGCGAAGCTTTGCTTTGGCGACAAAACTGAGGAAGAAATTAATGACCTCGTTACAAAGGTTCTGGAGGACTTGGGTTTAGCGGAAACTAAGGATCTAAAAGTAGGCTCTCCTTTGCGAAAGACAATTAGCGGAGGCCAGCGAAAGCGTTTAAATATAGGGCTTGAGCTATTGAGGGAACCAGCAGTATTATTTTGCGATGAACCTACGAGTGGACTCTCATCAAGGGATTCAGAGAACATCATTGATTTACTAAAGGAACTTTCACTTAAAGGGTAAGCTTGTTTTTGCCGTTATCCATCAGCCTTCTTCCGATATATTTAAAATGTTTGACAAACTGCTAATCCTGGACTATGGCGGTTATCAGATTTACTATGGCAATCCGGTTGATGCCGTTCTCTATTTCAAGAAGAGTATTAGCATGGTCAACAGTGATGAGGGCGAATGTCATGCGTGCGGCAATGTGAATCCGGAGCAGATCTTTAACATCATTGAAACTAAAGTCATTAATGAGTACGGTCAATTTACGAATGAGCGCAAGATATCGGCGAAGCAGTGGCATGATGCATTTCGGAAAAATTACAGACCTTTTTCCGTAGCGCAGTCTGACGAAATCCCACATTCCACACTCAATATCCCGTCTCGAATTCGACAGACTATTTTGTTTGGTACGCGTGATATCAAAGCCAAAATTCACAACCGGCAATACATGATCATCAACTTGCTGGAAGCACCGGTACTGGCATTCATTTTGGCGTTCATTGTCCGGTATTACAATACAGATGACAAGATCTTATTGGGATATGTTTTTAGTAAGAATGTGAACCTGCCTGCTTATTTTTTCATGAGTGTCATTGTAGCCCTCTTTATGGGGCTTACCGTCAGTGCAGAAGAGATAATACGCGACAGAAAAATTTTAAAGCGTGAGTCTTTTCTGCACCTCAGCAGAAGCAGCTATGTTTTGTCTAAGATATCTATCCTTTTTATGCTTTCCGCTATTCAGACTTTAACCTTTGTGTTTGTCGGTAATTCCATATTGGAAATTGAAGGGATGTTTTTTCAGCATTGGTTTATCCTGTTTTCTGCAGCCTGCTTTGCCAATCTGCTTGGCCTGAATATTTCCTCCGCGTTTAATTCTGCGGTCACGATTTACATTCTTATTCCGTTGCTGCTGATCCCACAGCTTATTCTTAGCGGCGTGGTAGTGAAGTTTGATAAGCTCAACCCCGTTATCGGAAATAGTGCAACGGTACCTGTAGTAGGAGATTTGATGGCTTCGCGCTGGGCATTTGAGGCTGCGATGGTTACCCAGTTTAAGGATAATCTCTTTGAACGAGAATTCTATCTATACGATAAGGTTATGGCAATTTCGGATTATAAGAGGGTCTACTTTATTCCTGAAATTGAAACGAGACTTCAGTATTGCATGCAAAATGCCGAGGCCACAGAACAAGAGGTTAAAGATAGGGTAGCGCACAATCTGAATTTGATTAAGACGGGAACTCGCCACGGAGCTGGATGCTACCGATCAGATGCTTCCTGAACTGCAGGAACTTGCGCCCGGGAAGATTGAGTCTTCGGCCTATGACGCGGTATCAGAATATCTGGAGACGTTGAAACGGTTTTATGTAAACCGCTTCAACGCGGTTGACAAGGAGAAAGAGAAGAAGATTTTTGAAATGACGAACACGCCCGAGAAGCAAGCAGCGTTTAACGAGTTCAGAGATCGCTATCACAATGATGCCATCTCGGAGCTGGCAAAAAATCTCAATGAAGCACGTAGAATTGTGGAGCAGGATGGGAAGCTCATCCAGAAAATATATCCAATTTATAAAGACCCGGAGCCAGACCATCCTATTGATTTTGACGCACAGTTTTATATGCCGGCTAAGCACTTTCTAAATCGAAATATTGATACATTTTATTTCAATACTGGCGTCATCTGGTCAATGACTTTTGTCCTGGCGCTAGCGCTCTACTTTGATGTCTTGCGCAGGATCATTGATGGCATCGGAAATATTTCAAATCCATTGTACAAGTAATTGGTAAGTACAGATAGGTCTATGTTTTTTATTCTTTCGAAGACGCTCAGTTTCCTGGTAATGCCGTTTACAATGGTGTGCCTGCTTGTCCTGGCGTCATTGCTTATTAAGAACAAGCGCTGGAAAAAGTTGTGTTTTTGGACTGGTCTGGTGCTGATGTTCTTTTTTTCGAATGACTTTATCGCGAATGAGATGATGCGTGCATGGGAAGTCAAGACCACGGCATACAGCGATATGCAGCCCCGTGCATTGGGTATTGTACTGACGGGGGTGACGATGTCGGACCTGCGACCAGATGACCGCGTGTATTTTCACCGCGGTGCGGACAGGGTCACGCATACCGTGCAATTGTACAAGTTGGGCTTGATTGCCAAGATACTTGGTAAGCGGCGGCACTGGGCTGTTAACGATTGACGAAGAGCCGGAGGCCAATAAGTTGAGGAAAGTAATGATTATGATGGGCGTAGCCGATCAGGATATTCTTGTTGAGAACGAAAGTAGAAATACGCATGAATCTGCGGTCAATATAAAGCCGACGTTGGCGTCGCTTCAGTACGATGCAGATGATTGTTTACTAATCACCTCTGCGTTTCACATGAGACGTTCGCTCGCTTGTTTTCGAAAAGAAGGGCTTATCATAGCACCTTTCAGCACTGACTTTTATGCCCATCCGCGATTTTTTTATCCAGATGTTTTGTTTATTCCTAACCTTGACGCAATGGTGCTCTGGCAGAAACTCATCAAGGAGTGGGTAGGCATAATCGCCTATAAACTTGTCGGATATATATAACTGCAAACAATATGAAAAAACAATTTATTCTATTTCTGCTCCTTGCATGGGGCTGCTCCCCTGCCCAAAAGAAAGAAGACGCTGCAACAGCAACAGCCGTAAGTGCCGTGCTGGATGCCAAAGACTTTTAAAGACAAGGTTGCATCCGCCGGGGCCAACGCAGTTTTGTTGGATGTGCGCACGCCAGAGGAAGTAGCAGAGGGAATAATTCCCGGCGCAGTTAATATAGATTTTAGGGCTCCTGATTTTGCGGAGAAAATTGCTGAACTCGACAAGGACAAAACCTACTTCGTTTATTGCAAGGTTGGGGGCAGAAGTGCAAAAGCCATTACACGATGAAAGGTCACCGGATTTACAAAGCCTCTACAATCTTGAGGGTGGTTATGATGCATGGGTTCAAAAAGGGTTTGAAACCCAGATGCCCGAATAGGGGGAAACTGGTCGATCACGAAAAAAGCCACTTTTAAAAGGTGGCTTTTTTCGTGCTTGGCGACAAAATACTTATGGTATCGGCAGTCCCGTTGCACTGTATTTACTGATATCTGTCAATGGTACTTTCGCCGTGAATGTTGTGTTGATAGCATCGATAAATACGCGCGACAGAAATGCATATCCGCGGCTGTTGGGATGAACACCATCTTCAGAGTAAATGCCGGTTGGCGGATCGATCTTTGGCGTGATCGTTACCCCATTATAGACCCCTGCTCTTGCCGCTACGAAAGCACTTAAGTGCCGCGTTTACATCCGCATGTGCAAGCCTGGAAGGGTTTGCATCGGCAATGGCCTTGACTGTAGCATTGAAAGCTGTTCGTGCATCGTTAATGGCCGTTATTTCACTTGGAATTAGTGCGTATTGGTCAGCCAGGGGGACAGATACTCCGTTTACTTTGGTAGGGTCTCCGCCAATCGCAGTTCCAATTACAGAGCCAGCAGCCAACGGAAGGATATCCGTACTTTTTGTCTGGCGTGCCACAGCATATGGTAGCAATCCGGCATAAGGTCCAGCCATATACGCGCTTAGGTCTGTTAAGGTCTCGTCGTTTATCAAGATTGCATTATTTTTCGATTCAGTGTAAGTCAATTTTCCGCAAGGCTGCTTCTTCGGCGTCGATGACCATTGCGGCAACCATGCCATCCAGGAAGGCATTATAATTATTGGCAAGCGATGCCGTCAGACCTGCAGCAGTAGCAGCATCCAATGGCAAAGCGTTCCATCCGACAGCGGTGAAGTGTGGCATGGCAAATATGTTAGGAAAGTTGCCGACGACACCTTTAAGGTTGGGGTTGGAGCCGAGCAGCGCTCCGATTGCGATACCATATTGCACTTCAAAGGCAGGCGCGGAAGTCAATGGTGCTTTGGCAGGATCGCCGCCAAAGGCCGCGTGCAGGAAGAAGTCGTCTAATCCCAGCCAGAAAAGAAAAAATGATCCGCCTGCTGCTGCCGCGTCACCAATGATTGTAGTGGTTCCACCTGGGGGTGGAGCAAACCGTCCATAGAACGGGCTAAATCTTGGGTCTACGCCGGCGCCAGCCCATGCGCCGGTTTCTGGAATCAGTGCTTGTCCGAGTACAATAGCAGGGACGGCAAAATTATTCAAGGTTGCCTTGCCACCGGTGTAAATGAAACCCGGGTTGGCCGCAGGATTGGGGAGTGCCTCCAGGTTTCCGGGTGCATACGCCTGCGGTGTCGGTTTGGGTGAGGTGGAACCGTTGTATTGCAGTAACAATCTTCCCAGTATTGGTTTTGTGTTGTCTGCCAGGAATGGCTGGGTTACAAAAAGATTCCAGCCCAGCGAGGCACCAATGGTAGGTTGGTTAAACGCTGCAGGCGCGCCGACACATTCAAATTGTTTATTTAGAATGGCGGCAAGCGAATTATTCTGGCCATCCGTAAACAAAGCGCCCGGCCTGAACGCCCGCAACAAAGGAGTTGCCGATGGCAACAAACTTGGTGAAGTCGGCTGTCCCTGCCGATAGCGCCTTCGCAAGGTGGAGGCAGGTGGAGGAGTGTCGATGGCTTTCAATTCTGAACACTTCCTGCTCACATGCTCCTACCAAAATGAAGGTCAGGATATAGCTAATATATTTTATCGATTTCATGTTGAATTAGTTTAGCGTCCGGTTAATTAAAGAATTCATCAAACGTGAGCGATATGTAATATTGTTGCCCGACGAACGGAGCACCAAAATTAGTCCGGTAATCACTACCGCCGATGTTGGTGCCGCCGATTTTGAGCATCGTTTTCAAGGGAGATAACTTGTAATTAATCTGTGCATCAACTAGACCAAAAGAAGGGACGTCCCATATCCCGTAAGAAGACTCCCACCGGAATCCATCCTGGTAGCGGAAGTTGACGTTGAACCCCATGTTCTTGATGATCTTGCGGTTGCTGATGCCGATGTTGTATTTATTTTTTGGCGTGTTGAAGTTCGCCCTGAATGCCGGGCTTTCATTGGCTTCGTATTGGGCATAACTGTAGTTGCCACTCAGCACAAAATTCCTGGGCAAATTGTAGGATAGTCCGAGCCCTATTCCCTAGGACTTCACTTTTTCTGCAGAGTTCGTGTAAGGCGAAAATAAGGTTCCGGCAGGTACGTCTTCCCCTTGATGTTTGGTACCAGTCTTACTGGCTACAATCTCGCCGCCAATGAAATTCTTATACTCGATGTGTAGTATCCGTTCAGGTCAATTAAAAAGCGGGTGCCAATGAGACCTTTGTAGCCTATCTCGAATGCTTGCAATTGCTCTGGCTTCACATAATCGAAATTAGATATTTTCAGAAGGGCTTCATCACCGGTCAGGACGTCCCCAGTAACAGGGTCAAGTGAGCCTCCTTTTGATACAAATTCATTATAGGAAGCTTGCGTGTACGCGCCCCCCTGGTGGATACCGTAGCGTTCCGCATTATCTTTGGTGCTGCCAATAAGCGTCCCGCTGGAAGAAGGAAAATAAATGTATTGTGCCTGGGTATCCGGATTCCGGAAGCCGGTTTGGAAAGAAGCCCTGATATTGCTGTTTGTTGCAAACGTGTATACCGCAGATATACGAGGCGTAACGTGACCATCAAAGTTCTGGTTTTTGTCATAGCGCAAGGAACCGGTCAGTTTCAGCGCTTCTGCAATGGTTTTTGCGATCTGTGCATAGCCCCCGAATTCATTGATTTTGATCCTTTCAAAATTTACACCATCATCCGGGGCCTCATTGAAGATTGTACCATTCGAGAATAGATCATACTGCCTTACATTGCCTCCCACTTGTATTTCTGCCCACTTGATCTGGTTAAAAAACTTATAGTTAAACTCAGCATGCTTAAGTTTCGAGTTGTCATAAGAATGAAGCGCCAGGAGGTGTTCTTTGAAAGAAATTTCCTCGCACGGTAGCCATTAAGTCATTGAATGCCGGGGTTCCAGGCAAAGGCCTGTCGCGGTCGGCAAATGCTCTTGCGGCTGCAGGATTGCCGGCGGGGACACTAGGAATGTATCCCTGCATGGCCAATACGTATTCAGGAACCCATCCGCTGCCGTCGTCTTTTGAGGGACTGATTATACGTTTCGTTGGCAAAGCCGCCAAGGGCGGATAAGTTGTATGACTTCCCCGCATCGGTTGCAGAGATATAGCCTCTAACAAAGAAGTTGTCGCCCCGCAATTCAAGTTTATGAAATTGTTGGTTGAAATCCCTTAGAATATACTTTTCTGTTCCCTGGTAAATAGAACTTCCACCACCGTAGCGATAGTTGTAAAGTACTTCAAGCTTGTCCGTAATTCTGTAATGCAGGGCGGCATCGCCCTTGATGGTTTTTGCATCACGATTATCAGAAAAGGCTGTCAGGAGGTCCTCTTCTTTGAAACCGGTCCGCGTTATGATGCCAATGCTGGGAACGCCCGGATTTATTCTAAATCTCATCTCCATATAAGTTTAGTCCATCGAAATCAGGATTGTTACTTAGATCAACTGTTGACTCTGGCTTGTTTCTTTCTGTCTTGTAATCATTTCCAGTCCAGTCGGTGGCTGTCATGTAGGAGAAATTTACCTTGAAAGCAAACTTGTTATTAAAAGCCTTCGCATACCGGATGCTGTATTGGCCCAGCGGATGCGATCCACCGGCGTCAGAGTTTGTGATGCCTAGTTTTACCTGTGCGCTCAAGCCCTGATATTCAAAAGGGCTTTTGCTTTGCATGATCATGATTCCGTTAAAGGCGTTGGGACCGTACAACGCTGATGCAGCACCTGGGATCAATTCCACACTTTCAGCGTCCAGTTCACCGATGCCCATAATGCTTCCTGTCGGGAAAGTTCAGCAACGGTGCCTGTGTATCCATACCGTCTACCCATTGCACAAACCGGACGTTGGCAATGGTAGCAAAACCACGTGTATTCAAGGCATTTAAGGTAAGGCTCCCTGAGCTTGACTGCACACCTTTAACATTGGCCAAAGCATCATAAAAATCAGGCGCGGAGGCCATTTTGATGGCCGTCAGATCCATTTTTTCAATGGTGACCGGTGATTGCAAAATGCTTTCTTCCATGCGCGATGCGGAGACTACAATCTCCTGTCCGAGCATTGTCTGCTCCAGCATCTGTATGTCAAGGCCGGCTGATATTGGCTTCGCTAATGGCAATTTCCTGTGTAGCGTACCCTATAAAAGAAAAAACCAATGTCAGTGGCGGGGAGTCTTTCGCCGTCAGGCTGAATTCTCCACTTGTGTTTGTGATGGTTCCCAAAACCGTTCCTTTCACGACAATATTTACGCCTGCGAGTGGTTCGCCATCAGCGCCATCGGTAACTTTACCTGATACCGTGGTTTGTGCAAAGCATATTGAGACCGAAAGCATTGAAAGGAGCAGTGCGGCCAATGATTCTTGTAGTCTATTCTTCATAGAGGCTTAAGATTGATTGAAGCTTTTTACTTGAAGCAAACTGACATGATTTGTTATGCATACAGCGCTTCTTGGACGAAAAGTACAAAAAAAAGGGTAATTACAAACGTTTGTGGAAGGGATTAGCTAACGTTTTTATTGAAATAAACCTGTCACTTTTTTAGGTGTTTTACCAGCCGTTCACAAAGTTCATTTATTTCGTTTGCCATATATTCATCGCCTGTCGCATTAAGTAAGTTTTGTGATATCCCACCGATGCAATCGATATGGAACCGCTTCATTTCATCCACGGGCATGTCTTTAGTCCAGAGATCAATTCGCAAGGTATTTTTCTGCTTGTGGTCCCAAAGGGCCACACTAATCGATTTCGTTTCCGCATAGGCCAGGATCGGGATTGTCGGTCGCCTCCCAGTGTATTTTGTCAGGGATGTTATTTTGGTCAAGTTCGACAGTGAAGTTGATCGTTGATTTTTTCATGGTCGCAAGTTAGCATGCCCATCACTTTTCCGCTTTCTTTTCCGAATTTTTTTCGGTGGGCAACAATGCTTGCGGCAAGCGCGTTTTCAAGATTGTTGTTTGCGCCTGGCCAGTGAAATAAAAAAATCCAAAGATGAAGGGTTCCTCAATGCGCCAGTATTTAACACTGCGCCAGGATCCATCCCCATCAGGATCTTCTTTACCGGCGTCTCCGTTTTCTTGCCGCTGATGGTATACGGTATGTCAGGCACTACGAGGATCTCGTCGGGGATGTGGCGCGGGCTATAGTCTGCCCGTATCGTCTTGATAATTCTGTTCTTAATCTCTTCCGTAATCTTGAACTCGTCTTGCATCACCACAAACAGGGGCATCCAAAATTTGCCACCTTCGTTTTCAATGCAAATTATGAGACTGTCTTTTACTTCCTGTATTTTATCCACGGCCCTATAAATTTCACTGGTACCGATACGCACCCCGCCACGATTTAGCGTCGCGTCAGATCTTCCGTATATTATTATGCCGTTTCTTTCGGTGATACAAATCCAATCGCTGTGACGCCAGATTCCTGGGAACATTTCAAAGTAGCTCTCCTTATAACGCTTATACTGGGGGTCATTCCAAAAATAGATCGGCATCGACGGCATTGGTTCTGTGATGACCATTTCACCAACATCATTAATAATCGATTTACCCTTTTCATCGAACGCTTCCAGCTTACATCCCAATGCCCTGCATTGAATTTCTCCTGCGTATACCGGGCCGGTTGGGTTGCCGCCCACAAATGCGCTGCAGACGTCAGTGCCCCCGCTCATAGAGGCTAACCATAGATCCTGCTTAACTTCCCGGTATGCCCATTCGAATGCTTCAGGTGGCAATGTGCTACCGGTAGATCCGATCGAGCGGAGGGAGCCCAGATCAAATTCTTTTCCCGGTCTAACGGCTTCTTTCATGGTAGCCAAAATGTATCCGGCGCTGGTACCGAAATGGTGAATGCGGGCATCTTCGATAAGCTTCCAAAGAGCACGTATGTCAGGATATCCCGGGCTTCCGTCGTACAACACCATCGTGGCACCAGCCAACAAGCAGCTGTGCAGGTAGTTCCACATCATCCAGCCCGTGGTGGTATACCAGAAGCATCGCTCACCGGCTTTGTAGTCGTTATGAAAACATCCATACTTCAGCTGTTCCATCAGTATACCGCCATGCGAATGCACGATGGCCTTGGGCAATCCTGTGGTGCCAGAGGAATACAGTACCCAAATTGGATGGCTAAAAGGAACCCGGACGAACGTTAAAGAAGTGTTTTTGTATTGCATTACATCGCGCCAGTATGCGATGGGTTTATTTTCTTCCTGTGGGACCACTTTTTCAGAAAGCAGAATAATTGTTTCCACAGTGGGCAGCGATTTGATAAGATCCCGCACCGTGGCAGTCTTGTCGTATGATTTCCCACCATAGGTATATCGATCGACGGCGATCAATACTGTTGGCTCAATTTGTCCAAAGCGATCCAGTACTGCGGCAGTTCCAAAATCGGGAGAGCAACTTGACCATATGGCACCAATCGAGTTTGTGGCGAGGAACGCGACAGTTGCTTCGGGGGTGCAGGGCATGTATGCCACGACGCGGTCACCGGCTGTGACACCACGTTGCTTTAGATAATATTGAAGGGATGCCACTTTTTCTTCAAGGTCGTTCCAACCCATCTCTTTTGTCTTACCAGATTCTGATTGATAGACGATGGCCGGTGTCAGTGGTGTTTTCCGCCTGAAGATATGTTCAGCATAATTTAGATTGACGCCGTCAAACCATCGGGTATGCGGCATGGGTTCGGCATTTGTTACTGCAGTATAACTGCCATCATGCAGGATATCAAAATACTGCCAGAGGGATTCCCAAAAGTCTTCAATATTGGAAACGGACCATGTCCACAATTGATCATAGTCCACGAAGGAGAGGCTCTTCTCTTCACTAAGCCATCTCAAATAGTGACTAATGTTTGTCCTGTCAACAAAGTCCTTCGATGGCGTCCAGAGGGGTATGCTGTTTTCCATTGTGTACTACTACAGGCGCGGCGCTTGCCCCACCCGGAATATTTACTTATTTGATATCCGCCAAGATCCGCAATGCCATGGACTGATCCAAATGGAGTTGATTCTTAAGTTCCTCAAGGTCACTGAACTTGCTGTCTCGTCGAATGAGCTTGTGGAAAAAAATCGTTAACGATTCGCCATAGATATCTTTGTCGAAATCAAAAATGTTCACTTCTATGTTGCGCTTAATACCCTGCACGGTTGGGCGATTCCCAATGTACAACATTCCTTTGAACAACTTATTTTCGTAGCGAATGGTTACAGCATAGATCGCATCCACGGGGATAAGTTTGTATGCCGTATCGATTTCGATATTTGCAGTTGGGTATCCGAGGATCCTACCAAGTTTATCGCCAAGCACGACGCGACCCGTAATGCTGTAAGGATTGCCGAGAAAATGAGTAGCTGTTTCAATATCACCTTCTGCCAATGCTGTTCTGATCTTGGTGGAACTCACGCCGACGTGATCAATTTCTTTTTTGGGTATTTCCTCTACGGCAAAGCCATACTTCGCAGCGTTTCGCTTTAATTGATCAAAACTCCCTTCGCGATTCTTTCCAAAGTGGTGATCGTGACCGATAATGAGTTTTTTTGTTCCGATGGTGTCCACCAGTATCCTGGTTATGAACGCAAGGGACGACAGCTGTGAAAATTCCTTGGTGAAGGGAATACGCACGAGGTGCTGAATTCCCTGCGCCTTCAGGTTTTCTGCTTTTTCTTCAAAGGTATTTAACAACTTAAGGGACGTATCTTCTGGGTGGAGCACGAGCCGGGGGTGAGGCCAATAGGTTATGACTACTGTTTCTCCATTATTTTTCGAGGCAGTTTCCAACAGCCGTGTCAAAATTTTCTGATGCCCGACATGCACGCCGTCAAATGTACCACTTGTCACGACCGCGTATTGCAGTCGTGAGAAATCCTCAATGCCATGGTAAATTTTCATGCTATTCGTTAACGGTCGGTTTCGATTTAAATTTAGTAATACCTGTGAAGCTTATGGACGTCAGAAAATCTGAATGTGGATATTTCATACTATCTGATCAACCGAGACAGCATCCTCAAGTTTGAAATTCCCAATCCGTGTCCGGCACAATGATGCCAGGTATGCGCCAACTTGAAGCGCATTCCCAAAATCACGCGCTATGCTTCGAATGTAAGTGCCTTTCGAGCAAACGATGCGGAAATGGACCTCCGGCAAGGTAATAGCGGTTATTTCAAATTCCTTTACTTCAACTTCTCGGGGTTGGAGTTCAATTTCTTTTCCCTGACGGGCGAACGCATAAGCTCTTTTGCCCCCCACTTTTATAGCAGAGTGAATCGGCGGAAGTTGACTTATTTTTCCCGTGAATGGTTGGGTAGCTGCATGAATCATGACGGCTGATATTTTACTTATATCCTTTTGCGCACTTACCGCTGTCTCCAGATCGTGTGATGGCGTAGTTTGACCAAGAATGAATTTTCCAACGTATTCTTTCTCTTGCCCCATAAAATCTTCTATGCGCTTGGTCATCTTGCCAACGCAAACAATGAGCAATCCGGTAGCCAGCGGATCCAAAGTACCGGCATGACCTACTTTCCTGACCTTTAGTTTATACCGGAGTTTGTTGACAACGTCAAATGATGTCCATCGCAATGGCTTATTGATGAGTAAAATACTGCCTTCAGGTTGAATACCCGTATTCATCATAAAATGGTAAGTCCGACCCCCAGATAATAGAGCACAAGAATAGTGACGCCTACTGCGATACGGTAGTATCCAAAAAGTTTAAACCCGTGCCGCGTAAGGAAATTAATAAAAGACTTAATGGCCAAAATGGCTACAATGAATGCTACAATATTCCCAATTACCAAAAGGGTGATTTCATTGGATCCAAAGGTACCGCCCGCAGAATAAAATTTCAGCATCTTGTATACCGTCGCGGCAAACATGGTGGGGACAGCGAGAAAAAAGGAAAACTCTGCAGCTGTTTTCTTATTTAGGTTTTGTGTCAATCCGCCAATTATAGTTGCCGCCGATCTTGAAACGCCTGGAATCATGGCAATGGTTTGAAAGAACCCGATTTTTAGCGCTGATGGATAGGTTACAATTTGGTCCAGGAATGTTTCATTCCTGCTGAAGAGCCTATCGACGAAAAGGAAAAGCACGCCGCCAAGGATAAGCATATAGCCGACAACATCAACACGCTCAAGCAACGCGTCGATGAAGTCATTCAACATGAAACCCAATACCGCGGCAGGCATAAATGCGATCAAGAGTTTTGAATAGAATGCAAATGCCTTTTGAAGCGATTTCTGCTCCGGTAAAAATCTCTTCCAATAAAGAACGATTACAGAGAGAATGGCCCCAAACTGAATCGCTACCGTGAACATTTTAGTAAATGGATCTGCGGCAATACCCATTAAAGAGGAACCTATTATCATGTGGCCTGTTGATGATACGGGCAGGAATTCGGTAAGCCCTTCGATAATAGCAAGAATTATTGCTTCTAAAATTGACATAGCGCGTAGTGGGGGTGAAGGTCAAGTAATCCAGTGCCTGGAATCCTTTCAAACCATCGTGTTGATAAGATTGACTGACTTACTTTTTTGTTGGCTTGTGCAGAATGGCAATAATTTCTATAACGAAGCCAGCCATAACGATGATAGGGCCGAGCGTTAAACCAAGGAACCCAAATCCATGCTGTTGTTTGTCCAGGGACATAATAATGAATCCGCCAACTAGCGTTACTACGCCGATGATCATTAGCTGGTAGTTCTTTTTGCCAAAGGGAAGTTTATGCTCCATATTCTGTTATTTTATCAATATAACTGGTCTAGCGACATTCTTAAATATCTTCTAATGGAGAATAGCGTACTGAGCATAGCCATTACCGTCCCCGTTACCGCTAGTATTGCTAATAATGCTATGAATTGTGTCTGATTGTGCAGGAGTGACAGGTCCTCAATTTTACTTTGTGCATACCTGGACAAAGCCCACAGCATACCGGCGGCAATTAGGCCAGCCAAAAATCCATACCCGGAAGCCCTCAATAAAAAAGGCCTAAGAATAAACCACTTCCGTGCCCCCACTAACTGCATGCTCCGTATCAGAAAACGTTGGGAGAACAGCGCAATGCGTAATGTGTTGTTGATGAGCAGCATTACTGTAAGCAATAGAATGGATATAATGCCTAATAAAATAAGACCAATTTTAGTCACGTTTTTATTCACCGACTCGATTAGGCCTTCCACATAAAACACCTGAAACACGCCACTCATCGCCTGGATTTCTTTCTTGATTTTTTCAATTTGCTGCATAGAGTGGTATTCCCTGCCGATGCTGACAAGGTAAGCATCGCGCAATGGATTTTCGCCAATAAAACTGATGAAATCTTCACCCGTTTCTGCTATGAATTTTTTAGCAGCTTCATCTTTAGAAACGTATACAATACCGCTTCCATTTTCTTTGCTCACATAATCCTGCGAGAGCAATTTATTTTCGATTTGAAGTCGCTGCGTTTCGGTAAGATTCGAGTTTAGATACACCTGCACTTTAATATTTTGGCGCACCTGGTATTCAAGTTCTTGAGAGTACAAAACAAGAATTCCAAAGATACCAATTACAAGGAGTGAAAGGGTAATGCTCATTACGACACCGGTTGCCGGGTAACCTCCAAGTTTCTTCTTATTTTTTGGTTGCTCCATTGTGTCACAAAGTTAGGAGAAAATCTCATATCCTCAGGCTCTAGCCGGTCCGGGTTTTGCGCCTGGGTGAAGATGGGCAACGCTTTGGTAATTCACGCCAAATGAATAACCCCGCTTGTGGCGGGGCTATGTTGCTGAATCAATTTTTTCTGTAGTCCTTGAGCTTCTTAAGCAAGGCCGCATCGCTGATAGGGGTTAATGCCTTGACTTTTTCCGTTTCTTCATTCAAGAGATAATAATTGTCTTTATAGAACAGGAACATTGTGCGCTTATTATCGCTGAAGAACTCCATGATTTCATACAGATTCTTTTCGAAAGATCCGTACAGGTACAGTTTATCGTTCTTGAACTGGTAATGAAAACTGTATCGTTTGTCACTGGCCGTTTCTACAACGATTGACGGTGTCGTGGCAAGCACTGTTTCATTTCCTTCTGTATCTTCAACCGGTGCGTTTTCCATTTCCGCTGTTGGATCGAATACATCAAGCGGTGGTCGGGTGACCAGCTTCTCCTCAGTATTTTGAATCGTGGCAGGGGTAGCCTCTTGAACCGTGACCTTAGATTTCGGCTTGGCAGGGATGTTGGAATCAACCTGGACCTCATCTTTTTGTTGCAATGGTTCTTCCTGGCGGGGTTCGATTATTTGCGGCACAGGTTCTTCGACAACTTCGTCAAGACGAATTTGTTGCACTGGCAATTTGTCCTCCGGTTTGAAATAGAAATACAGCCCGGTGCCGACCATGCCTGCCACAACTACCCAAATTCCGATCTGGGTTATCATTGATGTGCCATCGCTCGGTAAAGAGGACAACGGAATGTCATTTAACATCTTTTTTAATTCCGACGCCCGGGCTTGACGAATTCCTCCAATAATTTTCTGTTGCAGCAAAAACTCATGCTTAAGTTCCACATCAACCTGCAGCTTTTCCTCAAAGGAAATCTTTTCAGCGGCAGAAAGCCGATTGCCCACATACGCGTCCAATAATTCGAGATCTTTTTCTGATGCCATAATCCTAATCTAGAAAGTCCTGCTCCGAATACTGAGCTTTTACCAATTCATCAAGTTTCTTTTTGCATTTATATTTTTTGGTTTTCGCGGTATCCGTATTCGCAAATCCAAGTTTATCAGCTATATCTTGCATTGACATTTCCTCAAAATAATAAAACATCAAAACCTTCTTACATGTTTCGCCTAATTGATCGATGCACTTGGCAAGGATCCGCTCTCGCTCTTCCGACTCCGTATCCACCACCACAGGAGTATCTTTTTCCTCATTGGATAGACGTTTCTTGCGGTCAAGTTCCTTCCTCCACAGGTTCTGGCAGATACTGTAGATATAAGTGCTCATTTTAGAGGTCAACACCAGGTTACGCGACGTTGCTTTCTGCCAAAAAACGACCAGTGCGTCCTGGTACACATCTCGTGCCTCTTCTTCTGTACCACTATTGGTAATGACCAGCTTGGTCATCATCCTGTAGTACTTCTGATAGACGAACTCCAGAGCCTTTTCATCGCCTTTGCATATGCGCTCGAAGATCTCTTTTTCGTTCATGACTGAGCTTGACCTGTATACCATGGTTTGACGGCTTAGTAACCCGCTATTGCTTTAAACTTGAATTATTCCCGATAAAATAACCTGTAATCATGTCGACTTCCGCCATGTTTGCGTCCTGTAGAACGGGCCCCAGTATCCGCGTACTTTCAAATCATCACCCTCAACCCACAGTTTGCATCGGTATATTCTGCCGTCCTCGGGGTCTAGAATATCTCCCGCTTCGTATTCCGCACCAGATTTCAACATATGCCTGATGATCTCCATACCAATTATCTTTTCTTGATACCGGTCATCCTCCTCGGAACATTTTTCGCATACTGGATCCGTATTCCCGTCAATAAATACCTTTACAATCTTGCCGTAAAATCTTCCATTCCGCTCATATATTTCCACAACTGACTTAACTTCACCTGTATCATCATCAACAGTCTTCCACTTGCCAATAATCGAGTTCTGGGCCTGCGTGGAGATGGCTACTAAGAAGAACGGCACTACCAGCTTCATATCAAGCATATCAATTGCAAATACCTAGTTAGAAAATATTGCTGAGATTTTTCAGAGGCAATCGTCGCCGCTTCGATTCTGGTTTTTTTATGTGAGCCACAGACTATTGAGCCGATTATAAGGACAAAAACAGGGTTTTGCGCTGGAATCCGACTCGGACTTACCGGAAGAAAGGACAAATATTTCGACAAAGCAACTCTCTGTGCAGCAAGTTTACGATCAAAAACCTTACGAAAGGTAAGGCAATCTGTTCTTTAATACCCAACATAATACGCAAAAAAGCTCCGATAATCAGAGCTTTTTGCTGTTCTTATGGATGTCGTAATGTCTAATGCGCTACGATTCTAGTGCTGGCTTCCGTTACCTTTTCTATTTTGGCTTTCTTGTTGTTATTGCCGGCGGCAGGCTTGATTTCGTCTTGCACCAACATTGGCGCAATGACCAAGGCAACGACAGACATCAATTTCAATAAAATATTGAGTGACGGACCAGAGGTGTCTTTGAAAGGATCGCCTACCGTATCGCCTACCACTGCTGCTTTATGCGGCTCAGAATTTTTGTAAAACATTTCGCCGTTTATTTCGACTCCTTCTTCAAAGCTCTTTTTGGCATTGTCCCATGCGCCTCCGGCATTGGATTGGAATATCGCCATTAGCACGCCGCACACGGTTACGCCGGCGAGCATGCCACCCAAAGACTCTACACCAAAACCAGGTAGAAAGGCAATCACAACGGGAACGACGACTGCCATTAAGCCAGGCAGGACCATTTCACGTATCGCCGCCTTCGTGGAGATCTCAACGCACTTACCGTACTCGGCTTTTCCATCTGCATCGTGGAATGTTTTTTGATCTTCTGCAGACCATTCTTCGACAGGCTTGTCTCCATGCTTCCGCATAAGATCAAGCGCTGCTTTTAGCGCCGGGATTGAGGTGAATTGTCTGCGCACTTCTTCAATCATGGCCATGGCAGCACGACCCACCGCACCCATCGCGAGGGCCGAAAATACAAAGGGAAGCATCCCACCGATAAACAAACCGGCCATGACATTTGCTTTGGATACGTCAATTGTGCTGAGGTGTGCGGTAGTCATAAATGCACCAAAGAGCGCCAGGGCAGTAAGTGCAGCAGATGCAATGGCAAATCCCTTGCCGATCGCAGCTGTTGTATTACCCACAGCGTCTAGTTTATCCGTTCTTTGTCGAACTTCTTTGGGGAGTTCAGCCATCTCTGCAATACCGCCTGCATTATCTGAAATTGGGCCATAAGCATCCACGGCCAGTTGGATTCCGAGATTCGAAAGCATGCCAACGGCTGCGATGGCTATTCCATACAAACCACCAAAGTGGAACGCGCCGATGATGGACAGCGCGATAATAATAACAGGGATTGCAGTCGACATCATTCCTACACCGAGACCGGCAATGATGTTGGTGGCGGCTCCGGTCGAGGATTGTCTTACGATTGAGTTTACTGGTCCTTTGCCCATTGCGGTATAATACTCTGTCACAAGCCCAACCAATACGCCACCAATGAGGCCGATGATCGTGGCCCAGAATACACCCAACGACGTATAATGATTTCCTCTTTCAGGATCGGCCCATGTGTACAAAGGATCTTTGAACCACCATTCTGCGGGAAGCATCCAGGTGATTATGAAATAGGAAGCAATGATCATGATAATGGAGGAGACAAATTCGCCCATATTTAAAGCGCGTTGAGGGTCTCCACCTTCTTTGACTTTCACGAAAAAGGTTCCGATAAAGGACATGACGATACCAACGCCAGCCAGCACCATGGGCAGGAACACGGCCGAAAGTCCGTTGAAATTATCTGAAAATCCGGGAACCATAAAAGCGGCGCCCAACACCATGGTACCGATGATTGATCCAACGTAGGATTCAAATAAATCCGCACCCATACCCGCCACGTCACCTACGTTATCACCTACGTTATCGGCGATAGTTGCTGGATTCAGTGGGTGATCTTCCGGGATGCCGGCCTCAACCTTACCGACTAAATCCGCACCGACGTCAGCTGCCTTGGTATAGATACCTCCACCAACGCGTGCGAAGAGCGCTATCGATGAAGCCCCAAAGGAAAACCCTGTAATAATTGTAAGTACCTGCCTTAAGCTCATTTGGTCGCTCACGCCAAAAATGTTCGCGTACACAATGAATAGTGTACTGAGGCCCAAAACCCCAAGGCCAACTACACCCATACCCATTACTGAACCGCCAGCAAAGGCAACCTCAAGTGCTTTTCCAAGGCTTTTGCGCGCGGCATTAGTCGTTCTGACGTTTGCCTTTGTGGCAACCCGCATTCCGATGAAACCGGCTAATGCAGAGCACAATGCTCCAAATACAAACGAAAGCCCCACCAAAGGATGAGAAGACTCACTGTTGGCAGTGAATGCAAGCAGCAAGGCCACGGCAATCACAAAGATGGATAGTACTCTGTATTCGGCCTTTAAGAATGCCATTGCGCCTTCGGCGATGTGGCCTGCAATTTTCTTCATTTTGTCGGTCCCTTCTTCTTGTTTATTGACCCATGCGCTTTTCCAAACGACGAAGAGCAGGCCAAGGACTCCGAAAATTGGCAGAAGATAAAGAATGTTTTCCATGATGATTTAGGTTTCAAATGACTGGCAAAAAACCAGCTGTGAGCGTGATAGACAGTTTTAAAAGTGTCGCAAATATAGAAGAAGAAGTATAACCGGCAAAATCCTTGACCCAGGGCTTAGCGGCTAAACATTTGTTTGAGTGCACCCCACAGACTTTTCTTTTTTGCCTCATTTAATTTATCAAGTGTGTCAGCCTGGATTATTGAAATGCCATCAACCGACAGCAATTCATATTGGGCCGGTAACCGCCTCAAAACGGGGCCAAACGTGATGATTTGGGTAGGCGCGTAGGCCACCAGATCAGGCAGATCATATTCCTGAACGGTAATGATCTGGACCATCGCCAAGCTTAGTTTTACCGAGCTCAGTATTTTCTCCAGCAACAAGCGATCGGCGGAAGAAATCTCATTCCAGGTCCTGGAAAGCATGACCAACACTTTCGGGTCCAATCGGTAAATTTCCTCTTGGTAGAGGCTTTCAACGGGTGATGGCTGACTCACGGTTCTTTAAATATCAAAGATTGATTTTAGTTCTTTTGCTTCAGATGGCTTCATCCTGCCAGCCAGAATCAGCCGAAGCTGTCTTCTGCGGAGCGCACCTTCGAACAATGCCTTCTCCTCTGCTGTCTCCGGATCGATTTCCGGGATTTCGATTGGGTGGCCTAATGTGTCTACGGCCACGAAGGTAAAGAAAGCACTGTTACTTGCCGTTTTCGTGTTTGCGGGAATATCTTCCGCCTCCACATCGATGCGCACTTCCATCGACGAATTGAATGCTCTGGTTACTTTTGCATGCAGGGTCACCACGTTGCCGAGTAGGATGGGGTGCTTGAAGGAAATATTATCCACGGAAGCAGTAACGACAATTTGGTTGGCGTGCTTTTGGGCGGCAATAGCGGAAACAATATCCATCCAATGCATAAGTCTGCCACCCATAAGGTTATGAAGCGTATTGGTATCATTTGGCAATACCAGTTCAGTCATATTGACTGCGGATTCTCGCGGGAATTTTTTCTTTCGGGGCATTAGTAGCAATTAAATTTTCGGAATACGGTCTACAATCGAGGATTGGTTTTGAGGGTCTGTCGACGGCAACCGCCTTAAACGGGCAAACCTTGGTTTAATCCAGCGGAAACCATTCATTTCAAACGTTACCAGCAAGCTAATAACCGTTAGTTCGTGCAAAAATCATAAAAAATACTTTGCAATCAAGTTTATCATTTCATTATTTCGGCACTCCAAATATGCAAGCGATCAAATTCATAACGCATTCTACTACCTTTGCGAAAAAGGTTGTGATCGTTTGCCCTGTCGCGTCTCTGATTATTTCTATTATTACGGGGTGACCCGTCCTCGATCGTATACCCCAGCTGCGTCCGATTAGTGCCCATCTCCAGGAGATAGGAGCAATGATCAGTAAAAGAAAATAAAAATATCTATTCCAAATTGAATTTTTCCAAATGAAGGTAATGAAATTCGGTGGCTCTTCTGTTGCTACCCCCGAAAGGATACAAGCTGTTATTGATATCATAAGACCAAATCTATCAGGAGACGTTGCGATCGTTTTTTCGGCTTTTAGCGGTGTCACGGATTCACTTATCCAGACAAGCGCACTTGCACTCGAAGGAAACCTGGACTATAAAAATGAGCTCGCCGAATTGGAAAAGCGACATCTCCATGCCGTTCGTGAACTCATCGATATTCAACGCCAAAGCAGTACGCTTGCGCAAGTTAAATTTATGATTAACGAGCTTGAAGACGTATTGCATGGCGTGTACCTGGTAAAAGAGCGCACGCCACGAACGCTTGATTATGTCATGAGTTTTGGGGAGCGTTTATCCGCCTATATTATTTCAGAAGCTATTAAAGATTACGGATACGCAGTCGAGTTTTTAGATGCACGCAGTGTTATCCGTACAGACAGTCATTTTGGCCATGCCAAAGTCGATTTTGATACGACATACAAACTCATCAAGGATCACTTTTCGCATCACCCCAATGTTCAGATCATCACAGGATTTGTGGCTACGGCGGAGAGCGGCGAGACGACAACCTTAGGTCGTAGTGGATCTGACTATACTGCGGCTATTGTAGCCGGTGCGTTGCATGCTACGGACCTCGAGATATGGTCCGATGTTGATGGTATGATGACGGCAGACCCACGAAATGTTAAGAAAGCTTTTACGGTTCGGGAAATGAGTTACGAGGAGGCTATGGAACTTTCGCATTTTGGCGCCAAGGTTATCTTCCCGGCTACGATGCAACCCGCCATGGCTAACCGCATTCCAATTTGGATAAAGAACACGTTCAACCCCTCCTTTAAAGGAACACTCATCCACGCAGAATCCACGAATGGTAATACTATAAAGGGTATCTCATCCATGAATGGGATTAGCTTATTGAGCCTTCAGGGCAGTGGACTGTTGGGTGTCGTTGGGGCATCCATGCGGCTGTTCGCCACACTCGCGCGCGAAAATGTAAATGTCATTTTGATCAGTCAGGCGTCATCAGAACATTCCATATGCTTTGCTGTGGATCATCATGCCGCGAAAACAGCGAAGTCGGCGATTGAGAAAGAGTTTCTGTTTGAAATCCGGAATGAAGAAATTGACGAGGTGCAAATTGAAAGTGATTTGTCTATCGTTGCCGTAGTCGGCGACGGCATGAAACACAGTCCGGGTACAGGTGGTCGCATGTTTAGCGCCCTAGGGAAAAACGGGGTGAATGTAGTGGCGATTGCGCAAGGTAGTTCCGAGCGTAATATTTCGGCGGTTATCTCTCAGATTGATATAGCGAAAGCGTTGAATGCGTTGCATGAGGCATTTTTTCTCTCTGATCATAGAGTATTAAATGTCTTCTTGGTAGGCACAGGGTTGATCGGGAAAGCATTGATAACGATGATTCAGGATCAATTCAATAAACTGGCAAAGGAAAACCTATTGGAAATAACTGTCGTGGGTATTGCCAACAGTAGGAAGATGCTGTTTTCAAAAGATGGCCTTGCGTTGGATTCCTGCATCAACCAATTGAATGAAACCGGCGAAAAGATGCGTATGCAGGATTTTTACGACAAAATGAATGCGCTGAATTTGTCGAATAGCGTTTTTGTCGATTGTACCTCCAGCGAAGAGGTTACCGCTTTTTATGAAGCCATTTTGTCCGCAAATATTTCCATTGTAACGCCAAATAAAAAGGCGAACTCGGCTTCCATGGAAGATTACAAGCGATTAAAAGCAACGGCTTTTAAAAGGGGCACAAAGTTTTTATACGAGACAAATGTGGGTGCGGGTCTTCCCGTCATCAATACGATGAATGATTTGCTATTAAGTGGCGACAAGGTTCTTCGGATAGAAGCCGTATTGAGTGGTACGTTGAACTTTCTTTTCAGTTCCTTCGAAGAGGGGAAAATATTCAGTGAGGTAGTGAAAGAGGCTAAGGCCAAAGGATATACAGAGCCAGACCCGCGGGACGACCTGAATGGAATGGATGTCGCCAGAAAAACATTGATTCTTTCGCGGGAGACTGGATTGTCGATGGAGTTGGACGATATCGAGGTAGAAAATCTTGTTCCGGAATCTTGTCGCGGTGACATGAGTATTGACGCGTTTTTCGATTGTATGGCAAAGCACGATGATGCATTCGAAAAGCTTAGACAGGATGCGGCGCAGCGAGGGGAGAAGCTCCGGTACATGGCTATCATGGATCATGGCGGCGTGAAGATCAAACTCGGCTCAGTTGACAGTAAGCATCCGTTCTATTCGCTATCAGGAAGCGACAACATTATTCTGTTAACAACAGAGCGGTATCATGAGCGTCCCATGGTGATCAGGGGGCCTGGCGCAGGAGCAGACGTGACGGCAGCCGGAGTTTTTGCCGATGTAATCCGTATAGGGCATTATTCAAAATGACGATCGACCACAAATGAAATCAATAAAAGCTTTAGCGCCTGCCACGGTGGCAAATGTTTCTTGTGGGTTTGACATTTTCGGTTTTGCTGTAGAGTCACCTGCGGATGAAGTCGTCATAACACTAACGTCCAAACCTGGTGTGGTGATAAAGCAAATAACGGGAGACGGCGGAAAGCTTCCATTGGAGGCTAATCGAAATACTGCCGGCGTTGCCGTGGAGGCATTCCTGAAGGCCGTTGGAAGTGATGTTGGTGCAGAGATCATACTGCATAAGAATTTACCGCTGGGAAGTGGTATGGGCTCCAGTGCGGCCAGCTCGGTGGCGGCATTGGTGGCGATCAATCATCTTCATGACAATCCATTTACGCGGGAGCAGTTGTTGCCTTTTGCCATGGAGGCTGAGCGCATTGCTTGTGGTTCTGCCCATGCAGATAATGTAGCGCCTGCTTTGCTGGGTGGCTTTATTTTGATTCGTGGCTATGATCCGCTGGATGTGGCAAACATACCTACACCTCCTAATCTGTATTGTACATTGGTGCACCCGCACCTGGAGCTCAAAACAGAGGATTCGCGGCGCGTGCTGAAAGCTTCTATTCCAATCAAAGATGCGATAACGCAGTGGGGTAATATAGCAGGCTTAGTGGTTGGCTTAATGAAGCCAGACTATGGACTCATCATGCGTTCTTTGAGCGACGTTGTGGCAGAACCTATTCGATCTGTCCTTATTCCTGGCTTCGCCAATATTAAGGCTGTAGCGATCGCGCATGGGGCGCTTGGATCCGGGATATCCGGGTCAGGGCCAACGATTTTTGCACTGAGTACGGAATATGGGATCGCCACAAATGTGGCAACTGCAATTCAGCAACAATTTGAAAAAATAAAACTAAGCAGTGATGTGTTTGTTTCAAAAATAAACAACGCGGGGGCCATTGTGATTGAGTAATTGCAGATGCCCGGACTTGCACAAGCATGGGATTCCCTGCCTGAAAAATGCATTGATAAATTGACGTAAATGAAATTCTACAGTACCAACAACCGTGATCTGAAAGTTGACCTGAGAAAGGCTGTAACACATGGGCTCGCACCGGATAACGGCCTGTACATGCCAGCACAGATTCCAGTGTTGCCGAAAGAATTTTTTCAAACCATTGATAGTTTATCATTCCGGGAAATAGCCCTCAAGGTTGCGCACAATCTAATTGGGGACGACATACCGATGGACGAATTGAGGAGAATTATCGATCACACGATCCAGTTTGACGCGCCTGCGGTAGCCATTGAACGAGATATTTATGCACTGGAATTATTTCATGGCCCAACCATGGCTTTCAAAGATTTTGGTGCACGGTTCATGTCGCAATTGCTTGGGTATTTCGCACAGCAGCAAGATCAGGAGATTGTTATTCTCGTGGCCACCTCGGGTGATACCGGCAGTGCCGTTGCCAATGGTTTTCTAGGTGTGCAGGGAACGCGTGTCGTAGTACTTTACCCCTCTGGGAAAGTAAGTGAGATTCAAGAGAAGCAGTTTACAACCTTAGACCATAACATTACGGCACTGGAGGTAGACGGCACGTTTGATGATTGTCAGCGATTGGTGAAGGAGGCATTCTTAGATGAAGACCTTCGGAGGAAATTTTTCCTGACATCGGCCAACTCGATTAACATAGCGCGTCTCATCCCGCAGTCTTTCTATTATTTCTACGCGTATGCACAGCTGAAGGACAGGAAGAAACCGCTTGTTTTCTCAATACCAAGTGGCAATTTTGGTAATCTTACCGGAGGATTGTTGGCCTGGCGGATGGGCTTGCCCGTCCGTAAATTTATTGCCGCTACCAATAGTAATGATGTGGTGCCTGCCTATCTGGAGTCTGGCTCATTTAGCCCGCGGCCATCCCGACAAACCATTAGCAACGCCATGGATGTTGGAAATCCCAGCAATTTTGTGCGGATACTGGATTTATTTGACGGGAGTTTTGAAGCAATATCGAATGAGGTTTCCGGCTATGCTTTTACGGATGAGCAGACAAGCAGCGCCATGCGCCAGGTTTATGCAGAAAACAACTATTTGATGGACCCTCACGGCGCAATCGGATATTTGGGATTGAAGCAGTATATGCGCGAACATGGTGAACAGGTAACAGGGGTTTTCCTTGAAACAGCCCATCCTGCGAAATTCAAAAATGTAGTAGATACCGCATTGGGCACCAGTATTGAGATTCCGCCAACCCTTGAAAAATTCCTTCTTCTCGAAAAGAAAACTGTGAAAACCATGGCTGATTTTTCGGTATTTAAGGACTTTTTGTTGCGCAGATTTTAAGGCGCACCCAACCGTTATCACGTTATTTTTTCCATCCTGCCTCGCCTAACAATGGTACGAAAGCAAAATTGTCAAACGCTTCCTTCACCAATTCCCCGTTCACTTTACTGATACGCAACATGGCTTGCTTCTCCCGATTGCCCACGGGAATTATTAGAATGCCACCTTCTGCCAGCTGGTCCGTGAGGGCAGTGGGAATTACCGGTGCCCCGGCGGTAACAATTATTTTATTAAAAGGCGCTTTTAGCGGTAAGCCTTTTGAGCCATCGCCATAGAAGAAATAAGGTCTGTAGCCCAATTGGGGCAGGAAGCTTCTGGTGAGTTCATAAAGCTTTCGGTTATACTCTATCGTGTACACCTTTGCACCCATCTCCAGCAAAATACAGGCCTGATAACCAGACCCTGTCCCGATCTCAAGTACCTTATCACCCGGTTTGAGTTCCAGCTTTTCAGTTTGAAATGCTACCGTATAGGGCTGAGAAATCGTCTGCCCTTCGCCAATGGGAAATGCCTTGTCCTGATAGGCATGCTCAAGGAGAGCATTTTCAAAAAAAACATGGCGCGGAACCCGATTTATGGCCGACAGAATCCGTTCATCTTTGATGCCCTTTTCAGCTAATTTTCTAACCAGTTTCTGCCGTAATCCCCGCTGTTTATAGCTGTCTTCAAACATAGTTTTAGAAAAAAGAATTCAATGTGGACTAATTGTGGATAACAATGTAAAAAGCTCATTATCAATACATACAAACTAATACGCAATTCTTATGGGTGAATATTTGTCAGGCCAAGCCATTTTAATCACCGCAAAAAAGTCATTTTTTCAGGCTAAACAAAGTTTCAGAAATTCTTTAGGAAAAGTCGAACTTATGCCCTTACTTTAAAGTTCTCTCCACACAGTGAAAGTGCTTTTTTGCCATAGCGTTCACATGTGTTTTATCTGCTCCCTACAGTAGTTGTGACTAAAATCACAAGCTACTGTACGGGCAGAATAAACTCCAAGATTAACTAGAATCCAATTAGTACAAAAGGGGCCCAATAATAGGGGGATTTGAATTTCTCCGATTTCATTAGATCTAACTTGGCTTGCCTTAGATCTTGGCTGAAGCTATTGTTTTTATGCTCCAGCATTTGGCGGTAAAAGTCGGTCATGAGTTGTGCGGTGGATTCGTCCGCTACACTCCAAAACGAAACCATAATATTCTTGGCTCCTGCATAAACCAGGGCACGGGATAAGCCAATAACGCCCTCACCTTTCGATATCTTTCCAAGGCCAGTCTCGCAAGCAGAGAGCGTCACCAGATCGGCATTGAATTCCAAATTATAAATCTCTCCGGCAAACAAGTTGCCGTCTTCCGATTCCGACTCATTCTGCAAATAAATCCGTGATAGTTCAGGGTTCGGACTCGTCGACAATGCCGTGGGTGGCAAAATGGATGAGCGAGTAATTCTTGAGTGAACCTGACTTGACTGCGGTTTCGGTGGCCTGCTTTCGGAGATAAACCTGGCTCTGGATGTTATTTTCCTTGAATAGGCTGGCAATCGTATTGACTTCGGATTCCGTGCCAGGCAAGTCGATCAAATTATCATTTTCAGGAAACGAAACAGGAGCACAAACCATTATTGAAGATATATTCGCCTTGCTCGCGTCACGCTTTTTCTGCAGTACCAAGCCTGCGGAAAACTCGTAGCGTATGCTATAATCCCGCAAGAGATAGGGGAGTTTATCGAAGTTGGGATTTCCCTTTGGATCTTTTGTCAGCAAGGTTTCAAAAGGTACGATACTCATCCTCCCGGTCGGAATGATTACCAGGTCATTTATCTTGCGGGGAATTCTTTTTGGAACAAGGAATTTATTCAGATTTCTTGAAGCTTCGCTAAATGCCTGCAACTCGGAGAAGTACAATCCGTTTCGGAGTCCCGTAAGGTATTTGTCGTACGCTTGCGGTAGGGCAGCCTCAGTGATGGTGAACTTTGTATTGGAAATAAGGTAAGTATAGAGCCGTGCATTTTTTTCATCGATGAAATAGCTAATGAGTGCCGTCTCTTCAGGCATTAGCTGCTGCAACTGTGCAATAGACGGTGATGCCGTGTTAAACTTCAAATTGTAATACTCGGGGTATTGACTTTCAAGTCGCGTAGTAAACTCCTGATAGCGCCGATTCACGCCAAATAGGGATTCGCGCAGCGATTTCTCCTCCTCCTCGGACGGTTTTTGCGCAAGTTTTTGTGTGATTAGTGCAATCTCTGCTTTTATATTTTTTTCATCCTCCAGCAGTTCATTGGGTATGTTTGCAAATGACTTGGCGTCAGTCTCAGAAATTGCTTCCAGCAATACGGCAGATTTGCTTTTTTCGGCGAAGTAAAAACTCAGTTCTCGGTATACGTTTTTGTGACGGAAAGCAACGTCACTCAAAAGGTGGGCAATCCGGACGCCATCGGCATACACCTCGTTGGAGATGGCACCAAGGGAAATCTTATCGGATTCGTTCGCGATTTGCTTCCGAATGTGATCAATCAGCGAGTCAGCGGTTTGCAAGGTTTCAATTCCGAACAACAGGTCGCTGACCTTAAGCGTTTCGCGAAGATGCCTTGCCTCTAGTGCCTCAGCTTTATACATCAGGGAATACAATAGCTGATTTCCATTATAAAAAGATTTCGAATCGGGGTTGACGAAAATATCTTCTGTATTGAAACCAGGAATGTTCGCGATCATTGCCTTTTGGTAGTTGTGCAGTGCTTCATCAAACTTCGCCTGAGCAGCCATCTCATTGCCAATTAGATTGTAGACGTAGGCAACATCTGGATGTTTCTTGCCCTGCGCGCTCTCATACATCACCCGTGCTTTTTCGTAGAACTCAAGCGCGACTTTCGTATTCCCCATGGTAGAATACGTTTGCCCCAGATTCATCAGCACTAATGCCTTATTTGGGTGGGGTGACGGATACATCTTCTCCCATATCTCGAGCGCCGATTCAAAATACACGATGGCGTCTCCAAACAATTTCTCTGCGCGATACACCACGCCAAGATTTGTATTTGTTATGGCAATTTTTGGATGGTCCTGCCCATGCAATTTTCCGTAGATCGCCAATGCTCTTTCATAGTAGCTCAAAGCCTTGTCGGGATCTACCTGGGTATAAATGAGTCCCAGGTCGTTGTATGAGGCAGCAATGAGTTCGTGCGTCTCAGACAGTTTCTCCTGCCGTATGGACAATGCCAGTTGGAGTTGTTCCTCCGCCTCGGCAAACTTTCCTGTAGTTCTGTATACATTGCCCAAATAGGCCAACGCTTCGGCGGCTTCCAGACTGGAAGAACGATTATCCTGTTCTAAAGCTTTGATTGCCTTTTGTAATTGTTCTATGGCCAGATCATTTCTACCCTCATTCTGGTACAATGATCCATAGTACATAGCAATAAGTGCATTGTAATAGAGCACATCCTTTTCCTGCTCCACGCTGGCCTGGATTTTTTTGAGCAATGCTTCTGCATAAGCAAGTTGTCCTAGTCGAATGAGTGCGCTGGCTTTCTTAAGGTTGAGTATAATTGGATTCTTTGCCGTGCCCAGGTTGGCGTCAATACGCTGAATGGCCTCCTGATACCTGGAATCCAGTAGCAATGAATCAACGATGGCCAATTCATTATTCTGCTGGGAAATTCCAGCGAATGAAACAGATATCAAAAGGAGGACAAAGACGCTTTTTAGCATAATCAAAATCTGTAGAAGTAACTTAACGAGGCAACAGAATCACGTGTAAGGCCGTCCGGGTTTACTTCACGATCCACTATTTTGTAACCGATCAGCAGTTTTAATCCCATTTTCACATTGAAATTATACCCTGCAGTGCCGATGACAGTAAGGGCCATACCCTTTGCCCCCTCGGGTTTAACCCGTTCGCCCGTATTGAAATCGGTTATTTCATCGTTGGTAACACGGAATATGGGAAGGACGCCGAGTGAAAAGTTGAATCTTGCGTAGCGAAAGTTTCTTTCGGCCCTGAGCATGACATCCGTACCACGGCGCAAATCGAGTGCATTTGGGTTCTCTTCAAGGTATTCCTGATCTGGATAAATGCCGACCCATTCCTGAAAGCTATATTGGTTGCCGTTTTGATTGAACGGGTGCTGAATTCCTGTAGCGAAGAGCCATTTCCGCGTAATGAAAGATACTCCTGCAATGGCGTCGTAGGTCCCCAAACTGGTTTGATAATACATGGGTAGCGCTAGGCCTGCGAATTCCGCCTTTTCGGAAGTCAGATCCGAATTATTAGAAGGTATTTTTCCCCCTATTGAAATGTTGACATCGAATTTCTCGGAAGAATAAATGTTACGTGTCAGGCATAGGGATATATCGCCTAGCCCTCCCGTATCTCCCATGTTTCCTTTTACGGCTTGATAGGGTACTTTTACCTGGATCGAAGTCCGATCGTCAAAAAGGCTGAAGTTGGCATCTAATGTAGCAACATAAACGACAGGTGATAGTGTCGTTTTGCCCCGGTAGAAGCTTACTTCAATTGAGCGAAGCTTGATTGGTACTTTTTTATTGTAAGGCTGGTCCGGCTTCATGGCGCCCATGGTACAAAACCCGGCGTCACTGCAACCTTGTGCCATTGCTATTGCCCCTGTGCAAGACAGGAAGATCAGGATGAATAAATACTTCAGCATAAATTAGGCTTTTATTCTTCTCGCTCTCCAGTTATTGCCACTGCATCGATTTCATTCCATCCCGGCACGGCCGGGCTATTTATTGCAATACGAATAGCATCTATCAAATATGAGGTCTCCAGCATGAAAATAGTGAAAATCCGCGATTGCTTCGGGAGATCCTCTTCGAAGGGCTTTGAATACACTTTTTTCCATTCTCCGGTGTCCACCAGTCGAACATATAGGGTATCTATCGCACCAGGATTAAACGTTTCGTAAATCTCTATTGTCTTTACCGATTGCGGGGTATCGAGTCCGAGGACCAGAAATTCCCGATTCCCATCAGCAGTCTTCGAGGCCCAGGCATTCGCGATATCCCCATAATTAGGATACACATTTTCCTTGCCCAGCGCGCGATTAGCACTCCATGAGGTTGCGCTGAATTGTGAGCTGAAAGCAATCACATTGGTAGCATATTGGCGTATTGGCACACCGTTAAAAACGGCAACCTCATAGCAGCCGCCGACAAGCAGTAACAAAATCGGAAAAAGAGGCTTCAGTTTCATGAATCTATACCTTATGAATATGTGAACTAACGCCAAAAACTGAAAGTCTCCCTTAGGTGATGCTATCGCCAGGATTACATCCCAAGAGACTGGTTTTCGATTGAAGCAAGCTCCAGGACCTTCTCGTATTCGGCAGGAGAAAGATCATTGTAGAAGTAGTGCACAGGATCGACCTGGCCTCCTTTGATCAGCACTTCATAATGTAGATGCGGGGCGGTCGAGAGTCCGGTATTTCCAACGTAGCCGATGAGGTCTCCCCGCTTTACGTTTTGTCCCCTGCGTACGGAGAATTCATGCATATGGGCATATCGGGTTCTGTATCCAAAACCGTGATCGATTTCAACCATTTTACCGTAACCGCTGAATTTCACGCTTACTTCGGCCACCGTTCCATCAGCCGTCGCATAGATTGGTGTGCCAATAGACGCGGCAAAATCGATTCCGGTATGCATCTTCTTCACCTTATAAATTGGATGGGTTCTCCACCCAAACCCGGAAGCCAGTGCGACGAGTTGTTTATTTGAAATAGGTTGAATCGCAGGGATGGCGGCATAAAGTTTTTCTTTCTTTTCGGCCAGTGCCACGACTTCGTCTTGAGATTTTGTTTCGATGTACAACTTTCTACGGAGCAGATCGACCTTTTCATGGAGGGCAAGGACAAGCTCCGCGTGCGAGAAGTCTTTTTCTTTGATGGCAGTATAGCGCTCTACCCCGCCGATCCCGGCGTGGCGTATCGATTTTTCGATTGGTTCAGCGCCGAGCACAACACGGTAAATATTGTCATCACGGTGTTCAACATTGTCAAGAATAGTGCCGAGGGTCTGGACATCGTTTGTCAACTTCTCATAGTAAAATTCCAACTCCTTGACTTCATTCTTCAGCAGAAGCTCCTTTGGGGACTCAAAATAGGTGCTGTACAAAATAAGCAGCCCGACAGCCATAGAAACGGTAAGCGACAAGATGCCCAGTGCGTTCATAATAACGTCACTGGTCCGGGTCTTCACGCGTTCGTATTTACACGTTTCTGTATCGTAGTAGTATTTTATCCGTGCCATAAACTGACAAATATAGTCATTTAGGCCTAAATGGCTTTATAACATCCTCATTGCAGACCATATAAGGCCCTTCTAACAGATCAATACAATATGGGATTGCCGGAAAAACGGCATCCAGGCATTGCCTGATCGCTTTTGGTTTTCCGGGCAAATTTACGATTAAAGTTTGATTTCTTATGCCTGCTGTCTGGCGTGACAAAATCGCCGTCGGGACGTAGGCGAGACTCGTGGTCCGCATAAGTTCCCCAAAACCGGGCATTAGCTTGTTGCAAATGGCTTCTGTGGCTTCCGGCGTCACATCGCGTTTTGCCGGCCCCGTCCCGCCTGAGGTAATAATCAGGCAGCATTTTCTTATGTCAGCCATCTCAATCAATGTTTTTTCAATAAGTACCTGTTCGTCGGGTATGACGGCATACTCCTGTACCCACGCGCTTTTCAGGTACTCATTTAAGGTCGCGACGATAGCCTTTCCCGGCACGTCTTCGTAAATACCTTGGCTAGCCCTGTCCGACACGTTGACAATTCCGATTCGAATAGCCGTTTTTTGGGTTATTTCCTCCATTGGTTTTTGTTGTATGCCCGGGCGTTGAAGTTAGTAACCGTCGCCAGGAACAGTCGATATTGAAGTGCTTATCGAATTTCAGGTTTGAATAGTATGTTTCCTGACCGTCCCTTCTTAAAAACCTGCCTTCCTTTGTTGATGCCTTTTCGGATTTCTTTCTGCTGGTCTTCCGGCAGTGCGATGATTGCGGCGCATTCATCAGAACAGCAATTATGATATTTTTCCGCGCATGTCTTACATTGTATAAAAAGCAAATGGCAGCCATCGTTCTTGCAGTTGGTGTGATCATCACATGGTTGTCCGCACTGATGGCAGACAGCAATAATGTCGTTGGTAATTCTTTCGCCAAGGCGTTCGTCAAAGACAAAGTTTTTTCCGATAAACTTATTTTCTAGTCGCGCTTCATTTACCTGGCGCGTATATTCAATAATACCGCCATCCAACTGAAAAACTTTCTCAAAGCCCTGATGTTTCATCCACGCGCTGGCCTTCTCGCACCGAATACCTCCGGTGCAATACATCAACAGGTTCTTACCTTTCTGTGCTTTCATCAGCTCCTCCACATGCAGCAATTCTTCCCGGAAGGTATCGACATCGGGACAGATTGCATTCTTGAAATGACCTACTTCACTTTCATAGTGATTGCGCATATCAACGATCACCGTATCGGCATCTTCAGCCAGCGCATTGAATTCTTTGGCGTTGACATGTACTCCGGTATTCGTGACATCGAATGTGCTGTCGTCCAAGCCATCGGCTACGATCTTTTTTCGCACTAAGATCTTAAGCTTAAAAAACGATTTTCCATCGTCCTGTATCGCGACATTGAGGCGAACGCCCCGCAGCATTGGAATGCCTTCCAAGTAATCACGAAACGCATCCGTGGTTGCTTCAGGGATGCTGATTTGTGCATTAATCCCTTCCTTTGCGACATAAATTCTGCCGAGGATATCCAGTGATTCCATTCCCCTGTACAGTTCATCCCGGAAGGCGTGTGGGTCAAGAATGTGATGATATTTATAGAAAGAAATCGTCACCCTGGGTGTGGGCAACTTTCGCATTTTCTCCTTGAGAATGCGACTATTAATCCGGTTATACAATGCCATGCGCTGATTAATTGCAGGTTAATCCGTTGCAAAGTTAATATTCCTGACCAAAGATTTCATAAACAGTCCCGTCCGCTACTGTTTTGGCAGTAGCTGTCCGCGCAACAGTTGATTGTATTCTATGCATGTCAGCAGACCATGTTCATTGCAATAAGAACAGGTCTTATATTCAGGTCCAAAAGCGCCTTTCTTTATCACAACATGATTGCCTTTACAAACCGGGCAGGTCACTTTACCAGACGGCCCACAATCGATGTCAAAGTTTACGGACAGCACTTCGCCGACCTTCGCCGACGCCATTGACTTCTCCTTCACGAATTCGGCTTCAGATTTCTTTAGCAACGCAACCGCTTCTTCAGAGTATTGACCATTTGTTCCCTTAAGCTGTATGTACTTATTCAACCAATCTATACTCTGTCTGTACTTGTGAAGGTGATAGGAATTCTTTCCGAAAAAGAACGTAAGATCGGAAGGAACGCTTCTTACATTTTCCAGCACATATTGGAATTTTTCGTCGGCTTTTACATACTCCGCCAAATCCAAATAGTAAACGCCTGAATCAAGTTCGCGCAATAGCGCAGTTTTCTTTAACTGTTCTTGTTGCATACGGTACTCGTCAACTTTGTCTTGTTGTCCAAAGCAAGCTGGGAGTACCCCAATTACAGAAAGTATGATAAGATATAGCCTGACCATCAAATAAAGCTTTCTTTGCGCAAGTCGAGCCACTCTACCGCCGCCTCGCTAAAAATATCTTCCTTAGTTTTTTCGATCGAGGTTCATTTTTTCAATAAACTTTCCAATCTCCAAATCACCCAGGGGAAATGGGTAATCTGACCCCAATGTTATTCGTTTTGAACCTTGCAGCTTTAGTGCATATGATAACATCATTTCGTCGTGCGTAACACTGTCTATCCAGAATTTTCCTAAGTAATTTATTGGACTCACGTTGTTATCGATGGCTACCAGGTCAGGTCTGCATTCAAAACCATGCTGAATTCTACCGATAGTTGAGAGGAAGGATCCGCCAGCGTGCGCGAAGTTTACCCTCAATTTTGGCAGTCTCTCAAAAATACCACCAAATATCATTGAACAAATTGCCCGGGCAGTCTCCGCGGGCATCCCCACCAGCCATGGCAACCAATACCGCTCCATGTTCTTTTGTCCCATCATGTTCCAGGGATGAACCAACACCGCCATTCCACTTTTTTCAGAGGCCTCAAAAATGGGAAAAAAACGTTCCTCATTTAGGTTAAGATCATTTATGTTCGACCCTATCTGGATTCCGCGGATGCCCAATTGCTTGCAACGCGCTAATTCCTGGATGGCAAGCTCGGTATCTTGCATTGGGATGGTTCCAAGGCCCAGATAGTTTTTCGGATACTTCACAATCAGCTCGGCGATATGATCATTGAGAAATTTTGAAATCTCGAGGCAATCAAGTGGCTTAGCCCAATAGGAGAACATAACGGGAATGGTACAGACTACTTGTACCCTGCAACCAAACTTTTCATATTCCTGCATGCGCACCTCAGGATCCCAGGCGTTCTCCCTAATTTCCCTGAAAAACTGGTTTCCACGCATCATCTTCGCAAATCCTTTCCTATGGTGCTGTAAGTAAATGAAATCTCCATAGCCAAATTTCTCACTCCAGTTTGGTAGCTTCTTCGGCACGATGTGCGTATGGCAGTCAATTTTCAGCATCTATTAGTAATCAATCTCGAAATATCGCGGATTTTTGCCTGTCATCAAATCTGGCCGGGCCAACCGGGGGCTCAGCAACAACATCTCCGAATGTCGTGAGACTTTTTAAAGTGGGAATATCTTTATGGATTTATGTCCCACTTTGGGCCAGAAGCTCCATAATGGCAAAAAAATCCCCGACCTGGTCAGAACTATTTTAATGCTCCGAAAGGGTCTTTTTTCCACAAATTAAACCTTTTTCGCCCGTGCGGCTCTAAGATACCGTAAAGCCATCATCACCGTATGTGTGCAGTGGCACCAATTTCTCTTTAGCAAAGAGAAAAAACCCTACAACCATGAACATATTATCAATCATCATCTGTTTTGTGCTGGCATATGGCGCCTTTGCTTTAATAGCCTTCAGAATCGTTAAGATTATGTTTCCAAATGCCGACAGCAAGGAAAAGCGATGGAGGGTGAAGACTCCAGAATAATTAGTCAAATGACGCAAATAGATTTTAAGGACCCGGTTATCAAGCCGGGTTTTTTTTTGTGCTCGCGGAAAAAGGCGTTGTCAAAAATCAAGTCGTAAATTACGCGCAACCGTTCTAGCTAAATATTGTGCTGAACACAAAATAAAGAATAATCGAAAGTATCAATACGCCATACATAATGAGGTCGACGCGCACATAAGGTTTGTATTCATTGTACAGTTCTTTGAGCTTCTTAAACATCGCGAAAAGAATTAGTTTGCTACAATTTCGACAATTTCACAAATCAAACGTAACCATTTAATCTTTTATCCGTCTCTACAGAAGTTATTTAATCGAAACCGTTTTATTTTTCGCCTGCAATAGGGGTTAGATCACAATGAGTTGTCAGGGATACAAACCAATCCAATTAAGAATGACCCGAAATGTACTGCTTGCTGTATTGATTCTGATTAGTGTCGGTGTGACCGCCCAGGATAGGTTTACCGTTAATGGATATGTGAAAGATGCCAGCAATGGTGAAGAACTCATTGGTGTCACTATTTACATTCCGCAAATGAAAGCCGGAGCGGTTTCCAACGCTTATGGATTTTATGCTATTACGCTTCCGAAAGGAACGTACGAATTGCAGTATAGCTATGTAGGCTACACACCTCAATCGATAACCATTGATGTTGATAAAGACATCGCGTATAATATTGAATTGGTCAGCGAAGCCACCGTGATTAAGGAGGTCGTGATATCAGACAAACCTATCGATGAGAACGTAGTGTCGCTGCAAATGAGCAAGAATACGCTCGATCTTGATCAGGTTCGCAAACTTCCTGCATTGTTTGGCGAAGTAGACATTATCAAAAATATTCAAATGCTACCCGGTGTACTTACGGCAGGCGAGGGGACATCAAGTTTTTATGTGCGCGGGGGTAGTGCTGATCAGAACCTGATCTTGATTGATGAAGCTCCGATCTATGATCCATCTCACCTGTTCGGTTTGTTTTCTGTTTTTAATGCTGACGTGATAAAAGATTCAGAGTTGTACAAGGGCGGTATTCCGGCACGGTTTGGAGGCAGGCTTTCTTCTATCCTGGAAGTTCGCACGAAGGATGGCAACAACAAAAAGTTCGGTGTTTCTGGCGGAATTGGATCGATGGCAAGCAGAGTGATGGTAGAAGGGCCCTTGAAGAAAGACAAAAGCTCCTTCATCATTTCAGCACGACGTTCTTACGTGGATTTGTTTCTGAAGGCCGCCAATCAGGATAACCTGGTTTACTTTTATGACATCAACGCAAAGGTTAACTGGAAGCATAATAATAACAACAGATTCTTTGCCGCTTTTTATTCGGGACGCGACGATTTTAAATTCTCCAATGAGTTTGGGTTTGCATGGGGAAACAAGACAGCGACTTTCCGGTGGAACCATCTTTTTAATGAACGACTGTTTTCCAATACATCTATCATTGCCAGCAATTTTGATTATAAGCTTGAGCTGCAGGACCCGGTTCAAGGGTTCAAATGGACTTCGAACTTGCAGGAGCTAAGTATCAAAAACGACTTAACCTACTTCATCAATACGAACAGCGAATTGTCTTTCGGGTATCACCTGACCGGAAGAAGATTTTCTCCGGGTGTCATATCGCCCAATACAGAGGGTTCCATTTTTTCAAATGTTGAATTGCAGCGGATGTATGCGCTGGATCATGGCTTGTATATTAGCAATCAACAGCGGCTCAGCGATCGGATTACGATTGATTATGGGGTGCGGCTGTCTATCTTCCAAAACGTGGGCAGCAGTGATCTGTTCCTGTACGATGATCCGCAAGATAATGTCAATATCAATCGAACGGACACGGTGCATTACGCTGCCTGGGAAAACATTAAAACATACATTAACCTTGAGCCGCGATTAGCACTGCGATACATCCTTACCGACGGGCAATCCGTGAAATTATCGTACCACCGCATGGTGCAGAATACGCACCTGATTGCCGCAGGTACCGTTCCTGTTCCCTTTAATACCTGGAATCCAAGCGGATATTACCTGAAACCGCAGGTAGCTGATCAGGTTGCCGCAGGATATTTCAGAAACTTCAAGGACAATGCATATGAGTTTTCCGCTGAAGCATATTATAAGGATATCAAGGACGTAACGGACTTTGCAGACAACGCAGATATCTTTTTTAACCAGGATTTGTCAACAGAATTCCGACAAGGTAAAGCCTGGGCCTATGGGGTCGAACTCATGTTGGCTAAAAGGGAAGGTAGGCTTAATGGAATGGTAGGGTATACGTTGTCAAAGGCCATGCGCAAAATAGCTGGCGTCAACCTGGACCGCGCTTTTGCCGCTGGCTACGACCGCAGGCATGTGTTTAATGTACAAGCCGCATTTGATATGAACGCCAAGTGGACTTTTGGTGCAAATTTTACCTATAGCACGGGACGACCCACCACTTTGCCGACAGGGAAATTTGAATATCAAAACTATAATCCGGATGTCATCTCAGAACGAAATGGCTACAGGCTGCCGGCTTTTCACCGGCTTGATTTATCCGCTACACTCACGCCCAGGAAGAATGCTGGCCGCAGGTGGCATGGTCAATGGGTATTTTCGGTTTACAACGCATACAATCGTCAAAATCCATTCACGATCTATACACGGACAGCGCAGAATGCGGACGGTGATGTTATTGGCGATGGGAGGACAAAGGAAGCACGTATGGTGTATCTGTTTCCCATACTCCCTTCCGTGACCTACAATTTTAAATTCTAGTATTATCGATATGAAAAACATACTTGTTCTTGTCGCTTTCGCCGTAGTTTTCATGTCTTGTGAGAAAACTATCTTACTGGATTTAAATCAGGGTGCATCGCATGTTATTATTGAAGGCCAGGTGACGAATCAGTCGGGTTATCAATATGTAAGAATCTCTCGTTCTGTGGGGTTTTATACAACTGGTGGAGCGCCAGCAGTTCAGGATGCCTTCGTGGTGGTGAGGGATGATCTGGGAAATGAGAATCAATTCATCCACAATCCAGGTAATCTTGAAGATTCCGTGGGCTACTATTTGCCGGAAGTCCCATTTGTGGGCGAAATCGGCAGAAAATACAAGCTTTCCGTCGAGGTGGATGGCGAATTGTATGAAGCTGAAGACGTGTTGAATCCCGTGACAGCCATTGACACCTTAACGTACCGGATAAATGCCGACGAGCAGCTTGATCCTAAGGAATCGGGCAAATACTATGAAGTATTGTTATTTGCTAAAGAGCCACAACAATCGACCGACTATTATTTGTTTAAATTCTACAGGAATGATTCACTCAAAGTATATAGCGACACAGATATCTATTACGCAGATGACGAAGTATTAGGGGAAAATATTGATGGCGTTCCCTCGCCAATCTATTATGCACCAGGCGACGTTGCCAGAGTTGAAATGTACAGCCTTTCACGGAGTGGATATGTATTTTATAATGACTTACAGAGTCTATTGAATAATGATGGCGGGCTGTTTGGCCAGCCACCGGCAAACTCCAGGACAAACCTGAATAATGGCGCACTGGGATATTTTCAGGCAAGTGCCCTTGCACTACGGGAGCTCCAGATTAAAGAATAGGCCATAGTTGCATTTCCCAACAGGGAATTTCATCTTTCATTCGGTAAATTTGCGCAGAATGAAGAAAATTCTCTCGTTGTGGTTAATCGGTTGCTTGTATACCGGCTTGTTTGGGCAAACGGTTCTGGACACTAATCCAACCCGTTTATCGTGGCGACAAATTAACACCGATAATTTCAAGGTGCTATTCCCTTTGGGTTTTGACAAACAGGCTCAGCGTGTTGCCAATACTTTAGAACACATTCGCACGGCGGAGGCAAAAAGCCTGGGTTCGGTGCCAAGGAAAATTACCGTCATTCTTCAAAATCAGTCTGCCACCTCGAATGGATTCGTTTCCATACTCCCCCGGAGATCAGAATTTTATACGATGCCTCCGCAGGACTACAACTTCCTGGGCACAAACGATTGGCTGGATCTGCTGGCATCGCACGAATACCGGCACGTTGTGCAGTACCAGCACGCAACCCGCGGCTTCAACAAGGTCTTCTATTATTTATTTGGCTCCAGCACGTTGGCTGGAATGGCGCAAGCGGCGGCCCCACAGTGGTTTTGGGAAGGTGATGCTGTGGCGGTAGAAACAGCGTTTACACACAGCGGGCGAGGCCGAATTCCAAATTTTGGACTGGTTTTCAGAACCAACTTATTGGAAGGAAGAACATTCAACTATCACAAGCAATATTTGCGGTCCTATAAAAACAATATTCCCAATCACTACGTCCTGGGATATTACATGGTAGGCTACCTGCGCAGAAAGACACATGACCCCGACATTTGGGGAAAAATCACGTCCAGATCATGGAGCGTGCCATTTATTCCGTTTGCATTTTCGAATGCAATCCACAAAACGACCGGACTGTATGTAACTGATTTGTATAATGAAATGGCGGCCAGCTTGAAGGAGGAATGGCAAATGGAAACTGCCGACCTAAAACTGACACCATTTTACAACGTAACGCGGCATACCACGAAAACCTATACGGATTATCTATACCCGCAAGCCATGGCGGATGGGACCGTTGTTGCGTTGCGGCGGGGTATCGGCGACATTGAGCAGTTCGTACTGCTGAAAGAAGGTAAGACTGAAAAAAAGTTTACGCCTGGTTTTATCAACGATGCGGGTATGCTTTCGGCAAGCAATTCGAAAATTGTGTGGACGGAATATGGATTCGATCCCCGGTGGGGCATCCGGAGCTATTCTGTCATCAAAGTGTACGACATCGATACCGGGATGAAGTGGGTTGTCGGTGGAAAACACGTCCGTTTAAGCGGCGCAGCGATATCACCAGACGCCAAAAGTATCGTGACCATCAGATCGGACAATGCGTATGAGAATTCAGTTTTGATACTGGACGTCTTTACCGGAAACCTGCTAAAAACGTTTCCAAACCCTGAAAACCATTTCTATTCTATGCCCAGATGGTCGGATGACGGAAAGAAGATAACGCTGCTTAAAAACACGACGGCAGGTAAAACCATTTCTGTTTTGGATGTTGCGTCTGGCGTTGTGCAAGATGTTCTCCCGGTGTCCCATGAGAATGTTGGGCATCCTGTATTACATGGTGACTACCTGTTCTTCAACTCTCCTGTAAGCGGTATTGACAATGTGTATGCACTGGATCTTTCGGCGAATCTGAGGTATCAGATCACCACTAGTAAATTTGGTGCATACAATCCATCTATTTCTAAGGATAGCCAAACAATCTACTATAATGAGCAGACACGTGATGGACTTGATGTCGTAAAAATACCATTTGATAAATCTACCTGGTCACTTTTTGATCGATCCACGATATCCAAGACACGGCGATTGTATCAAGACCTAACGGAACAGGAAGGAAGACCGACGTTGATGGACAGCGTACCCCGACGTGAATTCCCTATTACAAAATACGCCAAAGTGAAGGGTATTATTAATCCATACAATTGGGGGGCCTATGTTACAAATGACTTAACCCAAATTAACATTGGCATCACATCTCGGGATATTCTTAGCACCACTGCGATTACTGCCGGATACGCATACGATATTAACGAAGGTACATCCTTGTGGAAAGCCGGCATGAGCTATCAGGCATTGTACCCCATTATCGATTTTGATGTTCAGACAGGCAATCGAAAAAACAAGGAAACGGGATTTGGCAATTCAATCAGCTTTAAATGGAATGAACTTACCATGGAGGGCGGGCTCCGATTGCCCTTGGTCCTGACGAACTCCAAGTACAGCCGTAATTTGACACTGGGAAATGCCGTAGGGTATACCAAGACTTCTTCATTCGAAAACACTGTAACCAAAGATGAGGTTGTGGTATATCAAGGGCCAGAGCGGGTTGCACCCGCCAATGACACCCTTATATTCATCTACAATGATCAGTTGAACAATGGCGACTTGCTTTATAACCGGGCCACACTCTCTTTTTACAGTCTGTTGAAACGAAGCCGGCGCGATTTTTTGAGCCGATGGGGACAGACGCTTGATGTCGAATTCTACAATACGCCTTATGCAGGTGATTTTATTGGCAAATTGTTTGCAGCCCGATCGACGCTGTATTTTCCCGGCCTGGTAAAACATCACTTTTTATATACCCGCATTGCCTACCAGGAGCGCATGCAAGGCGCAGAGACAAACCTGTATGCGTTTCGAAACAGGATACCCAAACCCAGGGGGATGAGTTATCCGGCTGACGAAAAATTTCTGTCGCTTTCTGCCAACTATGCCTTTCCCTTGTGGTATCCTGATGTTGCGTTGGGCCCCGTTTTGAACGTGCAGCGTATCAAAGCAAACATATTCTACGATTATGGCCAGGGTGAAGGCTTGCAATACTACTATAACCCCGGTTCCGATCGCACTTACTTCACTTCCACCAGCGAAACATATCAGTCCATAGGCGTCGAGACGACTTTCGATATTAACGTCATGCGGTTTTTACCCAAGTTCGAGCTTGGATTCAGGTCTACCTACAGGTTCTCCAATGCATACAATACAAGCGGCGTGGTATTCGAGTTTTTGATCGGTAATATCGGTTTCTAATGGCTTGAAATTCGGCTGATTTAAACCTATTTTTGAATTTTCGATAACGAAAAAAGTAAACAGGATATTTTAAACCCTACAATCGACGATGGCAGAAATAATACGAATGCCCAAAATGAGTGATACCATGACGGAAGGCGTGGTTGCCAAGTGGCATAAGAAAGTGGGCGATACGGTGAAATCTGGTGAATTGATGGCTGAAATCGAAACCGACAAGGCCACGATGGATTACGAATCTTTTAATTCAGGCACAATCCTTTATTTGGGTGTGCCCGAAGGAAAGGCCGTGCAAGTGAACGATGTGCTGGCCATTGTGGGAAATAAGGGCGAAGATTATTCGGCATTGCTGTCGGGCGCTACTAAAGCGGCGGCAGATGGTGGCAAAGTTGAAGCCGCAGGAGGAAGTACGCGTACTGCTGTGTCTGCTGCGACGGCGACGGAGCCTGCCATTGATACCTCCGGAATCAAGGCCGAAATTGTGCTGATGCCCAAAATGAGCGATACGATGGTTGAGGGGGTTATTGCGGCTTGGCACAAAAAAGTTGGTGATAGTGTGAAGGCCAATGAGCTTCTGGCAGAAGTGGAGACGGACAAAGCCACGATGGAGTATGAATCCTATAATACAGGTACCCTACTGTATATCGGTGCCGAGGCGGGTGAATCCGTGCCGGTTAACGGTGTGCTGGCGATCATTGGTGAGAAGGGCGCTGATTGGAAAACGTTGCTCAAAGCACACAAAGCCAAGGGATCTTCCACAGAATCCGAACCCGTCGGGAAGGAAACAGAAGCGCCGAAGGCCTCAGCCGCAGTGCCAAAAAGCGAGGATGCTGTTGACGTACACGCTGCGAATAATGGAAGGATAAAAGCCTCTCCGCTGGCAAAAAAGTTAGCGCAGGATAGGGGTTTTGATATCGGAAAAATTGAAGGCTCCGGTGACCAGGGACGCGTAACAAAGCGCGATGTTGAAAACTATAAGCCATCCGCCGCCGCTCCGGCAAAGGCGGGGCAATCGGCGCCTGTCGTGCTGCCGTCGGTAGTGGGTGAAGAAAGCTTTGAAGAGGTCACTTTATCGCAAATGCGAAAAACCATCGCCAAACGGCTAGCGGAAAGCAAATACACCGCTCCGCACTTTTATGTCACCATGGAGATCAACATGGACAAAGCCATCGAAGCCCGCAAAAGCATGAATGAAGTCAGTCCGGTGAAAATATCATTCAATGATATGGTCATCAAGGCTGTGGCGGCGGCAATCCGGCAAAATCCGGATGTGAACGTGAGTTGGCTCGGTGATAAAATGCGGAAGAATCATCATATACATATTGGGGTAGCTGTCGCTGTCAAAGATGGTCTCCTCGTCCCGGTCATTCGTTTTGCTGAGAATAAGTCACTGTCGCACATTTCCGTCGAAGTAAAGGACTTGGCCCAGAAGGCGCACGACAAGAAACTGCAGCCATCCGATTGGGAGGGGAGTACGTTCACCATATCCAATCTGGGTATGTTTGGGATAGAGGACTTCACGGCCATCATCAATCCACCCGATGCTTGTATCCTGGCCGTTGGTGGCATCAAGGAGACGGCTATTGTAAGGAACGGCCAACTTGTTCCGGGCAATGTCATGAAGGTAACACTGTCATGCGATCACCGTGCTGTGGATGGCGCAGTAGGCGCAGCGTTTCTCAAGACATTAAAAGGTCTGCTGGAAGATCCTGTTAGAATTTTGATTTAATTTTTGATGATGCTAAGCCCCGGGGTTCCGGGGTTTATTCTTTTAAGGAAATGGAAAAAATACACGCGACCACTATTCTCGCTGTCCTCCACAACGACCAGATCGCGATCGGTGGTGATGGACAAGCAACAATGGGTAATTATGTTGCTAAAAGCAACGTACGTAAAATCCGGAAGCTTTCGGATGGAAAAATCCTGGCGGGATTTGCGGGCTCAACTGCTGATGCATTCACGCTGATCGAACGCTTCGAAGAGAAGCTCAGTACCTATGGTGGAAACATGAAGCGTGCGGCCATTGAGTTGGCCAAGGATTGGCGCATGGACCGTTATCTCAGGAGGCTTGAAGCCATGCTTATTACAGCCAGCAAGGATGAAATTCTTGTGCTTTCGGGGAACGGTGATGTTCTTGAACCGGACAACCATGTTGCTGCAATTGGATCAGGCGCCATGTATGCTCAGTCTGCGGCGTTGGCGCTGAAGAAACACGCACCGCACTTAACTGCCGAAGAAATCGTACGCGAAAGCCTAACCATTGCAGCGGATATTTGTATTTATACAAATCACAATCTGGTTATCGAGAAATTATAGTGCATTCCATCCCTGGCAAATTATTGGAGCGCATCACCAGGCTAAGCAGCATCGATAGCCTGTAAGATTAATGCACAGGATTCTTCAATCTCATCATGGGTAATGGTTAGCGGTGGCGCGATACGGAAACTATTGGGAAGCGACAGGAACCAATAACAAACAATACCCAGTTTTTTTGCTTCGTCAACAATCCTTGAAACGATTTCAGCAGATTCAAAATCAATCGCGAAGAGCAAACCAATTCTTCTTATCGCCATTATCTTATCGTGGTGTAAAAGCTTTATAAAAAGTTTTCCTTTTTCCTCCACGCCCGTTATTATTTTCTCGTCTTCAATAACCTGCAATGTGGCCAGGGCCGAGGCGCAACAAACCGGGTTGCCACCAAATGTTGTAATGTGCCCAAGCATGGGATGGTGTGTTAGGTAGCTCATAATTTTTTTGCTGGAGATGAAAGCGCCAAGCGGTAAACCACCGCCAAAGGCTTTTGCCACGGTAAGGATGTCGGGAACAATGCCGAATTGCTCGAATGCGAAGAGCGTACCGGTTCTACCCATGCCACATTGAATTTCATCCAGTATAAGCAGGGCACCAGTTTCACTGCACCGGGCCCGAACGGCTTTCATATATTCCATCGAAGGGATGCGGACACCGGCATCACCCTGGATAGTCTCCATGATCACACAAGCAGTTCGTTCCGTGATCGCTTCCAACCCTTCCAGTTCGTTGAAGTTCATAAATCGCACGTCCGGCAACAATGGTCGGAATGCCAACTTCTTGCCCTCATTTCCCGAAATACTCAGCGATCCATGGGTACTGCCATGATACGATTTCCGGCATGATACTATTTCAGTTCGGCCGGTAAAACGCTTCGCCAGCTTCAATGCGCCTTCATTCGCTTCCGTGCCCGAATTCACGAAGTAGCAGCAATCTAGTTGTGCAGGCAGTAGGTCTGTTATTTTTTTTGCAAGTAAGGTCTGTGGTGCCTGGAGGTACTCTCCATATACCATAACATGCAGGTATTTGTCTAATTGATCCTGGATAGCCCGAAGCACTTTTGGGTGCCGATGGCCAATATTGCTTACGCCAATTCCCGAAATAAGGTCCGTATATCGCTTTCCCTCGGGCGTGTAAAGGTAAATTCCCTCCGCGCGCGCGACAGTAATCATATAGGGTGAATTGGAAGTTTGGGCGAGGTTGTTAAAAAAAATGTCCTGGTGGCTGAATTCCATGACCTAAAACTAGGAAGAAAGCCGGTAGGTGGAAAATGGAATGTCGATCCTACGAGGAGGCGGGCATTAACTGACGAATAGGCACATTCAAGGGTAATATGCCCTTCGGATTTTGATTTCGAGGTGCGGCAGAGGGATAAGTAGTGCTTATTGTCCTTTCACCGCAGTAGTTAGCAGCTGCTTTAGATGTTTACCAAAACAGAAAAGAGCATGCCGATAAGGATGGCGGAAACGAGAACTAAGAACTGCTTAAGACGTGAAGAGACTCTTGAATTTGAAGCAGCCCTGAAATCCATGTGGTTGATGTAAGCCATATCTGCTGAGTTATTAAAGTGTAGTCAAATGTGACAGGTTTATCGCAGGACTTCAACTTAGATTGGGCATAAATCATACATCTGTATAAATTTGGATGGTTGCGTACGTGGCTGTTTGGCAGCACCACGTCGACTTTGGTTCAATGCCATTTCCGCTTTGAAAATGTTCGACGAACAGTATCAAATCGGTGTCAGATCGTTCTGGGCGCGGATTCAAGTAAGATAAATTCTTCGATTTCCAACACGACTGCGTCTTGATCAAAGTCGGGGTGCCATGCTACCATCGGCTGCGCCGCCAGGAGCACTTAAAACTTTGTAATTTCATGACAGGAAATTACATGGAGACCGGCCTCGGTTTTGCATTCAGAGGGTCTACCGGGCGCAGGGCGCGGTATTGGAACCCTTTGTGTTAATGATTGTCCATTGGATTTGAACAAGGTGCGACAGGATCAAAGCGCTAGCGACAGTATTGTTTTTCCAGGGCTTCAGTTTCTGTTGCGCCGGCGCTTTTGGCATTTCGGATGTCACGACATACCGTTTCTAGTTTCTTATTTCTAGCATTGGCTATGGCCCTGAGTTTATAGGGTTCACCCTCGTCTTGCCGGAGATAGATTGCCCAGTTACAGTCGGTTACGGCGTCATCAAAATTATTCAATAATATATTTGTGCGCGCACGTCCAATAAAGATATCAAAGTAGATGTCGGGTGCATCGTTGGGGTCCATGATGATTTCAAAGGCGGCCCCATAAATCTTGCTCAGGTTTTCCTTGAATAGTTTTTTTCCGAAGGTAAAATAATAGAGGGCCTCTTGCAGGTTCTCTAACTTTTCCAGGTTAATCATCCCGATGTTGTAAACAAGCTCGAGATTGTTGGGTTGCTGATTGTGCAGTCGCTTCATCCCCTGCAGCGAAGCCATGTAGTCGCCCTGGTAGTATTGGCAAAGAGAAAGTTGGCGTATGGTCTCGAAGCTAACTGGTTTTTCGTGCTTTTGCAGCAATAAATAAAGGTTCATAGCCGATGAAAAATCTTCACCCTCAAATTGGCTGTTGGCCAAATGCCGAAGTTGACTTACGAGACTGTCGTTCATAAAGTTGACGCGATATTCGAGGGGATCTTTTTCGTGCAACGTATGGATTACCGTAAAGGCGTCGTCAAATTGCCCCGCGTTGAAGAGCGTACCGGCATACTTTAATACTTTGCTGTTGGCCTGGTAATGTTCAATTCTTTTTTGTCTAATAAAATATTGTGCCGTATTCAGTACAGCGAAGCAAAAGCCTGCAATGGCGACAAAGACGAGGAAGGCCAGTGCCTGAATTTTGAAGTAATCCTTGTCAATGATATACTTCTTCTGCTGCGCCATTTGCCAGCGTGAATACTTTTTCTTGTTAATCTCACGCCAATCTTCATAGGCGATGGTGTTCTCCGGGTTTAATTGAGCATCATACCTCGATTTTTTTAAGGGGTCTGAAAGGGTGTGGTAGGCCTCATTTACAATCTTGAAGATTTCCTCGGCTTGTTTATTGTCAGGATTTCGATCCGGATGATATTCCTTTGCCAGATGCTTGTAGGCCGTGCGGATTTGGGTTGAATCAGCGGCTTGATCGATTCCTAGTATTTCGTAGTAATTGCTCACCCTATACCCACTTTGCTAAATAACAAACGCAATTGCGCTGACCATTGAATGGTATGTTTATATAAAGATAAAGTGAATTTGTCATTTTTTATTGTTAAATAATCCGCGTTGACAGAAAGATCGTGGCGTATTTCCGGCTGTGCCCAATGCTCCCGGGCGAAACTGCAGGGAAGGGGTAGACGATCGATACGCCTTGGACGCAGTACCCGGACAGGAAGACAGTGCGTTAAAAATTGAAAACAAAAAAAGCAATCCGGCATTACCCGTGATTGCTTTTTTGTGGCGTATTCGATTTTATTTACTGCCGTTACAATTTGGCAAGTTCTTGCACCAGGTCAATTAACTTATTGGAATAACCCCATTCGTTATCGTACCAGGAAACTACTTTTATAAAATGATCATTCAGTGCGATGCCTGCTTTTGCATCAAAGATAGACGTCCGGGGGTCACCGACGAAGTCCTGCGATACCACATCTTCCTCTGTATAACCAAGGATTCCTTTGAGTTCACCCGTGGATGCTTCCTTCATGGCCGCCTTCACCTGATCGTAAGAGGCAGCTTTGTCCAATCGAACGACAAGGTCTACCACAGACACATCGGCAACGGGCACACGAAATGACATGCCCGTAAGTTTTCCTTTCAATTCGGGGATGACGAGCGAAACAGCTTTTGCTGCGCCGGTAGAGGAGGGAATAATATTCTGGTATGCGCCACGGCCACCTCTCCAGTCTTTCATAGAGGGACCGTCCACAGTCTTTTGCGTTGCCGTAACGGCATGGACGGTGGTCATCAATCCTTCCACAATGCCGAACTTATCGTTTAGTACTTTGGCCAACGGGGCAAGGCAGTTTGTCGTACAGGACGCATTCGAGACGATGGTATGTTTTGCGTTTAGCTGCTTGTGGTTAACACCCATTACAAAAGTAGGGGTGTCATCTTTCGCGGGTGCGGAGAAAACGACTTTTTTTGCGCCAGCAGCAATATGTTTTTGTCCATCCACTTGTGTCAGGAAAAGACCAGTAGATTCGATAATGATTTCGGCGCCAACAGCTGACCATTTAAGGTTTGCAGGGTCACGTTCGGCAGTGACACGGATTTTCTTTCCGTTCACCACCAGGTTTCCATCCTGGACTTCCACGGTGCCATCAAACCTTCCATGGGTAGAGTCATACTTCAGCATGTAGGCCATGTATTCAGGGTCTACAAGATCATTTATGCCCACGATTTCAATATCCTTGCGTGTCATTGCGGCCCTGAATGCCAGGCGACCGATACGGCCAAATCCGTTAATACCTACTTTAGTCATTTTATTTATGGTGTTTAAATTTCGAGTTGGCAAAAATAAATGACCTAGCGACCAAAACCAACGAAATAAAATATGGTTTTCTATAAATTTGACCGCACAGGTTTGCAAATCAACATCACCGATCTATATTTGCAGCCTCTTTTGGCGGAATTTTTGATTCCAACCCGAAAGATGACACTAACTGGTCCGTTCGTCTAGGGGTTAGGACGCCAGATTTTCATTCTGGTAACACGGGTTCGATTCCCGTACGGACTACTGTAAAGTATCTTAAAAGCCTGTAATTCAATAAATTACAGGCTTTTCTTATTTTACCACACTATTTTGTTTATGCACGACATCATGGCTCTTGGCTCCAAATTCTTATGAGTCGAAATCCTTCCTGCATGTGTCGTCCCGACGACCTTCCTATACACTCATGACAATCCTTCTCAGCGATCGCGTATTGCTTTGTATTAACATAATGGGACTACGCGGCACAAAGGTCAGGTGAAAGCTGAGGTTTTATTCCAGCTGTACGAATCAACAGCTAGTTCCACTCCATCGTACAATCGGTCAAATTAGTTTGGCGAGCAGCAAGCTGTGCCTCACATTCACTTCTTGTATAATTTTCATAGGTGTACGAGCCAAGATTTTGCCCGTTGCTCTTGTGTGGAAAACAAGTGGTAGTACACTGACCTGTTTTTTCGCCACAAGACATTAGAAAACAAAATGGAAGCAGGAATAAAAATACTTTCATCTGTGAACGATTGATTTTCATGGTCAACGCTTGCCTGCCCCAGGCCGTGAACGCGATGCTGGAATCATTATTGCATTTCGCTGATGAACATATCATAACTTTAGAATTTGGTCATAACCGAAGATACCCGATCTGCTTTTCTTTTGCAAGATATGCCTTTGACAAGCCCAAATAAAACGTTTAGCAATCACTGTGGTCGAGTGGGTACTGAATCTAAGACGTGTAGTCGATGATTTTAAGATCGTGAAAGGCATGGGCCTGTGCGGATTCGGTTCAGTGTCGCGTGTGCATGCGGGGCCACCCGGCCCTGGAGGGAACAATATGAATAAGAAACAACCTGACAATCAAGCCGAGAAATTAATCGACTTCCCCTGGTGCCTCGCCGTCTTTGAAAACCCTTACGCTTCTCACGAGAAAGGAACAGTTGAGAATAGAATCTGGCAGCTTAGGAGATTCTTTCCCAAGGGAACTGACTTCAACAAAGTCAATCAACACCAAGTAAAAAAAGTGGAACGGCTACTCAATAATCGACCTGTAAAAAAATTCAATTGCTGCGCTTCTAACTTGAGCACGGCACAAGAATAATTACATATTTAATTACGTAATTAAATACGTATGGAAATACAAAGTATTGTGGATTCATTAATTAACGTAAACAATATCCAAGCAGAAGAAATTCAAGGGGAATTGAACCAACAAGATTCAGACGATTGCGCCTAAGATCATGAGAAATATTCACTAAACGCGTGCGCTACGCGTGGCCGGCCGCACAACACGCGCGCCAGTTAGCGCCTGTGGGTACGGTGTGGATTGCCTACAGCGATCATGAACCGGTCGTGGCCCCGCAAGCTCGAGCTTACGACGGTGCGACTTCTCACCATTGAATACGCGCCGATCTTGACTATTGGCGCCTGATCAATACAAAGCTGCCACCCTCATCGCCCGCATTCTGGATTTCCCCATTCTGGTCGGAGTCTTCCCTTAGTACACTGGCGCGTGTGTTGTGAGGTAGCATGGGGGCTGCTCACTCGTGCCGCTATCCGCAAAGGCTCGCACTTTCCATTTGTATTTTCCTTGATCGTCCCTACTTTTAATAAACCGTTAGCCGCAAATACAAAATCCGTGATCAGGATAAGTTGTATTTTGTCACGTTTGCCGTGATATATTGGCTCGATGTTTTTATCCGAAAAGAGTATAACGACATTTTTCTGCAAAGCTTACGGCATATATTGATTTGAAAAGGGAAAGCAGTGCAATTGTGGAAAGGAAGGCACGCGTGAGCTACGCGCGGCCAGCCACACAACACGCGCGCCAGTTAGGGCTAACTTCGATGTTTCAGGTCCACCATTTTAACAGATGCTGGTATTGCCCTTATAATGATTCTTATATCTGTACATTTAATCTTTGAACATAAATTAAAATGAATGCAAATATAAAATTCTGTTTTCGATACATTTTACTTTATGCTATCCTATGTCTAATATCATTTATATCCTGTGAGCAAAAATCTACTGAAACCGTTGAGATCAGGGGTGTTTATGGAAATCCCAAACCTTTCTGGGATAAAGAATTCAATCTCAGTAATCTTGGGATTAATGCTGTCTTTGTCCACAGCGGATCAATCAACCATGATATGATTAACAGGGCCAGGTCTGAGGGGTTAATGGTTTTTGCTGAATTTGCCACCTTGAATGGTAAAGATTATGTAGACATACACCCTGAAGCCTGGGCAATTAATGAAAAAGGTGAAAAAGTGCAAGCTGCATCCTGGTTTATGGGGGTATGTCCTACCGAACCCGGTTTCCGTCAATATCGTTTTGGTCAGCTGCGGGATTTACTTTTGGAGTATGACCTAGATGGTGTTTGGATGGATTATGTGCATTGGCACGCCCAGTTTGAAGAACCTGAGCCCATCTTGCCTGAAACGTGTTTTTGTGATCATTGTCTTGATGATTTTTCAAAAGATTCCGGGATTGAAATACCTGACGGAACCATCTCTAAGAAGGCACTGTGGATAATGAATAACCATGATAAATCATGGCGGAACTGGCGATGCAAGGTGATTTATGATTGGACCTATGAAATCAAAAGCATCATCAGGGAAATCAGACCAGAGGCGCTCCTTGGACTTTATCATTGTCCATGGAATGATCAGGAATTTAATGGCGCCAGACGTCGCATTCTAGGGCTTGACTATGATCTATTAAAAGAAACTGTCGATGTATTTTCTCCTATGGTATACCATGCGAGAATGGGAAGAGAGCCCGGTTGGGTCAAAGAGAATATACTCCAGTTTAGCAATCGACTAGATATCAGAAAGGATTCTTATCCAAAAGTATGGCCTATCGTTCAAGCATATAATGATCCAGGGATCATTTCCAATGAGGAATTTGAAACTGTACTGAAGGGAGGACTGGCAGGGAAATCCAGTGGAGTGATGATGTTTACAACCAATGCTGTAGCTGAAGATGAAGGTAAAACGGAAGTGATGAAAAATGTGTACACCAAACCAATGGGAAAATCTGCTAAGTAAATTAAACAAGTTTTTGCCCCAACGGGTCGGAGTCTTCCTTTAGTTGACTGGCGCAAGTGTTGTGGGATAGCGTGAGCTGTGCGTGGCCGACCGTACAACACGCGCGCCAGTTTGGGGTACACATTACTATCAATGGCGCGAACAGAATTTTCAACAAACTATCAATGCGATCCTGATTCGGTTTGTTTCGCGAATGCCGCCGCAAACAAAAACTACAACGAGCCATTTTAAACTATCAGCATGCACGGGAGACACCTAAGCGAATCTTTGGTCTGGCGTGGGCCTGTGCGGATTCGGTTCAGTGTCGCGTGTGCATGCGGGGCCACCCGGCCCTGGAGGGAACAATATGAATAAGAAACAACCTGACAATCAAGTCGAGAAATTAATCGACTTCCCTTGGTGCCTCGCCTTCTTTGAAAAGCGAGGCAAGGAACCAACTCGTCGGAGTCTTTCTTTGGTTGACTGGCGCACGTGCGCTACGCGATACGCGCCGATCTTGACTATTGGCGCCTGATCAATACAAAGCTGCCACCCTCATCGCCCGCATTCTGGATTTCTCCGTAGGCGGGTCTGGTGTTGGCATTGTTCCTCATGGCCAGGCGAATGTTGTCATAGAGCTCCTCCGATGAATAGTAGAGCATCTCATTCTCTTCGAGATTCTTCAACAGGTATTTCATAAAGACACTTTGATCGGGTACCGTCGTCATGGAGCCGCTGGTCAGGGCTTTGCGGCTGGGCCTTTTCATCCCCTCGAAGTAATCAGCGGTGGCATTGTTGGTAATGGATCGCGTCTTAAAAATACCGCCTGCAAAGCAGGCATCGGCGATCAGAAAAGTGTGCTTTGAGTTAATTGCGCCGATATCCTCTACCAGCGTGCTGTTCCGGAACCACTTCGCTGTATTCTTCCTGGACGCGTCGGCAGGAAGCCAGTATCCTATTCCCGTACGTTTGTCGAATTCGCCATGACCGGCATAGAATATCAACAAAAGATCCTCCTTGGATACTTTGCTAACCAGTTGATCGAAGGCCACGTGCATAGCTTCAAACGTAGGATTTTCAAGCACGGTGACGTTTTCCGCCTCGAAGGTGTACCGCCGTGTCAGTACGTCCTTCAGGGCCGTCGCATCCTTCAAGGGTTCACTCAAAGGTTCAATATCAGGATCCTGGTACTCGTTAACGCCGATAAGCAGGGCGAAGTATTTGCGCGGTCCCTTTGGCGATGTATCAACGGCTTTTGTGAACTGTATCTGAACCGGCGGCGCCGAGGCTTCAAATTCCTGTGCCTGCAGCGTGACCGCCTTAACAATCAGGAGAAAAGTCAGCGCGAGATTAGGAGTGTTTTTCATAACGCGTTACAGTTATTTGATAACCACCTTTTGCCGTTTCACCACCGCATCACTTGCTTCCATCTGAATAAGAAACAATCCGGAACGCCCATCCGCATCCCACTCGATCAGGTGATCGCCAGGCACAAACTTGTCATTGACCACTGATTGAACGAACCGACCAAGACCATCGTAAACGTTAACGGACACGTTTGAATAACCCGCCCGCTCAGTGACGTGGAAAGGGATCGACACTTTACCAGCCGAGGGGTTGGGATAAGGTGTCCCAAAGAAAGGCAGCAGTTGATCTCTTCTTTCACTTAGATAGCCTTTGTCGCCAAAGATTATGCGAAGCTGGCTGGACGCAGCGGGGATGTTGTAGTATCGTTCCGTTCGCATGTCCTTCATTTCCATAGTGGCGGGATCAAAGAGATAGAGTCCTTTTGCACCCTCTGCTATGCTTCCAGGTTCCCACTCCAATTTGAGTTGGTTTTCCGATTTTCTGAGGATCTGAAATTCCCACTCGTAGTTGCCGGCTGTGGGCACGACTTCACGGCAGAAGTTCTTGTCGACTTCAGGATGGTAGATGGCCATTTCAAACATGCCGATCCCATCCAATATCGGTGGCGTTATGCCATCGTAGTTGTCGCGGCCTTTCAGTGTTGCATTGCCGTGCATGCCAATACCGCCAACGCTGTTGGTAAGCATGCCGTCCGTAAGAGACAGCGTAAACTGCCATTCTTTGGCGTTGAGATCCGTTTTCTCAGGAGATGCAACCCTGCCGCTAGCGGACAGCGATTTAGCTGCAGGCACCTTCAACTGAAAATCAGCACCCGTGGTGTTCTCAACAAACCCACCGCCGAACGCAGACAGAACGCCACCAACCTCTATATTGTTGTTACTAAATGTGAACAATGGACCCACGCCAGCAGGTGATCCGTTGTAGGTAAGTACCTTAGACCACGAGACGTTATAGCTATACGGGTTTCCAATAAGGTTCCAACCATCCTTCAGCGTGATCGCAGTGTACAATTCGTCAATCGGACCACTTAAAGCCGCCGTGATTCCTGTTCCTGGGTATACGGTCTTCGAGTTCCTTGTGATCAACCAATAGCCTTTTCCAATCTCTATTTTACTGGAGGAAGTGTTCAGCTCCCTGTTTATGGATTCCGCGTTATTATAGTCGTATAACCTCCACTGTTTCTTGTCAAATCCCCCAAACTCATCAAACACACTATTAATCGCCATTTCCGCAAGCCGCAGCGGTACAGCAATAATCCGGTAGTCCGCTTCGGTAGTCCCGCCCACCAAATCAATCTTCACTTCAGCAGCCTCGGCGCCGTACTGGATGTTGGCCACCGTTTCCTCTGTTGTTTGATCACGATCTGAATAGTCTGTTACCCTAAAACCGTAGATGATGCCAACGGGATCCGACAGATCCGCTGTCGTAAATGTTTTCTTGAATACTTTTCCTTCCGGTGACAACGCTGTTGTAGTAAGGTTACCGTCAGGCTCTGTTATCCCCAACGAGATAAATTCGACGGATTTTACTTTTGCGAGGTCGTCAACTGTGATGCTGGCGGTCACGTTGGAGACTCCTTTTGGAATAACGGTAAGCAGATCCTGGTTACTGAGGACCACCTCTGGATCATACACATCGATTGCTTTGCTGTACCCTGGACCCGTTATGTTACGATACCCTCCGGCGAAAAAGGCTTTTGATCCTAGCGCCACGGCGCCTAAACCGTGCCTCGGCTCTGACAGGTGTTTAACGGAGGTCCAGTCGTCAGTAGCCAAATCGTAAACGTCCACAATGTCACTCCAACCATTATTGGATGGGTTGTCCACGACGCTGGCACGTCCGCCGGCAAAAAACACCAGATTACCTGCCCATGTCGCCCCAATCATGTGGCGGTTCAGGGAAAGCGGGCTGCTGGTGGTTGCCCGGTTGGTTTCATCTTTTATCACATCAACAATTGCCGTATTGACACTTCCATTATATCCTCCGGCGATAAAGATCTTTGTCGGGGTTGAGACGGTCACATGTCCCCATTTTCTGGCTTCCGTGATGGGAAGTCCCGCCGCCCCCGATTGCCCGTCAAAAATATCAACTGTTTTCGTCGGGTTTCCAGCGGCATTTTCACCGGCAATAAAGTAGACCTGCCCCATTAGCACACCGGCCTCAATATACCGCCTGCCTTCCGAGAGTGTCTTAGACGGCAACCAACCCGGAATGCTGGTATCATAGATATCTACTGCATCTGAAACGCCAGCGCCGGTATCGCCGCCGGCAAAGTACACCAGCGTGCCACCGTTGTATGCGGCGCAAAGACTGTATCTGCCACCGCTCGGTAATTGCGTTGTTGTTCGGTTGCCGTTGGCATCAAAAATATCAACAACATCTAAGGGAACGGTACTTGACCCTCCACTTCGTCCACCGGCGAAGAATAACAGCTCGCCGGATGCGACCGCTGCAAGATCCTGCCTGGCGACTGACAATTGCTTACTGTGATCCCAGGTGTTGGTGAGGTAATCGTATATATCAATTGCCTTGGAACCGGAGCCATCGATCAAATCTCCACCGGCAAAATAAGCCTTTGGATAAAGCGCAACAGCGCCCCTTGCCAGGCCCCTCGGCTGAACGAGTTCTTCCTTCAACTTCGTGATTGGCGTCTGCGCTAGACTGGAAACACTGGCTTGTAGCGCCAGCAGGATCAGAAGTACCAATGTTAAACGAGTTCTCACAACTGTATAAGCTATAGTATGGCTATTTTATATTGGTCCATTCTTCGGTGGCGGTAAGTCCCCTAAAACCTCCTTACCTCCGCCACCATCACTGCCACCGCCAGCAATAATCCCCACAACAACCCCGGCAGCCACTACGGGCAAGACCTTCAGCCAAATCGGTATTCTGGCTTTAATACGGAATGGCTGCATCTTGGACAGGTCATCCGTTTCGCCTGCTTTCGTAACCGTCACACCATAATTCTTTCCAGCGCTAATATTATCTGGAATTTTCCAGCTGTAGCTGTGATTGTTGTCCAAGCTAACGGCCAACTGTTTCTTTATTGAATTCTTCCTGGTCAGCGAAATCACTATTTTGTCAGTAAGGAGTCCACCTTTCCAGTTTATGTCTACTTGCTCGCCCTTCTTGTATACCGACCGGGCAAGCGGCTCCGTCGTCAGCGCTGCCGCCGTTGGCGCCCCTTTGAGCTTAACGGTAACCTCACTGGAAAAGTCGGCAGGTAAATTATTCCTGGCGTCCCACACGATGACATGACCCCGTCCGGGAAGCACGCCATCACCTACATCTCCTTTCACGGACTTTAAGGGTATAGCATAGCGGTCATGGGAGCTATAGAAAGTCACAGAATACCGCGAGGTCGGGTCATCGGAAACCAGGTCATAGGTGATGATTACATTTTCACCGTCAAACGACGACTCAACATTCTCGAAGCTTTGCGCTTGCATTAATAGGGGAATGCATAACACAAATAGAATACGCAGGCTCCTGGAGAAGAATTTCATACGCTGATATAAATCGACTATAGACATAACAATATATGTAATTGGGTTAAGATTACCAACAACACCCATTTTTGCGCCCCTGAAAGGTCAGATACTTTACCTCGATTTGTCCATTGGGATTTCCCGCAATGAAATGATTCATACGGGAAAGCATCTGTTCCAGAATGGTGGCGCGCCAGTTCGGTAGGGGATGTCCTAATCTGATCACCTATGTTCACTATTGAACAATGCAATTAAACCATGTTTTGAAATGAAGCTGGTTTACGTGATTACAATTGGCATGATTGTTACCTTTAATATTCACCAAACCTATGGTATAATGTAGACTTGTTATATGCTTAAAAACTATATTAAGACCTCGTTCCGTAATCTCTTTCGTCATAAGCGTTACACATTCATAAATGTTCTTGGCTTGACTGTGGGACTTGTCACTAGCATTTTTATTCTTCTTTGGATAATTGACGAGTTGTCTTTCGACCGCTTTCATTCAAATAGTGACCGCATTTTTAAAGTATTAGTCAACAACACGTATCCCGACGGAAATATTGAGACCTATCCTGCCACTCCGGCTAAACTGAAGGATGTAATCGTACAAGAAATTCCTGAAGTGGAATTAGCAGCCCAGTACAGCATGGAGACGGAATTGTTAGTAACGCATGAGACCAAAGCGTACAATGAAATCGGAATTTATGCTGACCCAACCCTATTCAAGATACTTAGCTTTCCTATTATAAAAGGCAAGTGATTCCCAGCCGCTAACAGACATTAAGTCAATTGCCATTTCTGAAAGACTCGCAGAAAAATTATTTAAAGACGGAGACCCAATCGGAAAAACATTGAATTTGGGCCAATCCAACGAACTTATTATAACCAGTGTCTTTGCTAACATCCCCCGGCATTCAACGCTTCAATTTGACTTCGTTGCTTCGTTCGAACTTTTTACAAAAGAAAATCCGTGGACACAACATTGGAAAAGTGGTGGCACCCGAACAACTGTGTTATTGAAATCTTCAACCTTTGTTGACAGGGCCAATCAGAAATTTGCTGATTTGATTAAGAATAACTGCCCCGATTGTTCCACAGCACCATTTCTATTCCCATACGTTAAGTCAAGGCTATACAATGAATTTGAAAACGGAAAGAATGCGGGAGGGAGGATACAACAGATTTACCTTTTCGGGACAGTAGCTATACTAATTCTTGTGATGGCTTGTATTAATTTCACAAATCTTTCGACAGCCAGGGCAGCCAGTCGAAGCCGCGAAGTAGGAATTCGAAAATCAATAGGTGCTCAAACCAATAGCCTTATTGTTCAATTTATTTCCGAATCGCTACTGCTATCTTTCATCGGTCTGGTATTTGCCATTGTGATTGTTCAACTACTGCTCCCCTTATTTAATGAAGTTACAACCAAGTCTATTCAATTGGACTTCAGCAACCCCGTTTTCGTTGCAGGGATTTTGGGTATTACATTGATTTGCGGATTGCTAGCGGGGAGTTATCCTGCTTTTATTTTATCAAGATTTAATCCTGTTAAAGTTTTGAAGGGGAATACGCAATTCGGACTAACTGGAAATACGCTTCGCAAATCGCTAGTCGTAGTGCAATTCACGACCTCAATAATACTTGTTGTCGTAAGCATTGCCGTTTACAAACAAATAGTTTTTATCAGTGAAAAAAATCTTGGGTTTGAAAAAGACAATATTATCGTAGTTGACCAAAATGAGGGTATTGTGAAATCGTACCCGGCTATCAAAAATGATTTAAATCAATTACCCTCTGTAAAAGGTATTGCCTTTGGCGGAAATAACATATTTACCATTCCTATTACAACAACAGACCCGGTTTGGGCCGGTAAGCCGGATAACGCTTCCATCCTCTTCAAAATATATCGATGTGATGCGGAATTCATTCCAACGATGAGTATTAAAATTCAAAGCGGCAGAAACTTTATTGACAGTCAAGATGCTTCAAACTATATCATTAACAGCAAAGGCTGCGGAAGTTATGGGGTTATCACTCGAAAATGCTGTAGGGAATGAACTTGAAATGTGGAATGGAAAGGGAAAAATAGTCGGCATTACAGATGATTTCCATAATGATAACTTGAAGTTTGGCATTGAACCTATGATATTCATGTATTCTGAGAATATTGGCGCTCACTATTTCATCAAGTTGGGTGGCGAATTACCCATAACTACAAACATAAGCAAATTGAGAGAGTATTCAAGAAGTACAATCCCAATTACCCGTTTGAATATATTTTCCTGGATGAGGTTTTCAACGAGAGTACCAGACAGAATCCGTCATTGGAAAACTATCTTTAAGTTTTACCGTCATTGCTATTATTATTTCATGTTTAGGACTATTTGGCTTGGCTTCCTTCACTACGGAGAGAAGAACCAAAGAGTTGGGAATCCGAAAGGTGATGGGTGCCTCCGTTGGAAATCTGTTGCTTATGCTTTGTAGTGATTTTACCAATCTTGTTTTAGTCGGTTTATTCATTGGTATTCCGGTCTCTTGGTATTTTATTCAAGGATACTTTTCGGACTATGCCTTCCACGCTGAAATTAATTGGAGTATTTACATTTTAACATCATTTGTAATGTTGTTTATTGTGCTACTTTCTGTAGGATACCAATCTGCTGAAGCTGCGATATCAAATCCAGTGGACTCATTGCGTAATGAGTAGCTGGACGCATTTTGATTGCGCCACAGTCGCACATACAAATCCTTGCCAAATGTTTTTAACTTTCCGAAATCGTCGGCGCTCACGGGAATGTTGATAAGGGACGAAAAAAGGAAATGTCGTCATTGGCATAGCAAATTAAAAAGGCTTCGTTCGAGACATTATGGAAAAGAAGTACACAAAGGGCATTATCAGAATAGCACTGCTTATTGGAACGATAGTTTCTCTTTTTCGTCCCATGGATTTTGGTTAAGGCTTGGATATTGCCACTACCTGATACAGTTCAAGAACAGTTAGATGAGGCAATTGGTCATGGATTTGATGGAATGATTGTTTATGTGGACCAAGCTGGGAGGCCACCGGAGTTTTATGCCGCAGGTTGGCATGACCGAAAAAATAAAATACCCGGCCTACCCGCAAGCCTTATTCAAGATTGCCAGCATTACCAAGCTGTATGTCGCTGTTGCGACTGCAAAATTAGTCAAAGACGGGCGTTTGTCTCTGGATAAGACACTCGCTGATTACTTTCCAGAACTTGTGGGAAGAATTGAAAATTCAGACAAAATAACGTTGCAGTTAATGCTGCAACATCGGAGTGGCATTCCCAATTTTGTGGACCATCCTGATTATTGGACAAAACCACCAAAAAATAGAAAGAAGCCCTGGAATACGCACTGGATTTGCCAGCTGACTTTGAACCAGGTGAAGATTATGGCTATTCAAATACCAATTATATGTTGATATGAGGACCTCATTGATAAAACGTTGGGCTATCCACACCAACAATATATCAAGGAGAAAATTTTGATTCCACTTGGGCTGAAAAACACTTTCGGTTCGCTTAGTGAAGTGAATATGGACGATGTAATGAGTGGCTATTATGTTGGTGTTGAAACCGATTTCAAGTATGAAGATACTGGTTTAATGCTAGCTACAGCAGAAGACGTGGGCATATTCTTGCGCGCATTAAACGATGGGTTCTGTATTTGATGAAGGTGAACAGGAAATCTATTCTTCAATTTACGTTTATGAACATACAGGGCTACTTCCCGGCTATCAGAGTATTGCAAAATACCACAAAGACATGGACACGGTTGTTATTCAATTTAATAATACAACTAACTTTAATGGATATAACTGGAATTTAGCGGAAATCATTTATAGTCGAATTGTTAAAATATTAAGGAATAAAAAAAGCTCATAACAATACATAAAGGGCATTAAACGCCCTTTATACGCGAGTGAGTTTTTTCATGAACAAATACGCCAGAAGTGACACTGTATTCTGGATCTCCTTTGCAGGCGTGTTTGTAATGTATATACGATTAAAGAAATCTTCGAAGGTCTCCAGGGAATGGTGGTAAACAACGACCGACAACATTAAGTATATGTCATATGGTGGGTTTCGCTTGCGCGGTGGCGGAGTTTCTTTACTATATTTGATGTAGGCGCAAAGCATGTACTGGTCAGCGTTGTGATCCTTCGGATTTAGCAAGCCTTCATACCCATGTACGCCAGCGTCATGCGTAACAAATACGCTCGAAGATGAAATATCTGACTAGTTTAACATTCGCGCTCTTGGCCTTTTCTTTGGCAAGTTGTCAATCCGACTCAAAATACATTCGCGTTGATGACGCCAGAGATTAACAAAACCAATCTTGATTTTGCTACTACAATTTCAAAGAAAATGCTTTTGGCCCAGAAAGAAGGCGGTTTTTATGCACTGACAGAGAAGGAAGCCACGGAAAAGATGGTAGCCGGTTTAAATGAGTCTCTTCAAAAACAGTCCTACCAACAAATCGAAAAAGTACCTTGGTGAACTTCAAGATATCAGGTTCAATCAATTGATGAAGCCAACGGATGGTACTTTATTCAGGAATCTACAGATTTAAAGGAAAATTCAATCCTGACGCCGAAGTTGAGGTTCGAACAGTCTTGGATGCTAATGGTAAATTGGCTGGTTTCTTTGTGAAACCCTGGAAAGAGACCCTATAAGTACGATTATGCCAAAATAGCTTCTCCAGGATTGAGTCCTTGAGGCGGTTGAATCTTAATTATTGATTCCAAATGCTAATCCCGGGCATAAAGGCAATGTATACAATGTGCATATCCGGGTGTCGGCGGCAAAGTTGCGGCAAGAAATTCAGTAATTTGACGGAAAAGATAGAATATGGAAAACAAATTAGTTAGTCGAGACGGACAAGATGCAACGAAAATATTTGACAACAGGACGCTGGACAAAGATTATAGAACGCTAAAACCGCTTATTAAAGAGGGTATGAATATTCTAGATGTTGGATGCGGTACAGGCGCTATAACTAAGGATATAGCCAATCTTATTGGGACTGAAGGAAAAATCACTGGCATTGATAACACTGAAAGATTCATTTTAAGCGGAAAAGAAAAATATCGATATGTCAAAAACATGAATTTGATTCACATTGATTTTTTTGAATTTCAACCCAATGAGAAATATGATTTGATCTTATCCGCAAGGACATTGCAGTGGTTGAGTCGCGTAAGTGAAGCACTGGACAAAATGAAGTCGTTGTTAAAATCG
>CAVQQL010000009.1:0-13174 GCA_963714945.1 uncultured Bacteroidota bacterium | reverse complement strand
AGTAAGGCTATACTATGATTCGGAACGATCTTCATAAGCGCCATCCGCCACAGCGATAAATTTTGCGATCCCTATGCTGCGGAATTCAACTGGATACACGCGAATCATTGAAAGTCGTGGCCGTTAGACAACAGCCTCACATCGCTGTAACAGTTTGAAAGGAATACATTCACTGGATAAACGAACGCATTGATGCGATAAATTTTAACTTTGCCTGAAGAAAGTAATAAATATGAACTGGCAGATACAGATTCAATTGAACGAAAAGTTGTTTTTGAGGGACCCGGCGCTTTCCGAAGTTGGCCGGAGTATCCTGAAACATGGCGCGGTGATGATTGAAAAGATGGGACTGGAAGAGTTTACTTTCAAAAAGCTCGCCACTAAAATGAAGACCAACGAATCCAGCATCTACCGGTATTTTGAAAACAAACACCGCCTGCTGCTTTACTTGGTGGACTGGTATTGGCAGTGGATTGAATATCAGTGTGTTGTGCACACAAACAACATGAAGGACCCACTTGAAAAGCTCGATGTGATACTCGATATTTTGATGCTGAAAGTGGAAGCTGAACTGGTGGGTGGTCCGGATATTGGCATCCAGGTGTTGCACAAGCTTGTGATCAAGGAGGGTTCGAAATCGTACCTTACCAACCATGTTACGGAAGACAATAAGCAACAACTCTTCAAGCCCTATAAGGATCTGTGCGCCCGTATTGCAGCAGTTTTTCTCGAAATCAATCCAAAATACAGGTATAGCCGTTCTTTGACCAGTACGGTCATTGAAATGGCCCACCACCAGTATTTTTTCATGTTCAATCTTCCCCGGCTGACCGACTTTGGACAGGTAAAAGATGAAAAAGTGATCATAGACTTCCTCCGGCACTTGGTATTGGCTTCACTATCCTATCGGAAATAAAAAAAACTTGTCAAAATTGAAACTATGCATTATTATTGCCGTTAAAAGTAATACTATTAAACTATAATGTTATACTTGATATGATGGCTAGGTGTATTCTTATCGGACTTTCGCTGCTGTTGTCCCTCCAGGTTTCAGCAGAGTATATCGCAGGCAATTCGGTGGAAGAAACTGAAGTGGTTGTCCCAATGCGCCTTTCGGAATGCGTCGCACCCACAGTTCATCAACTTAAAGAAAGACAGCCTTCAGTTTCCGCGGCTTTCCGCGCCCAGGAACCAACAAGCGGCGAACCCGTAGCGGCACAAGACACATTTTTTCTTTCGCAACGCTATCTCAAATACCGTTCTCTGCTCATTTGATTTTTCCATTTCGCAAAATGCCCCGCCTGATGGCCGGGTACATTCTTTTTCTTTTCACTTTAAAATTATTGCGTCATGGAATCGAAATACACACTTCGGCAGGATATGTTGGTATGGACAATCATCTTATCCCTTTTTACAGCACTGGCTGTGCTCTCTTTTAAATTTGATCAGCTTTGGAATTATCTTTTCTAGGGCGGTGAAGGCGGCAGCGCGGTGGGATTGCGTTGGAAGTCTTTCCCTCGCGTGCTGCCGTAGAGGTCCATTCCTCATGTCAGATTAAAGACAGCAAGACCGGGGGCGGGTCGAGAAATCACCGGCTCCCGGCTAATTACCCCACAATTAAACCCAATGCCATGAAAACCAAAACCACTATGCTGGCGTATTTTAAGATTATTCTCAGCAAGGTTAGTTTTGACAGAAGACTCTTTTGGAAGGAATACCGAAAATCTCTGCGCTGGCTTTCCAGAGACGAAGTGCAGGAACTGAAGCATTGGCTCAGACAACAGCAATTGGTCCTTCTGCAACCGGTAAACCCAATCTCATAAACAATCCCTCCTTCACGCGCTGCAACCCCTGCGGCTGATAAATAATCTAATCAAATCCTTAAACCATTAAGTAATACGTACGTTATGTGTAGTATTACTACGAGTTATGAACCACCTACTATTTAGTATTAGTGATAAGCTGTATGTCCGGGATCCTCAAAAAACGGACATGGGGCAGGCCATTGTACGGAAAAGTGTGGAGATGATTGATCATATGGGCTTTGAGCAGTTTACCTTTAAGAAGCTTGCCCTAAAGATTGAAACAACGGAACCTACCATCTACCGCTATTTTGCTAATAAGCAACGGCTCCTTCACTACCTCGTGGATTGGTACTGGACATTGATGAACTTTAAGATCGATTATGATACCAATAATATTAGCACACCGGAAGAAAAACTGAGAATTTGCCTGCTGTTGCTTAGTGGAAAAAAGAGCACCGTCAGTGCTGCAACATATGTCGATGAAGCAGCTTTGTACAGGATTGTCATTTCAGAATCTGATAAAACTTTTCTGACAAAGACTGTAGACAAAGACTACAAGGCGGGATTGTTGTCGCCCTTCAAGGAGACCTGCAACAAAATCGCGGGTATCGTGCAGGAAATCAATCCACGCTATCCTTTTCCACACTCCCTTGTGAGTACGGCAATGCATGCCGCGAACCACCAGATATTCTATGTGAAACACCTGCCAATGCTATCCGATCTCAAAGATGGATCAAAGCGTCTGCATGATAAACTCTTTATATTTCTTGAGGGATTTGTTATGGGTACTATTAATGCAATCGAAAAATGAACAACAGTCATATCTTAAGGATCCTGAATGAATCAGCCCTAAACGCAAAACACGATCTCGATGTGGAAGCACTGCGTTTTGTAGAGGCGAATAATCGGACCTATAGCCGAAGCGAGTTCATCGAGTTCAAGCGTGACCTGCTGGAGGCTGGCAGTAAAATTAGGATGCTTTTCATGGAGTATGCGCTGGACTTTCCGGCATTCCTAAAATTCCAGGAAGAAGAACAAGGACAAATCCTTTTCTTTCAGGAGGGTGAGGAAGAATTAACACCTGTATTGCAGCAGCGGCGTAATAAGCATTTTTCCAGAAAAAGTGTGGGCGAGTTTCAAAATGAGGTTTATGATGCCACAAACCTTAATGAACAAGCCATTTTCAAGAATGAGCAGGGCGAAATTATCTTTTTTGTGCTGTTCCCTTACCAAAGCGTGATTAGCGAATACTCGCTTGGAGATGATTTCAAGGGCGTGAAGATGAATCCCGTTCGGAGATTCCTAAGGCTTCTGTCCACAGAAAGAAAAGATATTCTCTACATCCTGTTTTATTCTGTTGTTATCGGTTTGTTGAGCCTCGTGCTGCCGCTGGGCATACAAACTGCGGTCGAACTCATCAGTGGTGGCGTGTTTTTTAGTTCTGTTTACGTACTCATTGTGATCGTTATTGCAGGTGTGCTCCTGGGCGGTGGACTTCAAATTGCGCAAATCAGCCTGGTGGAACACCTGCAAAGAAGGATTTTCACAAAGGCATCCATTGAATTTGCATTCAGAATCCCCAGACTTAAAATGGAATCCATCCTGGGCAATTATGCACCTGAACTGGTCAATAGATTTTTTGATATTCTCACCATTCAAAAAGGGCTCCCAAAGCTTTTAATCGACCTCTCGTCCGGCGCGATACAGATATTCTTTGGCTTGCTTTTGTTATCACTGTATCATCCGTTCTTTGTATTCTTCAGCATTATCCTCCTCACCATACTGGGACTTATCTTTTATATCACGGGTCCCAGCGGTCTTGAGTCGTCCATCAATGAATCGAAATACAAGTACAAAGTGGCACAATGGCTTGAAGAACTGGCCAGGGCCATGAATTCATTCAAGCTGGCAGGCAATACAGATCTGCCGTTGAAAAAAACCGATTATACGGTAAACAACTATTTGAAGTATCGCAAAAAGCACTTCAGCATTCTGGTAACACAGTTTTCGTTTATTATCCTGTTTAAGGCTGCCGTTACAGGTGGATTGCTCATCATGGGAACCATTCTTGTGGTGAGTCGTGAGATTACGCTCGGACAATTTGTTGCTTCTGAAGTAATCATTATCCTGATCCTGGCTGCTGTTGAAAAGATCATCACGTACATGGATGTGGTATACGACTTGTTCACGGCGGTCGATAAGATATCTCATGTTACCGATCTGCCGCTGGAAAAGGTCGGTGGTATTGATTTTCCGAAGAACGGCGCGAACGGCCGGGGCTACGCCATTGACGTAAAAGGTCTGAAGTACCGTTACCCGGACGGGAATCACGACGTCCTCAATGGTATTGATCTGAGTATCAAAGCCGGCGAAAGAGTCTGCATCGCGGGGCCAGGGGATTCGGGCAAAACAACTTTAATGAATATCATTGCAGGATTGCAAAGTGGCTTTGAGGGCATCGTGACCATTAACAACTACTCCATCCGCGATCTTGACCTTACCCACCTGCGTGACAAGATCGCGAAGAATATTTCAGCCGAAGATATTTTTGACGGCACCATTCTTGAAAACATCACAATCGGGAAACCAATGGAAAGCATTGAAGATGCTGTGCAGGCGCTCCAGGATGTGGGAGCCGATGACGCAATCAATCGACTGGCGGAAGGCTTGAATACACATCTGGTCAGCGGGGGAAAAGGTTATTCAAGCTCAATGATCAACAAAATCATATTGGCGAGATGCCTGGCCAAGAAACCACACCTGATTATTCTGAATGATTTTTTTAACGGTCTGAAGAAACAGGAAAAGATTTCTCAGATTCAATGCGTCACAGCCGTCGACAAAAAGTGGACGCTGCTGGCAGTATCTAACGATCCGATGGTGATGGCCGCCTGTGATCGGGTCGTCGTTTTAAGGGATGGTAAGGTTGAGGTAGAGGGGCCATTCAGGGATTTATTTAACAATGGCTCCATCACAAACTACTTAGACTAAACGATATGCTGAATTTTTCGAAACAGCGAATTGATAAAATGGTCCCCCAGGACAGGCTATACTCCCTGAGGGCATTGAAGACCCCCAGTGCAGGAAAAATCCTCGCAAAATGGCTAATGGGGATCATGCTCATTTTTTTCCTCATGCTTTTCCTGCCGTGGCAGCAAAACATCAGGGGCACTGGAAAGATGACGGCACTTAACCCAATGAACAGGCCGCAGACCGTCGAGGCAGTGATCGCCGGCCAAATCCGCAAGTGGCATGTGCGCGAAGGGCAATTCGTAAATAAGGGTGACACCGTTATCACCATTAGCGAAGTGAAGGAGAAATACTTCGATCCAAAATTGCTTTTTAGGCTTGAGGAGCAGATCAACGCAAAGACAGGAAGTATCGGCTCCAAAGAGCAGAAGGCCAACGCACTGCGCAGGCAGGTAAAGGCGCTCCGCGACGCCATGCGCATCAAAATAGAACAATCCAGGGCCAAGATGGAAGCAGAAAGGTTCAGGTTTCAAAATGCAGAAAATCAGTTTCAGCGGAATAAGCAGTTGTTCGCCGCAGGAAATATTCCACTCACCAAGTTTCAGGACATCGAGTATAAATATCAGGGAAGTCAGGCAGACTATCTGAACGCGAAAATCGAACTGGATCGGGTGGAAGCAGAATACCTCGATAAGATCAGCAAAGCCGAGTCGGACCTCAGCAACACACAAGCGGACCTTTTCGACACACAGGCTGTAGTTTCTAAACTCAGGAACGAGTTTGCCAATATGCAAATCCGCAACAACCAGTATCAGGTGCTTGCTCCCCAGAACGGATATGTGGTCAAAGCCATGATGGCCGGGATCGGCGAGACAATCAAAGAGGGCGATGCCGTATGCACCATTATGCCACAGGCTTCGGATATGGCAGTGGAGCTTTACGTGAAAGCCATGGATGTGCCATTGCTGAGCAAGGGCAGAAAAGTAAGAGTTGAATTTGACGGATGGCCTGCGCTTCAGTTTTCGGGTTGGCCTAGCGTATCCGTTGGCACATTTGGGGGAATCGTTGAGGTAATTGATTATGTAAACTCTAAACCGGGAGAATTCAGGATCCTGGTTATTCCGGATACTGAAGACCAGCGATGGCCATCTCAATTGCGCGTCGGCTCAGGAATTAAGGGGTGGGTGATGCTCGAAGACGTGCCGGTCTGGTACGAAATATGGCGACAGCTCAATGGCTTCCCACCAAGCCTTTATGAAGAGCCGCTGGACGAAGCTATTCAGCACAACAGCAAGAACACAGGTGAACAAAAAGGAAAATGAAACCATACTGGATAATGAGAGTGTATAGCCTTTTCGTCCTACTGCTCGCAGTATTTGCAGGAGGCTCGTCCTATGGACAATATTCCACGGATTCATTGCTTGTACTGCCCGACACGGTCAAACCGCTGACGCTGGAGCATGTCTACCAACAAGTTATTGCCTATCATCCCGTGGCAAAGCAGGCAAATTTGCTGAGCGATGTCGCTAAGCAGGAGATTCGGCTGGCAAAAGGTAATTTCGATCCTAAACTTGACGTCCAGTATCTCTCAAAAGACTTTGGAGGTACCCAGTATTACAAAGTTGTCAACGGGTCACTCAAGTTTCCAATCATTTTCCCGGTAGACCCGGTGATCGGCGTGGAGCGGAATTCCGGAAGTTACCTGAACCCAGAACGGTATATATCTGATCAGTTTAATTTTCGCCAATTCTATACCGGCCTTTCCCTTCCTCTTGGAAGAGGATTAATCACCGATGACCGCCGTGCCGCCCTGAAACAGGCCGGCCTCTTCGGCGACATGATGGAGGCGGAGCAAGTCAAGGTAATCAACAAGCTATTATTAGAAGCCGCCAAAGATTATTGGCAGTGGTCATACGCTTACTATAATTATAGGCTCTATGATCAAAGTGTCTTCATCGCGGCTGAGATATTCAGAAGGGTAAAACTCAATAATGAATTGGGTGAAGCAGCACCCATCGATACGATACAAGCAAAAATTACCCTTCAGCAGCGTCTGGTGGAGAGGCAGGAAGCATTTCTAGATTTTCAAAACTCCGGTATCCAACTTTCCAACTATCTCTGGGACAGCCTTGCCAATCCCCTGGAATTATCGGTTGAATTTGCGCCTGTCCTTCAGCAGGACATGTTGGCTATCAGTCGAATGGAATTGGAAAGCCTTCTGCAACAGGCGCGCGTAAACCATCCGGAACTTCAGAAGTTAGATGTTAAGTTGAAGCAGCTGGAAGTGGACCGGCGCCTTGCAACGGAATACCTGAAACCCAGATTAGACCTCAGCTACTATTTGCTCAACCAACCATTTGACCCGAATTGGAATTCATCTCTTCGTTTGGCGGAGGACTACAAATTTGGCGTTGACTTTTCCTTTCCCCTTTTCATCAGAAAAGAACGGGCAAAACTTGCGCAGACGAAAATTAAAATCTCAAGCACGGCAATTGAACGCGCCTATACGGAGCGACGAATAATGAACCAGATTAATGCTTCCTACAACGCGCTGGTGAATAACGGATTGGTCATGGCGCAACAATCAGATATGGTCAACAACTATGGCCTGCTGCTGCAAGCGGAGCTAATAAACTTAGAAAATGGCGAAAGTGATTTATTCAAAATAAATATCCAGCAGGAAAAGCTAATCCTTTCTCAATCAAAGTTAGTTAAGCTCCTGAGTGATTATGAAAAACAAAAGGCCTTTCTCTACTGGGCGGCAGGCACGCGAAAGATATTTTAGGAGTAATTTGCCGGAGACTGACGGGCGTACCAATCCTGCATTGGAACCTTGCAGCCAAGATGGCCAGGGCGCCCTCCTGGATGCGGATGACGGGTATAGGTTGATTTGGGCATTGTGCCGGCGCACCAGTGAAATAGTCAATACAAAATACATGACACTATTGTCGATTGATTCCTATATTGGGTGACTTTTGTATCCTATGACATCTAAAAAGATAAAGCTATGAAACCAACGAAATTGTTATGGGCAGCGTCACTCGCATTCATTTGCATTGGCCTGCCCTCTTTCACCAGCCCGACTGATCAAGATATGACTGTAGGTGCCGGTGTTGAAAAAGCTGTTTGCATGTTATATCCCACCGCGGGAAATTCTGCAAAAGGAAAGGTTACCTTCACAAAGACGGCTGACGGCGTTCAGGTGGTTGCTGATTTGGAAGGACTTGCTCCTGGAAATCACGGTTTTCACATCCATGAATATGGGGATTGCAGCGCGCCCGATGGAACTTCAGCCGGCGGTCATTTTAACCCCGGCGCGATGCCGCACGCCGGACCCATGGATATGAAAAGACACGAAGGTGATATGGGAAACATCCAGGCGGATGCGGATGGACACGCGCACCTGGAATTCACAGACAAAGGCATGTCGATGGAGGGTAGTAATTCTATAGTTGGAAGGGGGATGATTCTTCACAAAGATATGGATGACCTAAAGTCTCAGCCTTCGGGCAACGCCGGGCCAAGAATTGCCTGTGGTGTTATTGGTGTGAGCAAATAGGATTTCAATGTCGTAGCAAGGCCAAATTTTTCACAAGTGATTGGGCTTTGCATTGTATGCGCTGCGGGCAAGTATAATCAACGCCTATTCTAAAATTCTTTTTCAGGCTGCCGGGGAGGCCAGGTGAAATCAAGAAACTTGGCTTGCTATGCTATAACCCTGCAATACCGGTATCGACAAGAATATCTTTTTGGCGCCACCTCAATTTGTCTAGTTGGGATGGTGTTCCTGCTTGTATGCAGCGCGGCAACAAATAGCGCGTCCAAAAATAATTTGTGTATTACCAGTACTTCTTTGAAAAGAACATCGAATGCGCAAAATGAAATACTTCTAATTAATACAGTACATTTCGGTGCCGATAAAACAAAGAAAAGCAAGATCAAGTGACGAGATATTTCAAGTAAGAAGAACGATACTGTTACGGTGCACCACGGATTAGGTATTTTGGGAAAGAAGCATCGATTGTCATAAATGCTGAAAGAATGGATACCATAGACTACATTGTTGTAGCTGTATTTTCAGTTTTAATAGTATTGGCTGGGACGGCCTTTCGTAGGCGAGGGGCAGACATGAAATCATATTTTGCGGCGGGAGGCGCCGTGCCGTGGTCAATGAGCGGCCTATCCCTTTTCATGAGTTTCTTCTCGGCAGGTACTTTTGTGGTGTGGGATCGATTGCCTATGAACTTGGGTGGGTATCGATCACAATACAAACTACGATGTGTTTGAGCGGTTTTTTAGTGGCCTATTTTATAGCACCCGCTTGGAGAAAAACCAATTGCCTTACCGCCGCCGAGTTTGTTAGGGATAGGTTGGGCAACAACGTTCAGCGATTCTATACCTATTTGATATTGATATTGTCCATGGCCTATGCCGGCGCTTTTTTATATCCTGTCGCAAAGATTATTAATGTGTCAACCGGCTTTCCGGTCAATTCCTGCGTGATTGTTTTAGGCATATTGATCTTGCTCTATACGGTAGTTGGCGGTCTTTGGGCCGTTATTATTACTGACGTACTGCAATTTGTAATTCTATCTGCCGCTGTTATTATAGTCGTGTTTCTGTCACTTGAAGAAGTGGGTGGTTTCGGACAATTTGTTGAAAAAGTGCCCGATGGCTTTTTCAAATGGACGAACGGGGAGTACACGTGGTGGTTTATTATTGCCATGGCAATTTTCAATACCATTTTTATCGGTGGAAATTGGGCTTATGTGCAACGTTATACAAGTGTAAAAGATGTCAATGACGCCAAAAAAGTTGGGCTAACTTTCGGATGGCTTTATCTATTCAGTCCATTTTTATGGATGCTGCCACCCATGATCTATAGAGTATTGAACCCTTCGTTGGCGGGATTAGAAAATGAAGGCGCATATTTATTAATATGCAAGCAAGTGCTGCCTTTGGGAATTCTGGGACTCATGTTAGGAGGAATGGTTTTTGCTACCGCAAGCTCCGTGAACACCACGTTAAACCTTGCCGCTTCCGTAATTACCAATGATATTTATAAAGTACTGAGACCGAATGCTACGGTAAAGCACACCATGAATGTTGCAAAGGGTTCAACGATTTTATTTGGTGTCGGCACTATACTCGTAGCCCTCTCGGTGCCAGCCGCAGGTGGTATTGTTAATGTGGTACTAAGCGTCGGCGCGGTTACTGGATGCTCCTTGTATGGTCCTATAATTTGGGCCATTTTTTCTAAAAAACATACTGGAAAATCTATCTTATGGATTACAACTCTGAGTCTGTCGGTCAATGTGGCCTTCAAGTTTTTTCCCGACGCACTCATTGGGAGCGCCACTGTCAAGAGCATATGAAATGCTATTGGGGTCGGTATTGCCCTTATTTTTATTGGGCACTTATGAATTCTATGCTAGTTTTCGAAACTGGCATAGCATCGATTATCAGAAATACTGTGAGCTGAAGGCAAAAGACTTCACCCAGGAAGCGGTTAGTGAAGAACAAAATTCCTTTGGGTTTAAAGTACTTGCGGTAACCTTATTTATTGTTGGAATCCTAATTGTAATTCTAGGGTTCATTGCTGAAGAATCCATGGCAATAGTTTTAGTGATTGGTGTGTTGATATTAATTGCATCGGGTTTTATTCATCCGGCAATGAGAAAAAGACTAGCAGTCAAATCAACAAATCAGTAAGTGAAAATAAAACCGTGGCGAGGGTCATTCAATTACAAAATTAGACATAGCAGAAAATGATAAGAAAAGGATTTGAAAGCGCTCGGGAAAATAAATGTCTGATCTTAAAGGCGGACCTGGTGGTGACTGGAGGAGGGTTGGCGGGCGTTTGTGCTGCCGTAGTTGCTGCCAGGGAAAACCTGAAGGTTGTTTTGATCCAAGACAGACCTGTGCTTGGAGGCAACGCATCCAGCGAAGTACGATTATGGGCTTTGGGCGCAACATCGCACATGGGTAACAATAATCGCTGGGCAAGAGAAGGAGGGGTCATCAACGAAATATTATTGGACAACCTAAAACGGAACAAACAGGGAAGTGCACTGATTTTTGATACTATTCTTTTGGAAAAAGTATATGAGGAAAAGAATATTACTTTGTTATTAAATACCGCAGTTTATGAAGTGCGTAAATCTGACGACCGTAACATCAAGAGCATAAAGGGATTCTGCAGCCAGAATGGAACGGCATACATACTGGAAGCGCCTTTATTTTGTGATGCCTCAGGCGATGGAATCGTCGCATTTCAAGCAGGCGCATCTTTTAGAATGGGCGCCGAAAAAGAAGATGAGTTTGATGAAGGTTTTGCCCCGAATGTTGAGGATTATGGTGAATTATTGGGCCATTCGCTGTATTTCTATACCAAGGATATCGGAAAACCTGTTGGCTATACGGCGCCGTCGTTTGCAATTGATAAGGCAGGTGAATTACCTCGAATCCGTAATTTTCAGCTGCATGAAGATGGATGCTACTTATGGTGGGTAGAATACGGAGGACGATTGGACACTGTTCACCAATCAGAAGAAATAAAATTCGAACTGTGGAAAGTGGTATATGGTATTTGGGATTATGTGAAAAATAGCGGGAAATTTCCTGAATCTGAAAACTTAACGCTGGAGTGGGTAGGGACCATACCTGGAAAGCGAGAGAGCAGGAGGTTTGAAGGTGATTATATGATCACCCAAAAAGACATCGTTGAACAAAGAGATTATTATGACAGGGTATCCTTTGGCGGGTGGGCTATGGATCTTCATCCTGCCGATGGTATTTACAGCGAGCTTAGTTCGTGTACCCAATGGCACAGTAAAGGAATCTACTCTATACCGTACAGATGTTTTTACAGTAAAGATATTGAGAACCTGTTTCTGGCGGGCAGAATCATTAGCGCTACGCATGTAGCATTTGGTTCTACCAGAGTTATGCTTACCGGCGCACAAAATGCGCATGTCGTGGGCATGGCTGCGTCTTTGTGTATTAAAAGCAATTGCAAGCCTAAAGACTTGGCAGAAAAAGAAAAGATACCGTTGTTGCAGCTGGCCCTAATGAAAGAAGGCCTGAGTATTCCCAGGTTAGCAATTGAGGATGCCGACGATCTTGTTGGAAAGGCCAAGATTTCCGCTTCTTCAGAATTGAGAATCACCAAAATAAATCCCTCTGGAGCATGGAAGGTCCTAGAATTCAGTACCGCACAATTACTGCCCTTGTCAGCAGACCGCAGCTACAATTTTACCGTTAAAATAAATGCTTCGATGAACACTTCTCTCACTGTGAAATTGAAAAGTAGTTCTAAAGCATCACATTTTACCCCGGATGTTGAGATGCAATCAAATACTTTTGCGCTGACAGAGGGAACGCAAGAGATTACCTTTGGTTTGGATAAACCATTGGACAAGGATCGATATGTCTATGTATGCTTTATGAAGAACGAAGTCGTTCGAATTCCGATATCAGAAGAACGTTTTACCGGAGTTATGGCTACCATGCAGAAAGTAAATAAGGCGGTTTCTAACTATGGTATGCAAGAACCTCCGAAAGGCATTGGCATAGAGGCTTTTGAATTTTGGACTCCCGAAAGAGCCCCTGATTGCAAAAATATAGCCATGGATATTGAACCTCCCATCGCTGTCTATGGTGCAGCCTATCTGAAGAACAGCTATCTAAGACCATCATCCGATAAGTTGACGACAAGTTGGGTAGCTGATTTAAAGGACGAGCATCCAAAATTAACCTTAACCTGGGAAAGCAAGCAGTCGATAAAGCGACTTAAGTTTTTTTTCGATGGGGATTTTGACCATCCCCTGGAGTCAATTTATATGCCCCATCCCCATTCGGTCGTAAATTTTGTACTTCATGATTATAAAATATATGATGACAGCAATAATCTAATTCACGAGACTAACGCGAACCATCAGGCTATTAATCATGTGAATTTTGACGAACCAATTGTTACAAAAGTGATGACAATTGTATTCAGCAAACCTCAAGCGCACATACCCGTTGCTGTATTTAAGATCTCGGCGTATTCCTAGCGCCTATCGCTATCCATGCTTGTATGCTCCCGAAAAAGTTTCAGACCAAATCGACAAGGAAAGGCACGTAGGGTTGGTTGTCTTGTTAGTTCGGGGTTATGCTGGAAGAATCTCCGTTTTGGATAGGCTCCGTATCTCATAAACATGAAACACAACGCCAATAATATAGTACCAAAGGCGGGAATCGAACCCGCACATCCGAAGATACACGATTTTGAGTCGTGCGCGTCTACCAGTTCCGCCACTTTGGCTTATAGTGTGTGCCTTCTTTCGAAGTTGTTGTGCGCGCCTGCCCGTCCTAAGCGCTGCTTAGGCGGGTCTACCAGTTCCGCCACTTTGGCA
>CAVQQL010000008.1:0-108620 GCA_963714945.1 uncultured Bacteroidota bacterium | reverse complement strand
CGGATAGTAATCATCCCCCTGAATTACCGGAGACTTAATCTGATCAACCTTAAAATCATCAAAGTAAACTTCCACGGGTGTTGTCTCTTCGTTGCTTAGGTAAATATACATATAGCCGGGTTCAGAAATTGTCACAGAACCGAAAAGTCTTTCGTGGGCAACATCCTGGCCATATTCGCGTGCGGTGGTGGACATACGCATATAGCCGCCGGTGAGGTAATTGTAATTCTTACCAAATATTATCCAGTTCAGGTAAGCTTTAGGTCCGCCCGTGCTTCCAGCCGTACTTAGTAGACCAGGAAAAGGAAATGAAGAAGTGCTGGTTGTATAGGTCGCCCCGTCAACGACTACTCCTGCGGTGTTGGCCGCTATCTGAGCGATGAGGGTGTTCAAGGCTGTGGTCCAGTTGCTCGGGTTAGTGTCTACGTACTTAGCGTACACTTCCATATTGACAACATCTCCGGGCATAACGGCAATTGACCGCGCTATACCATATTTCTCGTTCGTAGAGCCATTTAATCGCTCCGAGTATCCGGTAGATGCGCCATTGGTTCGATCAAACAGCGTTGCATTTACCCTTTTGGCATTATCATACCGCACAAAGTTGCTCCGGTCCGTATTGGCGGTGGCATTTTCAAGTGTAGCCTTTACGCTCTCTGTTTCATTCTTACTGGTAAAAGTGACCCGCACATTACCCAGGTGATCTTTCAGATGGTATTGGTATTCTGGCGTTACGGTGAGCAACTGCGTGATTTCAAATTCATTCAAATAAAATATCTGACCATTGGTGGTAGCATTCCACGTTATGCCAGCTTGCAGGCTCGTGGCGCCAGCAGGAATTGTGATTGTTTGTTCCACCCAAGATTCTGTAACAGCACTCGGAGGTAAAGCCGCACCAGGCCAGTTCAAGTCAACCCCTCCAGCTTTTACAGCAACATATATAAGATTTGCTCCGGTTGAATAGCCCTTTGCCCTGATCAGGTACTTTTCACCAGGGACTACCGTGATTGCCCCTCCAACCGGCAATACTCCTCCCCGCGCAGTGCCATTCGAGGTTACCTTGATATATTTGTCGCCGTTGGTCGTGCTTGTGAATAGTGCCAACGTGGCATTGGTAGCCGTCATCGTCGATACACTTTCTCCGTGATCTGAAACAATAGGCTTGGTAGATCCAATCATGATGCGGCCTTCTTCGTGGTTTACGAACTGCAGTGCATCATTTTCGTACACAAACTCCCCAATATAATCGGTTTGCTTCTGAATGGTTCCGGTAGTCACGACTTGCGAAAGTTTTCTTCCACTGGCGTCGTAAATGTAACGCACGATATTGCCGCCTTTGGTGACCGTTTCTGGCAGATTCAGATAATTGTATTTTATTAAGTTGGTCGCGTCCGTTAAGGTGGCCCCTATTCCTTTGTTGAGGTCGCGTGTCATGTTGCCATTTGCATCGTAGGAGTAGTCAGTAGTCGTGCCTGTGTGACCGTCAACAAATCCTTTTGCCTTGTCGATCGCATTTGCAGTATTATCCTGCACGTACAATAGCTGGTTACTGGCAGTTGTACCGTAGTTGTAGACCAAATTATCGATTTGCACTCCGGCATCACCCTTTCTGGTCAATGTCTTAATATTGCCATTGAGGTCATAAACAAAACCACTTTCATCAAATTGCCCTGCTACCCATGCGCCGCTCGATTGTTTGTGTACTGCAGTCAGCAGCCGGTTCATTGGATCGTAGGAATAATTGTAGCCCATTTCCTTCATGGCGCTGTAGCCTTGGTTCACGCTCCATTTGATTCCTGAGATGTTCCCGTTAAAGGCACCAGTGTTACCAGTACCTATGGAAGTGTTGTAGCCAAGCTCCATACCGAAGTAATCCCTCACAATATCTCCAGAGGCAATCGTACTGACATCACTATTGTTGATTTTAGTCAGCCAACCACGAATATTATAGAGGTAATCGACCGATTGTTTAGCATCCGTTCCGGCGGCTACGGTGCTGTGCAATTTTTTATCAACTAGTTGTCCAAGTTCATTATAACTGTTCAATGCTAATAGTATTTCTGGCTGTGAGCCATACTTGTGATACGTCCTAATGAGTCGACTGCTTTGATCATACTCCATGCGCCGGTACATAGTCACGCTTGGAGAACCCGTTGTAAAAACGTGCGTAGTTTGGCTTTTGAGCGGCTGCCCTGCAAAATTAAGCAAGGTTGTAACGCGGTCTAGTCCTCCTCTGAAATTATCTGCCTGAACCTGCACTACCCTATACTTATCATCATAATAGCTTATCGTATTCAGCCATACTGTGCCACCCGTTACGCCTCCGCTCATTACTTTGGACTTGGTCCCTAATACTTGCCCAACCAATCGTAAAAATTCAGTTGTGGGTTGTATATACGTTACGCCATTCTCGACTTGAGAAAGTGCATCATTCTTATAGGTGTAATCGCCCGTCCACAATGCCCTGAAGTCGTACTTATCATAATAGCTAACCGTAAGATAATTTTGCAGGTTAACGGTTGACCCCGAGGTTGCTACCGGGTACGACTTGTTAGTATAACCGTGCACATTTCCTGCCACATTCCCAACGTACTGTTCTCCATACTTGCGCCAGGGTTTTGTTGTAGCAATGAGTGAATAGTAAGTATCCACGGCGGACTGCATTTGTACTTGGGTAAGTTGTGTGGTAGTAGTTGTGTCTTTTATCCCGGTTGCAATGGGTCTGTTGAACTCATCATATTTAGTAAAAGTCCAGTACTTAATTGCGTTGGTCGCACCAGCGCGTTGGTTGGCATCTTGAGTCAAGACCAGGCGATCATGGCTGTCATAAACCATATAGACTACTCCAGCACCAGGCACAGTTTTTTCGCTCATTCGCTTCCTGGCATCATACTTATATTGAAAGGCATAGTTATTTAGGTCAGTTGCCGTAACCAAGTAAGTATCCGCACCACTGTGTATTTTCTTACTTAATTCCGGTTGTAGCACTAATCTAAGATTTCCAAGATCATCATAGACGTAATAAGTTAATGCCCAGTCGTTCGCGCTGTTCAAATTACTGGAAGGGTTTATTGCCTGGACCTTTTTTAAGATGATCTGTCCATCTTTGTTAGCATATTCTCTCACTGCATTAAGTTGTTCATCAGTCGTCACTTTTACGGACAGCTGATTGGAGCTATAGTATCCACCTGATTCCACATAACCGGTTAAGGTGGTAACGCGAACTGGCAACCCGGCGCCGGAAACTTTCCATGCGATGATTTTTTCTGAGGTTATACTGCCAGTAACACTGTGTTGATTCTTGAGGTATTCAGACTTAACATACTTGTTGTTTCCCCCCACGGCATAACTCCAGTCCAAACCAGGGCCATATGATTTATCCGGCCTATTTAGAGGCGAAGGCTCAAAAACTGTCTCTCCGTAGGGACGGCTATCATCGGCGATCAAATTATTGCTCCCGGCTGCATAAAAAGGCTGAGCAACTCCGATGTAATCGCCCGCGCCATTGATGATTTGGCTGTTTGGCCTTAGATAACCATTGTTGCCATCTGTGAAGGGAAGGTAATTCTTGCCTTCCCTACCCAGGTTGTCATAGACAACTGGCTGGACGATATCCAAGCTGCCAGGTGACCCCTTAGTAACAACGGTTTGTATTGGACGGCCAATTCCATCAAAGTATTGGGTTGATTCTTGTTTAGGGCCAATTGCCAGGCTTGTTACTTGAGCTTCGGTAGTTTTTGCAGGGACTAATACAGAAACCTCTTGAATTTTGTTATAATTATTGGGTATGTAGACTGACACATTCGTTGTCGCCGTCGATACCTCGCCAAAATTGTCCGTTACTGCCAACCTGAAAATGTAATTGCCCGCTAACAAATTTGTGAGCACAAGATTCGCGGTTGTTTGTCCGGAAAGTGTAGCAGCGGGTCCTTGGGTCTTTGTCCATAAGTAGCTTGATATCGAACCATCACTATCGCTGCCAGATCCATTAAGTGTAACGCTGTTCGTAGGCAAGGTCATGGTCTTATTACTACCTGGATTCGCCACAGGCGCAGCATTCTTGGTAAGTGATAAGGCCGGAGAACTACCTGTACAATAATTGTAGGTTATATCAACAGAATAAGTGCCCGGCGTACTCGTTGTATATACATTCGTCGTAGCCCCTGAAATTACTGTTCCGCCCACCCTCCAAATGTACGTGTAACCGGTGCCTGAAGGGGAGGCCGTGATAGCCTGGACACAGGTCGAACAAATCTTAAGCGTCCCCGTTGGGTTAGTGGTGGCTACAGGCGTATTGATATTTAAGGAGGGGGAATAGGCGCTACCACTACTTGGATAAGTGGTGCAGCCAGAAAAATTTGCTACAACAAATGCGTTTGGCGTGGCCACATTCCACTTCACTGTAATAGAGGTGGAACTTTGGTTTATGATTGTGTAATTGCTGCCACTAACATTCCAATAGACGGTGTTACAACTCGCGCCCATAAGCACGAACACGTTATTGGACCCAATGCAATCCGATCCAGTGACGCGTTGTACCATTTGGGCACTTGCTACAGATGCTATTCCAAGCACCAACATTAAAGCGGCCACAATCCTTTTTGAAACTAGATTGCCGATGAGCGTAATTTTATCGCAGCAGGTATTAGACACAACACAACGATTTTTCATTTGTGACTAAGGATTAGGTTTAAGGATCTATGCATAAGTACTGGTTGGGTAATGTGCGGCATCATTGAAAAACGAAACTTACCGGAAACGTTATTTTTTGTTCAATGGCAGCAGCTTTGGATGTTGCCGCATTCCAACTAGGAGCGTCCTTGATCACCCTAACCGCCTCCGCATCACACGATGGTGATAGTCCCTTTACTACTTTGATAGATTCAGGAATAATGTCTCCTTTCACGCCGACAATAAATTCAACGTGGACATCCCCAGTTAGACTGTCCTTGCGAGCATCATCAGGGTATTGCACTTTCTTCTTGATATACTCAAAGAACATATCGGCGCCATTCGGAAATTCAGCGTATTTCTCAACATCTGCTACCGTTGTCTGAGCCTGGCTCAATTGCACAAGTGCCATTAGAAGCAGAACCAACAGACCAAGAAATTTCATTCTTAAAAAAGTTTTAGGCATATGCTGTTATTTTATCTGATAGCTATAGTTATAGACCTTCACAATTTCACCATTGTCATTCTTAATCAACTTCAGCCTTCCCGAAGTGTCATATTCGTAGTAGCCGGTAATTTGATTCTGGTCCGTCTGGCTCTGAATTCCAATACTGGGCAAATAGGTATAGGTGGACATCTGCGTATTCTTGGGATAAAGCCGCACTTCATCAATGAAATATCCAGATTGACCGATTACGTAATCTGCAGTGTTTGGTACTGAAATTGTAATTGGCTGTTCCTGGTACACCCACGGGGCATTGGCAATGTTTTGCTTTTTCCAATAACTCAACATGTAGTCACCATTAACATTTGGCATAATGACTCCGTATGTACCGCTCCATACTTTCGAGCCTGTTTTGGGGCTTGTATTCGTAACGCCATTATCCTCGAAGCTTGTGTGAAAAATGTTCCTTCGATAACCCAGAAAATAATTCACGGTAAAATTTATGGCGCTGTACCCAGTGTAAGGGACTGGGAAATTTCCGGCTTCATAGCAAAAGGAATAGGTGCCAGGCGGAAGTGCAACGCTCTCATTGTAGTTGCCCGCGGTAGTGTACTGCTTCGGGCCAAATTTGACCGTTCCGCTCGCATCCTTCATTGTTAGCTTTATCCACAAACCAGCCGCGCTGAGTTGCACCGATGGATTAAATGTCACCGTTTGTGCATCCGTCAATGTAAGGCTTCCGGTAAGGTTTGTACACGACGAAGTATTTGCAGATACTGCCGTACCAATCACCATAGTCTTGTCATTTGTAACGGACGACAGAAGAACATTCTTTGCCGCTGCAATGGGATATTGATTATTATATCCCCATAAAAAGGCACTATTGACCCCGTCGCTCTTCACCACCTTGACAAGGTTGGCGTTTGTATCATATTCATATTGATTTTCAACAAAGGCCGTGGTGCCCGTCGGATAGGATTTTGTCGAGGTTAATAAGACAAGCGAACCATATTGGCTGTATGTATTGGTGGTCTTTTCCGACAATGTTCCGTTGACATAGTTCTTCTGCTCAATAGCAGCGTTCAGGATGTTTTTAAAATTAGCATTTGCCGAATCGTACATAGCGGCTGGTGCTCCCGAACCGGCGTCGCTAGGATATGTTATATCCGTCCGATGAGCAACCCCTGTACTACTAGTGTACTGAATTGTCTTCGGATTATTATGCTTATTATTCGTATCATAGGTATAGGTTGTGGTTGTACTTACACCGTCACGAGTTTCAGTCTTGCTTGTTAAATTGAAACGGTAGGTCGTAATTGGGTAGTCCATCCAAATCCCGAAATCTGTGGGAATTGAGGTGCAATTGATACAATTCACCAACTGCACCCGCCTAACCGTCAACGCATTTGACGTACTTGTTGATTGGTTTGTCATTGACGTATTTGAAACGTAAATATTCTCGTCAATCGTGCCTTCCACATGGAATGATTGGTTAACAAGTTCTGATGTGCCTATAGCTGCGACAGAAGCTTCAAATGGATATTTAGCTGGGTTAACCAGGGTTGGACTTGTGTTTAAATATCTAAAAATGGTAAAACCATTTCCAGGTTCTTCAACCCTTACTTTAGTATAGCCAATATGATACCCCTGAGTGGACCACATCGGAGGAATTGGGTTTGAGGAGTGAATAATACTGAAGTCAAAACCTCCCAGAAAGGAGTTCGTCCAGTTATCATTATTATTAGGATAGTGATTTGTGTAATTGGCGGGATTTAAGTAAAGCGTTCCGGACGGATACTTGAAATTCTTAATTGTGCTGTTCCCGAAATTATCAGTCGTGGTTAATGTTTTGATTCTTAAACCGCCAAGTGCTGGCGTAAGATCCCCTTCTCTATGGGCCTCGTACGCGAATTCACTCGTTCCTCCCGTCGGGTATTTTATCTTAGTCAATATGCCAGCCTTAGCCTTGCTTTCATCAACAGGGCGGTAGTTTCCAGTGGTATAGGACACACCAGGTAGCATCGGATTTGAAAAGGCTTCTAATAACCCCTTATTCGCCTCTATGCCATTGTAGTATCCCCACATATCCTTGGCCAAAGAATACCTTCGTGGTATTGGTTGTGAATCATATGTGAATTCGTATGAAGGCAACAAATCACCTGTGCAACTAGACTCCTGTACCCAGTTTAGCCGAAGCCGCTTTTGATCGAAGATGAAACTGGCAAAACCCTTACTTGCGCAACCTGTACAATTGGCAGACGGGAAATAATCTTGCGACAATTCAAATTTCTTACAGAGAGAAGGCGTGGTGATTTGGATGAACTGTAGGCTCTTTGATAAAGTGTTCGCTGCGTTCACATCATAGATCGGGATACTGCCACTGAGGTAATAACGAGTCAAATCCTCTCTGGCCGAGGCAGACGTGGTAAAGTCTATTGTCGTGTACCCAGAACTAGTTGTGATTTTCGTAAGCCGCTTGCCATCGACAAGTGTTGTATTAATAATACCGCCTTCCTGAATGATACTTCCAACGTCCAATACTTCTCCTGGTTGCTTAGGATCTGTACCACCACCGGGCGCATAAGTAAATTCGCGGAACGCCACATTGTTTCCTCCGCGATTACCAAATGAATAGGTATCATCAGCATATTCAAAATTGATCCAGTTTTCCCCATTGACGGACTCTATTCGGTACAAATACCAAGTAGTTGAGGAATTAACATGCTTGTTGCCGCTGTTTTCCGCCGGGTCCGACCATGAAATTTCCGTTGCCGATCCCCCAAAAAAATACTTTGTGCCATCGGGCGTAATTATCATCCAAGCATAAAAAAAAGAAGGCGAATTGACAGGCTTTATATACAAATCAGATTCCGGTATCATATGAACTTTTCTACTTTCATCGAAGAAAAACTTACCTGAATAACTGCCAAAATTGAATGTAAAGAGGTCAGGTTCTGAATCCACATATCCATTTGCAGCCTCCCAATAAAGAGTGGCGCATCCACCGTTCCACGGAGCCGTACTATTGTTAGTGGTTAAGAGAGGTGTTGGGCCACAGGCTGTTAGAGTTGGTTGCCTTCCATAATTTTTGTACCAGCCCCACCGCTGGTACGGTGAATTGCCGCCGCCACCTAAAGACCCGTAGACTATACCCTCATCCGGCCCACCCTGTACAGTCCGTGTTATCATGCCACCCGCATTTAAACTCCAGCCTAAACCAACCCAACTGGCGACTTCATCCACCCGGATTCCAGAACTGTGGTAACTGAGCGATATAGGCACGCTCAGGCTGCCCTCCTGAATTGTATAAATCGGGACAGAAATCTCAGGCACACCGGTGTGGTAGCTAACTGGGATGTCGGCGTACTTGCCCAATGAAGCAGCGTTGGGGCTGGCAAAATTCGGCTCCTTCACTGTTTGGCTATATCCACTGAACGAAAGAATTAACTGCAAACAAACTAGACAGCAAAGTGCGGGGGTTTTCATTGGTAGCTAATTAGTATTTTAAAAGATACGCGTGCCAACAGTACTCCCCACTCTTGAGTGAGGAGTACTAATTTAGTGTGTAACTGAAATCCACAGTTCAACAAAGTATCTTCAATGAATTCCATTGAAGATTCCTTTCAATTACGACAAGAATAAATTGTAAGTTTCAACATCGCTTAGCAGTCAGCCTGCTCAAATTACTGTCAACGTTTAATAATGGCCAATCTCTTTGGCAGCTGCTACCGACATTATGAATCAAACGTAATATATTTTTTGAATTTCAAATTCAAACCAGCAAGAATTATTTTTTAAGAATTGGCACGCGTTATGTGCTGTGTCTCAAACAGAATTTTTGCACCCCCCTACTTTCCGGGGGGTCACTTTTTACAAAGCCTGCAAATAACAATGGAAACTGAATTCGGTAATTTTTCTAGTCAGGAGAATCTTGATATTGGTGAACATCTGCCGACAACACATCCCTAATATACCAAGTGGGAAATAGAGAAATCTTTGAAAAACCAATTGACCTCAGCCATGAGCCCAACCAGCTGCGGAAGTTTGACCTGAAACCAGGGCAACATCTCGAAGCTGGAAACATGTCATCCGACGGACGGTATCTATTCCTATCGGCAAATTCTGATATTGGCTACTATGATGTAGTGAATAAAACATACGAAGAACTGGATTTCATAAATACTCCAGGATGGGAAGTTTTTCCTGCCATTTCACCAGACGGAAAATGGTTAGCCTATATGTCTAATAACACCGGAATCATGCAGGTCTATGTGGCACCTTTTCCGGGCCCCGGTCTGCCTTCCAAAATTTCATTGGACGTAGGATCTAATCCGGTTTGGGCACCCGATATGAAGGCACTTTATTATGTTGGAGGAGGCTATATGTGGCAAGTCAGGGTAAGAACAGAACCGACGTTTTCTGCAGAAAAAGCGGAAGCGCTCTTCCCCGATTTTTTCACCAGGCATTATAGTGGTTCTACTAAATTTGGCAGATTTGATATTCACCCCGATGGTGACCGATTTCTTGGACTTGATGATCTTGGAAACGGACCAGAATATGTAATCAAAGTAATCGTTAATTGGGAGCAGGAGCTTAAAAGCAAATGAAGGCAGGTTCGTACTGGCTATTTGGTTATCTTACTCGTCCATAGTAATCCTCGGCACTGCAGTGATTGAGGTGAAACATGGTCGTAACTGGATCATTTGGATGATAGATAATTCCGCGTTCAGATAATTCGAAAATAAGTAGCCGATTGCGGCTTTATACTTTTCAAGGTACAAGAAAGTGGAAGCGGACTACAACCCTTGAATTTGTTGCGAAACCGGCTATTATTTTTATACATTCTAAGATTGTGATGCATTAATCCCAGGCGACCATGGCATCCTGAAACATGGCACGCAGATCATCAGGGCTTGCCTCTCTGGGTGAAAGTTTAGTAACGCGGTGTTGCGGTAACGTGCCCGCAACAAGTGCTGGTATATCATCTTCAATATACCCAACCGCAGATAACCCATTGGGAATATTCAACGCCTTCATTAGCCTGACAATCTGATCTGCCAGGATTTCTCCGGCCTCATCTTCAGGGCTCACAACATTAGAAATGTTAGCGCCCATCAATTCAGCAACGGTCAGGTGCCGCTCAGGACAAGCAGGACCTGTGAACCTAAATACGGCCGGAGCATTGAGAATTACTGACATACCATGCGGTACAATTGCATGATCGAGATTAAGTCCTTCTGGTTTGTAATTTCTGACCATGCCTGAAACCGGATAAGACATCCCATGACACAAATGAACTCCGGCATTGCCAAAACCCATTCCGGCCATGCTTGCCGCTAAAATCATATTGCTTCGCGCTTCATCATCATTTGCGTCTCTCACTGCCCTCACAAGATACTTTGAAGTCAACGCAATGGCCCTTAAAGCCCAGATGTCACTAATAGGATTACTTCCCTGATAGGCCGGCCTATTGATTGGTCTCTCTGGCCGGGATCGTTCAAGATATGAGACGGCTGTGTAAGACTCCAGGGCATGACAGAGTACATCTAAACCTGAGGAAGCAGCTATCACCTGGGGCATTCCTCTTGTATTTTCCGGGTCAACCAAACCCAAAGTTGGTTTCAAAAAGCGATGGGCAATACCCGATTTAGCATTTCTTTCGGTCAGGTCCATGATGGCAACTCCTGTAGTCTCACTGCCCGTGCCGGCAGTGGTGGGGATGGCTATAAGGGGTTTCACTGGTCCTGGCACCGGTTTACCTAAACCAATCGGCGCGTTGATATAGGCATAGAAATCATCAGGATATGTCGCATAAAGATTGGCAGCTTTTGCCGTATCAATTACAGAGCCACCGCCTACCGCAACATAACCTTCGTATTTCCCCGCGACCGCAATATCAATAGCCTCCTTCATTGATACATCCGTGGGTTCTACCCGCACATTGTCGTACAAATCATATTCAATCTTTTCCGATTGCAATGACGCCAACGCTGTCTGAACTGGTGGTAAATCTTTTAGATTTTTGTCCGTAAGGACCAGGACTCTGCGTAAACCCATATCAGCCAAATCCATTCCCACCTCCTGGGTCACTCCGGCTCCAAAACGAAGATTAGAACTGGCCATCTGTACTGCATATTCTTTTTGCATCCTTGTCAAATACTGGTAGTAATCACAAGATAATTATTGTTTGGTACATTCTTGTTAACTAAACCTCCCGGATCTGATTTGCTTTCGACACATTTGGATGAATTCCCAGCCAGAGGGCTGCTCCTATCATCGCAAGTAACGCCGCCACATGCAATGCGTTCTCCCAACCTATATAACTTGCAATCAGCGGTGTCAGCGTTGGAGAAATAAATCCGCCAATGTTGGCCCCCATATTCATAATTCCCCCACCCGTTCCACTTTGCCGCCCCGCAATGCCAATCATCACCGACCAAAAAGGACTTTCGATACACAGGATGAATGCCGTAGCAAAGGCCAGTGAAATTGCTGCCACGATAGGACTCGAAGTATGTGCACCCATTGAAATCAAAATACCCGATAGCGCCAGACCCAGGATAGGAACAAGGCGATAATTCCAAGCGCTCCGTAATTTTCTGGCGATCAGCCAATCAAAGATCAAACCGCCAAGTGGAATGGATACAATGGACAGTATCCACGGCAGGCTACTCATCCACGCCCCCGTGAGCAAACCAAAGTGTCGCTCCTGGACGAGGTAAATATAAAACCACGTCACAAAAATGTATGCGACATAACCCTCGAGCGTATAACTTAGTGTCAATAAAATAAAACTACGCGAGCGCAATGCTGACTTTTCTTGTGCAGGGACCTCAGCTTCGATGATCTTGTTCGCAGGTTCCGTTACTGCTATCGCGGGCACGCGAATTCTTAACCATAGCATGGCGACAATTAAAGCGGGGACCGAAGTAGCTAACACGGCAATTCGCCATCCCCAGTCCACCATGATGTTGGAGACGAGAATGGGGGTAATTGCCGACCCCAGGCCAATTGAGGCAATGACGATTCCATTAGCACGACCCCTGTATTGAGGCGGTATCCAGCGCGATACCCCCAGGCCAGCCGCGGGAAACGTTGGAGACTCGGACACGCCGAGAAGGAAGCGAAAGATTACAAATAAAGTCAATGTTACTGCGGAAGCGGATATGGGTAAGATCCCGCTGCCGGCTACAGACTGCATAATGGTGAGCGCTGCCCATAAAAATACTGCCCATGTTAAAATGCGTTTGGCTCCAATCCGATCAGTAAGTAAACCAGCAGGAATCTGAAACAACGCATAACCCAACAAAAAGGAACTGATAATCCATCCCATATGCACTTGCGTGAGATTGAATTCTTCCATCACCAAAATACCGGTGGTAGACAAATTCGCACGGCACATATAACTTACTGTTCCCGTTGCGCATAACATTGCTACCAACGTCCAGGGTGAATGGCGCTTCGTCATATTATTTGCTTATGTATTTGGGATTACCAATACGCTTTTAACAAAGTTATACTCAATATTTCAAAAGAGATATTATGTTGAAAGATGCGTCAAATAGGCCCGCGGCTCCGTTCTTTAAAATTCTCCCGCCGAACCCATTTTTTCACAAACCTACATATAGAACCTGGAAACTTGTCATCGGATGGAATGTATCTTCCGCTTACGCGAAACCGCGAGCCTGAGCCTTAAAGCAAATGAAGCCATGTTGATGGCATCAATCGTCACCTAAACTTTTTAGGCGAAATGCAGAAAAAGATGCAAAACCCAGCAGTTAAAAACGAAAGTGATGGTCAGGCTTTTCCTGGATACGGAACGCTGCTATTCCATTATCATGGCAAGGAACGTATTCTCAATTCTCCAATAGAAGTCATGGACTGTCATGCTATCCATAATCTGGTATTGTTACCACTATCATAAAAGAACCCGCGTGATCCATCAATTTCCCATTGTGTAAACTATTTCCTACATTCGGGAAAAGCTAACTATTGCGAGTGACGTTCTCATTCATGCGGACGGAATAGTTGGGACAGTTTAGTACATCAATAGTCTGGACGGACGCATCCACAAACATTACGGGCAAGCGAAAAGCAATTGAGATGTCAGAAAATAAAATAGAGCATTATGTATAAGGACATTATTAGCTATGAATTAGCGGATAACATTTCAAAAGAAGATCTAACAAAAATTGCGAAACAAATTGTGGCAGACTGGATGAAAAACCTATCTGGATTTATAAAATGGGAAATTCACTCCAACAGTGACGGGAGTTTTACAGACATAGTCTATTGGGCATCAAAACAGGATGCAATGAACGCTGAAAAAGAAATGGTGAACATTCCTAATGCCAGGTGATTGGTATGGTTGCTATAAGGCTGGAACAATATCCAGCAAGAACTTAACACTAGTTGCCGAATTTTAAAAAGAGCCTACCCTTAACGTTGTATAGTATCTAAGGTATCCGTTAGTTCAGAAGTGCTTAGTCCTATTTAGGACACCGCAAAAACGTTGATTTGGTTTCAATAATACGAAATTCAAAAACAAAAATACAACGATGTGGCTAAACGCAGTATTGAAGCTTTTTCGGATGCTACTGCCTTACCTACCATATACTAAACATTCCTGGAAGGACACAAAATAGTAAAGTCGTTACCTGGCGGTGGGCAATACGCTTTTGTGGCAACCCCGTTTTTAGTATAAGGAGAACCTAACAAATGAAGAACATATTTGATTTTGATCTTTCTCACTTCAAGGGCGATCTATTCGGCGGTATCACAGCCGGAATAGTCGCTTTGCCATTAGCCTTGGCATTTGGTGTAAGTTCTGGATTAGGTCCAAGTACCGGACTCTATGGGGCTATTTTTGTCAGTTTTTTTGCTGCCCTTTTTGGTGGCACCACTACTCAAATATCAGGACCTACTGCGCCGATGACTGCAGTCAGTATGGTGGTAATCGCTGGAATTGTCGCAATTTCTGATGGTGACGTCAATAAGGCATTGCCCGTTATCCTGACCGTGTTTCTGTTGGCCGGATTATTACAGATTGGGTTGGGCGTTATCGGGCTGGGAAAATATATCAAGTACATTCCTTACCCCGTGGTTTCTGGATTTATGACTGCCATTGGTATTATCATCTTGCTTACGCAAATATTTCCCGCTATTGGTTATTATCCCAAAGAGGATGTCGATTTTGTTGATCAATTTAAGCCATATGCCGAAGAGATTATTTTAGATAACCTATTACATGAGGAGATCGAAGATGGGATTTTAGTGCTTGAAGATTTTAAAGAAACGATTAACAGAGCAGAACACATCACCCCAGAACAAATTCTGAGGGAATCGCAAACCCTTGCAAGTACTGAGGCTTCGGGTGTCATTGGCACAATTAAAGTATTGCCAATAGCCATTAAAAATATTAATTGGTTAGAACTGCTTTTAACATTAGGCACTATTTTTATAATCTACGGTTTCAGGCGGATTACTAAAAAAGTACCAAGTACGTTAGTCGCACTTCTGGTCATCTCAGGTATTGCTTTTGGGTTTGGCTTGCATTACAGACCGATTGAAGAAATACCAACTGGATTGCCTATACCAAATGTAGGTATCATAACAGGTTTCAGTATTGACAACATTGTCCCCTATTTTTTCACGGCGCTGACATTAGCGCTTTTGGGGGCTATTGATTCTTTGTTGACTTCGGTTGTAGCCGACAACATGACCAAAACGAAACACAATCCCAACAAAGAATTGATTGGTCAGGGTGTCGCTAATAGTATTAGTGCTTTTTTTGGAGGCCTCCCAGGTGCAGGTGCTACGATCCGCACTGTGGTCAATATCAATGCTGGAGGAAAGACCCGGCTGTCTGGTATGGCGTCAGGTGTAATGCTGCTTGTTGTACTATTGGCTTTTGGTCCAGTAGCCTCTCAAATTCCTGCTGCTGTTTTAGCCGGTATTTTGATCACTGTGGGTATTGGTGTCATGGACTACAAAGGACTAAAAGCAATACCTTATATACCTCGTCCTGAGGTGTTAATAATGTTGGTGGTATTAGTATTGGCATGCATTTGGAATTTAGTATTTGCTGTTGGCATCGGCTTAGTGATCGCCTCATTGATGTTCATGAAGAATATTGGCGATATCACAGCCGAACGGTCTGGCATAAAACCACTAAAAGAAAAATCCTGGCCGGATGAATTAGATTTCCCTGCACGCCTAAAAGACAAAGTTTTCTTAAAGCATATTAAGGGACCGCTTTTTTTTGGCTCTGCCAGTGATTTCCAACTGTTGGCTCAAAAAATCCCGGAAACTGCTTCCACTATCATTATCCGAATGGGAAGAATGCAGTATATAGACCAATCAGGGTTATATGCATTGGAAGACGTCTTGGTTGATTTGGTGAAAAAAAATAAAAAAGTATTACTGGTAAATACTACAAAACAGCCCCGATATATGCTCGAACGGATTGATATAATTCCTGACTTGATCCCGCTTGCGCAAATATTTGATGATTTCGACACCTGCTTGTTGTGGGTGAAGGAGAATGCAAAAGATACCTTAAAAGACTAGAAATTGGTAATAGCATGGATCCATTGAATTTAGCTACAATAAAGTTAGAGTAATCGTTATATTTCAGTTCTAATAAACTACGGATATGAGAAAAATATTGATTTGGTCCATCACAGCTGCGCTCGCCGGATTTCTTTTTGGATTTGACACCGTAGTGATATCGGGTGCCGACAAAAAATTACAAGCCTTGTGGGGGTCTTCGGATGTATTTCATGGCGTGGTGGTTATTGGAATGGCCCTTTGGGGAACTGTCGTTGGCGCGTTACTAGGGGGGATTCCTACAAACAGAATTGGACGAAAAAAGACTTTAGTGTGGATTGGTGTACTATACACCATTTCCGCAGTTGGATCCGCATTTGCCAATGACCCAATAACCTTTGCTATTTTTAGATTTATCGGTGGTTTAGGTGTGGGAGCATCCACGATAGCAGCACCCGCCTATATATCAGAAATTGCTCCTGCAAAGAACCGCGGCAAGTTGGTTGGACTATATCAATTTAATATTGTATTCGGTATATTAATCGCATTTCTCTCAAACTATCTTTTAAATGATATTGGTGAAAATGCGTGGCGTTGGATGGTTGGGGTAGAAGCAATTCCGGCAGCCATTTATACTATCCTCGCGTTAACAGTACCTAAAAGCCCAAGATGGTTGTTGACCAAATTTCGTACTGAGGAGGCGATGCGTGTATTGAAGATTATTAATCCAGATCAGGACCCAGCAATATTGATAACGGAGATTAAAGAGGAGATGGAGAATACGGTCGCTCATGAAAACATTTTTATTGAGAAATACAGGTTTCCATTGATGTTGGCATTTCTAATGGCCTTTTTCAATCAATTATCGGGAATAAATGCCTTTTTATATTATGCCCCAAGAATTCTTGCTGAATCGGGATTGGGTGAAAGCTCCGCCCTATTGAGCAGTATTGGTCTGGGAGTCACCAATATGATATTCACACTCATCGGTATAAATTTGATCGATCGGATGGGCAGAAAACAGCTCATGTATATAGGCTCAGCAGGATATATAGTTTCCCTGTCCCTGGTAGCCTCGGGCTTTTTCTTTGGCTGGGGAGGAATGGCAATGCCTATATTCCTGTTCATGTTCATAGGGGCCCATGCAATAGGGCAAGGCACCGTGATATGGGTTTTTATTTCTGAAATTTTCCCAAACCACCTCAGGGGTTCAGGCCAGTCGTTTGGTAGTTCTGTTCATTGGATCCTGGCCGCTGTTGTCCCTTCCATGATACCTTTTCTTTTTTCCACCATTGGTGCGGGGGTAGTTTTCTCCTTTTTTGCTTTTATGATGGTACTCCAACTGCTTTTTGTTGCATTGATTATGCCTGAAACGAAGGGCGTATCGCTTGAAGAATTGAGCACGAGTCTAACAAAAAAGAAATCACCGATAATAGTTGGGAAGTCAGGACATACGCTGTAAGCGCCGCACGGCATAACCCAATGCAGTGTATGATGGATTATGGATGCAAAAGACGCCAGCCGCTGACAATAACGAAACAAAATGTTTTTTGCTTAAATAAATCTGCAAAGTGCACTAATAACTTCTTCTCGGCAAATGTCACAATGAATTATATTTGAACGCACACGTTTTGTGGCCATGTGTTAATTACTAACCAATACTATGTACACAGGGAAAGTATATCGAATAATCGACATGGCGAGATGGACACGTTTTGAAACGTTTTGGTTCACCTTCATAATTATTACATGGGTTTCCTGCTTTTATTTCCTGGATATGGATTGGTTTAGAATTCCATGGACACCAATGGCCTTGATAGGTACAGCAGTGGCATTCGTTATTGGATTTCAAAACAATGCAGTTTACGGACGTATATGGGAGGCTAGGAAAATCTGGGGCGGTATAGTCAACACTTCTCGCACTTTTGGTGTATTTGTTCAAGATATGCTTACTGATGAACATGCAAAAGAGAGCGTTTCAAATGAGACAATAAAGGAAGAAGTGAAAGTGTTGACTTATCGGCACATCGCATGGATGACGACATTAAGATACGCCATGCGTAATCGAAAGCAATGGGAAACGACGAGTAGCCACAAGACGAATACAGAATGGGGCATCCGACCGCCTGAACAGAATTCTTCATTGGAAGAGGAACTTAAACCATATCTGTCCAAAGGCGACCTGGAAGAGGTGATGAACAAGGACAACCCCCAAACGGCACTGCTATATTTGCAATCACATCATATTAGAAAATTAAAAGACAAGGGAATCATCTGGGAATTCTCATTTCTTGAACTCGAAGGGCTCATCAAAGAACTCTTCACCCTTCAAGGGCAAACGGAGCGCATCAAGAATTTTCCTTACCCAAGACAATATGCTACCCTAAACCATTATTTCATGTGGCTGCTCCTACTACTCCTGCCAATGTCAATGGTTCCGCAATTCATGGATATTGGAAAAGAAATTGCCGTTAGTCACCCAATATGGGGAGATATTTTTATGTGGTTTACTGTTCCAATCTATACGGCAGTCGCCTGGATGTTCCATACCATGGAGAGAATTGGTCGAACTGGGGAAAACCCCTTTGAGGGCACTTCAAATGATGTTCCTATATCAACAATTTCGCGAGGAATTGAAATAGATTTAAGACAAAATCTCGGACAGGATAAAAGCGAAATACCCGCTCAGTTTCCAGCTGATTATGGGGTACAATTCTGATGCGCGGTGACGAACAATCAACCGTGGTCTTTAGCATTGCTCACTTGGGTTCTTTATAAATACAATGCGTTTCCACTGATAAGCACTGGCCTAAGCGATGAGAATCACAATATTCACCGCGTTCCTTATTTTCTTCCTGGCCGGAATTGTATGTTATTTTCTAGCGTCAAGCGCCACTACCATTCGTTGAAATATGAAATGAGATGTGCTGTTTTTTATTTATATTCAAAACATTCAAGTTCTTCTACCAACATCCTGTATCCATGAAACCAGCCTCGCTCCTTGTCCATCTTGCTTTACTTTCAATTGCATCAGCCGCTGTCGGGCAAAAATTGGCAGATCCCATTCTATTATGGCCGAATGGTGCACCCGGTAGTACTGGTGTAAGCGATGAGGATAAGCCAGCCGTCATTCCCTTTATTCCCACGCAGGACAAGCATAATGGTGCAGCAATACTAGTTGTACCCGGCGGTGGTTTTACGATTCGTGCCGTTGATCATGAGGGTGTCTTGGTTGCACAGTGGTTAAAGGATCATGGCATCACGGCATTTCTTCTACGCTACAGGTTGCGCCCTTTATATGGCAGGAATGATTGGGTGAGCGATGGGCAGCGCGCCATGCAGTACATCCGGGCGCATGCGACAGACTACCACTTATCTACCAATCGAATCGGCGCGATTGGATTTTCCGCTGGCGCCAACTTAATTGCAGACATGTCATTAAATACGTTGGTCGCACAACCTGATGCAGTCGATCCACTTGAGCGCCTCTCATCGAAACCTGATTTCATAATATTAGGCTATGGAGCCATGCGCATCCCTGCTTCAGTAGATTCTGCCAGCTATCGCCAACTTACCGCCAACATTCATGTACGGCACCGTAGAAGACAGGGGTAGCCAGAGGGGTATGCTGGAAATGTATACGCGATTATTTCGCGCAGGCGCCCCGGTGGAAGCTCATTTCTTCCGAAATGGAATTCATGGAACAGGCTTTGCGCTTGGCGATCCCGTTCTTGGGCAATGGACAAATCTTTTGCACAACTGGCTGTTGGTCGGTGGATTTCTAACGAACAAGCCTCAAGTTCCTTTGTCGGGTGTTGTAAAATTGGATGGATCACCGCTTGCCAAAGGCATGGTGATCCTAACACCGCTGGAAGATAACGAGATGCCTCCTGTTGTTGTATACATTACCAACACGGGAACCGGTGAACTTGGACGATTTCTGGTTCCCCAAAATCAGGGACCAGTGGAAGGCAAGTACAAGGTGGAAGTAAGGCAGGATGCTACCCGCTGGACAAGCAATTCCCGCGAACCGTTTATGATCAAGATGATGGAGAAACAAAGAAAAAATACCCTTACCGAAGCTGACCTCAGCGATTGGAGCGCGTATCTTCGGAATCGCGACTTGTCTCCCAGCATCAACAACCAGATCGTCTATCCTCGCCAACATCCAGGAGACAAAGGAGATTATGTTATTACGATCAGGAATGGAGCGGAAGTCTTGATTGAGGTGTTTGGCAAATGACCATTGGAGTTGGTGAGGCAAAATTAAGTTAAAAAAGAATATCACACCGGCCCAGGCACCGGCGTTAGTGCCTGCTCCGATCACTGTGAAGCACAATGTATTTATAACTGATCGCAGCGCAAAGCCGATGATGTAATCAGAAGGCTTTTCAGTTTTGGATAGTTATTCAAACGCTAATCGCACAGGCCGATGACGGCTTCAGCAACCGCTTTAGCCGCAGCGAAATCGTCAGCATCTTCGTCAGAAATATCAACGTTGACAAGCAAGACCACATTACCATGCAGTACTGCCAGTCGTGTTTCACGCGAATCAGGTACAACTTGCACATACATGTTGGCGTTATCTCCCAGATCGTCCAACACCGTATAGTTTTCAGTTTTCACCAAGGCGAGCAAATTTTTTGCAACTTTGGCATTATTATCCTCTTCTGCTTTTTCTGTCAATACTATTGTCAATTTTTTCCTGTTCTTCCTTCGTTGCCGGTGTGTGATAGCCATCGAAATACTCAGCATATGTGAACGTTCTATTCTTGTGCATGCGACTGGCTTTCTCAATGGCATCATCCAGATTTTCGATTGAAATGGCAATAAAGTTTTTGGCTGGTACTGCCATCTCAATATTACCGGCTTTCACGAGATGGGTACGGTCTGTCTTCCACCTGTACGTACAAGAGGTTATTACTCCCTTAAAAGCATCCTGACTAATGCTTTCTTCCGGCGCGTTAACAAGTGATGCCACAGCTGATAAGGGATACCATTTAGTTTGATCGGATATTGCTGCGAGGCAAGATTGCTCATTGGAGCCTTTATCATCGGCTGCTGCCGTTTCACTTTGTTCTTGCGAACTTCCACCGCAGCTAATAATAATAACAGCTATGCAAATGCTAAGATATTTCATGGTTCCGTGTATTTATGATGCTTGCAATATAAGGTAATATAAATTTCTTCAAATTCAACCATTGCATTAAATTGAGTGACCCTCAGTTTGCTTGCGCAATACATTTTAAGAAAAATCATTGTAACAGCATAGAAATCACAGCTGGCAGGCGTCACTGTTGCTCATTCCGCGATCAATATGGGATCTAGAAAGCGTTCCGGCACTTTTATTTTGTGCGTAACTGCGCGGATCACGCCATCGCCAGCGAAAATCTCCACTCACCAAGAAGTCAAATAAGAAAATTCTTGACCTCGTCGCTGTGCCTGCCACAAGAAAGACACCTGACGCAAATTCGGTCACGGCCAGGCACTAGTGTACATTCAGAACAGACCAAAATTGCCGGTACAGGCCGCCAAGGTCTTTGTTCATTATGGCGCTGGCGCTATGAAGGATAAATGCTAAATTCAAACTTCAGTGCATTGATGAAGTTAATCTCGCGCCGGCCGCGAAGTACTGCGAAACGCGGCCACAAAAGCAATTGCTAAACATTGTGATTAACTAGATGGAAAGGAAATGAGAAATATGGCGACAAAATATAATTATCGGCACAAAAAATACCTCAAACCATTAGCGATTATGGTTACGCATTTCCTTGAATAGAACAGACCATTTACAATAAACGCCATCCCCCATAGATGAACGAAATAGCAACATACATTGTCGATTCCTTTACGAACGAACCATTTAAAGGTAATCCGGCGGGAGTTTGTATTCTAAAGAGTGACTTGGAAGAGGAACAAATGCTCTCAATTGCCAAAGAATTGGGCATGTCTGAAACAGCATTCATAAGGAAGGCCGACAAGGCGAACAAATACACGATCCGCTATTTTTCGCCTAAAAAGGAAATCCCATTATGCGGGCACGCGACACTTGCGTCTTCAAAAGTGCTTTTTGAGATTGATCCAGGAATTAATAATATCCATTTTGTTAATATCCAAAATCTTGATTTGATGATAACAAGAGATGGGGAAATGATAAAAATGGAATTCCCTGTTTACGACACAAGACCAGCCGACGCTCCAAGCGAGTTGCTTAATGCACTCGGAATAGATTCAATTGCAAATTGCGAGTACAACGAAGAAACAAAAATACTGCTTCTGGAAATAACAGACTGTCAGATTTTAAGAGACTTGAAACCAAATTTTGAAGCCCTGTATCGTTCACACAATTCAATAAATGGCGTATTGGTTACAGCACCATCAAATAAGAATGGCTTCGACTTTGAATCAAGATATTTCTGGCCCTGGAGCGGAACGAACGAGGACCCTGTGACGGGCGGAACGCATACCTTTCTAACAAAATATTGGCGCAAAAGGCTGCACAAAACGAAAATGAAGTCTTTCCAATGTTCCGACAGAACTGGATTTATGGAGGTCGAACAAATTAGTGAACATAAATTCACGATGACCAGTGTGGCCATAATAGTATTAGTAGGAAAAATCAAGTTATGATAAGGACCGAATACGGTATTTGGGAAATGGGATTAAATGACGTAAGATTAGATAATGAAAAATTCAATTAATCGACGAGATTTCATAAGGCTGAGTTCTCTTGTTACGGCCTCATTGATCACAAAACCATTCAATGCTTTATCCGTTTCTGATCCCTGGCAACAGCGATTGGGGACCCCTCAGAAAGTTATCATTTTGGGCGCTGGCATGGCTGGATTATCTGCCGGAATGGAATTGCAGAAGCTAGGACATCAGGTCCAAATTATAGAAGGACAAATGCGCGCAGGTGGCCGAGTTTTTACAGCAAGGAATATGTTTGCAGATGGACTTTACGCAGACCTTGGTGCCGCAAGAATCCCAGAGAATCACGACTGGACGATGAAATACATCAAGCAATATGGCCTTCAATTGACGCCGTTCAGCCCGTCTGAAAATGACTTTCTGCATGTTATCAACGGCAAAAAAATTCGCTACACCAGTGCAAAGCCCGCAGACTTGAAGGAATATCCTGTTTCATTGTCCACCGATGAGTTAGCGATGGGTTGGCAAGGTCTTACTTCGAAACCATTTGCTGCGTTGACATCTAATGCTGGAAACCCCCATGCACTGAGTTGGCCGCCAAATGCAATTGCACATTTCGATAAAATGTCATTTAAGGAGTACCTTATAAGTCAAAAGTTCAGCCCTGCCGTAGCAGATGTCCTCATGCTGGGCTGGGAAGATAAACGCGGAATGGATATGTCTATCCTTGAACTTTTTCGCGAATTGAATCTTTCCTTTGGCGCCGCGCGGAATAAGATCGTAGGAGGCAACGATCTGTTGCCGCGGGCGATCGCCAATGCATTGGGCAGGATTATTCAATATGGCACAAAAGTAGTTGGTCTTGAGCAAGACGAAAGTGGCGTGAGCGTGACCGTCGAAAAAGGTGGCGAGCGCTCAACATTACGAGCCGACAGGGTGATTTGCACTTTCGCGCTACCTGTACTGCGGAAAATGGATTTTGTAAAATCATTGTCTGGACAAAAACAAAGGGCTATCAACGAAATGGGTACCTGGAATTTATCCCGAACAGTGATGCAGGTAGGTGACCGCTATTGGAAAAAGGAAGGATTTAATGGATTTGTCGCTACCGACCAGCCGTCTGAAATTTGGGATCCGCTTCATGAATCGGATGCTAAAAGAGGGTTGATTGCAGCCTACATAAAAAATACTGATTCTCAATTGTTCATGAAAATGTCAGACGCGGAGCGATATTCCTTTTCAGCAAAACATGTCAATGCAGTATTCCCCGGTTTAGACAAGTATCTGGAAGGCGGCTATACTAAATGCTGGGGCGAAGACCCATGGGCTCAGTGCGCGCATGCCATTGGCAATCGCAATAATATGACCGAAGCCATGCCTTATCTCAGCACGGTTGAGGGCCGTATCCACTTTGCAGGTGAGCACGCTTCTGCTTATCATGGTTGGATCCAAGGCGCAATTGAGTCTGGGAATAGGACGGCCAAGGAAATCAACAGCGTATAACAAAATGAAAGAAAAGCACAATTTACAGCGTTTTCATCACATGCCGGCGAACTAGTTTCAATCTCTTTTTGTCATCATTATGAATCACGATCTAAAGATGGATGTGTTTCAATCTCGCTGCATAGGAGATGAAAATTGTACCTTTCATATTGTTTTGTATACCACTCCTTGTCGATGTCCAGGAAGACCGGTTTGAAAAGAAGCGGGAAGAAATGGTCTCACAAACCATTGAAAAAAATGGTGTAAGAGACAAGGCCGTGCTGAACGCTATGCGGTCGGTGAAGCGGCATTTGTTTGTACCGGAAAATGATCGCCTCCAACGCGTATGAAGACAGGCCTTTGCCCATAGGTTACGGTCAGACCATTTCACAACCCTTCATTGTTGCCTACATGACGGAAGTGATTAAACCAAAACCCGAGTCCAAAGTGCTCGAGATTGGAACAGGCTCCGGCTATCAGGCCGCCAGTCCTGGCCGAAATTGTAAAAGAAGTATATACCATAGAAATAATCCCGGAGCTTGGGAATGACGCTGCGGCAAGATTAAAGAAATTGGGATACCGTAATGTGACTGCTAAAGTAGCCGACGGATACTTTGGCTGGCCTGAACACGGACCTTATGATGCCATTGTCGTAACGGCGGCGACTGAATTTGTTCCACCTCCTTTGCTTGAGCAATTGATAGACGGTGGAAAAATAGTGATACCAATAGGTTCTCCGTTTATGAATCAAACACTAATGGTAATAGAGAAAAAAGGAAAGAAAATAAACACCAGGAGTTTGATGCCAGTGGCTTTTGTACCGTTTACAAGAGAAAAGGACTGAATGGCAATACACTACCTTACATCTCACTTCTCTCTGAAATTGCCTCGTCCACTGCAGTATAACGACGCAATCGAATGATGATAAGGGTACCCCATAGGCTATAATCTTAGCTAAACAGCCGGGATATAAAAGTTACAGTTATAAATTATTAAGTGGCGTGATCGACCGCAACCCCTCGCAACTGACCGCCCACCGATTGCGCATGAAGACATTCAGACTTCCTGTATCCATCGCCCTACTTTCCGCGGCCATCATCGCTTTTCAGCTTGCTTTGATACAAATACTTTCCATCATGCAGTGGTACCATTTTGCGTATATGGTTATATCCGTAGCACTGCTTGGGTTTGGCGCAGCAGGATCGCTGCTTGCTATTTTCCGGAAAAGTATGATAAACCATTATGCATTACTCGTTCCGATTTTAATGATATTGACCGGTATAGCAATGTCAGTGGTTACTGACGTCTCACAAATAACTGTTGTCCGTTTTGATTCCTACTTAATGTTTTCTGAATATACTCATATCGGAAAGCTATTCATTACCTACCTGTCGTTTTTTGTTCCGTTCTTCCTCGGGGCGCTAGCCATTGGGTTAGTATTTGTAAAGTATGTAGATGATATCGGGAAAATATATTTTGCGAATCTATTGGGTTCGGGTGCAGGAGGTGTAACGGCTTTACTACTTATATGGTTCTTCTTTCCAAACCAATTGCCAGCCCTAATTGCAATCTTCCCGGTACTGGCCGGGCTGCTAATCATTCCAAAAGCTAAGTGGCATTTACCTATTGCTTTTGCGCTGGCGGCCGGGGCATTATCACCTGGAAGTGTTTTACGCCACCTCAGCTTGTCTCATCGGAATTCAAAGACATTAACAAAACTCTACTTCTTCCTGACGCCAAAATTACCCTGGAAAAAACAAGTCCCTACGGCGTTGTTCAAATGGTCACTTCACCAGTATTAAGATACGCCCCCGGGATGAGTCTTGCCGCGCAAAAAACAGCAAAAGTAAAAATGACCGCGTTCATAAACGGTGACTGGTTTGGGCCCGTTACAGATTGGAAGCATACGGATACTTCCATGATCCTTGACTATACAACTTCAGCGCTACCTTACACAATGGGGCAAAGAAACAACGTGTTGGTACTGCAGCCCGGTACGGGTATTGACGTCGCACATGCCGTGAGCCGACGCGCAAAAAATGTTGTAGCGGTTGAATCCAATCCGATAATGCTATCCACTTTAAAATACCAATTTGCAAGGGACACTGATTCACTGTTCTCTCATCCTGTCGGTATCTGTCCATAATCTTGAGCCACGTACATTCTTGTCCATGGATACCTCACATTTTGATCTAATTGTATTGCCTATAGTAGGAGCATTTGGTGGCTCATCAGGATTATATGCAATGCATGAACAATTTATGCTAACCAGGGAATCATTCCAGGAAATGTGGCGCTCACTGAATGCACACTGGCGTAATCAGTGTAACATCCTGGATGGACTATCCCGTTCGTAACCCCTTAAAAATTCTGGCGACGATGGTAGAGGTCCTTAACACATTTGGCATACACAATGCAAAAGATCATATTGCCGCAATCCGGAGTTGGGGCACGATAACTTTTGTGATGTCAAAGTCATCCTTGCAGACAAATGAAATCAATAATATCCGAAGCTTTTGCGAACAGATGATGTTCGATCCGGCTATTCTTCCGCAATTGAGTGTTGAAGAGCGAACACGCTACAACCAGTTTCAGGATGATCTTTTTTTTGATTACGTCGACAAGATATTTTCACCAGAAAGAGATGCGCTGTACGCGGACTATGATTTTAACATCAAACCCGCTACAGATAATAAACCGTATTTCTCCCAATATATTAAGTGGGGCAGTCTTAGCCGACTGGCACAATTCTTTGGCAACCGCTCGCTTCCATTTTTCGAAATAGGTTCACTGCTGGTTGATTGTTACACTGATTCAGATTTGTATAGCTTCACTAGTATTGATTCTTCTTCCCCTGTTTATAATCGGATGGAGGGGAAAAAGCAAAGCCAGTATTGTTCTTTACTTCAGTGGAATAGGGCTCGGTTATATGTTTGTTGAAATGGTATTCATACAGCGCCTCATCTTATATTTTGGCAGTCCACTTTATGCTGCCTCAGCAGTCATTACGGCGTTGTTGATTTTCTCAGGGTTGGGAAGCTATCATTCGAACTACTTTTCGTTAAACAAAAAAAGGCTGCTGCTGATTTTCACATTCATCATTGCTATACTTTTTGTTTATTCATTTACATTAACGACTGTGTTGCAGCAGACGGTTCACGTAAACCTGTTCTTAAAAGTGTTGATTGTCCTGCTGATTATCGCTCCCCTGGCATTCTGCATGGGTATCCCCTTCCCTGCCGGGCTAACGCATATTTCAAAAATGACCAAAGAACTGGTACCCTGGGCCTGGGGGATCAACGGCTGTGTGTCAGTGATCAGCACAGTGCTTGCCACGATGGTCGCTGCTGAAATGGGATTTACATGGGTAATCCTGTTTGCCGCATTGGCATATTGTCTTCCTTTGTTTGTGCAGGCAACTATGGAAGCAGGACCTGAATCAATCGCAGCAATCGTAACGATCCAGATCGGTTGCAGCATTCAGGACAATGGCGTAGCCGGCATCGTTCTTACTGGATTAATTCCCTCGATTGTAGTCCATCTTAGAAACAAAGTATGACAATCATGCAGTTGGCAATGATTACTACCCTGCAAGGGCGCAAGACCAGTAGCAGCTTACACTGACCGCAGGAACTAAAAATTCTCCGAAGGGAATCATTATTTTTCAATCCAAAGATACAAGGCCATGACATCCCGTGGCATCTAATTTAGATAGCCGGATTACTTAATCACGGACACAGCAGTGGCCGGAAAACACAGTCTGTCTGGTTGATTCAACATTTCAGTAAATGGCTTATCAATATAGCCTTAGAATTCATGAAATTTAACGTCGTCATAGTAAATTACTAAAATATGAATCTCTTGATAATAGGCGGTACAGGAAAAACCGGGCGTGAATTGATTAAACAAGGGCTGGATCAAGGGCATGTCATCACGGCTATGGTGCGCAACCCTGCAAAATTAAGAAATGACAATCCTAAGCTCAAAGCAATTAAAGGAAATGTTCTTATTCCTGAAGATTTAGAGATTGCCGTTCAAGGTCAGGATGCAGTATTATCAGCACTGGGACATAAACGGTTCTTTATTAAAACCAGTATCCTTTCAAGGGGAACAAGGAATATCATCAGTGCAATGGATAAAGCCAATGTAAAACGATTGATCTGCATTACATCATTGGGTATACAGGATAGTAAATTTAGGCTTGGGTTGTATTATACCCTATTTGTAATCCCGGTAATTCTTTTTTTCTATTTTAGAGATAAAGCCAAGCAAGAAAGACTTATTATGAAAAGCAAATTAGACTGGACTATCGTTCGTCCTGGCCAGCTTACCAATGGAAAAAAAAGAACAACGTACAGCCATGGGCCTAAGGTTGGAAGCTACATTTTGACAAACATGATTTCACGAAAAAATGTTGCTCATTTTATGTTGAACCAAGTGAATGAAAAAAACTATCTGCACAAGACTCCCGGTATCATATACTAACTGCCTGAAGCTAAAAATGAATAGGTAAATGCTTTAGACCATGAATAAGAACCTATTAGTCCCGTTGCTGATTGCAATCATAGCGATTGCAATATTCGTGGTGGTTTCTTTAACCTTAACAGCCGTACTAGCCTTTATACCTGGCATGATTATCACCTACATAATCTACCTTAATACATTTTTCAAGAAGGTACCTCAACCTGACAGCATATTGCCACTTTACTTAGTATTATTGGGGATTCAATTTATCCACTTCACCGAAGAATACTTAACTGATTTTAATATAGCAGTACCCTTATCTCTTAGGTCAGGAAGCATACCCTAAAGATTATTGGTTAGCATTCAACATGGTAGCCTAATCTATATTTACGGTCGGAGGAATCATCTTGTTTAAGCGGACAAAGGAGCTGATGATCATCCCGCTGTTTTTCATTATCGTGGGTGTCCTCTTAAATGCCGTAGGTCATATCATGGCATCAATCTACGTTGGGGGTTATTTTTCAGGGCTCTACACAGCGCTGCTTTATGTTGTTATTGGCCCAATAATGATGGACAGAATATTGCATGAGACCAGGACCACGGTCATGAAGTAAGGAAATTGAAGAAATGATGGACGAATCCGCGCCAGCAATGGAAAACACAGCACTTTCACATTAGGTTGATATTTAATTCACCACAGTTACATTATTTCTGAAGGTCCTCAGGGTCCACTTTTCTATTTGAACCATCTGCACATCCGGCCTGACCTGACGTTTCAGATTTTTGTATGCTGCACATTCATCCCTGTCCATTTATTTTTCTGGTACTGCCTCCATCAGAAGTTGGTAAGCTTTGTTTAGCGCTTTTGCTCCTTCCCCGGCACCCTTGTAATGCCCAAGCCTCACAACCACGAGGCCATGCGAAGGAATAATGGTAGTAGACTGACCACCTGCTCCTTGCATTGAGTAAGCTTCTTTTGGTATGGGGTCCCCCCCGTCACCGTTAACCCAAAAGAAACCACCGTAGATCGGCCGGCCATCTTTAACCCACGGTTCGGCCAGGGTGCTTACAAAATCGACAAATCCTTCCGGCAAAATTCTTTCACCATTCCATACACCGTCCTGCAAATATAAATTACCAAGCCTGGCCCAATCGCGTGCAGATGCAAATTCATATCCTTGCGTGAGGAAATTACCATACGGGTCGGCCTCCATAATCATGGAGCGTATCCCAATCTTATCAAACAATGCGCGTTGCGGAAATTCATGGTAATTTTCACCGCGTCCTTCCACGCCAAGGCGAATAAGATAATTGATCAATACGGGGTCGGAGTTGCGATAGCGACCTACTGTATTTGGAGCCCATTGCTGGGGCCTTGTTGCCGCCCATTGAAATGAATTGATGCATCCGGTGTATACATACAGGTGATCCGGATATCCAATGGAAGGATCAAAATCTGGATCTTGCGGCGCGCGGAATCGCAATCCACTGGACATGTGTAAAATGTCTTTAATTTTGATCTGCGCACGACCATCTCCTTCGCGCTGCCACTCAGGAATTGGCGCCAGCTGATCAAGCGCATAAACACCTTGCTTGAAAAGCACACCCAGCATGGTTGCAGTAAGGCTTTTGCCCATTGACCAACTTTCAAGTGGCGTATCTTTTGAAATACCATCACCATACCGCTCTCCTATCACCCTGCCTTTGTAAGTAACTACAAAAGCTGCGGTCATTCCATCACCTTCAAAGGCTGCATCAACCGCTTGGCGGACTTTGTCCATATCCAATTCAGCCGGCATAGGTTCTTCAGGTAAAACGTCACCCATCGGCCATGGTGTTGTACCGGCATCAGGCAGGTTACGGCTTATTTTCTGCGGCGCGTAATAAACTTTATCCATCCCCATTGGAAGCGTTACACATCCCTGGCTTTGATCACCTAAGTATATTGCCGTACGTGTAACACCACTTGGCAACGTAATCGAAACCGTTTTCTTCTCAAAGTCCACAACGGGTTTGCTTACTTTGGTTCGTTCTTCAAAAGGACTTGCAAATCCACCAACATTCGTCTCGGCAAATTCCGGGTCCAGTCCTGTGATAAATACTGCCGAGCAAAGAATTTTGGCATAACCGGAAGTGTGGTGTTCCAATGCATCCCCGGGGGGAACTTCATACGGTGTATTCAACTCAAGTGAATCACCACGTGCAATCATCTTTGCCTTGGCGGCTGCAGGATTGTCAGGTTCTTCTTTAGGTAATGGCTTCTGGCAGCTTGCTACAGTTGCTATCAAAGATATAAATGCGAGGTTTCTCCAGGTGGAATTCTTTATCATAAGCTAAAGATACAAAACCATGCCATGCTGTTCATCCATTGACCAGACCTATAAAATAGGTGATTTACGCAATATGGGAGGTAAGGCATAGGGTATAAGGAACCGGGTATAAGGTATCAGGGTCCTCAGCACCTGGATAATCTTCTCACGATACTGGAAAGAACTTTATTTATAATTCAACATTTTACTATCATGGACGACGCTAAAAAAGTATATTCAATTTGAAATGATGAAACGGCTACAATCCATAATCCAAAAACATTGAATACCATGAATGTGTCTAAAGAAGAATTTTCTTGTTCCTGGGAATTAAAGGCATGGACTGCCAAGTTGAATGATGGGAAAATAGTATATCCCTTTGGAGAAGATGCAATAGGACGAATAACCTATGATGGCAATGGCAGCATGGCAGTTCAGATAATGAAAAATCATAGAATCCCATTTCTATCAGAGGATCCTCTTCAAGCGCGACCAGATAAAGTGATTGCCGCTTACAACGGATTTATAGCCTATTGCGAAATTATGACATAAATCTTCAGTCTAGTCAGGTTGCCCATCAAATAAAAATAAGTTCTTTTCCAAATTGGGCAGGTCAAATTCAAGTTAGAAATTATGAATTCATAGAAGATCAAATGATCTTAAGCACCGCGGTAAATGGGTCAAGCCGGCACAAATTAATTTGGAATAAGATGAAAAATTAATTCCTTAACGTAATCCCGATCATCAACATCAGAATCATGGCATTGAAGAAAGTTTTATCTAACAAATCTTCCATAAAAAAGATATTCTTACTGTCCTTCGCAGCCATCGCCTTACTGGCGAGCTGTGCGGAAGAGAAAGAGAAGGACAACAAGGTCTCAATTGGCTCGGTTGATAGCTTATACTCTGACATTCTTGAAGAAGAAAGAAAACTTTTGGTGTATATCCCACCCAGTGCGGAGGCAAGCCTTTACAGCCCACAGCGTTATCCGGTTGTCTATCTCCTTGATGGTGACAGTCACTTTCATGCTGTAACCGGAATGTTACAGCACCTCAGCGATAGCTACTTTTGCCCCGAGATGATTGTGGTCGCTATTCCAAATACTGACCGTTCCAGGGATCTTACACCTTCTCATTCACTGCTACTGCCCAATGGTAAAGAGCAGGATTTTCTTAAAAGCACCGGTGGCGCTGAACACTTTACCGCATTTGTCGAAAAGGAACTGATGCCCTATATCGAGGCACATTATCCGACAGCCCCGTATCGTATGCTCATTGGGCATTCATTTGGTGGCTTGTTCGCCATCAATACACTGGTGAATCATCCGGGGCTATTTAACGCCTACGTGGCCATTGATCCAAGCATGTGGTGGGATGACAGGAAATTACTTAATAAAATTGATTCTGACTTCAGGAATATAAACCTCAGGGGCAAAAGCCTGTTTCTTTCAGTTGCCAATACGATGCCTATGACCATGGACACGCTGCATGTGGCGAAAGACACTGCGACTACAACTGCTCATATTCGATCAATATTAACGATGGCAAAAATCGCGCAAAGTAATCCCGGTACCGGCCTTACTTTTGGTTGGAAATACTATGGCGATGATAATCATGGCTCCGTCCCACTGATTTCGGAATACGACGCGCTTCGTTTCATTTTTGGCTTTTACCGCATGAAGGACAATGAGCCCACAACCGAGGCACTCATAAAACACTTCAAGAAAGTTTCTGATCAGATCGGATTTACAATGCTGCCACCTGAGCCAATGGTGAATGGTATGGGGTACGATAACCTGCAGCAAAAAAAGTTCGAAGAAGCCTATAGTCTTTTTGCGTTGAATATTAAAAATTATCCGAATAGTGCCAATGTGTTCGACAGCATGGGCGATTATTACGTTGCCGTTGATAATAAACCAAAAGCAATGGAGAGTTTTACGAAAGCACTATCCCTAAACGAAACAAAAGAGACGCGGGATAAGCTGGATAAAATAAAGGCGGACGAAAAGTAGCTGGCCTGTGCCGTCTATTGCGTGAGTCTAATTATATTTATACAATAGTAGATACCTGCAAGATTTTCATAGCCACGGAAGTCATGAACGCCTGAGCTTGGTGAATATTCAAAAGCGAACCATATAATTGTATAGAAATGAATATAAAGCGTAGACATTTTATTAAAATAGGAGGCGCTGCGTTGATGACGGGAAGCTTAACTTCAAATGCAATGGACAAAACTTTCACATTTCTAAGCCCTATTGACGGGGACATGTTAAACGACGTAAACGACGGTCGCGTGAAGAATGGCGCCTTGCTCACGCCCGTAAGAATCCAGGCGCCATCCGGTAGCAGCATAAAGGTGAATGGAATTGCTGCAAAATATGTGGACGGAATTTTCCTGGCAGACATCCCGCTGAAAGCGTATAAGAATGTGATTGAAGCGGTGGACGAAAACTCCGGGCAAAAGCAACACATCATCGTATTCTGGCTTAAACATTTTACCGGCAAATACAGACTGTCGCTGGATGATAACATCTGGTTTCTGAAAGACCTTTCCGTTAATGCGGGAAAATACAAATCCATTTTCGATAACCCCTATCTTGGATTTCTGAAGCAGGTTCATGACACTTACGGCACTAAAATTCATATCAACATATTCTACCAGACTGAAGGTTTCAACCTTTCCCAGTTGACTTCGCAATACAAAGATGAATGGAAGGCAAATGCAGGATGGCTCAGACTGAGTTTTCACGCGTTACAGGAAAAACCAGACCGCCCCTATCAGCATGCAGGCTACGACGAGGTGAAAACTGATTGTGAAAAAGTAATGCATGAAATCCTGAGATTTGCGGGACAGGAACTGATTAGTCCGGTAACAACACTCCACTGGGGAGAAGCCAAAGTCGAAGGCAGCCGGGCATTGCGTGACGCGGGATATACCACACAAGTTGGATACTTCGACGTTGACAGCGACGAGGCTCCTGTCTCCTACTACCTGGATGTTGCGCAGAAACGACATATCAGCAAACGTTCAATATGGCACGACAACAGCGAGGGTATCACGTTTGTGAGGATCAGTCAGGTCATTAATTTGTACGCACTGGAGGAAATTATTCCTAAGCTGGAGGAAGTAAAGAAAGATTCCCGCCGATCGGAATTCATAGAACTCATGATCCACGAACAGTATTTCTACCCGTTCTATGAAGCCTACCAGCCTGATTACCGGCAAAAAGTTTTAACTGCGGTCAAGTGGGCTGTGGATAACGGGTATAAACCGGCATTTTTGGAAGAGTGTGTTCTGTAGAAACCCTCTTCGCGACTGACATGCCCTGTTGATGGGCAGTGGGATTTACTGGTGACCCAGAACGAGAATAGCGTCTACGGTCTTTGCTTTCGGTTCCGGTTTGAAAAATATTGAATGAGAAACGTCCAGAAGATAATTGGTATTTTATTCCTGCTTTACATCATCGCGAGCTTTTCCCAGCCGGCAACGGCACAACATAATTCCGCAGAGAAAAGATTCTATGTTGGTTTGGATGCCGGCACAGGACTCTTGCTACTCTCAAAAAACGATCTTGACCCATCGCGGGATGCACGTTTTTCATTGGGATTTTTTGGTGGCTACAAGCCTTATCGTTGGCTTCGCACAGGGATTCTCCTTAATGGCTGGCTTATTGAAGCCTTCGGGGCTTTTGGTAGTAATCCTGAAAAGGGCGTAAGCATCAGCAACGTTTATGGCCAGCTTCAGGTTTTTCCATTTGCGGAATTTCCCATTTTTGCAAATATATCAGGCGGCTATTCGCGTTATACCAATCACCATCCGAATGAATTTAATGCACATGGAAGCGGGGGATTGTTTGGGTTGGGATATGAAAAAGATTTGGCAAAACATCTTGGGGTTTCATTCATAGTCAACTATGGTTTCGGCAGATTTAAGGATGTCGAGAATGTGGCTGCCGCTGTAAAAAATCAACACTATGATGTCATTGAGTTTTTGGTGGCCATTGCGTATCATTAGATAAGCATATCAATGGAATAGTTTTGAAATGGTCTTAATCCAATAAAAGCATGAAAATGAGATTTGGATTTTCGTTGTTGATGGTTTTCTACATCACAAATGTTTGCGCGCAAAACGAACAGGCAAAAACATCAGGGTATGACTTGCCGGAAGTTTTAAAAACTATAGATGGAAGAAACGTAACCTCACTAGCGGCATGGAAAAAGAACAGGAGACCTGAAATTGTAACCTTGTTTGAAGATAATGTATACGGGCAAATGCCGGAGCGCTATGATAAGATTGCGTTCAATATTACCCACGATGTTGCAGACGCGATGGACGGAAAGGCACACCTGAAGGAGGTGACCATTACAGTATGGAAAGCCGGCAAGTCAATGGATATACACCTGATTTTATTTACGCCCAATAACAAAAAACGGTCATCTGTTTTCTTGCTGATCAATAACAGGGACAAAGACAATACCGACCCTGCCAGAAACAATAAAAGTGGCTTTTGGCCGGCCGAGATGCTTATTGACAGCGGTTACGCGATTGCCGCATTTCATGTAAGCGATGCCGCACCCGATGATAAAGACACTTACCAGCATGGCGTTTTGCAGCTGTATCCCGAGCAGTTGAGCGCCGACAACGGCATGAAAGCGATAGGTGCCTGGGCATGGGCCGCCAGCCGTGTAATGGATTATTTCAAAACAGACAAAGACATAGATTTTGCGAAGGTTAATCTCGTCGGTCATTCGCGCGGTGGAAAAACTTCCCTATGGGCGGGTGCCCAGGATCAACGTTTTGCTATGGTATTTTCCAGTTGTTCAGGCAATACAGGTGCTGCTTTGGCAAGAAGACACGTTGGCGAATCTGTGAAGGAAATCAATACGGCATTTCCGCACTGGTTTAATAACAATTATAAAAAATTTAATGACGATGTAAATGCCCTGCCCGTTGACCAGCACATGCTGATCGCATTGATTGCACCACGGCCCGTGTACACTACCTCCGCAACAGAGGATATCTGGGCCGACCCGCTGGGTTCCTACATTTCTTTGCTTGAAGCTCAACCCGTGTATTCACTATATGGAAAGCAATCAGCGCTAACCGCTGAACCGCCACCGCCGAACACCCCCATTATCAATTCTATTCTGGGATACCATAACAGGGAGGGCATCCATAATCTTACCCCCTATGACTGGACCAATTTTATACAGTTCGCCAATTACCATTACGCACGTAAGCAAGTGGAATAGTCCAACGTTAAGACTAAGCTAAGAAAATGATAAAACTTTTTGGTACAGTTGTTCCTCTAGTTGCACTACCAGGTCAGGACCAGGTCAGACCTACAATTTAACGGTTAAAGGCCAGCCGGCAAATTGCCTGGCCTCACTGCTTTGAACATCTGCATTTCGGGGCCAGCATTCAAAGGTGACTGTATTCTCCATTTTATGGAATCGAATCAGTCCGTACCCTGCACCATCGGAATCACTATCCGGGTTCGCATAGGCGTAAAGGGAAATTTTATTCGCAAACCCATCGAGGTAATCACCGGTCCAAGGAAGTGGATTAGCAGGATCATGGTTCAATCCAGCTTTTTCATCGGCGGGCCACCACCACCGGCTATAATAGTCGTTGACGCTGGCAGGGACAATAAATGCCCAAGGCCCATCCCCGAATTCATGGATTCCGTGTTTTATAATTGTTGCTAAATGCTGGTCACCGCCAATATGTACAGCGTTGGATTTCTTAATCACTTCAAGGGCCTTATTTCTGCCCGTTTGCGGCCACCCGTTGGAGTCCATGTCGGCGTGCAGCCGATTTTCTTTCGACCCATGCAAGTGGGTAGCACAAGCAAACCCTGTTTGGGAAAGCACCGCCTTCATTTGAATATCTTCATTCATAGTACTCCAATCTTCCAGGAATTTGAGCTGCCGGTCCCCCAACAATTTTAGCCCGGGCAGATCTACCGATTTGGGATCGTAATTTGGATCGTTGATATGATCCGGACGAGGGCCTAGTTGCGGAATTTTGCCCATTGGACCTGACTTGAATTTACGGTCTTCTATAATGGCAAAATCCACACCGCCAATATTGAGGTGGGTATAATACACACCGATCCCCTGTTCTACGGGCGTTGGATCGTAAGGGTCGGGAAGGTTAGCCGTCTGGCATCTTTCCACCATTTTGACATACTCCGGATGGTAGGTATATCCCCCATCGCTAGCACCTTCTGCAACAGAAACCTTTCCATTTTCGCCCCATAAATTCCCCTGGCCAATATCATGATCGTCGGGAATACTTACACACGGCCGATTTCTGAATATCTCCCTAAACTGCAAACCAAATTTCAGCCATGCCGCCGTGTGTTCGCTGTGATCGTACGATTGGTCGCCAGCAAAAAACACGAGGTCGGGATCCTGAAAGTTGATGTTCCTGACATAGTTCTCCCGCATACCCCGATCGTGATTCGAATTGCAGGACATGGCCGCCAGTACAATGTCTGCTTTGTCTTTCGGGTCTTTTCTGATCAACCCTTCAAAGGACGCAGATTCCCCGTGCAATATCCGGTAAGGAATGTCTTTGGCATGATCCCAGTTTTCTATCCTAAATAATGCGGACCAGCCAAGGTCATTCACGTTTTGTTTTTGAATTTCTTTCCAAACGTCTCCTTCCTTGATTTCCAGTCGTACTTCACGGGTTTCATTTGGATACAGCGGAAAAAGCTGCGCGGAGAGCTTCAAGGTGTTGTTTGATACCGTATACAACCCGAAAGCAACTACATCCTCTCTGGGCACCTTTAAGTTGACAATTACGCTCTCACCTCGGTTCCACCAGTCATTCGTTGCCAATGTGTCGATTCCACTAAAAGGAGCAAGTACCGGTGGCACCATGGCCGTTTGCCTGGAAGTTTGTTTGCAAGCCATCAGCGAGGATAAAACGATAAAAAATGTAGCCTGCCAGTTTCTCATAAAATGTAATAATGTTTTGTGATTTCTAATGTACACGAAAAAATAATAGACCTCACAAGCAAAATAGTTTTTATTATCGCAAGAAAATATCGGCTTGTGTTTATGCCCCCCAAGATTGTTTTCCAGTGCATCATATCATACTGACTATATGACCTAAGTCATTGCGTTGTATGCTTTTCAGTCACACATTAAGGCATGGTACTCATTGGACTTCCCGTATCTTTGAGCGCGGTGAACCATTTTAGTAATTGTTTCAGATAGAAATTATTAGCGCCAACGCCACGGTTCGGGTTATTTTACTTATGCTACGATAGATATGGGTCAATTTCATGCCAAGCACGTTGAAGATGTAGTTTCCAGTTTGCATGCTGATCTGTCAAGGGGTTTGACGCAACAGCAGGTAGCAGAAAGACGCAAAAAATTTGGACTCAACATCCTGAGGAGGAAAAAACAGAAAAGCCTCTGGATGATTTTTTTTGAACAGTTTGTCAATCCAATCATCTGGGTACTGATTATTGCTGGTGCACTCGCCTTTGCATTTCAGGAAGTGGTAGAAGGCATTACAATTATTATCGTAATCATCATTACGGCATCTATTGGATTTGGTATGGAGTGGCAGGCACTGAATTCTATGACAAGGCTGCGCCAGTTGGGGCGCGCAAAGTCCAAGGTTATCAGAGATGGTCAGCGAACAGAAATTGACTCCGCCACACTTGTTCCTGGTGATTTATTGTATCTGGAAGCTGGGGATATGGTGACTGCGGATGCCCGCCTGACGGAACAACATAATCTTATTGTAAGCGAAGCCACTTTTACAGGAGAGTCAGTCCCAATAGAAAAGCAAACTAATAGCTTACCCGAAAATACGATCATAGCAGAACGCACCAATTCTGTTTTCAGCGGAACGGTTGTCACCCATGGAAATGCGAATGCCATCGTTACAGCGACGGGAAATAATACCGAACTAGGGAACATTGCTGAAATTGCGCAGGCGGCCGAAAAGGAAATCACGCCTTTAGATAAGCGCTTAAGAAAATTAAGCCGGAAACTGATATGGCTTACACTGGCCATCACTGTATTCATCGTTTTAGTCGGTATTGCCAATGGCCGGGAATGGCTAATCACAATAGAAATCGCCATTGCCTTGGCCGTCGCGGCTATTCCAGAGGGATTGCCTGTCATTACCACCATTACCCTCGCCAGAGGAATGATCAGGTTGGCCGAAAAAAATGTCATTGTCAAAACACTGGAGGCAGTTCAGACCCTGGGTGAAACGGATGTAATATTTACAGACAAAACCGGAACACTAACCAAAAATGAAATGCACCTGAAATCACTGACCTTTCAGGAAAAGACCATAGAAGTTGCTGAACTCCAAAGAAACAAAGCTACAATCCCTTCGAATGCCGAGTGGGTTTTAAGAACTGGCGTTTTATGCAATAACAGTACAATTGGAAAAAATAGCATTGGGGGTGTGTCAGGCGATCCAAATGAAATCGCGCTGCTGTGGGCAGCAGCTTCGTTACTGGATGATCCTGGTTCAATAAGAACCCTATATCCGCGCATAGCGGAGATACCTTTTGACGCAGACCTGAAAGTGATGGGAACACTTCACAAATCAGGCGACGGCTATCTTGTGTGCGCAAAAGGTGCCACTGGAAGTATTCTGGAGCGATGCGACTTTGTACGCAATGATAAAGGGGAAACAACTCCATTAGAAAACGAAGAAACCTGGCTCAAAAAAGTGGATACGCTTTCTGCTGATGGGTTTCGGGTATTGGGTTTTGCGTACAGGGAATTTTATGAAAAACCCAATGAAACAAATTTCATGCGTGGGCTCACTTTTATTGGTTTGGGGAACTTCGTTGACCCGGTACGGGAAGAAGTAATTCATCCCATTCAATTGTGCAAAGAAGCTGGTATTGATGTGATCATGGTTACCGGGGACCACCCCGAAACGGCCGGATACATTGCGCAACAAACCGGATTGGTGGCAAACGGAAGAGCAGCGTCAAAAATACATGGCAAACAATTATTAAGCATCGGAGACAGCAGTGAAAAAAAGGTCTTGCTCGACGCGCATATATTCGCCCGTATCAATCCGGCGCAGAAATTAAATCTGGTAGAACTATTTCAGCAGAATAACCATGTCGTGGGGATGACTGGTGATGGCGTGAATGATGCCCCTGCCTTAAAAAAAGCAGATATTGGCATCGCAATGGGACTACGGGGCACCGAAGCGGCCAAAGAGGCCGCTGATATCGTGCTTCGCGACGATTCCTTTAGCTCTATCGTACTGGCTATACGGCAAGGCAGAATTATTTTCGAGAATATCAGGAAATTCATCGTTTACCTTCTTTCCTGCAACTTAAGTGAAATTCTTGTTGTGGGTACCGCAACCCTTTTTGACTTGCCGCTACCGCTGTTCCCGCTTCAGATTCTGTTTCTCAATATAGTGACCGATGTTTTTCCGGCCCTTGCCTTGGGCATGGGCGAAGGCGATCAAAACATTATGAAAAAGAAACCCAAGGATCCTAAAGAAGAAATCATCTCCCCTGCTTTATGGAAATCAATAGTAGCCTATGGTCTGGGGATGACAATAGCTGTGGTGGGGATTGAGTTGGTTAGCCTGCATGTGTTACAGCTACCTGATAAATCTGCAAATAACATGACCTTCTACACGCTTATTCTGGTTCAGCTCTGGAATGTCTTTAACCTTCCGGAAGCCAGTGTTTCCTTCATCAAAAATGAAGTAACTAAGAATAAGTTTGTGTGGCTGGCATTGTTGCTTTGCTTTGTAATCGTGCTAATGGTGTGGTCAATTCCAAATGCAAGAGAAGCCCTTTCATTGGTTTACTACATCAGCCCTGCACATTGGGGTGTAATTATTCTTTTCAGCTTCATGCCAACCTTGCTAATTCAAGCTGGCAAACGAACGCTGAAAATAATCAACTAATCCTGGTGGATCGACAGTACGAATTATCTGCTGGGTTGAAAATATAGAAAGTACCTTGTTAGCATATATACTATCCAAAGCCGAAAAAAATCAAGGATTTACCATCGATGGCGGCCCGCTTTAGGATTCACTACGCAGCTATTTTGAATAAAGTTGTTGCATCAATCAAGGCAGACGAAAATCAATCTTCGCGATGACAACTGTCATGTGAATTTTACGCTTTTCATCCTATTTTTTGCAAAAGCAAAACAATGGAGTCGGGTTGGAAAAAAAATTTTGTTGAGCTAGATGTAAATAAACCCATTTGGGATCGGTTTTACATGGTGGCGCCGCTTGTCGTCATCGGCACAAAAGAGACCGATGGTTACGACTTAGCGCCGAAACATATGGCGATGCCACTGGGTTGGAATAATTATTTTGGTTTTGTGTGCACCCCGCGACACAAAACCTATCACAATGCAAAGGAATATGGCGCCTTTACCGTCAGCTTTCCGAACCCTGATCAGGTGGTGCTGGCAAGCCTCGCAGCCTCTCCAAGAAAAGATAAACCAGGGCACAAGCCCATTCTAGATAATTTAGAAACGCTCCCTGCGGAGGTGATTGATGGCGTCTTTCTGAATAATTCATACTTGAATTTGGAATGTAATCTCGATCGTATCATCGACGGATTTGGTGTGAACAGCCTGATCATCGGTGAGGTTGTTGCATCGTATGTACACAAAGATGCCCTGATAAAATCAGATGCAGATGATCAGCAATTGCTCTATCAAGCGCCCTTATTGGCCTACCTACCGCCGGGCCGCTTTGCCACCATCAGGGAAACGATGGCTTTCCCTTTTCCCGCAGATTTTGAGAAATAGATTATGTTGAGCGTTCAGGACATAGTACCCTACCTGGAGAGCCATCGACAAGAAATGGTGGACTTGCTCGTGAAACTGGCCGAGGTGGAGTCGCCTTCCACACAACCCCAATCGCAGGGGCGGGTGATAAATATATTAGAAGAGGCTTTTCATATGCTGGATTATAAAACGATCACCGTAAAAGGGAAAAAGACTGGAGGGTATTTGTATGCGTGCCCCGTGAAACGCACACGAAAACGGCCCTTGCAATTGATGGTAGGTCACTGTGATACTGTCTGGCCTTTCCGCACGCTGGAAAAAATGCCTGTTCATGCAACGAATACCGAAGTGAAAGGCCCTGGCGTGTACGATATGAAGGGGGGGCTTGTACAAATGATTTACGCACTTCAAGTATTAAGGCATTTCAATATTGAAACCCCGGTAACGCCTGTCGCGTTAATCAACTCAGACGAAGAAATCGGCAGTCATGAATCAACGGTTGCTATTGCGAGATTAGCAAAAATTGCGGATCGCGCATTTGTTCTTGAGCCTTCTATTGGCCTCACAGGCATGCTCAAAACGGAAAGGAAAGGTGTAGGAAGATTTACGATTACTGTCAAGGGGCGGGCAGCACATGCAGGCCTGGATCCTTCAAAAGGCATTAGCGCGATTGTTGAACTTTCCTACCTGATACAGCAGTTATTCAAAATGAACGATGCTGAAAATGGGGTTAGTGTAAATGTTGGGATGGTCGAGGGTGGTGTAAGCGCCAATGTAGTAGCGCCAGAAAGCCGTGCCGTAATTGACGTGCGGGTGCCTACGCAAAAAGATGGCGAGCGGCTGGAGAATGATATTCTAAGACTCCAATCTCAAAACAAAGAAGTAACCGTGGACGTAACCGGTGGCTTCGGTCGAAAGCCTATGGAAGCCACACCTCGAAATACACGATTGTGGGAATTGGCGAAAGAAGCTGGTAATACACTGGGTATTGCATTGGAATCAATGGCTGCAGGAGGCGCCTCCGATGGTAATACCACAAGTCTCTATACTGCCACGTTAGATGGGCTCGGCGCTACAGGAGACGGCGCGCACGCGCTGCATGAGTTTGTCATTATTGACAAACTGCTGGAGCGAACAGCGCTGTTGACACTGTTGCTTAAAGCCAATGCTTTAAATTATAAGAAATGAATAAGCAATATATATTTTCTTCGTTAACGAGAATTTCACCATTAGAGCAACACCCTTTTGAAATCAAGAAGATTAAAAAAGAAAGTTGGCAGAATGGGGATTATGTCGTGGCCAAAGTTATCACCAGAAGAAATGCGCTTAACGTGGAATTATCAAATGGCCGAATGGTGGAAGTCGCCCGAGGAGATCTGATCGTTGGCGCGCTGGGTACGCGTTTTGCAACGCTAGAAGCCACCGGCTCATGGAAAGACGTGGAGCGCAATGGTGAAATGCACTTGCTAACTGGCGCAGGCCTGATGGGCAAGGCGACATCGCGGTCCTTTATGTTACCACCATTGATCGGGATCAAATACGTCGGGCACATCCGGGTATTTGGCCATGTCGCCAATATGAGTGACTTCTATCAAAAACTGAAATGGGCTGGCTTCGACATGCCTGTGATCCTCATTGTCGGCACTTCGATGTCGGCTGGCAAGACTACTGCCGCTAAGATTATCATTAGGGAGCTGAAGAAGAACGATATTTCTGTGGTAGGCGCTAAACTATCCGGTGCAGGTCGATACCGGGATATACTGGGTATGAGCGACGCGGGAGCCGACAAAATCTTTGACTTCGTAGATGTTGGTTTGCCCTCAACCATTTGCGACAAGGCAACCTACCAAGCCGCAGCAAAAAATTTATTGTCGATGATGGGAAATGACGGCGCTGATATAGCTGTCGTCGAAATAGGCGCTTCACCTATGGAACCTTATAATGGTACAACAGCCATTGAACTTATCAAGAAAAATATTAAGTGTACTATTCTTTGTGCATCCGACCCCTACGCCGTATTTGGGGTGATGCAAGCCTTCGGTTTGAAACCAGATCTTGTGAGTGGAGTTGCCACGAACACCACCGCAGGCGTACACCTTATTGAAACCCTTTGTAGTGTCAGGGCGCTGAATATCATCGACCCGGATGCAAGACCCGACATGATGAAAATTATTAAGGATAAACTGAAAGGCGAGGACGTTGCGCCAAAAATCAAATTATAACCATGCTGCGCCTGGTGGGTTTCCTGCCGACAGACCATTGTCATGCAAACAGATTTTCGTCGCAGGAACTTAGCATGAGATTGAAATAAATAGCCGCCTTTATATTAAAAAAGCAATTCCAAGCGGAAATATCCCCATGCGATATGCCAAATCAGGTAAAAAATAAGACGGAAGAAATACATGGTGATAAAGTCGTATCGCTTAAAAATAAGTAGCTGCACGGAATTGAAAAAAAACAGATTGACCCAAACGGATACAATTACCCAGGTCGGATTCGCCTGCATATAGATGGCTTGATATGTCGGCTCCAGTATGGCTACTATGGGAATACAAAACCAAGTAACTTTCCCGGCATCATAGGTTTTGAAAATTGCCGTGATCAAAAAAAACAGCGCCGTCAGCGGCAAAACATGAAAAACTATTTCAACAAAAAAACCAATGGTAGGATAGAACAGCAGAGATTCGGGATATTGGATATTCATGTCTCCAGGGAAGACAGTCTTTAAATCAATAAGAATGCTAAAGAAAGCAGATGCAACTGCGAGCAGGGTGTAACGAAGCGGCAATTGCACACCGGCACCAATGCTAAACCAACCTTTGGCCTGTAAAAACGATAATGCCAAAAAACCAGCAATTGCACTCGCGCCAATGGCTACCAGCGGATTTACACTGCCCAGGAATCTTCGAAAAATTACGCCGTTGGAATAACTCAGTATCCCTGTCATAACCAGCACCACCACCATCAGGAATGCTAGCGCGCTACGCTGTAATCTGAAAGAAGGCACCAACGTTTTGAATTTAGTGATACAACCAAAAGTAAATGGCGCAAAAACAGTCAGCCCAATGGCTTACCCAACCCAATGCGAATCCAATGGTTTAGTAAATCGCGCTGCACGTATTTCAGACTATCCTTTGTTCTTCAGCGCAATCCCAACCGTAATACACATTACCGGGATTACAATGTATCTGATCCCTATCTGTGTAAAATAATCTGGGACGGACATCCCGGACATCGGAATTAAGACCACTAAATCCAACAGGAGATTCATCACCAACCACGTCAAGCCGATAGTGACGCCCTCCTTTACATAGTCCGTACTTATTTTCTTAAAGTAAGAAACTAAAAGAAAGGCGGCAGAAATAGAACCGACAACAATCATGATCGATTTAAAAAGAAACACATCAACAGAAAGCACCCCTTCGCTTGTATAGAAAAGAAAAGCACTCATAAATGGTATCAACCACGACAAGAAGCCGTACAACGCATTCCTAGCATATTTATTCATAATGATAATTCTTAATGAACCTTCGTTTATTCAGATTTGCTCATATGAGAAACGACATATTGAAAATACTTTGCGCGTAGCTGCATATGCCAGCCAAGTCTAATCTTGGTTTTTTCTTAACGCTTCAAATCCCGACACTACGTCAAATAGTTCATTGTCGATAGTATTTTGCCGCAGCCGATTATACGTAAAAGTGAGTTCGTCAAGCATTTCATTGATATTTTTTTCTGCACGTTGCATGGCGGCCAGACGGCTTGCGTTTTCACTGGCAAGTGATTCGGCGCATGCTTTGAACAGCGACACAAAAAGATACTCCCTGATCAAAGCTTTCAGGGTCGATTCAAGATTCCCCAATACTTCTGGCAGTTGATACGTTGGCCAGGAAAGTTTCAGCAGCTCAAGCCTCCATTTTCTATCAAGGGGCAACAACCGATGCCGGTTTGGCTTGTAGAGAGCACCCGACGTGGGGCTGTTGTGAAAAATATAAAGCAGCGGCGCCTCGCTTTTGGTAAGGATCTCACCGATCAGCGGCGTTATCGCGCTCACGGAATTCGGGACTTCAAAAACACCTGCTACAGGCAATCCCATGTCCAGCAGAAGTGCATGCATCCGTTCACCAACGGCCCAGACAGACTTTTTTCCATGGAAATGTTGCAGTGTATCAAACACAAATTCAGCCAGTACATCATTGAACTGACCGACAAGTCCCTGATCAGAACCAAAAACAACTGCCCCCACCCGATCCTCCTGCTGGATTTTGTGATCCTGTGTTGGGCTTCCTTTTGACTGGTCGAAGCAGGCTATGAGTGCCAACTCAACTGTTCGATAGTAGTCTGCCAATGCCGTGACCGCCCTTTCATACTGACCAATATTTGACGCTGCCAGTGCCTTCATGGTACTAACGACAGCTTCTAGATCAGCAGCTCGTTCAATTTTATTTCGCAAATTTTCGCTGGTGTCGCTCATGCCTCGTTATCTTTTTTAGGCGTGCCAAAATCAAGCAACCTATGTCTGGCGATCTGCAAAATCGCATCACGATCTTCGTTTGAAAATTTTTCCGCAGCAGTTAACCTGTCAATAATCGCGTCGGGAAGATCACGCACAGCTCTTCGCAACGCTAACTCCGCTTCCCGCATGAGTTGCAATGGCACGTTCTCGAATAAATTGTTGTTCAACGCAAGCAATACAATAATTTGTTCATCAATACGGACCGGCTCGAATTCCGGTTGTTTCAGACAAGCCCGCACCCGCTGTCCGTGGGCAATACTCTTTCTTGTATGTTCATCAAGACGGGTGCCGTAGCGGGCAAATACTTCCAATTCTTCAAACTGTGAATATGCCAGCTTGAGATTTCCTGCCACTGTACGATAGACTTGCAGTTGCGCTTTCCCCCCCACACGCGATACGGATTTACCAACATCGACAGCCGGAAGGACGCCAAGTTCAAAAAGCTTTGGAGAAAGATATATCTGGCCATCCGTAATGGAAATAAGGTTAGTCGGGATATAAGCAGAAATATTCTGTGCTTCCGTCTCCACAATCGGCAATGCTGTGAGTGATCCACCACCCAAATCCTTGATCAAATGGGTGGACCGCTCCAATAGCCGGGAATGGATATAGAAAATGTCTCCAGGAAAGGCTTCCCTTCCCGGAGGCCTTCGGAGCAATAGCGACAGCTCACGGTAGGCACGGGCATGATGCGTAAGGTCGTCGTATACAATCAATACATCCTTACCCCTGGCCATGAAATGTTCTGCTATACTTGTTGCGGCATACGGACAGACATATACGAGGCCCGGAGGATCATTCCCATTGGTGACGACTGCCACCGTATACTCCATCGCACCCTTTTCAGTTAACATTCCGATTACTTTAGCAACGGATGATGCTCTTTGACCGATTGAACAATAAACACAAATCACATCTTGCCCTTTCTGGTTAAGAATGGTGTCGATCGCTATGGCCGTTTTGCCCGTTTGACGATCCCCCAAAATCAATTCACGCTGTCCGCGGCCAACCGGGATAAGCGTATCAATGACTTTGATACCAGTCTGCAACGGTACCGTTACCGGATCACGGTCAACAATGGAGGGCGCCGCACGCTCGACGGGCAACCGGCTGCCCGCAAAAAAAGGCATTTTTCCATCTAGCGGATTCCCCAGTGGATCTACGATGCGCCCAAGAAGGGCATTGCCAACAGGAACATCTACCTCGCGTCCTGTCCTTTCAACGGTATCACCGGTATTTAATTGATTGTATTCACCCAACAATACCACTCCAATTTCATCTTCATCAATGTTGAATGCGATGCCATATAACTCGCCCGGGAATTTCAAAAGTTCCTCAAAGCCGGTGCCTGGAAGTCCGGTCACTACTGCCGTACCTGTTGAAATAGATTTGATTCTGCCAACTTCCTTGCATGTCAATGTCTGCTGATTCTTTTCCAGCGCCAGGCCAACTTCCGCAAAAGCATGCTCAAGGGTCGCTTCGAGGTTATTGATTTCCATTTTTATCTACTGTCTGATCCTTTTGATCCCTGTCTATCACCGCAGCGTTATGCCTCAGCGTTTCGATAACACTTGTTTCCAGTGTCGATAGATAGGCTGAGATGTTCCATGAAACCTTATAGCCGTCGCATGTAAGTTCGATACCATTGATTAACGCAGGTGCAAACCTGAAAGTAATTTGCACTTCCGCACCCGTGGATTCCTTTATGGCGTCTTTTATTCTTCCTTGTAGCCCGTCAGATATTTCAAATGCACTCTGCACCGTAACCCGCTCAGGAGAAGACCCGAAAGCATGTTTTATCTCCGCACGTTCTTTGTCATCTGGATTCCGCAGTCGATCGATAAATAGCGCGACCATTCGCTCTTCTACTTCTATTGAAGCAAGGTCTTTCAGCGTTTTTCTGGCTACGGCGAACACTTCAGTAGCAGCACGATTCATTATTTCCCCACCCAGCCGCTGTTGTTCAAATGCTAACGATTTGCGCAACCTGGATCTCAATCCATCAGACTCTTTCTTGGCCTCATTGATCAATTCATCATGCTTGGTTTTGGCGGCCTCTTTAGCCTGATTTAACATTGACATTCGCTCTCGTTCAATGGTCATATTCTTTTCCTGATACGTCTCAAGTGCTTTATCGGCATCTGCCATTTTTGTATCGGCATCTGTGATTTTTTGTGCAATGAGGTTCTCACGATCATCGAGCGCTTTCAGCACAGGCGTATACAGAAAACGTTTCAGCAGCCAGATAAGGATGATGAAATTAATCAGTTGTGCAATGACGGTGAACCAATCGATCAGCATGGCTATATAGCGTTATTACTGGGCTATTATGTGATTCCAGAACGGGTTTGCAAAAATCAGGATCATAGAAACAACCAGGGAATATATGGCTGTAGATTCAACCATCGCCAGTCCCACAAACAACGTCCTGGTAATAGTTGACGAGGCATCAGGCTGCTGGGCCAATGACGTCATGGCCGAAGAAACCGCCTTTCCTTCTGCAATCGCGGGAGCAATGCAACCGATGCTGGTTGTGAATCCTGCCGTTATAATGGTTACAATTGACACTAATGTTATATTATCCATGATGTATAGTTTTATGTTCTAAAGGATGCTTTGTTTCGGTACCTGATCTCAGGGCAGCGGCAATGTAAACCGTAGCGAGAATGCTGAAAATATAGGCTTGCACCATGCCGGTAAGCAGCCCGAGGACCTGCATAACGATGGGAAAGAAAAAAGGTGTTATGGCCAATAGGATCGCGAGAATCATTGTTCCGCTCATCATGTTGCCAAACAAGCGAATGGCCAGCGCCAGCGTACGTGACAACTCACTGATAATATTAAATGGTAGCATGATGAAGGTGGGTTTCAGGTAGGACTTCAGGTAGCCCTTCAATCCGAGCTCGGCAATGCCAAACGCGGGCACTGCCACAAACACACTCAACGCTAGTGCCGCCGTAGTAGAAAGAGAACCTGTCGGGGATTCATAGCCAGGGATGATATTGCCTAAACTCGCTATCCCGATAAAAAGGAAAAGCGTACCCAGAAAACTGATATACTTCTCAGGGCGCTCAATGCCGACGTCCCGAATTTGTTTATTGATTCCGATAACAACTATTTCAAGCATACATTGCCATCTGGTCACCAGGATACCCGTCGTTAGTTTCCGCGTGATAAGCTTGGATCCCACCACAAGCACAATCATCAGCACCCAGGTCATCAATATGGTACCATTCAACTTGATGAAGCCGTATTCCCAAATTATCCAGTCATCAGGACTAAGTCTCATGGTGGCCCTCCTTTCCATTCATAATTTTGTCAGCACGCGGTAAACGTGTCAACTTGATCGTGATGATGCGCGCAGCCACAAACCCCAATAAACAAGACAAAAAGTGCTGCCATTGGCCTCCGCCCAAATAATAAAATCCGGTCAGGGCTATTGCGGTCCGTACAATGAAACTCCCGGCGAACCAAAGCCCAGGAGCCCTGGAATTTGTGCTATTCAACACCGTGAGCCACAGGCCACCGAAGAAAATAATCCCCATGATTAAGCCGCCAACGAATATCAATACCAACATTAAGATCTCATTCATACCGTGTAGTTTTTAGCTTTTATTTTCTATATCCGATTCGTCTTTTTGTTCGTCCTGCATTTCCCTGAATTCTTTCTTGACCCAATACCAGGCATTGAGCGCTCCTAACAATAAACCCGCAATCAGCAATGCCAACGTCCAGGAATGTTGACCAGGAAAATGCTTATCGATCCAAATGCCTAACAACACGCCCAGTAGCGTAGGGATCATTACCGACCAACCGACCAGCCCGAACATGCTGAAGCCAAACCACAAGCCTCGCTTTGCGCTGCGCTGTGCCCTGAGTTTGCGAGCCTCTTTGTCACCCACTTGGCGGCTGAATTCTGTGTTGTCCTCCGTTTTCATTTATTAATAAGCTCCTGAAAGTTTCTGATAAAACCGCTTTCCAGTTTTGACAACACGGCACGCACATTCTTTTCCCGTTCTTCAAGATCAACAAATTCATGCTCTACAGCTTCGCGCAGCTTCCCCAGCTCTTTGCCACTGATGGCATTACGGGCAGACACAAACACGGCACGTCCTGTTTTCACCACTACCCCTTCATCTATCGCGATATAAACAACGCCTTCAGCCCTTGATTCATACATGAGAATACCCGCCGCCAGCGCTGCACCGCAATCAAGCCGGTCAGGCCAGAACCCATACGAGCCTCCACGCGTCTCAAGCACCATACGTGTTACGTCCGTCTTCGCTGTCATCACGCCATAAGGCACTAATACCTTAAGTTCCATTAATGTCGATCCCACCTTCCGTTATATTAAAACTCCTGATGCTTATCAGGCCGATTCACTTTTTAGCCAGATTTCAAGCACTCGATGTCATTTCTTTATTGCCTCATCAATTGCGCCGATCATATACAAGGCGCTTTCATCATAATCTTTGAATTCGTCATTAAGGATACGCTCGCATCCGTCCAGCGATTCTTCAAGACTGATTATTTTTCCTTTCGCATCGCTGAATGCCTCCGTCGTCAAAAATGGCTGCGTGAGGAACCGCTCAAGCCTGCGCGCACGGTTCACTGTATTTCTGTCTTCCAGCGAGAGTTGCTCAAGTCCGAGCATGGCAATGATATCTCTTAGCTCATCATATTGCGCCAGTGTTTGCCGGACAGCCTGTGCAATCCTATAATGCCGTTCACCGACTATACCCTGCGTAGCCATTTTAGAAACCGATCTGAGTGGATCTATTGCGGGATAAAGACCTTCGGCTGCCCGCTTGCGCGAAAGTACGATTGAAGCAGACAGATGGGAGAACGTGTGCACAGCGGACGGATCGGTAAGATCATCCGCAGGAACATATACAGCCTGGATGGAGGTAATGGCCCCTGAATCCGTGGAAGCAATTCTCTCCTCCAGTTTGGCAAGCTCGGTGCTCAGCGTTGGCTGGTAGCCTAGCCGTGAGGGCATTTGGCCCAGTAATCCCGAGACTTCCATGCCTGCCTGAATGAACCGGTATATGTTATCGATCAGCAGTAACACATCCTTGTGCTCATCGTCTCTGAAATATTCAGCCATGGTGAGTGCGGCATGGCCCACACGAAAACGGTTACCCGGAGGCTCGTTCATCTGCCCGAAAATCATGACCATTTTTGGGAGAACCCCGGCTTCCTTCATTTCGCGGTAAAGCTCTTCCCCCTCCCGGCATCGCTCACCGATACCACAAAAAATGCTTACGCCTTCCCTGTGGCGCGCTATATTGTGTATCATCTCTGTAAGCAGGACTGTCTTTCCAACCCCTGCTCCGCCAAAAAGCCCGGCTTTTCCGCCGCGCTCGAGTGGCACCAGTACGTCAATGGCCTTTATGCCCGTTTCAAATACTTCGGATTTGGTCGAACGTCTATTGAGCGGCGGCGGTTCCTGGTGGACGGAACGCCATTCCATATCGGAAGGCTCCGGGAGCCGGTCGATGGTGTGGCCGAAAACATCAAAGACGCGTGAGCGTGTTGCACCCCCAACCGGTACCATCAGCGGCCCTAACGTGTTATGGACTTCCATACCCCGGGCAAGCCCTTGTGTTGAGGTCAGCGCTACCCCACGCACGTGATGCGTATCAAGTTGCTGGAATACCTCTATTACCGTCTGCCTTTCTCTGCCAGTACGCAATACAGTATTTATGGCGGGCATATGATCCGCAAATTTTACGTCTACAACACTACCGCGAACGCGCGTTACAGTCCCTATCGTTGTCGCCATTGTCATACAGATTTAAAAGTATCCGGTAGCGGGGTGATTCCTTATGACAATAGTTCAACACGAATATGATTTATGTCATCAATTGATTTGAGCATTGCGCAAGGAGCGGCACACCAATGGCGAGATAGTATTATGCGCAAGGGCAATGAATGACAAGAAATCCCAACGACTCCCAACAATCAGGTGCACTGCCAGGTGTTAAAAGTTATCGATTGCGGATGACCAATATCAATGAAACCGGTGTATCGTTCCGCTATTTTTGTAGCGGCGATCAAGAAAAAAAGCATGCAGAAACAGTAGCGTAATGTGATATTGAAAGTCTCTTACTATCGTTTTAACGCCTTGATTTATGAAAGCACCATTCTTCGGATTTCTGTTCTGGTCGACGATACTCGCAGGTTGTGCTGTCGACAAAAAGGATCCAGCCAAATTGTTACTGCAGGATGCTAAACTGCAGGAAGAAATATTTGACGCCATTTTAGCGGACTCCATCTATCTGGAAAAATTCCTTGAAAAAATGGACTCGGATTCCAGAATAAACACCATGCACGGCCGCATGATGAAAAGAATCATACATCAAGAGGAGACGGACAGCACGGTGACGGACGATGCTGTTTTCTCGTCGAACGTGCCCAGCAACACGTGGAATTACATTCGCGGTAATCCACAAGAAAAACCAATTCCGTCTGAAGGAATGAAGTCAGAAAAACAAATTGACAACGCAATGCCATCAACTTTTGTCGGGTGATTAATGTCCTTTTGCACGCTGATTTTAATCATCCACTTCCCTTTGCGCGAATATTAGCTTTAGTATATATCGGGATCACACCCACACTTCGAATTCAGAAATAGCGTAAAATGAAAAAAGATGAACACTTCTGACATAAACCAAATGTTAGCAGAAAAAAGAGGCCCTTGCGTTTCCATCGTTGTTGCTACCCACCGATACCGCCGGGAACGCATGCAAGACCCGCAATTAGTAACCAAAGCTGTGCAAAAAGCAAAACAATTGCTGGATAACAGCGCCTGGCCTAAAGATGATATACAGAAAATTGTTCAAAGACTTGATGCCGTCACGGAGAAGATAGACTACTTGCGCCTGCAAGAAGGACTCGCACTCTTCGCCTCGCCTAACCTATCCAAGCTCTTTCTGCTCCCCATTGCCGTAAAAGAGAAAGTTATGCTGGGCAAGAATTTTGAAGTCCGCGACCTTTTCTACTACAACCAATTCTTAATTCCTTATTACCTGCTGGCAGTGAGCAAAAAGAGGGTTCCATTGTTTCGCGGTGAAGGGAGTAATCTGCACGAAATCCAAAATGATGATTTTCCAAAGCAATACGAAGATGAGTACGAGCACGTCCGACCCAGTCTGGGGAAGCTGCCAAGCCCTGGTCTAAAGTCCTTTGAAGGCGACAAATCTATTGTTGAGGAGACCAGACACGTTGCATTTCTCAAGCAAGTCGATGAAGCGATAAACAAATACATCCAAAAGGATATTCCTCTGCTTGTGGCTGGAACGACAGAACAGCTGGCAAATTTTGAGAATATTTCTCAACACCTGCCGCAGCTCGTGGGTAAGATAAATGGGAACTTTGCGCGAGATGCAGTGCACCCGCTCGCTGATTTAGCATGGCAAAACATTACCGCGTATATAAAGGCCTCACAAAATGATCTATTGCTGAAATTAAAGGAAGATATCGGTAAAGGACTCGCGGTTGACGGCATCAGGAACGCCTGGAAAGCCGCAATAGAAGGAAAGGCTGCAACACTGCTGGTCGAAAAAGACTACCAGGTTTCCGCCTATGTGGAGCCTGCCAATGAATCAAGAATATACTTGAGTCCTCCCGCCGGAGCATACGAAATTATTAAAGACGTTGTAGACGACATCATGGAAATCGTACATGAAAAAGGGGGCAAGATTGTGATCGTAGAAAACGGCGAGCTGGAAAACTACAGTCATATCGCTGTACTGATGCGATATGTTTAGAACAGGAACAAGGGTATAGCATTAAATAAGTGCATGCAATGGTTTAAAATTCCTTTCAATTATGTCAGTCGTAAATTTACACACCGAAGCAGTCGAACCTAATCTGATTGATTATGACGCGCTGCTTAAATCTTTCCGTTGGAATGACGCGTACAAAGATCTTGCAGGACTGCCAAGCGGTGGCGGTCTCAATATAGCCTATGAAGCAATTGATCGCCATGCAACAGGTTCACGCAAGGACCATGTGGCCATACGGTGGATCAGAAAAGATCGGTCATCAAAAGATTTCACCTATGGTGATCTTAACGAATTATCAAATCGTTTTGCAAACGTAATATCGAGGCTTGGGGTCAGGAAAGGAGATACGGTCTTTACACTTACGGGGCGGATTCCGGAATTGTACATTACAGCCTTTGGAACCTTAAAGAGAACCGCAATTTTTTGTCCATTATTTTCCGTGTTTGGACCACAACCTATTTATGAGCGTTTGTCCAGGGGTGAGGCAAAAATCCTGGTAACAACATTAGACCTCTTTACAAAGAAAATTAAGCCAGTAGTTGAACGGTTGCCCGCACTTCAATATGTTCTGCTTACCGATACTGAAAGCAATACAGACGACAAGGTACTTTCTCTTCCGCTACTCATGGCAAAGGAATCTTCAACTTTCACCATCCCACCAACGCAAAAAGAAGATCCTGCGCTGCTGCATTTTACCAGCGGCACAACAGGGATGCCTAAGGGTGCGCTGCATGTACACGGTGCGGTATTGACGCACATGGTTACAGGTAAACTCGTACTTGATTTTCATCGTGACGACATCTATTGGTGCACTGCAGACCCGGGATGGGTTACCGGTACATCGTATGGAATAGTTGCTCCCTTGGTGAACGGTGTAACGAATATTGTCGATGAAGCGGAATTCGATGCAGCAAGATGGTATTCCATACTTGAAGAGCATAAAGTTAATGTATGGTATACTGCACCAACTGCTATCAGGAGGCTCATGCGCATGAATCTCGACCCATCCAAGCAATACAATCTGGAGCATCTGCGGCTGGTTTTAAGCGTGGGTGAGCCCCTGCATGCCGATGCAGTTCGATGGGGAGAAGATACTTTTGGCATACCCATACTGGACAACTGGTGGCAGACAGAAACGGGCGGCATTATGATCTCAAACTACCGCAATATGCCTGTCAGACCTGGCTCTATGGGTAAGCCACTTCCAGGAATTGAAGCCGCTATCGCCGAAATTTCTGCGGACAGCTTTAGCATAATAACTGAACCTGACAGAAGCGGGCAGCTGGTTTTAAAACGAGGATGGCCTTCCATGTTCAAAACTTATTTGCACGAAGAAGAGCGATACCAGAAATGCTTCCGGGGTGAATGGTATGTCACCGGTGACCTTGCGCGGCGGGATATTGACGGCTACTACTGGTTCGTCGGGCGGGCGGATGACATTATTAAAACTTCCGGACACATGGTCGGCCCTTTTGAGGTTGAAAGTACATTGATGGAACATCCTGCCGTCGCAGAAGCCGCTGTGATCGGAAAACCCGAGCCAACCATTGGCGAAATGGTGAAAGCATTTGTTGTCCTTAAATCCGGTAATGTACCGGATGAACAATTGAAAATGGACATCATTGCACACGGGCGAAAAAAACTTGGCCCTGCTGTCGCTCCCAAGGAAATTGATTTTGTCGACAGCCTCCCCAAAACACGCAGCGGAAAAATATTAAGAAGGCTCTTGAAAGCAAGAGAGCTGGGCTTACAGGAAGGTGACTTATCAACACTAGAACAACCGTGATGGGTAACGAAGTCTTAACACCGGATGTGCTGCAAATCGATCGGGAAATAGGTCGGAAGCTCTTGTACCATATGATGCTGGTGAGGCGATTTGAAGAAAAATCCGCGGAGTTGTACACCAAGGAAAAAATACGTGGGTTCCTCCATCTGTATATAGGCGAAGAAGCTGTGGCAGCCGGTGTGATGAACTACCTGAAACCAGAAGACAATATTTTATGCACGTACCGCGAACACGGACAAGCCATCATCCGTGGAATTGATCTCGGCGCGATCATGGCAGAGCTGTACGGTAAGCAGGAAGGTTGCAGCAAGGGGCGCGGTGGATCTATGCATTTATTTGACGCAAAAACAAAATTCTATGGCGGCAACGCGATAGTAGCAGGTCACCTTCCTTTGGCTGTAGGGCTTGCGTTAGCCGACAAAAAAATGAAACGCAAGCAGGTTACGTGCTGCTTTTTCGGCGAGGGCGCTGCTGCTGAGGGTGAATTTCACGAAGCCATGAACCTTGCATCGCTGTGGCAGGTGCCGGTTTTGTTTGTGTGTGAGAATAATCTGTATGCCATGGGCACGGCCCTTCAGTACACGCATGCCGTAACCGACCTGGAAAAAAAGGCCCAAGGTTACGGAATGGCTTCAGCCGCCGTTGACGGTATGGATCTCACGGCTGTATTGAAAGCAGCGAAACAGGCCTCTGAAACCGTCAGAGAAAGTGACAAGCCATTTTTCCTGGTATGCAATACCTACAGATTCCGGGCGCATTCTATGTTTGATGCTGAACTTTACCGGGAAAAATCTGAAGTTGATGAATGGAAAAAACGCGATCCGATCCTTCAATTTAAGAGGTATCTCCGAGACCATCGGCTGCTATCCGATGACGAATTAAAGAAGACGGAGAATCGTATCGAAAAAGAAATACAAACGGCAGTCGACTTTGCTGAAGCGGGTACTTGGGAACCCGTGGAAAACCTGACAAAATATGTTTATAGTGAAACCAGAATCTGACACACTTATTTTATGGACATGCCCGAAATGCGGACGCCGATTTGAAAGGCGGGGACAGACACATTCGTGCAGACCTTTTCCACTTGAACAACACTTTGAAAGAAAGCCTTCTGCCAAGGTACTGTACGAAAAACTTAAGCGAGCGGTAATAAAGCAGTTGGGTTCTTTAGAAATAGAATCGCTGGAATGTTGTATTCATTTTCTAAGTGCTTACACCTTCGCTGTAGTTAAAATATTGAAAGGGAAAATACGGGTTGGTTTTACGCTGAGTCGAAAAATAAAAAGTAAACGAATCAATCAAATTGTCCAGATGTCCACCAATCGCTATCTGTATTCTGTTGATATCGCGAAGGATGAGGATATTGATGAAGAATTGTTGGAATGGATACGGGAAGCACGTGATAAAAAGATTACCAATAAGAAAATAAGCGCATAAACCAGTAGTTGTGACACACCGATATTCGAACTCGCAGTAGATTTATGACGGCGCAAAAAAGTGTAATGCAATGAACGATAACGGCACCATTAAACTCACTTATCGCGAAGCAATCAAACAAGCGCTCCGCGAAGCCTTACAAAAGGACGAGCATGCATTTTTGATGGGTGAAGATGTTGGGCGTTATGGTGGTGCTTTTGCAGTTAGCAAAGGACTCTTGCAGGAATTTGGTGCCGACCGTATTATAGATGTACCATTATCTGAATCGGGGTTTGTCGGCGCCGGGATCGGCGCGGCCCTTGGCGGCATGCGGCCCATTGTTGAAGTCATGACGATAAACTTTGGCCTATTGGCATTCGATCAGATCGCCAATAACGCTGCAACATTGTTACACATGTCAGGCGGACAGATCAATGTACCCGTCGTCATCCGGATGGGCTGTGGGATTGGGCGTCAGCTCGCCGCGCAGCATTCGCATAGCTGGGAGCCGTTGTTTGCGCATATTCCCGGGCTCAAGGTAGTCGCTGTAGGCACCCATGAAGATGCCAGGCGCATGCTGCTTGCCGCCATGCAAGAACCTGATCCGGTAATCCTGTTTGAATATACTGCCATGTTGAATCTTGAAGGTGAAATAAGTACGGATGCTCAGCCAGTCAATATCACCCATGCAAAAATCAGAAGGGTTGGCAAAGATGTTTCGATCATTACCTATGGCGCAGGTGTTTACAAATCCCTTCAGGCTGCCGACGTACTCTCCCGAGCCGGGATAGATGCAGAAGTAGTTGACCTGCGCGTACTCAGGCCGCTGGATGATAAAACAGTCATGGCTTCTGTTTCGAAAACGCACCGGGCATTGATCGTGGAGGAAGCCTGGCAATCGGTTAGTATTTCCTCAGAAGTCAGTGCGCGGATTACTGAACAATGTTTTTATGCATTAGATGCTCCCGTTCTGAGGCTGGGAGGCGTTGAAGTGCCTATCCCCTATCCTAAACATCTGGAAGACGCTGCAATCCCGCAGCCAGACCAAATAGTATCAGCAACTAAAAAACTACTGCAGCATGATTGAGTTCCGAATGCCAAGTCTAGGGGCCGATATGGAGGCTGGATTTCTCCGCGAATGGAAAGTGAAACCTGGCGATCTCGTGAAGCGGGGTGATATCATCGCGGAGATAGAAACGCAAAAGGGCATCATTGACATCGAAGTATTCGACGAAGGGATTATTGGAGAACTCATGATTGCGGTTGACGAAAAAGTTCCTGTGGGAACACTAATGACCCATATTCTATCTGCCGAAGAAACGGCGGCAGACGTCCTTCAATCGCAAAGAAAAGTCGAGACCAAGAAAATGGCGCCTGTAGCGGTTATAAAACCACACGAAGAAGAAATTTCAGTACAAGCGACTGCGCACCACCTTAGAGCGTCTCCGTTGGCAAAAAAAATTGCAGCAGAAAAGGGAGTTGATCTTTCAACAATCACTGGAAGCGGACCCGATGGAGCGATTATTCGGGAGGACGTTGAAAACGCAGTGACAGACCTTATTGCACCAAGCCCCCCAACCGAAAAATCAGCCGCTGACAACATTCGCATGGCCGTAGCCGCTGCTATGAGCAAGTCAAACCGCGAAGTACCCCACTATTACCTGCAATTACGGGTTGACATGAGTCATGCATTAATCTGGTTGGCTGAGACAAACAAACAGAAATCTGTTAAAGACCGCCTTCTTCCGGTTGTGTTGCTAATCAAGGCAACAGCCAAGGCGTTGCTTGATGTACCCGACATGAATGCCTGGTGGGATAATGGCCTCCAGCGGAAGAAAGATATCCACATTGGATTTGTCGTCTCACTCCGGACGGGCGGCATCATCGTCCCTGCTATCCACGATGCCGGCAAGAAATCGCTGGATGAGTTGATGCAAACGCTCAACGATATTATACCGAGGGCCCGGGCACTAAGATTAAGAAGTTCCGAGCTGGCCGATTCGACAATTACCGTTACGAGTTTGGGTGAAGGCGCAGTTGAATCCATTTTTGGAATAATTTATCCCCCACAGGTAGCACTTGTCGGATTTGGCGGAATCACTGAACAGCCTTGGGCGGAGAACGGTATGCTGGCAGTCAGGAATGTGTTGCACATAAGCCTGGCAGCAGATCACCGCGCAACAGATGGTACCACAGGAAGTCAGTTCCTTGCTGCCATAAAAAAATATTTAATGCAACCCGAGCAACTTTGAGTAAACAAAATATGACTGAAGACGAGATAAGGCCGATATTAAACCAGTTGCTGAGAAAGGTAGCACCGGAAACCGAGCCTGAAAAGTTAAAACCGGACGATAACATCCAGCAAACGCTCGCGATGGATTCATTCGATTATCTGCAATTCATTGTTGGGATGGATGAAGAATTTGGCATTCAAACGCCCGAAGACGATTATGGGAAGATAGCAACTTTGCGCGATCTCCTGGACTATGTTATGAAGATGAAAAAATAGAAAAATACAGGGCACACCCGATGACATAAATCACTTCCTTCTAAGAACAACTATCATCAGCGAAGTTCGGTATTGTATGTAGTATTGACTTCGGATAATTCAAACCATTATGGAAAAGATATTTGAAAAAAAAATTGCCCTTGTAACAGGGGGATCATTTGGTATCGGCAGGGCTACAGCAGAAGCATTTGCAAGGCGTGGTGCTAAAGTCGTAATCGCAGATTGGATAGAAGACAATTCCGTTACTAAACAAATTAAGGATGAAGGCGGAACCGCAATTTTTATAAAATGCGACGTTTCAAAAGTCAGCGACGTAGATAATCTGATAGAGCAGACTGTTAAACAATTCGGAAGAATAGATTTTGCCGTGAACAATGCGGGTATTGAAGGAACAACGGCCCCTGTCCACGAATGTTCGGAGGAAAACTGGGATAAAACGATAGGCATAAATCTCAAAGGGATTTGGTTATGCATGAAGCATGAAATACCCCATATGCTCAAACAGGGAAAAGGTGCTATCGTAAATACAGCCTCTGTAGCCGGACTCATTGGCTTTCCCGGTTTGCCTGCCTATGTAGCCAGCAAGCATGCAATCCTGGGTTTAACAAAGACTGCAGCACTTGAAAACGCCAAGCTTGGCATACGCATCAATGCTGTTTGCCCGGGCGTAATAAAAACGCCCATGATAGACCGCATCACTGGTAAAGATAAGACTGTAGAAAAATCATATGAAGACATGGAACCTGTTGGTCGCATGGGCAAGCCTGAGGAAGTAGCCGAAGCTATTGTCTGGCTCTGCTCAGATGCTGCTTCGTTCGTCACCGGCCACGCCATGCCAGTGGATGGTGGATGGATCGCAGGTTGAGTCTACTTTTGAGCCTAGCTATATATGGTTTTCATGGCGGAATACCAGGATCAACGTATGAATAAGCGCTACCACAGCCAAACCCGATAACCACGAACAATACCCGATGCAAGGGTAAGGGTTATGTGCGCAAATAATCCTACAAAGTCAGCAAAAAGTCTATCTGTTTATTGACGTTCGTCATCGCCTTCACGCCCAATCCTCCGTAATTTAGCAGTAATGGAAAGGGGATATTTAGGGCGCTTTTTAACATCCAAATGACAGCGACACAATATCACGTATTATTAACTTTATAAATATGAACCAATATGAAAACGAATGATGAACTTCAAAGAGATGTAATGGCCGAAATCAAATGGGATGCACAATTAAGAGATGTGCATACGCAAATCGGCGTTTCCGTTAATGATGGGGTGGTAACACTTTCGGGTTTGGTGGACACCTACAGCAAGAAAATCGCTGCCGAACGCGCCGCCCAACGTGTTGGTGGCGTAAAAGTTGTAGCCTCCGATGTGGAAGTCAAAGTCGACAAACTCGTGGCCAGAACTGACACGCAAATCGCTGAAGCGATAAAAAATGCATTGCGTTGGAGCAGCGCTGTGGATGAGGATAAGATTGAGGTTGTTGTGGATAGCGGCTGGGTAACCTTAACTGGAGAAGTGGAATGGGAATACCAAAAGAGTTCCGCTCGCAATAGTGTACAAGGTCTTTTGGGCGTTAAAGGTGTTACCAACAATATCTCCATCAAATCTAACGCTATAGACACCAAGGAAATCAAGAGCAAAATTGCCGAAGCCTTCCACAGAAGTGCGACGGTCGACGCAACCGCTATTAAGCTTGAATCCTCGGGCAGCAGAGTAAAGCTCTCAGGAACAGTGAGGTCGTGGGCAGAAAAAGAAGAGGCCGAAAGAATTGCGTGGTCCTCCCCCGGCGTGCTTATTGTTGATAATCAAATTGATATCGATACTGAGGTTTTTGCGTGAGCAAGCTGATGGTGGCTCCATGAAAAAAGGCGGAAAGCATTCCGCCTTTTTATTTGGTTCTGCACTTTGCGAAATTGTACAAAAATGAAGGGTGATGAGTGGTGCCTCAAGTAAATCGCTGGAAATAAAAATTGGAAACGTTACGTTACCTGGTGAACTAGTTTTTCCGGAACATGCAACGGGCCTTGTTGTATTCTCACACGGAAGCGGCAGCAGCAGATTCAGTCCCCGAAATAACTTTGTAGCGCAACATCTTCATCGAATCGGATTGGGGACTTTTTTATTTGATTTGCTGACCAGGGAAGAAGACAACGTTTACAGCAACAGGTTCAATATCGACCTGCTTTCCAGCCGTCTAATAGGCGTAACTAAATTCCTTTCAACCCTGGCCGACAGTAAAGCATTCCCAAAAGGATATTTCGGTGCCAGCACGGGGGCAGCTTCTGCGCTGGTTGCCGCATCGACGCTGCAAAAGGAAGTCCATGCTGTTGTATCGCGCGGGGGCAGACCAGACCTGGCTATACACCAGTTGCAGGGACTTGAAGCGCCTACTTTGCTTATCGTGGGCGAGCTTGATCAAGAGGTTATTTCCCTTAACCGTGCCGCAATGCAAGAAATGCAGGGAATAAAGCGTCTGGAAATCATAAAAGGCGCCACGCATCTTTTTGAGGAACCGGGAACTTTGGAACGGGTTGCTGAGCTGTCGGGCGATTGGTTTATACAATATCTATCCAACAAGAAAAACCATTGACCCTACCTGAGCAATCAGCCAAAGAGAAGACACCCGATTATACCTGCCTGCAGTCTCTATATTCGCAGGAAACGTCAGGTGAGTTCAGCGTACCGCATTATTGCGTCGTCCCCCAATAGGCCAGCAGGGTTGTCTTGTCACTGATATCATGCAGGCAAATCTCCGTAGGGATCCTCCTCGTGCATATCCGGTGGAAAGGCCTGTGCTGCTTCATCCGCAATTAAGTCGCCTGACGCATTGAATCTCAAGGTGTGGACGTAGTCGTCTTTAGAGACCTCCACGGTATACGTCAACTGTCCTCCAATTGCTTGCACCTTTTTCACCTCGAACAGAAAATCTTCTCTAAATTTCGACTGAATATACTCGGATATTTTATAAGGTATTTCTTGCCCGCTTTCTTTCATGACATAATGCCGTTAACCATTACAAAACTGAAAATTCATTATACCTTAAGTCTGTGCTCCTTGCCACCCGACTCACCATTGGAAGAAACAAAATGGCAAAAGGCGGAATGTTACTTCCGCCTTTTGGACAACAATGAAACATGCACCTTTACTGCAGTTGCCCCACGTCATCTAGGTAATCACGGCCACCCAACAATTGAAGAAGTTGCTCTCGCAACGATTCAGACGAGTAGTTACGTTGCTGTTATCTGTCGCCCTACTTATAAAAATTGCGTGGTGAATCACTATCCTCTTATAAAGAAAACATTGCCAGTGCAAAAATGCCATGATGAATATCATGATCACCGAAGATCTTCATCAGAGCCCCCAATCCAAACAATTCAGTGCTGTATAAATCTCAGTATTTCTCCATCTTCAGCACCTTGGCTTTGAGTTCTTTAAAGCGCTCAGTTGTAATCGGGGGCAGCATACTTTCCCGAATATCATATCCGTACGCAGAGCGACTTGTAATTATAATTGGCGGTGCCTGAATGCGCTTGAAAACATTCTTTTGGATCGTAGAAAAAAACCATTCCAAATCCTCCACAAAAGTTTTTGGATCATCTACCCCCCACCTTACCATAAGTCCCTTGGAAATTCCAAGATTTTCTTCCATCGTACCCGCCAGATACCATTCACAAATATCTTCGGCTGTGCTGTGCATATACTGTGTGGATACTGCCAACAAGGCGCAATGGTATCCAAATCGCATTGGATCGATTTGATCGTCTTTCAGTTCGGCTGACGGAACTACCCATTGGCCATCAAATGAAAATAATTCATCTGGCAATAGCGCCGGGGGAATGACTGATTCCCTGAAAATCTCTTCATTCAAGAATCTTGCAAGCGCATATACCTCACTTTTGGTTAAATCGCCAATTGGCGCCAGTGCTCCATTCACGTCGCCATACAATGTTGTATACCCCAATGCAATTTCGAGTTTATTTCCGTTGCAGGTGAAAAAACGGTTATACCTGCTGGCAAAGTTGGATAGTATTGACGTTCCCCGCACTTTTGCCTGAATGTTTTCATCGGAAAGGCTTGCTGCCGTGCTTGTAGGCTCAAACTTCTTATCCAGTTCCGCAAAGATATGGCGATGAACAGACACGAAAGGATCAATCGGAATGCTGATGTACTCAATACCAAGTGCCATCGCCACCCCTTTTGCAATATTCTTTGTTTTGCCCTGATTGTATTGGGAAGGCATATTAATGCCTATGACGTTTTCCTTTCCACAGGCAACCGTCAATAATGACGCAACAACCGCACTATCTATTCCACCGCTTAAGCCAATCACAAATTGAAGCGGATCAGCATCGCGTTTAAAAAGCGACAGGTGTTTAATTCCATTTACGATCGCATCAAACTTCTGTTTGATCCTGGATTCCTCTCTTCTTTCAACAGGTTTGCTTTTGAAAATCGGATCTTCAAACACGATCAATTCTTCCAGGTAGGGTTGCTGGGCAAAAAGCACGGGCTTCCCTTGGTGATTGTAGACGGTCGATCCTCCATCGAATGTAACAAAGTTCTTTCCATTGTTTTGAACGCCCACATTGTTCACATAAAGAAAGGGGACAAACTTACCCGAAGCCTCCTCATTCAAAAATGCAACGCGCCGATCGCGAGATGCATTCTTTCCATGATTCCAGGGTGAGGCAGAAATATTAACAATTATTTCGGCTCCATTCTCGATCAGCACGTTCGTCACGTTCAAGGGTTTGCCCGAAAGCCGATAGTCGTTACACCAAAGGTCTTCGCACACTTCGAAACCAATCAATACCACGCCTTCCTTGGTCTCGACACTAAATGGCTGGGCCAGCGACGAAAGCGGAAAGCCAGCATCACGCACAGTATCCGGCAGAGAAAAAAAGTAGCGTTCATCATCGAATATCCGGTAGGCCGGCAGCAAGGTTTTTGGTTGGACGCCATCCGGAAGGATATTGCCATCAATGGCCCGCTTGAGGTAACGACCATTCTGCATAACATATACGGCATTGTATTTCCGGGTTCTTCCATCCTTATTGGGATGATAGGCGCTGTCGTTCCAGCGGGCATTAATTTCCTTATCCAGGTAAATATTGCCATACGCAATCGCAATACCTTTGCTGGCATCAAGCAACACCTCATTGTACCGCATCAGCGAATCGCAGAAGGCCTCGTTCGTCCACTGGTCGGAAAGGATATAGCCACTGATGCACAACTCAGGAAAAACAATCAAATCGACCTTTTCAGTCTTGGCTTGCTCAATCATGCCGAGCATCTTCCCAACATTTTTATCTACAAAACCTGGTACTACCTCCAGCTGGGCAAGTGCAATCTTCATGGTACGCGCATTTCAATTCATCCAAATTGACTTATTCCGGCTAAATATAGCAAGTTGATCATAATTTAGATAGGATGACTTTTCCAATTGCGCTATCTGTTATCAGAAATCGATGACGTCAGTCATTGCCAAATGACCGAGACTGTCAGTAGGTTAGTTATAACAATAAATGGCAATAAATAAGAAGATGAAGTTGAAAATTAGAAACCCCATGGGCGAGAATATTGCTTAAGGCAGACGAGAATCCATAGCAGATGACACAAAAAAATCAGATCAATGCGTTTCGTTGGACGTTTAATGTTAACACGATGAAAGTAACCTGTTTCGATGATTTGTCACTATCCAGAAAGGCATTAATCCTGAATGAATTCGGGGCCTATATACATTCTATGGAATCGCGCGACCATAAAATTTTGCTTTACGCCCTTGATCAGTCTTTCATAGAAGCTTATTACAGTTTTTACTCAAACAAAATTGAAGTGATCAGAGTGGCCGATTACGTCGACCTGGATAAATATTTGCCACACATCTGCCTCTGGAAAATGTGAAAGACGCTGTCGGAAAAGATACCTCGCTTACCTGCCTTGCCCGTGCCCAGACTTTTCATAAGACCCAATCAACTCCCCATATGCGAGAATATGATTTTGCATTCCTTCCATTACCACCATCTTTCCTGCGCCTTCAGGCACATTCAATGAATCGTCGAGCGCAAAAACCTTAAAAAAATACCGGTGTGTTCCGGACGGTGGGCAGGGACCTCCATAGGTGATTTTGCCAAAATCATTCATGCCCTGATCACCCGGGACTTTATTCTCGGCAATCTGTTCCAACACGGGGATATTCCAAACCAACCAATGCAGCCAAGTCCCACCAGGTGCATCCGGATCTTCTACGATGAGCACCAGACTTTTAGCGTCCCTGGGAACATTATCAACCTTTAGGGGCGGACTCACGTCTTCACCTTCGCACGTATACCTGGTGGGAATTGGTGTATTTGGTAAAAATGCGTCGCTGGTAACATCCAATGCTTTGTAGCCAGTTAGTGTTTGTCGGGACATGTACTCACTTAGCTAGCAAATTCTGCCTTATTTGATGGAACTTCATCGTTTTGCGACTTACCTTTTTTCATTTTTGCGGTAATCGTGTTCATCAATTCATCAAATTTTTCATCAATTTTACGATTCAACGCGTGCGCCAAATCATCACCTCTTTTCGCAAGATTCTGCCGTGTGTTTGATCCCTTTTCGGGTGCAAATAACACGCCTAACACCGCGCCTGCTGCAATCCCTGCAAATACGCCTACTAATGCTTTTCCTGGATTCATAGCTGTGTTGTTTTTTGTTAATGATTCTTTCAATGCTCAAAAGTAAACTGTCCAGACCGCATGATCCATGACGCCTGTCATCAAAGCATTGTGATTTTGGAACAAGGGCCGATCAGATTCCAAATCCATAGTAGAATACTTCCTTACTTCCCGGATAAATACCTTCAATCAACACGCCGCCCTTTGTGCCTCGTATTATTTTGATAAGATCATCTTTCGATCGAACGGGTATATTGTTGATTCTGGTAATTATAAATCCTTCCTTCATTGTTGTGTACTCCCCTACTTTACCCTTGACAATGCGTGTAACTTTCAGTCCGTGCTGAATGCCCAGTTGCTTCTTTCTGCTGCGCTGTGATCTCCTGCACGTCTATGCCCAATATCTCCATGACAGCCTCGCTGCTTTTCCCGCTGACCACGGCACTGCCGCTAGTGCCCTTCAGTACAACAGGTATTTTCTTTTCCTGGCCCTTTCTGCTTAAGGTGATCTAGCAATTTTTCACCAGGCCGATGCCGCGCAACGATTTCCTGAAGTTGCGGAGACGTTTCAACCTTAGTGCCGTCAATATACGTGATGATATCACCCTGCTTCAGTCCTGCCCCCGCGGCAGCACCATCCTGAACAAGGCTGTCTACATAAACTCCTGGTGTAAACTTCAAATCCAGATCTTTGGCAAGACTCCCTGTCATATCGCGAATCATGATACCCAGAGTATCCTCTTTGCACGCTGCCAAATTGCAACAGATCATCAGCCACTTTCTTGACGAGGTTCACCGGAATGGCAAACGAATAGCCGGCGAAAGCGCCAGTAGGCGTTGCTATCGCAGCATTAATACCAATCAACTGTCCATCCAGATTAACAAGTGCTCCACCACTATTTCCCGGATTGACGGCAGCATCGGTCTGAATGAAAGATTCGATGGCTTCCCGATCCCTCAGGATATTAATATTTCGTGCTTTTGCACTTACTATGCCGGCCGTCACCGTGGAAGCCAGGTTAAAAGGATTGCCCACGGCCAATACCCATTCTCCTACTTCCACGTCGTCAGAATTTCCATATTGGAGGAATGATAAATTCGTCTCATCGATTTTAAGCAGTGCTAAATCAGTCTTAGGATCCGTGCCAACGACCTTCGCCTTATACGATCGTTGGTCGTGCAAGACGACTTCTATTTCATCAGCGTCTCCGATCACATGGTTGTTGGTAATAATGTATCCGTCACTTGTAAGAATGACGCCAGAGGCAGTACCTTGCCTGGGACCGCGGTAACGGAAAGGCCTTAGAAAGTCTCCCCAAAATTCATCTCCAAAAAAATCTCTGAAAGGATTTTCTTCTTCTGAGCCCCGCTGGTCTTCAGAAGCTTTCCATTTAGAATTGACGTGCACGACGCAGGGCGTTACCTTGCGGGCGGCTTCCCTGAAATCAATGCCCGACTTGTTTTTTGCTTTGCGTGATCCGGTATCAAGGCCGGCCTGAAGCTGCTTTGCAACAATGGAGTAATCTTCTTTGTCGGCCCCCGCTTGCCTAACCTGACCTTCGCAACTCGATAGAGCTACCGACAGGTTAGCAACCAAGAGAATTGTCAGAACCTTTCTCATATCTTTTTTTATGGCGACGTTGCACATTTAACGTATTGACAAAATTCCTCGCCGACACCACATTTTGAAATGATTTTTGTCAAACTTTATTGAGACCTTCGTCAGCGCTAATGAACAAAAATCAATCAGCTGCAACAAGCCGTTTGCCGTCAAACTAATGTAGAAAATGAGAGGGCATTCTCAGAGTCAGTTTTTTCTTTTTGGGATGCATCTGCCCGGCTTCGGGCAGCGTTTTCATCTACTCATGTATTCCTTCATGTGCAATAGATACTTTCGCACTTCATCTAGATAATCCCGGGCTTCATTTGGGTCAGGCCCCTGCATCACACGCATGGCATGTACTTTTGCGCGTACATTTGCCCGTAGACATTTAAAGTAATTGAAAATCTGTTTGTCTTCCTCAAGCTCGATGCAACGCATGTTCTTATTGTATACCTTGAAAAACAAATCAGCAAGACGGGGTTGATTGAAGGATTCAAAATCCATGCAGAGAAAAGCCACCTCATACAGCACGTCAATCTGGCGGTATACGTCATTGAATTCAATACAATCAAAGAGGATAGGTTTGCGGTACAAAAAGATGTTGCCGCTGTGAAGATCACCGTGTACGTCCCGTTTGAAGCCGGAATCAATCCGCTGCTGCAGGCGAGTGGCATGTGTGCTTAGAAAATCATCACTCCACTCAACTGCACGCGCTATACGCTTTGCGTAGTCGGTACCCATCGCTTTTCGGGTAAAATGATGCATCAACCTAATATCGTTAAACGTATCGCGTGCCCGTTTTATATTGAAAGGCGAATGTACTATTTCAGCGCGCTGATGAAACAAAGCTGTAGACTCAGCCAGCAACCTGATTCGCTCTATGTTGGGCTTCCCTGATCGCAACACGTTATCCAGCCGTTTGGCGGCCATAAGCCTTTTCATCTGGACTGCATAATCGATTACCTTACCGGGACCTTTCCCCAGATAAAACGTATCGTTGCTCAAACGTATGGGAATAACATCCTGGTAGATATCGCTGAAACGGCTGTTCAATGCAAGCTCCCGGTTGCAGAAATACTTACGGAGCCGCAGTGTCGAAAAATCCAAAAATGGAAGCTTCAATGGCTTCTTTATCTTGAACGCATGTTTGCCGGAAAGAATAACCCATGAGATATGCGTCTCCTCAACTTTGCCATGCACCGGTTGGCGGCAATACAAACCATGCCTTGCGAGTTGATCAATTTGAAACGCTTTCATGTACGCCTGTGATATACGCGATAGCTTTTGTCAACATAGAGATTATGTTGTCATTCGTAGATTCCAATGCCAGATGGGGTATAGTCATCGCCTCAAATTCATCCCGGATTTCCTGATAGACGCCAAAATCAGCCTCACTGTTTACCCTGGGCTTCCTGAGTCGCTCCCTAATTAAAGCTTCACTTGCGGTTACATGAATCCAGCAAATTCCCGACGAGCATTCCTTGGCTATTGTGTGAAAAAGCTTGCGCATAGCATCGCGATAGAAAGTCGCATCAACCACAACAGTTGCTTGCCCCTTAAGAATTTCTTTTGTTAGCCCAGCCATTTTTTCATAAACAGCCAACTTCTCCCTTAGCGAATATTTACCCAGGGCATTTATTTCCTTTCTTGTCACGTCGCTGTTTACATATGCGGCACCCAGCTTTGCCGCCAGCTTTTCAGCAAAGTAGCTTTTGCCTGATCCCGGCAGGCCTGCGACGATAATGATCATGCCAGGCATTTTGCATATCATTCGTTACTGCCCCAGCACATATTGCGCTTTTTTGGACTCCATAACCTGCTCGGTTAAATGAAAAATCTCCCTTTTCACCTCCCGAAACTCCTTTGAAAACTCTGCGAGCCAAGCTTCGAGTTTAGCATGTTCATCCTTGCAGGATTGCGCGTCATGAGCGAATGGATTTTCGATAAGATTTGCCAGATGCTTTAGATGATTTCGTACACTCTGATCCAGCAGGGATCTGCCTTTTTCAGTCTTCCCCAGTTTTATTGCCATTTTTTTTGTAGCCGCAATATGATTCTCGTCAATCAACCACAGAAAGTACTTATCTACTAAACTTCTCAGAAAGCGCAATTCATCTGTAAAGAATAGCACGTCGGACTGCCAATGCTCAGCCAACACAAACAATGCTGCCCATGCATTCTCTGGCGATTCAATAGTGGTTACAGCGTCCTTTTTTTTCGGCGTCCTTTTTTTTGTGGCAACCACCTTTTTCGCAATTGTCTTTTTCTTCATTGTTTTTTTAGCCATGGTGTATTTTTTACACAAGGTTTCAGTTCCTCACGAATCTTCCTATGATCGATATTACCCCCAGCATCTGATTTTTGTCAGATGAGTTAAAAATCAGGTTATCCGGTGATGTTTATCATTTCGCGGGAATAAATAGAATAGTACTATCGTATCATCAAGTTCATTTATTTTAATATTGCAGTATGTTCATTGATCGCAAAGATGCAGGAGAAAAGCTCAGTAAAGCCCTGGGCGATTATCGGAACAAGGGTGCGCTCGTGCTCGGCATACCCAGAGGTGGAGCAGAAATTGCCTATTACGTAGCCAGCTACCTTAATGCAGACCTGGCACTTATTATCACCAGAAAGTTGGGATATCCCACCAATCCGGAAGCTGCATTTGGCGCAGTGGCTGAAGACGGCAGCGTGTACCTGTCAGAGTACGCCGAAAATGTTTCGGAAGAGGATATCAGCGCCATCCTTGAGCAGGAAAAAAAGGAAATTGAAAGAAGAATCAGCAAGCTCAGGAAGGGTAAACCACTGCCTAACATAAGCGGCCGGACAGTAATCCTCGCAGACGACGGGATCGCAACGGGTGCAACTTTGTTTTCGGCCATAGCGCTGTGCAAAAAAAAGCGGGCCGGAAAAATTATCGTTGCGGCGCCAATTTCAGGTTTGCGTATGGTCTATGAGTTGGGAAAGATGGTTGACGATGTAGTGATTCTGGAAACGCCTTCCTTTTTCTATGCCGTAGGGCAGGGCTATGAACACTTCAACAGTCTTACCGATGAGGAGACCATTGGCTTTGTTGAAAAGTGGGAGGAAGAGCACGTCAGGAAAGCCTCCTGACCAAAGCTGAAAAAAAAGTTACAGGCTAAGGTGGTTTTCCATTACACCCCAAATGGATACGTTTCAGGCATCTGGTGCCCGTCTGGCTTAAGGTGCATTCCATGCAGGGCTTTTGTTTGATCCAGGAATACAAATGCGTCATACCTGTTGGTAATCAGGCTCGGAACATAGTTCCCCAGCTTTTCACGTTGTGGATTGTACACTACGCCTATCGCGCGATGCCCAATCTCATCCTCTAAAAGATTAGTACCCTTAAAATCATTCATCAAGAGATAGCCGTTTTGCACCCCAGTTTTATGGAGTACGTCTTCCCAACTCCCTTCTGCGGCGGGAGGCACATTCATGTATTCCGGCGTAGCGCCCCAACGTGGTGCCGCGATCACACTCCCTTTGAAAGAACCAAAGCCTACCAGGAAAGTACTCTTGTCACCGTATTGCTTCCTTGCCATTTCGCCAATATTGTGCATTCCCTGGTATCGCATGTCTGTAGCGCTCGCATCACCGATGTGTGTATTGTGCGCCCAGATAATTGCCTTCGCATCCTTCCCGTGAAATTGCAGAAGTCGCTCAAGCGTTTCCGCCATATGTGAATCGCGAATATTCCATGTCTTACTGCCACCCTGCAACAACGCGCGATAATATTTTTCAGCATTGTAGGCGATCAAAGCATTCTGTTCCGCACTGAAAACATTTTCGTGATCGCTATTATACTGCGGTACTTTGCGCTGAATTTCTGACAAGAGCGTGACGACCTCCTTTGTACAAGGCTCTGGTACCAGCAAAGAAGCATATGCATATCCGGTGCCTTCATCCCTCTTGTAGGGTTCAAAACACTGAAAAGCGCGCTCCGCAACCTCGAGTGCTGCCGGATCAGTGGATTTCAAGTACGTCATAATTGCCTCCATCGATTCCCATAAACTGTAGACATCCAATCCATAAAAGCCCGCTTTCTTGTTTACCGGAAGCACCTCATTGCGATTGTACAACCACTCCGCAAGCGCGGCAATTTCCCAATTCGCCCACATCCAGGTTGGCCACCTGTCGAAAGCATGCAGCACTTCAAAAGCGCTTGCTTCCGTGCCGGTATAATTCTTCACATACCGGTTCACCCTGTAGCAATCCGGCCAATCACCTTCCACCGCAATAAAGTTGAATCCCTTTTCCTCAATAAGCCGTTGGGATATCAGCGCTCGCCATGTATAATACTCATGCGTTCCGTGAGACGCTTCTCCCAACATCACAACCTTTGCGTCACCAATTTGCTCGAGTAGTGCGTCAAGGTCTACCGGAGTTTGCATGGGCGTGAAACGGGGACGTATGTAATCGACCACATTTGTCATTTGATTTTTTACTGTTGAATGAATGTCCATCGCAGTTATGTCTAAGGTTTAACGACAGCAAGCTTTGCAGATTCTGTTGAGCCCGTTTGCCAAGAACTTGTTCGATTTGTTCCTTGAAAATTACTTCCCGCTGTAGCAGTAACTCCGCTAACGCAATCAATTCCTGTTTATGTTGCTTTAGTACTGCGAGCGCGCGTTGATAACACTCATCAACAAGTTTTCGAACCTCTTCATCAATGAGTTTGCCTGTATCTTCACTATAAGGTTTCTGAAGTCCTGTCTCTGCCCTTCCGGTAGAGTCAAAGAAACTAACATTCCCGATCTTGGCGTCAAATCCATAGTAGGCAACCATGGCGTAGGCTTCTTTTGTGACCTTTTCAAGATCGTCAAGAGCGCCGGAGGAAACTTCACCAAAGATGATTTCTTCGGCTGCTCGGCCCGCCAGTGAAGCAGACAGCCTTTGCGTAAGCTGAGTAAGCGTTTTTATCTGTCGCTCCTCAGGCAAATACCAGGATGCTCCCAGCGATTTACCCCTCGGGATAATAGAAACTTTAACAAGAGGATCTACGGCATCCAGGAACCAGCTTACAACAGCGTGGCCGGCTTCATGATAGGCAATAATCTTTTTTTCTGTTGCAGAGATAATTTTGCTCTTTTTTTCAATGCCGGCAACAATCCGGTCGATCGCATCCAAGAAGTCCTGCTTCTCTACCTTCTCCTTTCTGTACCTGGCGGCAATAAGCGCTGCTTCGTTGCAGATATTGGCGATATCAGCGCCCGAGAAACCGGGGGTTTGTGATGCCAGAAAATCCGTATCGACACTTTCCGCCAAAACCAAAGGACGCAAATGGACCTCAAATATTTCCTTTCGCTCCTTTTGATTTGGCAATTCAAGATAGATATGCCGGTCAAACCGGCCTGGTCTCAGAAGCGCAGGATCAAGTACATCAGCGCGGTTTGTCGCCGCCAGCACAATTACTCCTGTATTCGTACCGAATCCATCCAGCTCTGTTAGCAATTGATTGAGTGTACTTTCACGTTCATCATTTGCCCCAGTATACATCGCATTTCTACCCCTGGATCTTCCGACCGCATCAATCTCATCAATAAAAACGATGCACGGCGCTTTCTCCTTCGCGCGCTTAAAAAGATCGCGTACGCGTGATGCACCCACACCAACAAACATTTCAACAAATTCAGAACCTGACAATGAAAAAAAAGGCACCTGCGCTTCTCCCGCTACTGCTTTTGCCAATAGCGTTTTGCCTGTGCCCGGCGGGCCGACGATGATAACACCCTTCGGAATCTTAGCACCCAGCTTCGTATAACGCTGGGGGTCCTTCAAGAAATCAACAATCTCTTTCACTTCTTGCTTTGCTTCCTCCAGCCCTGCAACAACATCAAAAGTCACCGGACTCTTATGATCCTGTTCAAGCAATCGCGCTGTAGACCGTCCAAAGTTAAAAACAGAGCTACCCCCACCTCCCCTTGCCTGGAAGATCAGCCGAAACAAAAAGAAGACAATTACCAATGGAATCAACCATGAAATGACGTCACCAAAGTTATTTTCCTCCACATAACTTACGGTAACCCTATCTTCAGTTGGAAAGCGCTGCTCCGCTTCATCGAGTTTTCGTTCAAATGATTCAACAGATCCAATGTTAAATGCATAGTGCGGCCCTAGATTCGTACCCCACAATGGTGATTCAAAAACCTCCCTGAAAGATGAATCATTTTTGAATTCCTCTTTCAGATAGACTTCAGCGATTTCCTTGTTCTTTACTACAATTCTTTCAACAGCACCTTTGCTCAGTATATCTCGCTCAAATTCTTGCCAAGTTATTACCCGACTGGAAGAAAATAAACCAGGCATAGAAATGACGGCTACACCGACGAAGATTAACAACATCAACAAAGCAATCCACAGGTTAGGATCTGAAAATAGCGATTTATTAGCGTGCTTTTTGGCCACAAGAACATTCTTTACTGTCTTATTAAAAGTCGCGCTATTAAGAAGAAGAATGAATGACCTTTGCTTACACGAAGAGATGATAAAAATCATTTGAATCACAGTATAACCATTGTTACTTATTGCAGTCATTGAATAGAAACCTGGGATTTCCGGAAGTACCCTTGTGTGTCTGCCTAGTATGAAACCACAAAGCAAATCGATTAACGACCTCGACCTTTCGCCCAAACCAGGGAAGAAATACTGGAAAAATTGTGATCGGGAATGGCGGGAAGAATTTATTTACTTTCTCATGGTAGACCGTTTCCACGATAACAACAATAGAAAGCCTGTGCCATCCGAAGGTAAGACGCTCGGTTTTGGAACGGAAGATCAACTGCAGACAAGTTGTGGCGGAACGTTACAAGGAATTACCAACCACCTGGACTACATCAAAGATCTCGGTTGCACTGCGCTGTGGTTGAGTCCGATTTACGAGAATAATGAAGAGTCGTATCATGGTTATGCCGTCCAAGACTACACCGAAGTAGACAAAAGATTTGGTTCAAAAGAAGACCTCGCGGCCCTTGTCGATGCGGCCCATGCCCGGGATATGCGCGTATTTCTGGATGTTGTCCTGCACCACACTGGCAACAATTGGTCATACCCAAACGAATACGCGTACTATTATTACAATGGAGCCGTGTTTCCCTTTGGAAAATGGCGATATGAAGACAAACCAGTACCCACAGACGTTGCGAAACCCTGATGTATACTGGCGCAAAGGGCAAATCAGGGACTTTGACAGCTATCCGGAAACAAGGGAGGGAGATTTTGAAAATCTAAAGACCTTTAAGAATGACGATTCGCCAGAAGCATTGCACATCCAAGAAGTTTTAACAAAACTACATTGTTATTGGATCCGTGAAACGGATGTAGACGGATTCCGGCTCGACGCCGTCAAACACATGGGCGAAAAGGCTATCAGCCAGTTTTGTTCTCATGTACGAGAATATGCATACAAACTTGGTAAGCGGAACTTTTTTCTTTTCGGCGAGCTTGTCGGACCCGAAGAAACGTACAACAAATACATAGGACCGAAAACTGCAATTACCGTGGAAGATACGGCGATATACTATGGCTTGAATTCCGTGCTGGATTTTCCATTGTACCAGGTACTGTCCAGCGTTATTCTTGGCGAAGCCACACCCGAAAAACTAATTGAACGGTATGAATCACTTCGCAAAAGCGCAATGTCGCGCGGTGAATTCGGTGAATTTCTTGTCACCTTCCTTGATAACCACGACCAGGTTGGTCAAAGTCCAAAAAAAAGATTTGGTCATGACGCTACGGAAGCTCAAATCATCGCTGGTGTTGGCTTCTTACTGTGTGCGCTGGGCACTCCCTGTATCTACTATGGCACTGAACAAGGATTTCAGGGAGCAGGAGAAGGTGACTGGAATGTAAGAGAGGCGATGTTCAGTCTAATAGACAATTCCACCAACGCGCTTAACAAGACGAACAAAATCTTTCAGGAAATCGCAAAATTAGCGACAATCAGAAAAAATAGTGCCGTGCTCAAATACGGCCGAATGTATATGCGCGATTTCTCAAACGATGGAAAAGCATTTCATCTCCCGATTTATGATGATTGTATGCTTGCCTTTTCAAGAATATTGTTTGATCAGGAAATACTAATCGTCTACAATCATTCGCTAACGAGCGACGATGAGGAATATATTGGCGTTGACAGCCACCTGAATCCTGAAGGCAGTGTTTTTAGGTTTTGTTATGGAGACCATGGAAAAATCCATGTATTGAAAGACGAAGACGGTAGAAGGCACTTTGTCAAGATAAAATTAAAACCGGGGCAGTTCGTCATTTTGACTAACAAAAATGTTTCCGTTTGACTGATCCCGAATCGCATATGCCCAGGAAATATGCACCCATGAATGCTCCATCAATGTTAATTAATCCGTATTAAACTCCAGGTAAGTTGCGTAATTCGCATTGTGGTGAACACGATGCCGTTGTTTTTGATAGGCGTTTGCCGGGGCCGTCATAATCGATTCAACATAGGTCTGCGGATTCCGATCGTATAGCGGGAACCAGGAACTCTGAATCTGAACCATTAACCGATGGCCCTTCTTGAACGTGTGATTCGCAATGGGCAATGGGATGGTATAGGGAAGTGGTTTATCCTTGGCAAGTGGTTTAGGTATTTCATAATTTTCACGATACCTTCCACGAAATATATCGGCACTAATCATTAATTCATATCCTGACATTTCATTTTCCGGGCTGTCATCTGGATAAACATCGATGAGCTTTACTACCCAATCTGCATCGGTACCGGTAGTCTCAGCCAGAAGTTTGGCGAGTACGGGACCTCGAATAGTCAGCGGTTCTGCAAGCGGGTCACTGACCCAGGTCGCCACATCGGGTCGGCCATCTACAAAGCGTTGATCCTCGACGAGCCACCGGCGCCATTTGGCGAGCGAGGTTGGATTGTCGTAGTCTATTGCCCAATTTGGTCGGGGCGCATAGGGAACCGGTTTGGCAGGGTCAGCGATATATTCTGTAGTTTTTTCACCATTTACAGGAGGGGTAAAGGAAAGTTTACCCTCAGGTTGCAGATACAAGCGGGATAACTTCCCCTTCGGAGGCCATTGTTCAAAGGTTTTCCACTGGTTTGTGCCCGTCTCAAATACTGTCACCGGAGCTGGCCGCTCCGCATCGGTACCATTTAGATATCGGGATAGGAATGGTTTCAATATATCTTCACGGAAATGCTTAGACGTGTTTTCATCGAAGTTAAGGTCACCGAGTCGGCTTCCATCCGCAAAATGCTGCCCATGATACCAAGGGCCAGCCACAAAAAAATTGCGATCATTCGAAGCATCATGTTTTTCAAGTGCTGCATATGCGGCCGGCGATCCGTAGATATCTTCCTGGTCCCACAGTCCATGTACATGCATGGTGGGAACAATGCGGGATGGAGCATCAAACCATCGGTCCGCCGCAACATCCTTCCAATAGTCACCATATGCAGGGTTTTTCATGAGCCTTGTCCACATCTCATATCTGTCGTCAAGGTATTTGCTGAGCCCCGTACCAGCAGCGCCCTGGGCGAGGGCCCATGCATAATTATCACGAATGTTGTGAGGGAACTTCATCGGTTCATTGGTCCTGGTTTCCATCTCATAAATGTAATCGAACGAATATGCTGCTCGGAAAGCCCCCCAATGAAACCAATCGTCGGCTTTCCAGACATCCACGACAGGATTGAATGGCACCGCTGCAGCAAGCGCCGGATGAGGATCGCGCAGGGCCGCAAGCGTAAGCCACCCCGGATAAGACGTACCCCACACCCCCACCTTGCCGTTGGACTTAATATTCTTTACCAACCAATCAATTGAATCCCACGCATCTGTCGTCTCATCAGTTTCTGTCTTGTTGAATTCACCGCGCGGAACTCTGTAAAGGAAATTTTCTCCTTCAGATTTGAATCGCCCCCGGATATCCTGGAACACATAAATAAAGGCATCACCAACATATTTATTTCCTAACTCCACATCCATGCTTGAGCTCGGACCTCCCAAACTATTGGCTGCACTATATGGGGTGCGCTCAATTATCATCGGCAATGGCTTGGCCATATTTTTCGGAGAGAGGATAATCGTATAAAGCCGAACCCCGTCGCGCATCGGAATCATTTCTTCCCGAACAGTAAAATCATCATACGGGAAGGCTTCGCGAACAACTTGCTGCCCAAACGATGGGTAGAATATTATCATCACTATTGGAATGATGAACATTTTTGCGAACGCATGGATAAACTGCTGCGTTAACAGCAGTTGGATTCTTAACGAGTAACTGATAAACTGCATAGCCGAAGAAATTAAGCGTTTGGGCCCGAAGATTAACGTATCCACTAGGGATATAAAACCGGACCTGGACTGGCCCCTGTCGGGAGTGCAATTTAATCTTTTTATTGATTGTAACTAATCACAGGTTCTATCAGCAAAAAAAAAGCATTTCACGATCTTTTGTCCTCGCCTTCGAAATTCGATAGGCGCACTAATCCATATTATCTGGATGGAATCTCGCACAAAGAAGTAGTCCCGTCCATCACAGCATTCAGCCGCAGAATCTTTTATAGGGGGTACAGAGAACAGGAATAGAAGTTTGGAGTATTCAGGCGAGCGTCCTTAGACCAAACGAAGCTTTGCGCGCCGCGTTAAGATTTCAAAGCAAAAAAAATACTTAGGAAATTATTTCAGTACAGTATCCTTTCAAGCTTGGGCTTATTAATGATCTTTATTCCCGCCCCTGACGTTACGATAAGGCCTTCATTTTTGAAGTCTGTCAAAATACGGTTCAATGACTCGGTGGCTGTCCCAACAATATTTGAAATATCCCTCCGGGCAATGGCGATTGATTCTTCTCCAGGCGGACCTAATAATTTCTCGTTCAATTTTAACAACGTGCCCGCCACGCGTTGCCTTACAGACTGATAGGCCAATTCCAGCAACCGTTGTTCCATTTCATCCAGGTTGTTTGAAAGCGTTTTTATGAACTTTCTTGCAACGTCCTTGCTGGAATAGATCAACGCTAAAAAGTCAGACTTAGGTATTACCGAAATCTTTACGTCTTCCAGGACTTCTGCCTGCTCGCCATACGGTTTATCTTCCAACAACGGTACATACCCCAGATACTCTCCGGCACCATGTATCCCGGTAATCAGTTCCTTACCATCATAATTCACTTTATAAGTCTTAACCTGTCCCTTCAGTATATAATAGAGATCGTTCGGAACTTGTCCTTCCATAAAAAGCAGATCTTTGCGTTTGTATGAGCGAACAGGCCTGTTTTCGTACAGTTTTTGAAATTCCTTTAATTCCTTTGTTTTGTTAAAAAAATGAGATGAGTCCATCGGATTAGTGCCGGCACTCGACTTAAGAAGCGCTGCCTTTTTTAACCGCAGCTCAATCACTTCTAACAGTTCGGCACTGCTAAACGGTTTTGTCACATAATCATCTGCACCAAAGCCCATCCCTGTGCGGACATCCTCCCGATCAGCCTTAGCCGTGAGGAAGATAAATGGTATGGTGGCTGTATCCGGGTCACTGCCCAAGATATGAATAACGCCATAACCATCAAGTTCCGGCATCATCACATCACACAAGATCAAATCCGGATGGGTTTCCTGTGCCAGTTCAACGCCAATTTTTCCATTCGGCGCAATCGTAACGTCATAGTGCGCTAGGGCGAGAATCTCAGAAATGTTCTCGGCCATTTCCGCTTCGTCTTCGATCAACAAAATCTTTTGGCTCATTGTGTACGGAATTAAATAAGTCAACTGAAACCCGCGTCAGCCAGACCCTAAAAATGAATCAGCAAGTAGTGAGGCATCAGCACAATGCCCAGCTAAAATCGACCAAAAAGAAAAGAACGACTGCTTATACCAAAAATGATATAAAATAGAATAACATATTAAGGTCCTGCAGCACTTCTCACACGCACAAATCTATAGGGTGGAGACCAAGGGCGAGGTGAGTAAGGTCATTGCTATAAATGATATAAATCATGTTGCCATTTTGACTAATCCCGTATTTTTAGCTGCACACTCGGATTCAGTATCCGAGGCGGTCTTATTGTGTTTTTCTTTTCCACTCCCCTACCTTTCTGTAACCCATGGGGCTGACGACGGCATCGATCATGGCTGCTACTTTCATGCTTGAATCAAAAGTGATATAAATCAATTCTACACGACGGTAAAAATCATTTGGTGCGAAATAAAACCAGGCTACATTGAATCAAACAAATTTCAGGACCAAGCTTGTTATGCCATACACTTCGGTTACCGCACTTTCAGATTTGCAAGCCCAGCTGCGCAGCATCAGAGTACAAAAAAAAGTCTTTGTTGGATTTGACGGATTTGTCGATAAGATCAAGAAGGCTGTAAAGCAAAAGCAGAACTTACAAGCTGAATATTATAGACACGTTGAAGGCGTTCTCTGATCGCATCAACGCGGCCACTGGCAAGAGCGGGCAGATAGAAATGGTTACGCAGAAAATAAAACTTGGCGGCAACGCACCAATTTTGTCAAACACACTTGGCAAATTAGGCATCCAGAGCTACTGCGTTGGGAGTATGGGTTATCCGAAAAAACACCCCGTGTTTTCTTCCATGAACAGTAAATGTGAAGTAATCAGCGTATTGGACGCCGGTGAAAGCGACGCGATAGAATTTGAAGATGGTAAAATGATTTTCTCCGAACTAAGCGTATTTGACCATTATAACTGGCAGCACATAATAAATACCGTGGGTATTGAAAAGCTGAGGAAGGTGATAATGGATTGCGATTTACTCGCATTTGTCGATTGGGTTAACCTGCCGCACGCAAGTGATATCTGGGAAGGTGTGCTCAATGACATCATAAAACCTTCAGGGAAGGAGGATTTTCTTTTTTTGTTTGACCTGTGTGATCCTTCAAAAAAAACACCTGAAGAGATAGACGAAGTGTTGGATTTGATGAGCTGTTTTTCGGCCTATGGAAAAGTTACGCTTGGGCTCAACGAAAATGAAACGCTAAAAATCTGGGCTGCTATCAATGGACGCGAGGAAAAAAACAAAATGCCTCCGGTCGAAGAGGCAGGAGACTTACTTTATAAAGCAATGAAAATTGATTGTCTTTTGGTTCATCCCATTGACAGGACAATCGTTTACCATCAGGATAAGACGCTAGCATTGCACGGCAGACTGGTAACGGAACCTAAAGTCCTCACCGGTGGCGGCGATAATTTGAATGCCGGATACTGCCTTGGTTTACTTTCAGGTTTTTCGTTACCACAATGCATGCTCCTGGGGATGGCTACTTCAGGTGTCTATATTCAAAACGGTGCCAGCCCGGAAATTACGGACATCATTGACTATCTCAGTATTTGGATAGAGGACCTCCAGGCAAAGGAATTAAGCGTAAAGACTCAAGGCGCATGACATTATTGAAGGGTATGCATGAATAAACTAATCAACCAAAGAAATCATGAAAACAAGTAAGCTGTTGTTATTTTCAATGCTAATGGGTGTTACGACCGCCTTTGCTCAATTACGATCTGGCGAAACCGTGGCAATCAATGCTCAGGTTGATCACGATTTGTACGTCGCTGGCGGCACGGTAACAATTAATGCACCCGTACAGGGTGATCTGATCATTGCAGGAAGAACAATCGCTATTACAGATACCGTCACGCAGGATTTGTTAGCAGCAGGGAGCGATCTGGTTATCAACGGGTATGTTGGTGACGATATCCGCGGTGCTGGCGGCACAATCAGACTCTCAAAAAACGTGGCCGGGGATGTTATTGTTACTGGAGGCAAAGTCGATATAGACAGGGGTGTTATAATCAGCGGCAACCTGGTTGTCAGCGGCGGAACCGTAATAGTCGATGGTGAGGTCAAAGGTAATATCAAGAGTGCATCGAGCGAATTTACCTTAAATGGAATCGCGCGTAATGACCTTGATTGCAGAGGCGGCAAGATACTCATCAATGGAACCGTTGATGGCAATTCAATAATAGCCGCCAGCACGATTGAGATAGGTTCAGCAGCGCGTTTTAGTAATAGTGTGAAATATTGGAACAAAGCAGGTTCACTGGATTTCAAAAATGCTATGCAGCGTGGAAAGGCCACTTTCGATCCATCACTTGAGATGGAGTCAGGAAAATGGCGTTATTTAGGATTCGCTTCTTTTCTAATCCTTTTATGGTATTTAGGAACTGCGCTGCTCATGCTAAGTTTGATACAATATTTCTTCGGTGGTCTCTTTAAAAACGCTGCCGATACGGTTAAAAATACCTCTCTAAAATCGTTAGGATTCGGATTCCTATTTTTGGTTGGTGTTCCAATAGCCATCGTTATTGCAATGATTACCCTGGTTGGCATTCCGATCGGAATCTTGGCGCTTGTCGGATATGTAGCCGTGTTATTGCTGGGAACCGTTATTGTGGCATTGTTAGCAACCCACTGGATAAATAACACCTTCTATCAGTCCGCCTGGACGACAAGTAGAATTCTTATTGTGGCCTTCGGCATTTTCATTTTTCTAAAACTTGCGTCATTGACACCGTTTGTTGGCCCTGCTATCATGTTGCTTCTCGTATGCATGGCCTTTGGCGGAATACTGCAGAATATAAAGTGGAAGCGGGACATAGCATCGGTATCAACCTGAGAATACATGTATAACCTTGTGCAAACCGGCCATTTATCCGGGAAAGAAAGTACTGGATTTGCCAGTAAATATTACAAAAAGCGACTTAAGAAAATAGAAGGGATTCTGCAACTGCCGTGGCAAGAAATTACGCAGGAAGGAATCCACGAACTTCGGGTTGAACTAAAAAAAATTAGGGCATTATTCGACCTGGCTCGATATACTGACAAAATTTCCCTTTGTCCAAATTTTTTGAGCCATTCAAACAACTCTTCAAGGAAGCGGGCGACATACGCGGCGCCCAAGTTGAGCAAGACTTATTGCAAAAATGTATGCCCGGCACGCCGAGCAAGTATCTGAGCCAACTCCAAAGAATCGGAGAGAAGAAAAGCAAAAGCAGTGGAAAAAATGATCCCTGGTAGCCATCGCGAAAATTGAAAGCCAAAAGAGTAAAATAATCCCATATCTGGACGCGGTCAAAGAAAAGGATGTGAAGTCCCTGTTTGAAGAAGCAGGCAATACAACTCACCGCATTGATGGAGCGATCAATATTCAAGGAACAGCGACCTGCATATCATACGGAAAAAATTGAAGAACTTCTATTTCATTGCGAAGACGACCTACCCGAAAATGACAATACCCAAGCCCTGCAATAGACTACAGACATTGTTCGGTGAATGGCATGACAACCAGCTGGCCATCGATCACTTGAGAAAAGCAGTTTTTTCTTCTCAATTCAATCAGGATGAAATCAACCAGCTGCAGAAAATTAAACATGAACTGATAGAAAACAGAGAAAGGCTATTTGACCAAATCCTGTTGACGTATGTTCTTATTGAGCGAACCTGACATTTTCTTGGCAGGCCTTGATCAGTGCCGCTGACCAACAGTGACTGAAAAAACACCGGCCAGCCAATCCAGCCAAACAAATACTTGAAAGTCTTTACGCAAAATCCAGATTCTCCGTTATCCGAATACCTTCCCTTCTAAATTTATCCATATAAAGATCAATGCGTTTCTTCGCTATCGCCAAATCCGAGTTGTCCAGGTTGATATTGAGGAGGTCAATAAACCACGGCGCTTTCACTGTTTCAAGGACGTACGTATCGGTTATCTGCCGCGAAATGGGTAGCGTCGATGTCTTTGAGTTCTCGTAAACGTCTTTATTCGTGGCATGGAGAAGCTTATCATATTCCTCGTCCAGTAATCTATTGAACAAGGTAGCATCAAAAACATCTCCTGCCTTTATTGCTGTTTCTGCATCATCTTCTGTTAGGACTGCTCCCTTATGGACCCATTCCCAGAGGATACTCAATCTGATTTCTCCGGTGGCCATATCCTCCATCAAATACAGGATATCATCATTTCCGAAATAGTCCGCGGGTTTAAGCGCCGCGGCCTGCATACCCTGCAAAAAGGCATTTCCATATTGCAGCGCGACGCTCAACAGATTGCGCGCACCACGGATCGTAGTTTCTGCAGGTTCGAGCAATATCAGTCCGTCAGCGTCTTGCTGCGTATAGGTAAGCGAAGGAAATTTTCTACCCAATTGGTTTAAAGCGCCAACTTTTTCCCAGACGGGCCGAACGATGTGTACCATCTTCCAGTGCGCTACCCACTTTCCGCTTGCGCCGTCGCGCTGTTCGCGTTCAGCCCCGGCAACAGCTTTTTTCATGCTGGCCGCCACACCTTCCGCCGACCCTACCGGTATGTTTGGCTCCATGCCCCCCTGCCACAGCGCGAAATTTCCATTCCGATCCGCAGTATTAACGGCACGCCTTACTCTGTCTTCGTAGTTGCGCATGTACCCGTATGTCATCACAATGGCTTCGATGTTTGGGTTAACAAAATTGCTATCCCAAGACATGGCATCGGCAACGCTGTTAATGTAATCCCAGCGCCCGGTATTGAATCCCACAAAATGCTTTCCCAATGCTGCCCGGATTTCCATGAGCTGATACGTGGCTTCAAGCTGCTCTACCAAGACATAAACTTTGATACTGCCCAGCGGAATTCGCAGGAATGACTCCAGCGCGTTCATCATATCATTCCACAATGCAGCCTCCTCCGCGGTCTGTATTTTAGGCAAGTATAACACGATTGAGGAGCCCGCCTTTAACAAAGCTTGATGATTATTCACTACATAGAGCGTCAAGTCTACCAGAGAAGCCGCCATCGCCAGCCCATGTTCATCCCGGATATGACGGTCATCCAAGTGAAGGCCGCGTGCCCGAAAGAGCTTCGTCGTAAAATCCAATTGCGTTGACCAGTCGCTGATGATTTCACGACCGAAAAAACCCATCGACCACTTATTCATTTCAGCTAGCCACCTGCTTGGCTACCCGCAAGAAGACCGGATCCTTATGAATTGCCAGCTTCAGGTTGCGCTGATTGTCGAGTGACATGGCATTGATCTGGCCCAGGGCATCCTCACCATCAAACATCCACCCGTCTGCCCCGGAAAGTAATGCGTAGGCAACATTTCGAATACTGCTTTCCAGGGATGCATTGGGCTTTGCGGCAGGCCCTGTACCCTGAATCCATTGTCGTTGAAGGTCAGCAGGAATAGCGGTACCTTCGAACATGCCCGCGCGCGCGTCAGCTACCTTAATGTCTGTGCGCGGGATGACTGCATCCGGATCGAGAAAATTAATTCTCCATTTATTTTTTTGGCGATCGGCCCTCCGCTTGATGCGGGCAGCCATGACAGACTTTATGTCGGCATTGAAGGAGGCCATCGTGGAAAGTGCGTCAAGAACTGCTGACGTATAAACATCACTATAAGTCTCCTTCAGACCATTTCTAATTCTAATGTTAGTTTGCATCATTTGACGGGTTTACTGTTACTTCAGACTTTGGAAAATTGAGATCAGCCAGTAATGATAAATAATATCTAAACTTTACCGCGGCGATTTCAGTCCTCCTCATTCTAACAAAATCTGTCGGCATAAAATTAGCCGACAGCAATTACTCCTTCTTCTTATTCATCAACAAAACAGTAGTGACCAGCAATGCCAGTGCCACGCCCAGCACCATAAGGTAACTAAAGCCTTGCGCTACGTCGGCAACCGCCGTTGTGGTGGCTGCTTCCAGCATTTTATAGGCAGGAATTATCCACGGCATAGCGTATGCCTGCAGGGTGGTAAGTACGCAGATCACTAATAGCATTATAAAACTATGCTTTACGGTAAACCTGAAAAGATCAGATTCTTTGCCAACGAGGCCCACAGCAGCTGCTCCAATCGCAATAGATTGCGGAGAAATCATTTTTCCCGTTACACCTCCCGAGGCATTGGCACTAACTGTTACCACGGGATCAACGCCAAGCGTTTCCGCGGTAGTGGCTTGAAGTTTGCTGAACAATGCGTTGGAAGAAGTATCGGAGCCCGTGAGAAATACACCCAGCCATCCGAGAATGGGCGAAAAGAAGGGAAACAGAACCCCCGTACTGGCTAAAGCCAAGGCCATTGTTATAGACATTCCGGCATTATTGGCAATAAAGGCAAACCCGACAATGGAGGCGATTGTAATGATTGGGAAACGCAACTGCATTAGTGTCGACCAGTAGATCTCGAGGCCTTGCCTGTACGTCAAGCCGATAAGCGGTATGGCGATAAGCGTTGTAAATAAAAGCGCCGACCCTGGCGCAGAAAGATAATTGAATTCAAACATCTTGATAACAAGCGGGCTGCCGTCAGCTTTTAGAATGCCGTCATGGAGCCCGGGGATATCAAATTTCAAAATACCAATCGAATTGAGCGCACCTTTGACAGGTTCCAGGCCCCAGGCAACAATAAACAGGGTCATGATAATGAAAGGCGACCACGCTCTAATCACCTGCGCGGGTGTATACTTGAGTTCCGTGTCAATAGTTTGCTCCGGCTCCTCACTAAAGCGCCAAATCGATTTTGGCTTCCAGTATTTTAGCAGCACCATCAGGCAAATTATGGATACAATGCCAGCCAATACATCGGGAAGCATAGCACCAATATAGTTTGCGGTAAACCACTGCAAAATGGCAAATGAAATCCCGGAAACAAGGATGGCGGGCAACACCTCAATGGATCGCTTTAGGCCAGACATTAATACAACCAGGTAGAACGGTACCACAACAGACAATAACGGTAGGGTTCTACCCACCATCTGCGATATGGCCATTTCCGGAATATCTGATACCCGCGATGCAATAATTATCGGCGTACCCACAGAGCCAAATGCAACGGGCGCAGTATTGGCAATCAGGCAAATACCCGCAGCATACAGTGGATTAAATCCTAAACCAACAAGCATTGCAGCAGAAATCGCTACAGGGGCACCAAATCCTGCAGCGCCTTCCAAAAATGCACCAAAAGAAAATGCGATGAGGAGTGCCTGAAGTCTTCGATCAGGTGTAATGGAGGCCATAAAATTTTTGATGACCTCGAAATGACCACTCTTTACCGTAAGGTTAAAGAGAAAAACTGCACCGATAATAATCCAACAAATCGGGAATAACCCATACATAGCGCCATGCATGACAGACAGCAACGCAAGCTTCAACGGCATTCCATAGACGACGATCGCTACAATAATGGCAAGCATTACCGTAAGCAGGCTCGCCAGATAACCTTTCATTTTTCTAATCAACGACCAAAAAATAAAGATCACAGGAATTGCCGCAACAAGTGCGGATAAGCCAAGGTTGTTAAGCGGGTCAATAAGTTGAGTCCATTGCATATCTGAAAACGTCCCCAGTTTTGATTTGTAACTATTAATTCTTGCCCTTACCACCTCTACCCAGTGTTTCGGCTTAACGCCTGTGAAATGAGCAATCTGATGGCGGCAACTAAATCCATTTGCAACGACTGTTGTACCCGCTTTCATCGTCTTTATTGCAGGAAAGAGAACATTATCTCCTATTTTGCGAGACAGCTCATAGTGTTCTTCCTCATATCCAAATGAACCAGCCATTCCGCAACATCCCGAAGGGATCTCACCGATTGCGTTATCGCTTTTAGAGAATACAGTCTTCATCCCTTGCGTTCCATACAGCGCTTTTTGATGACAATGCCCATGGATGAGAACATCTCCTGCCAGGGATTCAAAGGCCATATTCAGATTTCCATTCTCAACTTCCCTGGCCAAAAAGATATCGATCATCATAACCTGCTCCCGAAGTTGCTTTGCGACGGCTTCATCTTCGATCATGTCGGTAAGGTCATCGTTCAGCGCTGAAGCACAGCTTGGCTCACATACAACAATGGTTAGTCCTTGATCCAGATAATTCCTTAAACCATCTATGGTTTTGGTTCCGCCTTTCTTAGCATCCCGCAAGAATCCATGCGAAATTTTTGGCCGTTGGCAACAGCCAACGTTCGCGAGGATCACTTCATATCCGCAGGAATTAAGCAATTGAAGGGCGGATATACCAACTTCTGGTTCATGAAAGTTCAGGTATGTGTCGGCAAAAAGAACAACCTTTTTGCCCGCATTCTTAAATGTATTATTTCCCTTTCGCGCAAACCACTGATAAAATGGTTCGGCGGCATACGTTGGCAATACCCTTCGCTTGTCAAATCCGGCGAGTTTTTGTAGTCCGAATCGGAATAGCGCGGTCCCCTGAATGAAATTCACAACAGTCGACAGCAAACCCGACAAGCGGGAAGCTGCTATGGAAGAATCCCTGATTAGTCGATCACGCAATTTTGTGCCGTGCTTGTCGTAGTACATCTGCAATACATCGCTTTTCATTTTAGCCATATCCACATTGCTGGGACATTCTGATTTACACGCCTTGCAGGAAAGGCATAAATCCATTACCTGGTGAAGGCGTTGACTGGAAAGGCCTTCCTGGTCCAACTGCCCTGACATTGCCAGCCGTAACGCATTTGCTCTGCCCCTGGTCGAGTGCTCTTCGTCGCGTGTCGCCTTAAAACTGGGACACATGGTCCCGCCCAGCATCTTGCGACATTCGCCCACGCCGGTGCACATGTGTACTGATTCGCTGAAACTATTTTCGAAACGATACAGAAACTCTGTTTTTACGGGCATATCATGGTAGGCAGTACCATAGCGAAGATTATGTTCGATCGTTTGAGAATCAATAATCTTTCCCGGGTTCATTAAATTATCAGGATCAAAAAATCTTTTGATATCCTTAAAAGCCTGATAAATGTTGGAGCCAAAAAACCGTTCATTGTATGCGCTGCGGACCAGACCATCGCCATGCTCTCCACTCCATGACCCGCCGTATTTAACAACGAGTTCAAACGTTTCATCCGTAATGTTTTTCAAATTTTCAATATCCTGCGCATCCCGCAGGTCCAGTAATGGCTGCACATGAATGACCCCGACGCTGGCGTGGGCATACATGGAAACGTCGGTGTTATGCTTTGCACAGATTTTGAGTACCTGATCAATATATTCTGGCAATACTTCAATGGGTATGGCAGAATCTTCAATAAAGCTTAAGGCCTTCTTATCGCCCTTGATTCCCATCATGAGACCTAAACCCTTCTTACGGAGTGCCCAAACGTCATCGTAGTCTTTTCCCGTGGGGAACAAAGGGTATGTGTACCCTAACTTAAGTTGCTTCAGCGTCTTGATCATTTCCTGGGGCCGTTGCATCACCGATTCAAATGTGTCTCCATAGAACTCCACGATCAGGATTGCCGCAGGATCATTATCTATGAAATGGCAATGGTGCCTGGTTGTTAGATTTTCCGCACTTAACCGCAAAACGGTTCTGTCAATAATTTCAATGGCCGAAGGTGTGAAGGGCAGCATAGGCTGCACTGCGCGTACAGCTTCTAGTAATTCAGCAAAATGAACAACAACAACCGATTTAAACTCGGGTAGCGGCTCCAGATTCAGTTTCAGGTCTAGCGTTAGGGCTAATGTACCTTCACTGCCCGTGATTAGTTTTGCTAGATTCCAACGGTCCGTATATACAAACTCATCCAGATTATAGCCACCCACTCTTCGCATGACTTTTGGAAATCTTTCCTTTATCTCCTCCAGGTTCGACTGAATAGTCTGTCTGATATTGCGGTAAAGTACACCTTCACGGCTGTCTTGTTTTGCCTTCTCGTCGAAATCCGCTGGAGACATTTCTTTTAGCAGCAATTCAGTTCCATCTGCCAGCAGTACCCTGGCCTCAAGCACATGATCTACTGTCTTCCCAAATAGTATACTCTTTGTTCCGGAAGAATTGTTGCCTACCATTCCACCGACATTGGCCCTGCTGGATGTCGCCGGATCGGGAGCAAAATGCAGCTTGTGTTTCGCCATCACTTCGTTGAGCTCGTCCCGCACAAGGCCCGGTTGAACGCGAACCCATCGTTCTTGGAGCATTTACCTCCAGAATCTTATTCATATACTTGGAGAAATCAATAACCATCGCATCCCCTACTGTCTGGCCTGCAAGGCTGGTTCCTCCTCCACGAGGGAGTACTTTTATTTTATATTTTCGCGCTATCTCAACCGCTTTCCTGACATCAGCATCATCGGCTGGCAGTACCACGGCCAATGGTTTTATTTGATAAAAGCTGGCATCCGTAGAATACATCCCTAATGAATATTCATCAGTGAGCACTTCTCCTTTAATTTCATTCGCCAATGCATCAGTAAATATGGGTGCCACTTCTATTTCATTTGCAATCATATCGTTCTCGATTTCTTCAGGGGAAAAGGTAGTTAAAAAAGGGTGTAAGAGAAAAGAATTGAAAAACCATTTTTTGTCGATGTCAAAGTCTTATCTTTCGAATCATGCGTACACGAACTTATTGAACGAACCTCAAAGTTCACTGCCTCCTCTATTAAGCAAGATCCCTATTTCATGAAAGATTTTATTTTACTATCTATTTTATGTTGTTCACTCCCTGTCACGGGGCAAAACGAAACGCTCCGAAAGAATATCAGCAAAGCTGCCGACGGTGTCGAGCAGCAGGTTATCGCATGGCGGCGGGATATACATGAACATCCGGAATTGAGTAATCGTGAGGAGCGCACTGCGGCATTGGTTGCCAGGCACCTTGAATCGCTGGGCATTGAAGTAAAGACAGGGGTCGCCAAAACCGGCGTGATCGGGATTCTAAAAGGTGATAAGCCCGGGCCTGTCGTAGCCCTTCGTGCTGATATGGATGCGCTACCCGTAGTTGAACGCACACAAGTGCCTTTTGCTTCCAAGGTTATATCGACGTATAACGGCCAGGAAACAGGTGTTATGCATGCCTGTGGTCATGACTCCCATGTCGCTGTGCTTATGGGAGTAGCCAAAATATTGGCGGACATGAAAAAAGATTTGCGCGGGACCGTGAAATTCATTTTTCAACCCGCTGAGGAAGGCGCGCCAAAGGGTGAAGAAGGAGGGGCAGAATTAATGGTTAAGGAAGGTGTATTAGAAAACCCTAAGGTTGATGTAATTTTTGGTCTTCACATCAACGCCCAAGTTGAGGCAGGTAAAATTACGTACAGGCCGGGCGGCATGTTTGCCGGCGTAAATGATATGAAGATAACGGTCAAAGGCGTATCCTCTCATGGTGCTGAACCATGGTCTTCGGTTGATCCTATTGTTGTATCAGCACAAATTATCTATAGTCTACAGACTATTCTAAGCCGTAATGTGAATGTTACGCAAAACGCTGCCGTGGTAACGATCGGTTCGATCCACGGTGGCAACCGTTCCAACATAATCCCGGAGGAGGTGGAAATGCTGGGAACCGTCCGGACACTAAATGACGCAGATGAGTCCATGGTGATTGATCGCATCAAAAAAATTGTAGAGAAAACGGCCGAAGCGGCAGGTGCCACAGCCGGTGTAGAAATCCCGTATGCCAGTCATTATCCAGTTACATTCAATGACCCGGCGCTCACTGCGGTCATGCTACCATCGCTGCAAAAATCAGCGGGAATTGAAAACGTCATCCTGGTCGCGCCGGAAACCGGTGCTGAAGATTTTTCTTTCTTTGCGCAAAAGGTACCGGGGCTCTTCTTTTATATCGGTGGACTGCCGGTAGGAAAGGATCCCAAGACCTCAGCCCCTCACCATACGCCAGAATTCTTTTTGGATGAAAGCGGATTTAAAACGGGTGTCATCGCATTGGCCAATCTTGTAGTTGACTACATGGATTTGAATAAGGGTAAAAAGTAAGAAAAAGTATGGAATACCAATCACACAACTGCGATTCCTTGCTCGTTAATACTGCAATTTCCTGATGTTTCGTGGTGTTCTATATGGGCAGCACCCGTGGTTTCTGGTTTGGTCAGCGGACTTCAGTCCGCTGAAAAGGTAAAATCCAGGATACGCCCATCACGTGCTCATTCAGACAGTGGGTAATTGAATAATGAACACAGCACCTCCTATCCTTCGTTGCCTCGTCGGCAGGTGAGGCTTCCACTTTTAACTGGCCATCGTGTGCTTTGATTATATCAAAGCTGATCGACAGTCCCAAACCAGTACCCGCGCCAGCGGGCTTGGTGGTAAAGAAGGGTTGAAATATTTTATCCAATACGTTATTAGGAATACCGTTACCGTTGTCTTCTACCCTTATTTCAACCATGTCTTTTATTTTTTTGGTACTCACAAGAACGGTAGGGTCATATCCTTCAATCAATTGGCGCTGCTTCTCGGTCACGGCATAAAATGCGTTGGTGAAAAGATTCAACAGCACTCTGCCAATTTCCTGTGGCATTATATCGATTGGTTTAATCGTCTGGTCATAGTCAGTCTTCATGGTCGCATCAAAGCTAACCCGCCCGGCAGGCAGTGATTTGTTTTTTGCCCTAAACCCGTGATACGCTAACCGGAGATACTCATCGACCAGTAAATTGATGTCGGTGGGCTCTTTCGCGCCACTACCGCTGCGACTGTGCTGCAACATACCCTTTACGATGGCACCGGCCCTTTTGCCGTGGTGATTTATTTTTTGTTCATTTTGAACGATGTCTTCAACAAGGCTCTCAAGATTTGACTTTACATCCTTTGGCAATTCAACGTTTGCCATTTCGTTTTTTAATTCGTCTGCCAGTTCCTTATTCAATTCAGAAAAATTATTCACGAAGTTCAACGGGTTTTGTATCTCATGCGCTATGCCTGCAGTGAGTTCACCCAGCGACGCCATTTTTTCAGCCAGAACAAGTTGGGATTGTGTTGCTTTCAAGTTTGCGTGTGACACTTCCAGCTGATCATAGGCTTTCTTGATTTCTTTGGCCTGCTCCAACGCTTTGTGCTGGGTTCTTTCGCGCTCTTTGCGTACTACTTTGGCGCTCTGGTAGCGATGCGCTGTCAAAAGTACTCCGCAGAAAATCAACAGGTAGAAACCACAGGCCCACCAGGTATACCACCAGGGTGGGCGAATGGCAAAGGGGTATTGGAATTCCTTGCTCCAATATCCGTCGCTATTCATAGCCTTCACTTTAAAAGTGTAAGCACCATGTGGCAGGTTACCATAGGTTGCCTCAGTGCGGGTGGTGGCTGCACTCCAGTTTTGATCCATCCCCTCCAGCGTATATTGGTACTTTACCTTCTGCGGTTGATTCATTGTTGTGCCCACAAAATTAAAGGTAAGGTAGTTGTTGTCATGCGCCAGACTAAGACGTTCCGGCAACCCATACCACCTTGAAATTGAGTCAAACCTGAGATTTCCAACCTCCACCCCGTTTCCAAGTGTGAGCGTGCTGTCTCTTTGCTTTTCCAGGGCAACCCAGGGAATGTTCTCATTAAAAAGTTGGAGTGCCACGAGTTGAGCATTGGGCGATACCGTATCTGCAATTGCTTCTGCTGAAGCAGGGATGGTAAGCTGTAAGCCTGTCGTCCCCACCTATCCAGATAGTACCGTTATTGTCTTCGTAAAGTGCATTGCAGCCAACACCCTGCAAACCATCCGCGTAAGTATAGTTCCTGAAAAAGCCATCCTTCTCTCTATTTCCTGCTGATTTGCGCTGATAATTATAAGCGTCAGAAAGTTTTGCATGCATTGAAGCTGATATCTGACTTAGCCCTACCTGGGTGCTGAACCAAAGATTACCAGCGCGATCTTCCAGGATGCGCCAAACAATGTTATTGGACAGTCCTTCTTTCTCCGTAAAATGTGTATACTGTGCCATCCGACCGTCCTTCGGCGGTTCGTACATATTAACGCCACCACCATTTGTGCCAAACCACAGATTACCGGATCGGTCTTCCAGCATGCCCCACACTTCATTATTAGATAGGCCTCCCTTTTCTGTAAAGTGCGTAAACGATGCCACGCGGTCTTCCTTCGGCGGTTCATACTTGCTTACGCCTCCACCGCGCGTGCCAAACCAAAGGCTGCCGGATTGGTCTTCCAGGATGCTATAAACTATATTGTTGGAGAGCCCTTCTTTGGTGGTAAAATGAGTAAACGAAGCCAAGTGACCGTCTCTTGGTGGTTCATACTTTGTTGCGCCTCCACCCGAGGTACCGAACCACAGATTGCCTGACTGGTCTTCCAGGATACTCAGAATATAATTGCTGGAGAGGCCTTCCTGATCCGAAAAATGGATGAAGAATCCATCGCTGCCCTCCTTTGGCCGCACATACTTATTTACACCACCGCCCCATGTACCAAACCACAGATTTCCGAACTGGTCTTCAACGCTGCTCGGAATATTGTTGTTGGAGAGTCCCTCCTTCTCTGTATAGTGGGTAAAGGATCCCGTGGTACCACTATCCGGCGCTTCATATTTACTAACGCCAGCGTTTCCAGTGCCGAACCATAGATCACCGGATTGGTCTTGCAGGATGCTCGAAACATTATTATAGGGTAGGCCTTCCTGCTCTGTGAAATGGGTAAAAATTTTGCCGGCATACTTAATCACCCCGCCACCCGCTGTGCCAAACCACAAATTGCCTGATCGGTCTTCTACGATGCTTCTTACGTCATTATCGGAGAGGCCTTCCCGCTCCGTAAAATGGGTAAAACTTGCCTGTCCCACAGGCATGGCGTTGCCATTATATTTACATGTGCCGCCCCCTGGCGTTCCAAACCACAGATCACCAGATTGGTCCTCCATGATTATCCTGACAGTGTTATCAGATAGGCCTTGATTTTTGGTAAAGTGCCTAAACGATCCTAAACGACCGTCCCGTGGCGGTTCATACATGCTTACCCCGCCACCAGACGTGCCAAACCAGAAATTGCCGGATTTGTCTTCGAGGATACGTCAATACGATATTGTTTGAAAGGCCTTCATGCTCCGTAAAATTGGTAAAGGATTTGCCATCATACTTACTTATCCCTCCACCCGCAGTGCCAAACCACAGATTACCAGATCGGTCTTCCAAAATGCTTCGTACGTCATTATTGGAGAGGCCTTCCCGCTCCGTAAAATGGGTAAAACTTGCTTGTCCTACAGGCATGGCGTTGCCGTCAAACTTGCACACGCCTCCACCCAAGGTACCGAACCAAAGATTGCCCGATTGGTCTTCCAACATACTCATAACACTATTATTGGGGAGTCCTTCCTGCTCGGTAAAATGGGTAAAGGATCTACCATCATACTTAGTTACCCCACCGCCAAAAGTACCAAACCAAAGATTTCCTGATTGGTCTTCCAGCATACTGTAAACATTATTATTGGAAAGGCCTTCCTTTTCTGTAAAATGGGTAAAAAATTTACCATCATACTTACTTACACCAGCGTTATAAGTACCGAACCAAAGATTGCCCGCCTGATCTTGCAGCATACTGCCGATCATGTTGTCTTTTAATCCCTGCAGTTTACTGAAAGAGCTAAAGTTTTGCGGGTTTGAGTCTTTCGCCGACGCATCTTTGACAACAACAACTTCCGGAATACCAGCTGTAAAAGGGCGGTCGATTGCAGGTACTATTTTAGGTAAGGAGAAACCGCCCTGACCGGGAGTGCAGGTGCGGGGCGTACCGGCCATCACCAGCGTAGGTTTGCCAGCAGGGTGCACGTTGCTGTATGTCGGCACTATTTTTGGCTTACCCACGGGAATCTTTTTGAGTCTGGTTTCATCTACCGGGATAGCCACTGGTGTAGCCATGCTGTCTGCCGGGACTTCATATCCTAATGCCGGCACTACCTGGTGGCCCGGAAAGCGCATACCTGCCTGCTGCTGATTCTGACGGCAAGCAAAGAAAATAAAAAAAATAGTGACGGGAAGAAATGAATACTTGCTCATGGCCTGACTGTAGTATTTGGCTCTCGCGATGTTAGCCGGATGTACATATAAGACCTAAGATATCGGTATCGCCTAAGAAAGCATACTAAGGGTATCATGTGTATCTATCTTGATGTCATCTTCCCCAACTTCGTCAAACGGATTTTCCAGATGATCCTGAATATTGTCCAGACTAACCAGAATAAAACTGTAGAGTACAGGCATAACGTATTCAAGGTATCCCGAATAATCCAGATGGGTGCTCGCGAAATAAGGTCCGTAGATAATGGGAAATATATAAATGAATACTTTGCTGTAGGCACGAAGTGTAATGGGCGTCCGGTAGTTGTGAATGATCTTCATATTGTCGAACGCGATTATCATTTTACTCACGTATTGACTTACACGCGAGATTTCTCCGCTTTGCACGCCATAATTGCGCATTTCCATAGTCAGCGCAGACAATTCAGAGAATTTTTCATACATGTTCTTTCTCATTTTCCAACCATTCAGCATCATGGCTGCTTCTGAACATCTCCCGCATGCTTTTGACGGTTTCGATAATCAGGATTCGCGACCGCTCCGGTAAGTCACTTTTCTCACTGGGCCAATCGCGTGTTGCGAAATAAATGGCAATGGCATGGCCTTTGAAATCCGAAAGTCGTTGCAGTGCCGTTTCCCTCCTGTTGTATGCTGAGCCAATAGAGAATACAACAGGAAATACGATGGCTACTCCCACCAGCATATCGGGGAACCGAGCAGTAAGGTTCAGGTGGATGCAGAGGTACGTTGAGATTACCGCAAGTGTTGTGACGATAACCGTTTTATAATTAATAATAAGCAGAAAACTTTTGAGTGTGCGTTTCATAGGGCAGGCATAGACACGTTTATGATGGATTCTTGGATTGCATAATTCCGACCAAAAGTGAACGCGTTGGCAAGAGCCGCAAAGCAAGCGCAGACGCTTTTGCTGGCCTAGAAAATGAATTTTTCATCTGAATTCATTTTTGAATATCGCCACATTAATGGAATAAATCGCAAAGAATTTTGGTTCGTCTTAATCTTTGGGCATAAATTACATGGATAAGGAAAACTTTCAGCTTCATCCAAGGCCATTTGCCATATGAAAACAAATAGAAGGCATTTTCTCCACCAATCCGTATTAACGACGGCTGGCATCGCCGCCGGCGTCTACGCTTTTGGGAAAGGTAATCTCGAGAAAGGCAAAAGTCACGCGCGCCACCAGCCTCCTGCCGCTGAAGATGACGCATTTAAGATCAGTGTATTCTCAAAACATCTGCAGTGGCTGGGCTACGCCGACATGGCACAGGTTGCGGCAGGAATAGGATTCGATGGGGTTGATATTACTGTAAGACCCGGGGGCCATGTACTGCCAGAAAAAGTAATTGAAGACTTACCAAAAGCAGTAGAAGCCGTGAGAAGAACCGGCTTGAATGTATACATGATCACCACGGCGATCAAAGACGCCGATGATCCTGCAACAGATAATATTTTAAAAACTGCGAGCGCGCTTGGGATACGCCATTATCGCATGGGGTGGTTTGATTATGATGGAAAAAAAAGTATTGAAGATAATTTGTCAGAAATCGAAAATCAGCTTCGGAAGCTAGCCTTGCTCAACAAGAAATATTCCATTTACGGCGAATATCAAAATCATTCCGGCGCCCACTTTGGTGCACCCATATGGGATTTGTATACGGTCTTGGGCCAAATTAATTCACCGTGGATAGGCGCACAGTACGACATCGCTCACGCAACTATAGAAGGCGCAAATGTCTGGCCTATCGGGCTAAAACTGCTTAAACCCTACATCAAGAGTATTGACATTAAAGATTTTCAATGGTCGAAAATAGAGGGTAGGTCGATTTCCGAATTCGTGCCACTCGGCGAAGGTTTGGTGGATTTCAAGAATTACTTTACTATCCTAAAACAACACGAAATTAAGGGCCCTATCTCCTTACATTTCGAATATGCGTTAGGCGGGGCAGAACATGGAAGTGATACGCTAACAATAGAAAGAGAAGAGGTAATCGCTGCTATGACAAGAGACCTCCAGGCGCTGAAGCGCATGCTCAGAACCGCAGGCATATTAGCGGAAGAAGTATGGGACGGCATAGGTGTAGGGTACCGTATAGGCGAGGGATATATTCATTTGGAACGTTGTTGTGGACGGCATCCCGGGTAGGGATAACCATATTTTGCTGAGATAAATGCTCTTCGTGATCTAATTGCACAAATACAAACCAGCAGCACAGTGAAAATTGTAATTGTTGATGGATACACCCTAAATCCCGGAGACCTCAGCTGGGATGGTATTGAAGAATTTGGACGGGTTACATTGTATGACCGCACCCCCGATGCACTGGTACAAGATCGGTGCAGGGATGCTGACATTATCCTGACCAACAAGGTCCCCATTTCAGCAGACACGATAAAGGCAGCAGCTAACCTGAAGTTAATTTGTGTAACGGCGACAGGATTCAATATCGTGGACATTGAGGCAGCCAGTAAGCGACATATCCCTGTATGCAATATTCCAGGTTATGGCACGGCTTCCGTCGCGCAACATACTTTTGCGCTACTGCTAGAATTGACAAATCACGTTGGACTAAACAGCGCATCCGTTAAGGAAGGAATGTGGGAAAAATCTCCAGACTTTTGCTATACCAAAGCCAGCCTTACAGAGCTAAACGAAAAGACATTTGGCATCGTGGGATTCGGTAAAATCGGAGAGCGAGTTGCAATTATTGCCAAGGCTTTTGGCATGAACGTAATCTATCATAGCACCACGATAAAGGATACTACCTTAGCGCAATACGTCGATCTGCAAACCTTGTTCTCGACAAGCGACGTGATTTCACTGCACTGCCCACTAACAAAAGATAATGACCAATTTGTTAATCATGAATTATTGACACGCGCAAAGAAGAGCGCGCTATTCATCAATACATCACGTGGGCAACTGATCAACGAGAAGGACCTTGCTCAAAAACTGAACACAAGCCAGCTTGCAGGCGCCGCGCTCGATGTGCTTTCAACAGAGCCGCCAGAACATTCCAATCCTTTGCTTCATGCAAAAAACTGTTTGATAACGCCACACAACGCCTGGATGAGCCTGGAGGCAAGAACGCGTATGTTGGCCATTACAAAGAAAAATATTGAAGGCTTCCTAACCAGTAAACCCGTGAACACCGTGGGCTAAAACGACCGTCCGCTACCCTTACGCTATGCCTCCTATCCCTAACCCACCAATCAAACGCGGTTAAACTTATAGGGATAAACCTTACCCGATGCCCACTGCGCAACGTATAAGTTATCATCACGGTCCACACAGACATCATGCGGATGAACGAAGATTTTTTCTGCCTGTGCCATTGGCTTCAGACTACCATCGGCGTCATATTCAGGTTTAGTACCCCCCAGGTTCGAGACAACCTTATTCTGCTTATCCAAAATGGTAACAAAGCCAGTTTTTTCTGCACTTAAGTCGGGTGACCGCAACACGGCTGCATACAAGTATTCACCTTTAATTACTGGTCTGCAAACACAAGCACCCGGCAGTTTGATAATACCGATAAGCTGACCGTCCATCGTGAACATCTTAAAGCAGGTTCGCGTACGATCCGTGATCAACAGCGTTGGCGTACCATTGCGATTGTCAATACACACACCGTGCGCATTGTCAAGCTTTTCGTCTCCCTCCCCTCTTCCACCAAAATAATTCAACAACTTTCCGGACTGATCGTAATGCAAAATATATTGTGACCCGTAGCCATCGGCTACATAGAAATCTCCCTTCGGCGTTACCGCCACCTCCGTTGGAACAAACAACTCCTGTTTTGGGTATAAATTATCCTCCCTGGGTGCATCCAACGTTAACAAAATATTTCCTTTCAAGTCTGTTTTATATACCTGATGTTTTACTGTATCCGTCACAAAGAGCGTATCATCAAATAAGGTTAAGCCATGTGCTCCCGGAAATGAATGACCATAGGTTTTCAGTAGTTTGCCCGACGTATTGAAAATCATGATATTATTTTTCGTCTCATTCGTCAGCAGCATGATCCTTCCAGCGGCGTCCTGCACCATTTCATGACAATCGTTTACTGGATTTTTCAGTGGATCGGCTTTGCACCATTGCTTGTCCAGAACATACTGCATGTTACCATGACCGTATACAACATCGGCCTTTCCCCTCGCATAAAGATCCCTTGTAAGAAAAAGACCAGCTGTAGCGAGCGATGTATTTCGAATAAAATTTCTCCTTTTCATATGCCAAGGTTTAGTGGTATTCCTTTATAAAGTAAACTCAGTTGTTCGGAAAAATCAAAACAGCATCTGCCAAAACCATGCCATCCGCCAAATGCGTTGATATTTCAACAAAACTCTTTGCGCCCTTTTCCAATTCATATTCTCCCACTAAGATCCACTCACCGGAAGTTTGCCCTTCGATGCGTACTTGATTAGGGTTGACAATCACATCATGCTTTTCCTTACCGTCATAAAAAACAATGCTAACCCGGGAAGAACTACCGTCCACCCTTGGGAAGTAGGCGAATACCTGATACTGACCATCTCTTTCAATAGCAGCATTAAACTGAACAGTATTGGTCGTTGCTTCCGCATTGCCGGCGCTCAATAGCAAAGACGGTCCATAGCAGCCGCGCGCATTATTTTCGGTTGACCACGTTCCCGTGATCATAACATTTGCCCTGTCCTCATTATCGATCAGTAACTCACGCGTACTACCATCTGCCAATGGGTCATTTACTAGCGTGCTTTTTAGCTTGCCAACATCCACTTCCTGAACATCTATTTTCCTGTCGATGGCTTGAACCGCTGCGGTGGCTGCAGACTGACCCAACACCATAAACACCGGTTCCATCCGAATAGATCCGTATGCAATGTGAGAAGCCGAAAGACAAACCGGCACCAATAAGTTTTTGCAGTCACCCGATGTCGGAATAACAGAACCGTATGATATTGGATAAGGTGGAAATCCACCTACCTGAACATCACCTTCATTCTTAACCATTCCGTCTACAATCAATCGTTGTATGTTATGCGAGTCCATCGTATACGCGGCCATTCCGATACCATCATCAACAGTGATATCGCCTTCGCAGTTATGCTGGGTCATTACATACGATCCGATCATTCTCCGCGCTTCCCGGATGTATGCCTGGTGAGACCAGTTACCTGTACCTGTATATTCATCTTTTGGATAACCCCATTTCAACATCTCGTCGCGAATATGATTCGGCAACCTTGGGTCATGGCCAATAAAATATAAAAGTCCCTTGTTGTACGCTTCAAGTTTATTGATAATAACATCCCTGTCTTCATAATTTGCTTCAGGATATTCGTAGTTCATCCCGATCATATCTGTAGAAAACGGACCATTGTTATTGATGTCGAGTTTATTGTTCGGCATTAAATCAGGCTTCAGAATTAGATTAAAAGGTTTGTCGGGCTCTTTCTCAAAGACCCGTATCAATAGCTCGTACTGTGAAGAATCATAATTTGGTGGGCGGGTAATAGGTATGCTGTTCGCTGGATCGCGGGATAGACATATCCGGAAATTATAGGCCTGAACTTTTTTGTCGCCCGTTCCCTGTAGCCATTACAGGACTGTCGCTGATACCCCAAAGCAATCCGCTTTCTGCGTTGCCTTTAACCTTATAGGGATCGATGCCATCGACAAACTGATGTTTATCACGCAACTGAAATCCATTGTAAGTTTCGTTGTATAATTCATTGCCTTCGCGCCCTACTGTATATGTCACGCCTGACCTGGCCATAAGATCGCCCTCGTAACTACAATCAATAAACATTTTGGCGCGTACAAGTCTGTTCGACGGCGCTGCCGGTTGGTTTGAATTTTCGACTAAAATAGACTGAATGGTTGCACCTTCTTTCAACGCGGACACAATACGGTAGTCATACCAGACCTTCACCTTGGCCTCCTCTATGTATTCGTTAAAGGTATTTTCGGCAACATGCGGTTCGAAAATCCATTGCTCAAATTTTCCATAGTGCCGACCCACTTTCCGATAAAAATCGCGCGCCAGGCCCATAACCACATACTTATTGCCGATATCGGTATACCCCAATCCTCCTGCCGTTAATCCACCTAAATGCCGGCCCGGCTCGATCAGCAAAACAGACTTCCCCAATTTCGACGCCGTATACGCTGCAATAACACCAGCAGACGTACCCCCATAAACGCAAACATCAACTTCTTCGACAACGTCTGGTGTCTGTCGATCGTGAACAGCCAAAAGGAAAGATGAGCAAGCATATGAAAACGCCGATGATGAAAAAGACTTTCATTTTATCCTCTTATTTCCCACTTAGTTTTTCTACCAACCACGCACTAGATTTCTCCCGCTGCTCCGGGTAGGTCCAGTGTCCCGTTTCCAATGCCAAGTACAATTCCTTGGGTGCTGCAATTACATTGTAGGCTGCGTACATAGACGTTGGTGGACAAGTTTCATCGTTAAAGCCCCACGAGTATAAGCCGGGAATTTTCAGCAGCCGTGCAAAATTCACTACGTCGAAATAACCTACAGTCTCAATTTTCTCTTTCAAATTATTATAAGGCAAGTTGTTTTTGTCAAAGAGATGAGGCCATCCTCCTGCCCTACCGTTGAGATATCCTGTCATATCACTTAAAGCAGGATAGAATGATGCTAAATATTTTACACGAGAATCGAGACCAGCCGTGATGATGGACAGCGCCCCACCCTGACTTCCGCCGGTTACGGCCAGGTTTACCCCGTCGAACTGTGGCAGGCTTACCAAAAAGTCATTCGCTCTAACGCAACCCATATACACTCTCTTATAGTAATAACGATCCTTGTTATCCAGGTTGTATGCCCAGTATCCATTTACAGCGCTGGCCCCAAGATTTTGATATATCTCCTGCTCCATGGTAACCGGAACACCGTGAATGCCGATTTCAAAGGTAATAATACCCTTTTCGGCCATAGCGATATCGCCGCCGTAAGGCCGGACGCCTGCACCTGGAACTTTCAACAATGCCGGATACTTACCCTCCATCTTTGGAACACAAAGGATACCAAACAAACGCGAACCAAGTCTGTAATTCTGGAGATTAACCTCGTATACGTTTACTTTTTCGGTGCATCGGTCTGGCAAAAGTGTCATGCGCGCATCAATGGGTATTGTAGCCAGGTCTGCCTTGGCCTGATCCCAGAACTGTGTGAAATCGGAAGGGTTCGCTACGGTAGGCTTTATTGCCAGTGGATCGTATCCAGCAGTGCCCAATCCTTTATAAAATTTGCCATCCACCTCAGCTTCGGCTATGCATCGCAAAAAGCCAGCTGTCTTTAGGGTACCCCCGTCAACTGTAATGGTCCCTTTCGGAAGCGCAACATCTTCTTTTTTTGTCGTCGGATCAAGTTTCTCGGGGCCGATTTGGTACCGGATCTTGACGTCATGCAGCGGATTCCCATTCTGCAATACTGTAATCGTAAACTTTGCCTTTTCCCCGGATGTGTAGGCCCAGTCGGTATGATCAGGGGCAACAATTACTTTTATAAACTGCTCCGTTGGCTGGCCGAATAATGCAGTGGAATAGAAGGCAATGGAGAGAATGAAGAATGAGAATTGTATATTTTTTTTCATTGTATATTATTTTATACCTCGTTTCTGTTCATAAGGCTGCGGGCCATTCCGCGACCGGCAAGCCTTTCTTCAACCAGCGCAGCAAGTGGTATGACAAGATTGAAGTTAAGCCACCGGCCCCAACCTATCAGGATAATTTTCCAAGCAGGGGCGAGTACGACGTTACAATCGAATAGACCACTCCTTTCGAAGCGGTCGCGTTAGCAATGCATTGGCTTCCTTATCTCCAACAAATTTCTCTCCTTTGGGATCCCATTTCAGGGAACGTTTCAATTCATATGCAATATTTCCAATGTTACATACTGTCGCGGTGCGGTGGCCAATTTCAACATCGCAAATGGGCATACTTCTTTTGCGTATGGCCTGCAGAAAATCTTTGTAGTGATTTTCACTAAAGTAAACGTGCTTTTCATTGGGCCCAATAACCTGATCCTTTAATTCCAGGGGCGTGGTTTCAAGGTTTCTTCGCCGGACATCAATTTGGCCTGATGTGCCAATGAAACGAATGGCATTGTTCTTACCAAAGTTCTCATGGGTCATCGGAATTCCATTGGCATATTTGTAAGTCAGGAAAGTAAACTCCTTCCCATCAGGATAGTTAACCTCCACAGGGCCTGAATTGTCCATGTCCAATGCCCATTGCACAATATCAAACATATGCGCACCCCAATCCGTCATTCCACCGCCACCAAACTCCTTATAATATCTCCATCGTGCCCAAAACGTATCGGTAGGCATAGGCGCAATATCGTTATTAAAGGGCTTATAATCGTTGGGGCCGAGCCAGGTAGTCCAATCCAGCCCGGCAGGCACGGGTTCAGCAGGTAGATTATAGGGTTCAGGTGGGCCATCGACGCTTACCTTGATTTCCTTAATAGCGCCGATGTATCCATTGCGTATCAGTTCAGCGGTCTGCCTGAACTCAGGCCAGGAGCGTTGCATGCTACCCGTCTGAAAAACACGTTTGTTCTTTCGTGTTGCATTGACCATAGCCCTGCCTTCTTTAACAGTAAGCGATAACGGTTTTTCGCAATAAATATCTTTTCCTGCATTCGCGGCGTAGACAGCGAGGACCGCATGCCAATGATCGGGTGAAACGATGACTACCGCGTCAACATCTTTGTTATCCAGCAAACCCCTGAAATCCGAATATGGTGTACATATCCCTTCTCCCTTTAATTCTTTTTCAGAATAGAACTTTTTGATCTCGTCGATGAAAATATCGAGTTTACTTTGATAGACATCGCAGGCAGCGACTAGCTGAGCCTCCCCTGTCAGTATAAAATTTCGCATCAGACCAATACTTTGCTTGCCTGTGCCGATAAATCCGAGGTTGATCTTGTCACTTGGTGCCAGATATCCTTTTCCGCCAAGGACGAACCTTGGAACGATGGAAAATGCCGACATCGCCGCGGCTTTTCCCAGGAATCTTCGCCTTGAAACCAAGCCTTGTTTTTTGTTTTCACTCATGAAGCGGAATTTAATGCTTTAGATGGAATTAATTAATTTCAGGGGCGTATTATTTCACGTTTGCAATTCATTTTGATCGCCGGAGTCTATGATCCAGGTGATTCTCCTGTTGCGATTCAGCGGAATTCGTTGGCGTTAAGAACTAATGGTTGCATTATGCGTTAATACGGTGATATGAGACAGTATTGGCAATCTGTCATCCATAAGACCTTTTTCGGGGCCCACTTTTAGTTATTTGCGATATCTTTCAACGCTGTATTATGAAACACATCATTTCAACCACGCTTATCACACTTGTCACAATATTATTCTTTTCATGCCAGGCGCAAAAGCCGTCAAAAAACGATATCAAAAAAGTAACACTCACAGCACCCAAAGGAAGAGCGATCGCTGCTTTCGCTGAAGGTTGTTTTTGGTGCTCAGAACACATTTTTGAGGCTGTGGTCGGCGTCGATTCTGCGGTATCTGGCTATGCCGGGGGTACGACGGCATTTCCCACCTACGAACTGGTGAACACAGAAACTACAGGCCATGCCGAGACCGTTTTGGTTTACTACAATCCACAGGCGATCAGCTACAAAGAGCTAACCAACGTATTTTTTGCGTCGCATGATCCGACAACACGCGACAGGCAAGGCCCAGACAGGGGTTCTTCCTACCGCTCAATACTATTTTACATCACACCGCAGGAAAAAGAAATTGCAGAGCAGTCATTGCAGAGCTTTTCAACTTCAGGACAATTCAAGAATCCTATTGTAACGGAAATAAAACAGCTAAAAGATTTTTATCGCGCAGAAGAATACCACCAGGACTATATTGAACACAACCCTGGCAGTCCTTATGTACAAGGCGTTTCTCTGCCCCGATTCAGATTGTTTCAGAAAACTTATAAGGGGAAGCTGAAATAAATGCCTTCAGGCGCTGCTATTTCGGCGCGCCGGGATTAGTGTGCAACTTGGATTCATGCAATACCTCCAGAACCTCGTCTTCAGAAACCTCGGGAAAAGATTGATAGACTCTTCCCAAAGGCCGCGGTTGGATTGTCATGTAGATAATGCTATTGATTTCATCCGCGATCGCTCTGGTACCCTCTGGCGTTACGACAGGCGTGGCCACAATGATCGCCACCGGATTATAATTTTTGATTGTTCTAATACTTGCCAGCATCGTATCACCCGTCATAATTAAATCATCCACCAGGATAACCGTTTTCTTTTTTAACAGCTGGCGCAGGGTCTCTTTATGGTACCGTTTGTTTTGTCCGCGAATGGCGTGCTGCATCATCTGAATTTGATGACAGATATAATCCTGGGGAAGGTCATGGTCTTCTTCGTGGAAGACAACAGCCTCGGCGCTGACGGCTCCAATAGTTTGATCATTAGAAGGGTGTTTAAGATTTTGTCGAACGGCCGGCACGCCCATAGGCCGGTCGGTCGTCGATCGCCGAGACGAATGGATCTTCGAATTCGGATTCACGTTCCGATACCCAATTCCGCACTCGGGCAACCGCAGCTGATCTGCTCGCGGATGATTTCGTCTGCCAGTGCGGTGTGTCTACCGCGAGTGGCACCGAGAAATGTGGGGCTGTCATTACCGCCCCCGTAGTGTCGCCCCAGCACATCCAGGTCCACGAGCGATACCATGCCGTTCCCCGTAAAGTCGCCACCCGCCCAACCCGAGGCTTGGTCATAGTTCTGCCCTAGGATGTCCAGATCGAGCAGTGACACTCCTTTGTCGAGGTTCGCATCTCCATATTCGGTTCCCAGAATTTCGCGCACGAGTACGTCTACGTCCGTAGCGGTCACGAGATTGTCGCCGGACAAGTCGAAGAAGGTGTTGTGTGTTCCAGCATTCACCTCGGCGTACAGGGCATCGATATCGGTTGCGTCGACTGCCTGGTCATAGTTGAAGTCTCCCAAAACCCTTGCGTCAATCTTGTAGATGCCGTCTGAATGCACCCGCCATCAACAGGTGCGGTGTAACTCCATCAACGAAAGTCAGCTTCGAACCACTCAGCCCCTCAAGTCCCACGGAAAACTGGCTAAAGGTGGAACCACCGTCCAGAGAGCGTTGCACGATATTGTCGTCGCCCCACAAAAGAGCGAATACCGCCTGGTTGTTCCGCGGATCAACGACCACGTCACCGACACGATCGGGTGGGCCAATGAGAGTCCAGGTTTGCCCTGCGTCCGTGGATTTTTTCAAGCCATTCTGCGCATTGAGAAAATAGCTTGCATCGGCCAAGAGAACGGTTTGCGGCGCATCTGGAACGGTGTGGAACCGTCGTGGATACGTACCAAAGCCGACTGAGACGGGAGTCCAAGTGACTCCATTGTCCAGGGAGCGTAAGATGTCTCCGTCGTTTTGGGAAAGGGCGACATCGATTGCGAGAAGGACGGAGCCTACCATTTCGATGTCGCCGACAAGCGAGTTGGTGCCGCTGTCATAGACCTGGGTCCACGTGGCCCCACCGTCTGTGGTGCGCATGATCATGGCATCAGAACCATCGGCAAACGATGCTTGCCCGCCGGCAAGAATGTGATTGGGATCATCGGGGTCGAGAAAGATCGATTCAAAGTCGGAACCAGCTTCCGGGCCGATCAATGTCCAAGATCCGTCAGCATTTCTACGAGAGAGCCCGTTCGGTAAGCCGGCCGGCCCGTTCGCGGCAGCAAACAATGTCCCGTTGGCGGAAAAATCGACGACTTTCCACCGAGCATGCTCGACGGGCTCTAATTGCCATGTGGCTCCGGCGTCAATCGAAGTGTAGAGTCCCCCGGTATTCAACGACGCAAACGAGACTGCAATCTCATCTCGTTGCATGGGATTGGACGCGATGGAGGTCACGTTCAGCTTGTGAATGCCCGTTGAAGAGGCACCAAAGCTGCCACCGCTATCCGAGCTGGCCAACACCGCGAACGAATCGGCACCGACTAGGATTCGGGATGGATTGCCGGGTTGGAAGCGACCTACGCGAACGGTCTTTGACTCCGTCCCACTGGCTGTGAAGCTCCAGCTCGTTCCACCGTCGGACGACGAAAAAACGCCGTGGTCGGTGGTGCCGAGAAGAATAGCCGACGAGTTGTTGGGGCAATTTCGATGTCGTTGATTGAGAGTGAAGGCCAAGATGCGTCGTGAAGTGCGTTCCACGTCAGGCCTCGATCGGTCGATTCGAAGACTCCGAACGGGTCCGGTGTGAACTCCGTTCCGCCGGCAACCAGCAGGCGGTTGCCGTCGTGCACAATGTCGTTCACGATCTCACCGGGCAGCCCTGCCGACCGATCGATCCACGTCTGGCCGTAGTCTTCGGTTACCCAAAACTGACCATTCACACCCCAGCCGTCACCCAACGCCAAATAGACAGTGTCGTTGTCAGTGGGATCGAACGCAATCGCGCTGGCGGTCGACGAACCGGGAGCGACCGGCGCCACTGAGTTCCATGTCTCACCACCGTCCGTCGAAAGGAGCAAACGCGCATCGACCGGATCCGGCTCGCCCGGAATGGAAATTGGCCCGGAGGGTGACGATGCCCAGACATTCGATGGATTGTTCGGATCGACGGCAATTTCGAGGACCTTGTCATTGATACCCAGTCCCAAATCGAGTTGTTGCCATGTTGTACCATTGTCTTGGCTCTTCCAGATACTGTCAAAGCTCGCAACATAAACGGTCCCGTCGGGGGCGAATTCGATGTCGTAGACGCTGCGGTGTGGGCGAAACTCAGCTGCCTCGAACCATGTGTTGCCACCATCGGTGGATCGGAAAAGCGAGCCGCCTGCGTCAACCAGTCCCGGCGCGACTCCGACTAACACGACGTTTGAATCAAGTGGCGAAAACGCAATATCCAGGACATCGCCGCCAGTTGGACCGAAGGGCTGCCATGCCAGTTCCGCGGTGAGTGGCAGGCGGGGCTCGAGTGATTCGAACTTTAGAGCGAGTATCGCACCGGTACGGTAATATCGACGGTCGTAGGCCACCATGAGCGGATTCGTCTCAGCCTGGCGTCTTCCTTCATCATCGGGCTGGCGTGCCGTGGAGTCCCCTCGTCTTGCGAGAGCATTATACCAAATTTCCGCCAACCTTTGGACAGGACGCCGATGACGAGCACTTTGGAAC
>CAVQQL010000007.1:0-143055 GCA_963714945.1 uncultured Bacteroidota bacterium | reverse complement strand
CCCTTCAAAACGGAGAAATTTTTGCTTCCCGGTCTTGGCTCTGGCAACCCTGAGTGCTGTTTGTATGGCTTCGGAACCGTCTAAACAAAACCGCATTAATTCTGCCGACGGAATTAGCTGCTGCAGTTTTTCTGCAAGTTCAATTTCCAGCAGATGCTGTCCCGCAAACAGCTGACCCTTTTTTGCGTACTCTTCTACGCGTTTTACAACGTGAGGATGATTGTGCCCGACAATCATCGGGCCCTGACTTAATGTAAAATCCAAATACTCATTTCCATCCACATCATAAATCCGGCTGCCATCAGCATGCGAGTAAAAAATGGCGTGCGGATGATTGTATTTTCTGAATTCTGATGAAACACCACCTGCTAATGATCTTTTTGCCCGCGCTAATAGTCTGGCAGATTGGTCGTAATGATACATTTCTATGGTAGGTTTTGAAGGGTTGAAGGGTGTTTTATGGAATCTGGTCTTTTCGCACAGGATCAGATGATTTAGAACAATCCTTCTAATTGCCTGATGGCAGACGCGGCCAACTTCTCTCCTGATCCTATTTCATACTTTGTGGTACCGGGTGTGGTTTCATATCCTGTGATCATGGGCGTAAAACCTTCTGGCCCCTGCGTAAAAGAAACACTGGTAGGAAAATATCCCTTTTCATCGTTTGCAAGCCCCATCACCATCGTATTCCGGCACGGTGATTTAGCCTTGATGTCCATGCCAAATTCGGTAAACATTTCGCCGGGTAAGCCAACGAAGGCAGCATCACCGACGCGTACAACCATCACCTCCAGGCTATCCACTATATCCTGGTTACGCCGCATTTCAATCCAGTCTTTTGCATATTGGGCATCAGGGATTCCATCGGCCTGAAGGGGAGGCATACCTTCCTTTTCCACTTTCTTCATGATGGCCTGTGCCCATTCAAATTGTTCATCTGTTATGGTCATGCGTTTCACGGGAACCATTTCTTTGGATACGGCAACGATATCGCTTGAAACGGGTTTTTCATTTTGGATAGCTTCCAGCGCCGAAACACCCAACATGTATCCAATGCGCTGGCATTCCTGGTAAGTGTCAGGGAATCCTACGCGGTAGTCAACTTGCGTGACGTTGCCGCAGCATCCGTTGAAAAATAGCGGCATATAATCTTCGCCCTTTACTCTTTTTATGGATTCTCCCAGGTATCCGGGGTAATCGGCGGAGTATAGCCAGTTGTTCCCCGTTAGCGTGGTGGCATGACAGGCGAAATTTACGATTACCCCTGTGGGCTTTCCTTCCTGCGCAATAGAAAGGGTAATGAGTTCAGGATCTATCGGCCCCCAGGGTTCAATGACGAAGCCGGGCTCGAATTTTTCCCAGCACATGTGCGTTGTGCCGTCAATACATTTCAAACGGCGGTTGTGGGAAACCCTGTCTTCATTTGCCCGTCCAACAGAAAGAACCGTAGGTTTTGCATCTTTATCAGCCTTGACAACGGCATCAGCTGCCTTGGTAAGGAATTCTTTTGTTTTTGGTACGCTGAGATCAGCTACCGGGCCGCTGTGGGTATGCGTTGCCATGATCATGATGTTGCCAGGTTTCAAAGTTGTCTGCGAGGCAATATGCGCGCGCATCATTTCCACAGATTCTTTGGGTATGTAACAGATGTCGACAGTGAGCATTGCCGCTTTTTCCCCTTTTTCATTGGTGGCAACAATCGCCCTCGCGTAGAGCGGATCGTGTACCCCGCGTGAGGCATAGTCATCACCGCGATAATTACCCGCCATATCCAGGCCTACATCAGGCGTATAATTCACCTCCCCAATGCCGATGAGCAGTGTTGATTTTACAGCTGTATCTTTCTTGTCCGCACATGAAAAAAACACTACGACTATCAATGTGAAAGTAACCCAGCCTTTTATTTTATTTTTCATAGGAAATCAAGTTATGTTTAAATATCGCGCAGTGCGGAACTCTCCAAAAAAAAAAATCAACCCGGTATTTTCACGATAGCATCAATTTCGACCTTTAGATTTTCGGCCAATACCGATTGCACTGTTGTCCTTGCTGGTTTAATACCGCTAAAATAACCAGCGTATATTTTATTGTATCTGTCGAAGTCTTTGATGTCTGACAAGTGCACCGTGCATTTGACGATGTCATCCATTGTGGCGCCGGCTTCTTGAATGATCGCCTTTATGTTTTCCAGTGTTCTGATCGTTTCTTCTTCAATGGTGCCCAATACAAAAGCAGATGTCTTGAAATCGACAGACGCCTGGCCACTTACAAAAAGCAAACCATCGACCACCACGCCATCGGAATAGGCACCTGTCACAAAATTGGCATCCCTGTCCGGATGTACTACTTTAACCTTTGTCATAATCTTTAGTTCCTTAAGTTATCAAATTAGCGATTAGTTTTAACATAAACATTCAACAGTACACTAGCAAGTCATGCTGTTTAAAAAAATATTGCCTGGGTCGTGTTTCTTCGTCGTTAATCGTCAGAACGTAGGTCCTGCACCAGTTTCAATATTCTTTCATTCAATTCACGAATATATTCTATTGACGAATTATCTGGAATATAAGCGGCTTTTCTTGAATTGCTGTTGTTCAAAATACCGCGTGCCATAAGTAATTCTTTTTCCGCATAGTGAAACAATTCCATATTTTGAAGCGAAAAGAAAATTTGTGGCATAACACGTTCAAATATTTCAAATGCTTTCTGTGTTTCTCCGTTTTTGCGAAGCGTGAATACTTTTTGCAGAATATCCGATACAGCCAGTCCCGGCATTACACCGCTGATGCCGATCGGGATTAACTCCATCAAATAGAGCCCACCCCATCCTTCAAGCACACCAACGGTGCCAGCTGTCGTCTTAATGATTTCTTCAAATTTCGGAGCGCATAAAGGTTCTTCAAGTTTTAAATACTTAAAATTAGGGTATGTATTCCTCAAATAGTTAATCAGCGACACGCTGAGCGACGCGCCGCCGGGGTTGAAGTCTTGAATCAATACGGGCGTATCGGGAATCGATTCTAAAAATCCAGAGAGATACAATTGAATGGATTTTTCCGGGAGATTAAAGATGCGCGGAACCGCCAGGGATATAATATCAGCCCCTGCAGCTGCATTTGCTTGTGCCAGTTTGACGGCAATTTTCAGCGCCGGACTATTCGATTGTGCTATTATTTGGATGCGGCCTGCAGCCTGATCTATTGCGACTTCCACAACCCGCAATTTCTCCTCGTCGCTTAGCTTATAAAATTCACTGGCATATGCAGGCAGGCAAACGGCCTGCAATCCTGCGTTGATAGCAAATTCAATTAATTTTCTCAGCGCCGCTTCATCTATTTCTTCATTTTCTAAGAATGGCGTGGGGATAATAGGGACAACACCAGTCAGCACTTTTGAGTCTTTCATAATTAATGTAGGGCTAATACAAGTTTAATTTCTTTTTCATCTCGTTATTCGAACACACTGGCCGACTGAAGATGAGGCTAATAAGAATTTCACATGGCAAGTTTAAAGAATGGATGTTGAATGATTGTGTTATAAATCAGTAAATTTACAAACCCATCCTTTGTGCCAGGGCAAAATTGTAGTATCATCCAATAAACCTCGAAAACATGAAACGCAGAGACATTCTTAGGTCGCTAACAACAGTACCCTTTGTAGGTGGAATTATAGCAGGTGTTGTTCCTCCGGCGGTGGCTATCGCAGCTTCAAAGACGGCGAAACGCGATTTATTTAAGGAACTTGGTTTGCGCACGTTCATTAATGCGGCGGGCAACTATACTTCAATGACTGCTTCCCTGATGCCTGAAGAAGTGATGGACGCCATCAACAGCAGTGCAAAAGAATATGTAATGCTCGAAGAAGTGCAGGACAAAGTGGGCGAAAAAATTGCGGCCTTATGCCACGCGGAAGCTGCTTTCGTAACAGCAGGCTGCTGGTCTGCGCTTGTCTTGGGTACCGCTGGCGTGCTGACGGGTATGGATTTAAAAAAAGTGGCACAGTTACCTAAGCTCGAGGGTACAGGAATGAAATCGGAAGTAATTATTCAAAAGAGCCATATTAACGGTTACGACCATGCGCTGACCAACGCGGGGGTGACTATTGTCACGGTTGAAACAAGGGAAGAAGCTGAGGCGGCTATCAATGAAAAGACTGCGATGCTTTGGTTTTTAAACAGGGAAGCACCAGTGGGTAAAATTCAGCACCAGGAATGGATATCCATAGCGAAAAAGCATAATCTGCCGACGATGATTGATATAGCTGCAGATGTACCGCCTGTCGAGAACCTTTGGAAATACAACGATATGGGTTTCGATCTGGTTTGTATTTCCGGAGGCAAAGCCATGTGCGGGCCGCAAAGTGCCGGCATACTCATGGGCAAAAAAGATCTTATTGCTGCCGCCCGGCTCAGTGCCCCTCCCGCAGGAGGTAACATAGGGCGCGGCATGAAGGTAAACAAGGAAGAAATCATCGGAATGTATGTAGCATTAGAAAGCTACATAAACCGGGATCACCAGAAAGATTGGAAGACTTGGGAGGACCGTATTGCAGTGATCAAGAATGCCATTGACAATATTGCTGGTGTTACCACCGAAGTAATAATTCCTCCCGTGGCGAATCACAATCCTTCCCTGGTGATTTCCTGGGACCCGAACAAAATAAAACTTACACGCGATGGTATGGGCGAGAAATTGCGCAAAGGCAATCCGTCCATCGAAACAATTGCGTGGGAAACAGAGAACAGCATCAGGATTACCGTATTCATGCTGAAGACTGGTCAGGAAAAAATTGTGGCAGGAAGAATTAGAGAAGAGCTTACCACGGCATCAGCATAACGCTGTACTGTCACTTGCTAATCAAACGGTCTTGACGGGAGTTTGTGAATAGGGTAAGTAATATATTATATAGCTGCTGCTTTATTTCCGAATAGTATAAGCGTCGTGCGCCACAGGAAAACCCTTCTGCCTTCATATTCTGCGATATTTGTAAAAAGAAGTAAATTCGGGCCAAATTTATAAGTCCAATTCATGACCAAGACCATTCTAGTTCTTTTTAGTCTTATCCTGCTTCGGTGCAGGTGCTCAAAACACGAATTCTCTTTCCGGTACGGTCACTGATCCTGAATCACTGCCGCTTTCTGGCGTTAATGTCCATTTACTCAATACAAATTTTGGTTCAGCGACGGATCAGGGAGGCGTGTTTACAATCACTGATATTCCTGTAGGAAAGTATACGCTGCAGATAACAGCGTCGGATATGCCAGCCAGCAGCGTACCATAAACGTGGCAGCAGGGGAGCCTGCTCCATTAACGTTTCAATTGGAAGAATCATCAACACAGCTCGATGCGGTGGTGGTCACAGCACAAAAGTCAGAGGAGGATATTCAAAAAGTCCCATTTACCGTTAACGCTATTTCGTCCCGGCAGGTACAACAATACAGGCTTTGGAATAGCCGGGATATCACGGCGATTGTTCCGAACCTTTATTCCACAAATTCAGGCGACAATCGCAACGTCACATCCATCAGAGGAATTACAACGACATCGTATGATCCGGCTGTCGCAACGTACATCGATGGCGTAAACCAATTTGGTCTTGACACCTACATTGCACAGCTTTTTGATGTCGAACGTATTGAAGTATTGAGCGGTCCGCAAGGAACGTTGTATGGAAGAAATGCAATGGCTGGCGTAATTAATATTATCACCAAACAGCCTGGGAATGCCACTACAGGCTTTGGAGAACTAAACTTTGGGACCTACGGGCAGCAGCGGTATGCCCTCGGCTTTCGAACACCACTTGTGAAAAACAAATTGTTCCTCGGTGTTACGGGCGTATTTGATCGTTCCAATGGGTTCTACACCAATACCTTTAACGACACGGATTTTGACAAGAAGCACAGCTTTGTCGGGAACTATTATTTGCGATACAATGCCGGTGCCAGGTGGGCACTTACGCTCAACGTAAAGCACAATGAAAACAGGAACAACGGTGCTTTTCCGCTGGCAGCAAGTCGGGCGGATGCTTTTGATACTCCCTTTACAGTAAACCAAAATGCCGTTACCAAACTGGTGGATAATATTTTTAACAGTTCCCTGGTGGCAAATTATGCAGGGCATGCGCTGAACTTCAGCTCAATAACATCGTATCAATCCAACCTTAGATACTACACAGATCCCATAGACGGCGACTTTTCGCCCTTCGATATCGTGACAATCATTAATGACTACGGAAAGAATTGGAATAACGTAAAAGTATTTACGCAAGAGTTCAAATTGTCATCACCAGCAGTCTTCCTCGTCAGCAATAAAATGGACGGCGGGAACATATATGTTTTACCAGGATAATCCGGTTAAGCAGGCTACCCGATTTGGGGAGGATGCGGGCTTCTATGGAATTCCGGACAAAAATTTCTCCACGATAAATACCACCAAAGGCAAAAGCAGCGGGATCGCGTTCTTTGGGCAGGCCACGTATACCATTGCTGATAAGTTGGACATAACAGCAGGGTTGCGTTATGATTACGAGCAAAAGAAACAGAGCGTACTGGGTGAATACCAGCAAGATCCTGACCCCGATCCTATTTTTGAAACCCGTCCCGACACTTCAGCTACAGTGTCATTCAATGCGTTTTCACCGAAAGTAACGGTAGCTTATCACCTTTCTGATAATAATATATTGTATACATCCTATAGCCGCGGTTTCCGGGCTGGTGGGTTGACGCCCTTATCCTCCGATCCATCCCAACCGCCTTTGTACGCGTACAAACCAGAGTACAGCAGCAATATTGAAATTGGATCCAAGAATGTCTTCTTCAATAATCGGTTACAGGTAAACTTGTCGCTATTTTATGTGAGGGTGAATGATGCCCAGGTACCAACGCTGGTCTTGCCTGATGCCATTACCATTACTAAAAATGCCGGAGCCTTAACCAGCAAAGGTGTGGATCTGCACATTTCAGCAACACCCGTAAAAGATCTGCAAATTGATTATAATCTTGGAATGAACGATGCAGCTTATACAACACTAAAGGTACCGCAGGATGGTAATGAAGTGGACCTTAAGGGCGCACATCAGATTTTTACACCTTCCTTTACCTCGATGACCGCCATACAATACGGTCTTGGAATCGGAAAAGCGAAGCTCATAATGCGCGGGGAATGGATGCTCCTGGGCACGCAATACTTTGATCTTGCCAACACAATCAAACAATCTTCCTATGGGGTGTTCAACACGCGTGTCGGAATTGCTGTCGACAAATTTGAAATCATGTTCTGGGGAAGAAATCTTGGCGATGAGAAATATATAGCCTATGCATATGATTTTGGTGCCACTCATTTGGGTAATCCAAGGAATTACGGTGTAACCCTTAGGGCATCGTTTTGATGCAAGGTAGAATTTCGGGGTGCAGTTAGTTTCCTGTTTAGTCTGTGATAAATGGTCTTTGGCGAAGAATACTTCGGTCGCCTGGCGTATTGTGAAGTTACTTCTCTACCATATCAGCGTATTCAGGTTCGATTGATCAAATAAATTCCTATATTATTCGCGACCATGTCAATGAAAATACCAAATCTCTGGATTATAGATGATGATCCCATGTCATCGTTTTACATTAAGCGCTTGGCGGAGCTTGGAGAATTGGCGAATATCATTACAATTTACAATACCGCGCAGGGTGCTATCAATTACCTGCTGCATCATCGCAAGACCGTGGAACACTTGCCTGATATTATCCTGCTTGACATATACATGCCCGAAGTAGATGGCTGGGAATTTCTAAATGAGCTAAAGAAGATTGAAGATCAGTTAGTAAAAAAGGCTGCTATCTATATTATCAGTTCCTCCAGTCACCCCAAGGATTTGAGCCGGGCGGAGACCTTTCCGGTGGTGCGTTCCTACTTTAAAAAGCCGGTGACGTTGGAGGTATTAAAGGAAATGGTTTCTTCATTTCTCGAAAACGGAAAACGATAAAGGGTTATCGATCATCATCGAAAAATTTTGGTGATTGAAAAGATCGCCGTACACAATAATTCATGGATCGCCAATCAAAGCTGCGACATTTGATTTTTTAAACCCTTCGCCACGAATAATCCGGCCTGGCTTAGATCCTGTGTGCTCTCCATTGTTAAGCACGTGAACTCCATTGACGAAGACGTGGACCATTCCTTGGGCATATTGTTTGGGCTCTTCAAAAGTCGCCAAATCGGTAATGGTATTGGGGTTGAAGATGGCGAGGTCTGCAAAGTAGCCAACAGCAAGTTTGCCCCGTTTCTTAAGCTTCAGATTTGACGCAGGCAGATACGTAAATCTATGCACCGCCTGTTCAAGCGTAAGTAATTTTTCTTCACGCACATATTTTGCCAGTACACGTGAAAATGTTCCATATGCTCGTGGATGCGTGCCCCATTCTGCAAAGACGGGATCGTCTGACATCGAAGCGCCGTCCGAGCCAAAACTTACGTACGGCTGCTGAATTATCTTTTGAATACTATTTTCGGATTGTTGATAATACACAGCGCCGATAGTCGACTTATCAATCAGCAGCAGGTCAATCACTGTTTCGTCTGCATCTTTTCCACGCATCCTGGCTACCTCATCCAATCGCTTTCCGCGGTACCGAAGATTGAGAGAATCCAGCCGAAATCCCAGCAGCATGACATCATGCGGATCAGAATTCTTATAGGGTATGCCCTGACGCATTTCATGCAATACTTTCCTCCTGATCTCGGGGTTCCTTAATCGCTTGCGCATGGCAGCCGCTCCTCCCGCTTGCACCCAGTTTGGCAAGCGCGCGGTCAATCCGGTAGCACTGGCAATGTATGGGTAATTGTTTGCCGTAATAGCGAGCCCAGATCGCCGAGCACTGTCAATTTTTTCCAGCACAGTATCTATTTTGCCCCAGTTGCGCGCAAGATTTATTTTTAAATGATAAATCTCCGTTGGAATATTTGCTTCAAAAGCAATACGAACCGTTTCGTTCAAGGCCTTTAAGATAAAATCACCCTCACTGCGCATGTGCGTGGCGTACATGCCGCCGTACTGGGAAGCCACTTTCGCAAGTTGGACCAACTCCTCTGTTGATGCATAGTCTGCCGGGGGATAAATAAGGGAAGAGCTTAGCCCCATAGCGCCTTCTTCCATTGCTTGTCGCACCAGTGCCTTCATTCGGCTCATCTCATCAGGGGAAGGTGGTCGCATTGCGTAGCCGAGTTCATGAATCCGGATAGACGTGGCGCCTACAAAGGAAGCGACATTGGGACTCATGCCTTTTTTAATAAGGTAATCAAAATAACCACCAAGCGTTACCCACAGACTATCCACCGGAGTGGCAGCAGGTTTCCTTTTTACTGGTCCCGGACTCCATCCTTCGCCAAGTACTTCCAGCGTAACACCCTGTTTGATATCGCTCATAGAGCGCCCATCCATCAGTAAACTCCGATCAGCCCAACTCAGCATATTGATGAATCCCGGTGAAATTGCCAAGCCCGGTGCGTCAATTTCTTCTTTTCCCAACTGCGTCGGCGAGGTCGCCGATCGCACAATCGTATCGGATTGAATGGCAATGTCACCTACCGTAGGTGGGCCTCCGGTGCCATCATAGATTGTCCCCGTTCGAAGAATGACAATCAAATGTTGGTTTCGGTTTTTGCGCACGGCAAGAGCCGTCACGCCCACGTACCAGACAAAATAGACAGCGCATACCAAACATGTAGATATGTAAGTACGTCATTAAACAAAAAAAATGAATGTTTGGAACTTTACTAGGCTCTTTATATTTACCGACTACCTGACCACAAGCTTTATGTTTTTCACTTTGCCATTGAAGTGAACACGTACGAAATAGAATCCTGCCTGAAGCGGATGCGCGAGTTCAACAAACATATTCTCGTGCCTTATTTCCAGCAATGGCTTGTTTTTCAAGCGTAATACCACTCTCAGCAACAATCTCGACCTGCTCTAGTTCGAAAGGCTTTGATCCGAGCTTGAAATTTAGAACGCGGCCGTCGTTTCGGATAGGAAAAAAACGAAATTTAAGTTTCTGGTCCTTCGATGAACATAGACTTTGTCTTAGAGTAAGTTGAAGTACCGTCGAAATCGGTTTGCTTCAAGCGATAATACGACATTCCCGCATAGGGGTAAGGATCAATAGCCGAGTAAGCTTGAGGCTCCTTTGTTGTGCCTGTACCATTTTGACGGGCAACCTCATCGAAATTCAGGTCTTCGCCTGCACGCTCGAGCGTAAAGTAGTCATTGTTAATCTCGCTGGCAGTTTCCCAGGTCGCAATGACCACTGGACTTTCATACGTTACTTTAAAATCTTTGAGTTCAACCGGGAGGGGAGTAGTTGTGGAGTTTGCCGTACCGATAGTGAAAATAGTCTCCTCCGGCTATGTTAACACCGGTTACGGTGAATAGATTTCCCACCAAGGTCCCCGTGCGGGGGGCTCGGTCATTATCAGCAAAGCCGTCTCCGTCACGATCGATGAGCAGTCGTAAATCTGCTTGAACTTTCGGCCCGGGAACAGCGCTCAAATCGAATTCCATGGTAACTGTTCCAACGTTGCCATTTTCGTTCACCCGCCAAACGCGGCTTAGCCTTGCCTGTATCACTGTGCCATCACGTCGACAGCATTAGGTGGCGTCAGGGTTCCGTTGTTACTCCCCCAAACTAAAAAATCAAGGTTGCCTAGACTGGAGGCATTATGAATCCTCACCACACTATTGGCATTTTGGCTTCGTGAGTCAGCTTGCAGCAAGGCTGATCCACCACCGCCATTATCACGCCCTATGCCCGCAATATCGGTTACATATCCCGAATGAGTGCTGGTTGCGGGATATATCACGGTGCCATCGGATCGAAAATAATCCAAGCCCGGATCTAATGAAATGCCATATTTAATGGCCAGATAGGACTCAACTTTACGCCGGTCAGTGGCGCTAAGCGCAGCATTGTATATTACCATTTCAGCGAAGTCCCCGTCCAAGCCTCCGTTGGCTGTGGTAGCGTGCCTTCCAATCCGCACGATGGGCCCCGTAATATTGCCATTTGGAGCGCTGCCATTAAGGACATCGATTTTTCCATTTAAATGAATGCCCTCTTGGCTTGGGGGGTAGTCCCTGAAATAATCTACAATTACAAAGGATGAAGTGTTTGCGGCAGAGGTAGAGGACGGACCACCCAAGCTGCCACCACTGTCCGTCCTTCGCTGATACAAATACTTGTTTGTACTAACCATCTTGAATGATGTGAGGTTGATAGTACCGGTAGGGCGATCAATAATAAAAGTTCCGTTGCCGTCCATGGTCCCACCTGCAACCCATGAGTTTTGCTTAAAAACAAGGAACATATAAAAGCTTTCGATGGGGCCGATGCCCGATACCGCCAGACCATCGATAAATTGATTGCGGGAAAACCTAAGCACGGGGTTGCCATTAAGGATGCCTGTCCTATAAACTGGCTTATTAGCACCTGAAGTCTGGCGAGCATGGTTTGCAACAGCGCTTTGATCGTTCCATTGTTGCACGGCTTGTCCATCAGTTGCTAGTGTAGTTCCATTATCAATGTAAACCCCTGCATCGGCCTTGAGCCACCATCGCAAATTGGTCGATATCCCTCCTGGTGCTTGCCCTACTGCGCTCGTGCCCGCAATGCAAGCAAAAAATAAGAAAATGATAATCGCTTTATGCGTCGGTTTAGGAACCATAATAATTGACCCAATTTTGCCAATGTAAAAATATAAAAATTTTGTTGCAGAAAGAAACCGACGGAAGGAGCGCCTCTGAGAATTTGATACAATGTTCATTAGTGTATTCTAAGCAATCTAAGGAAGAGGGGAAATCGAATGGTCTTTCGCTCTTCACGGCCCCAAATAGATTCGAGTATCGGCATGAAAGAAATAATCGGGTCTTTTTTGTTGACGTTAATATATTTTTGCGTGGCAGACCAACTGGAGAGGTAGCCTGAAAGCTGGTCAACGGTCCACTCGACCTGTATCGTGAAGCCGGGGGATTGAATTTCCTCAAATGGAAATTCGATAGTGCGGTATTCTTCCTCCACCAGCTTACGGGCTTGATCCCAATAAGGTCCAATCGTATTGTTGTAAAAGTCCATGATTATTCTGTCGATAGCGGGTTCGATCCGCAACTGTGCATACCCCCAAACAGCCAGTAATCCATCAGGTTTGCTTACCCGCTTGACTTCTTCAAAGAACCGGGTTCGGTCGAACCAATGCAAAGCTTGTCCAACGGTGACCAAATCAAATTGACTGTCCGGAAAGGGTGTTTGTTCTGCGGACGACAGGGCATAGGCTATGTTATGCCTTGCTGGGGCGAGATCAAGCTGCTGCTGACTGATATCGGTTGCGAAAACTTTTTCAAAATGATCGGCGAGGCTTATGGCAACCTGACCATTGCCTGTAGCGCAATCCCAGGCCACTTTTTTTTCGCGCAGATGCTGAAGTATGAATGTATAAAGATCCGTGGGGTAGGTGGGTCTGAAGGCGGCATATAAATTGGATTGCGTAGAGAAAAAGTCTTTGTGTTCAGGTTGTTTCATGGGGTTAAGATTTTAATAGCCACCCTTTCCAACTTATTTACGAATATCGGGGTCAAATAGCTGAAGCCCTGCAAAAATTAACCATTTTAGGCTGAGGGGACTTGCGAAGAATGAAAAGATTGTGGGGCCGGTTGTTTCCGTTTAATAAAAAGGAGGCTTTTTTTCTACAAAGCAGGTCACGCGCGCAAGTGTGTGGCCTTCTTTGTTCCGGCTTTTTAGTTCGGACCGGTTATTTCAATTCTGATTGCATCCATTGCAGCATATTTTCCCACATCGCTGGTGTATACACATGGGCGGTATTCGGATAAATGATATTCTTAAATTCATCCTCTGCTCCGTACAAGGTATAGATACGTTTTAACACCTCTTCAATCTTTAGAATACCATTGACAGGGGAGCCAGGATCCTCGTCACCGGTCATAAAAAGGACTGGGCGAGGGGCGATGAGACTGATAATTGCTTCTGAATCAAAGTATTTAAGCACCCCGGGCATAAAATAATAAATGCCATGGTACTTTAATTTCTGTTCCGCAATCAGATCCTGATAGCGGGTGAGGCACCCCACGGCCACACCTGTTTTGATCCGCTCATCCAACGCCATCAGCCACCAGGAACGGGTGGCGCCCATGCTAATGCCGGTTACCGCAACGTTGGTAACATCAATTTCTGGTCGCGAAAATAAATACGCCAATGCCATCAAATCATCGCGCACCATCATTCCCCAAAGCGATCGGCCCAGCCATAATTCATATTTTGAAGTGCTTAATTCTTCCGCGCTTCCATTTTCTTCAGGTCCCCCGGGACCCTTGCCGCTTCTCTCGCCGAAGCAATAGGTGTCAATCGCGATCACTGCAAAGCCCAGACTTGTCAGTGCTTCTGCTGGAATTTGCGGCGTATGGTGTGTGGTAAAGATTTCACTTTTGCCCAGATCATAATTTCCACCATGCCAATGACAATAATAGATTGCCGGATGCTTTGACTTGCCATTTTTTGGAATCAAAAGATAGCCTGGTACTACTGCGCCGGCTCCATTATCAAATTGGAATTTTTCGAGTATATAGGAACCTTTGTCTTCACTGGAGAGGATATTGACTGCTGGTACTTTCGGGCGCGGGGGTAAATCTCCCATTACAGACCATAGCGTTTCGCGGATCGTCTTTCGTTGGTCCTTCCATTCGGCCACTGTGACGGGTATGGTTAATTCGGGAACGCGTAAATTCACTTGCTGTGCAAAAGTCAGTACAGGAAATAAAAATGCCGGTAGATAGAAAATCTTGCTCATGTTGTGAGGCCAAGGCTCGGCCGATACATTATCTTCAATTCTAAAAAGTTCCTATTCAGATGAAATATTTATCGGTCCAACAAGTCGTGATACCTGCGCACAAATTAGCGTAGACATAAACGGTATGCGCTATTTCTTTGTGATCAACCCCAATTCTTTCAACTGCTCATCAGAAATTGCAGAAGGTGTATCAATCATCACATCGCGTCCCGCATTATTTTTCGGAAAGGCGATAAAATCGCGAATAGACTCGGCTCCGCCAAACAATGAACATAACCGATCAAAGCCGAAAGCAATGCCGCCATGCGGTGGTGCACCAAACTCGAAGGCCTCCATCAAAAACCCAAATTGTTTTTTTGCCTCTTCCTGCGTGAACCCTAGATGATTAAACATCATTTGCTGTGTAGCCCGGTCGTGAATACGGATTGAGCCACCACCTACTTCCGTTCCGTTGATGACCATATCATATGCATTCGCACGGACCTGTCCAGGGTCAGTATCCAATAACTTTATGTCTTCAGGTTTTGGCGATGTGAAGGGATGATGCATGGCATGATAGCGCTTGGTGTCTTCATTCCACTCCAGCAACGGAAAATCAACGACCCAAAGGGCAGCGAATTTTTGCTTGTCCCGAAAGCCAAGCCTTTCTCCCATCAATAGCCGAAGCTCGCTTAGCTGCTTGCGCGTTGTTGTGGATTCTCCAGCCATTAATAAAATTAAGTCGCCTGGGTTTGCATTGAATTTTGCCGTCCACACGTTGAGTTCATCGGCAGAATAGAATTTATCAACGGATGATTTCACAGATCCATCTGTCCTGTATTGAAGGTATACCAGGCCCTTCGCACCGACTTGCGGGCGCTTAACGAATTCCGTAAGCTCATCAATTTGTTTACGCGAGTACTCGGCGCATCCAATCGCATTGATGCCGACCACAAGTTCAGCATCTTCAAATACTGGAAAGTTCTTTCCTTTTGTTTCCGCGGTAATCTCCACAAACTTCATTTCAAAGCGTGTATCGGGCTTGTCAGAACCGTATTGTTGCATGGCATCGTCATACTTCATGCGCTGTACCGTTGGGAGATCGATACCTTTCACCTTTTTGAAGAGGTGGCGGATCAAACCTTCAAATGTATTCAGGATATCTTCCTGCGTTATGAATGCCATCTCGCAGTCGATCTGCGTGAACTCTGGCTGGCGGTCTGCGCGGAGATCCTCATCACGAAAACACTTTACGATTTGATAGTATCGGTCAAAGCCCGAAACCATCAACAGCTGCTTGAACGTTTGCGGCGACTGTGGCAAAGCATAGAATTCGCCATGATGAACACGTGATGGCACAACAAAGTCGCGCGCACCTTCGGGTGTTGATTTGATCAATACCGGTGTTTCTACTTCGATGAAATGCTGATCGTCAAGGAACGTTCTGGTCTGCTGCGCCATTTTATGGCGTAGTTGCAAACTCTCTCGCACCGGGTTTCGGCGAAGATCCAGGTACCTGTATTTCATGCGTAATTCATCGCCACCATCGGTATCATCTTCAATTGTGAAAGGCGGGAGCTTGGAGGTGTTCAGGATATCGAGTTTCGCTACCCTGACTTCCACATCGCCTGTCGGAATCTTACTGTTTTTAGACAAGCGCTCTACAACTGTCCCTTCGATCTGGATGACGTATTCCCTGCCTACGCTTCGTGCAGCTTCCAGTAGTGCTGCCTCTATTTTGCCTTCTTCAAAAATGAGTTGGGTAATGCCGTACCGGTCGCGCATGTCGATCCAGAGCACGCTGCCCTTGTCGCGCAGCCGCTGTACCCATCCGGCGAGGGTAACGTGTTTATTTGCGTCCGCTAACCGCAATTCGCCGCAAGTATGAGTCCGTAACATCCGAGTTTTAATTAATTTAGGCCTGCCATCCGGAAGGCTGGCGCGAATTTAAGAATACTTTACCGCTGCGCCTTATATGCCAAAAATTAAAAGTGCAATACCAAAATCCTTTTTTCTGGTTGTCCTCATGTGCTTTGCAGCGGATCGGCCCAAGCTTGTGAAAATTAAGGTAAATGAGGCGATTACGGTATATGTGCCCAAGGAATGGCGGCCGATGGATGACCTGGATATTGTTCAGCGATATCCTTCTGTGCGAGCCCCTGTCGCAGCCTTTACGAATTTGGATAGGGTTGCTGACTTTAGTATTAATATTTCCGCGACGCAATGGCCAGACGATGATGTGGATTTGGCGCGACAGTTTTTCAGGGCTGGAATCATGAATGTATTCGATCGGGTGGAGATGATTGATGAAGGCACGCAAGAAGTCAGTGGTAAACGCTTCATATTCTTCGAGTTTGACTCCCGCGTAAACGGAAATCGACAAAAAGAGGGCTACCTCGACCCTATGCTCAGATATACCTACATCCAATACCTTATAGAACCGGGAAGAGCGTTGGTATTTTCATTCAGCTGTCCTCAAAGGCAAAAGGAGGAGTTTCAAGAGACGGCGCGGGAAATGATGAAGCGCATAAAAGTTAAATAATCAGCGGCAGAGATCATTTTCTAGCCCCCTATTTTCACATTTTCCGCAGATTGTTTTCAGATCGCGCCATATTGATCTGGAGCATGAAAAGTAAAAAAATTGAAGCATTGTCATTATCGGTTTGCGCTTTTAGCTTTGTGCACCAATGGAGCTCTACACAGACGAGTATTTTATGCGCGAAGCCTTAAAGGAAGCAAACAAGGCGTTAGCGATCGGCGAAGTGCCGGTAGGGGCAGTGGTGGTATGCAAAAATCGGATCATTGCCCGAGGTCATAATCAAACTGAAAAATTGACGGACGCGACGGCCCATGCAGAAATGATTTCCCTGACTGCAGCCGCCAATTTCCTAGGGTCAAAATACTTGACCGAGTGCACCCTGTATGTGACGCTGGAGCCGTGCGTAATGTGCGCTGGAGCGCTGCATTGGACACAATTGCAGAAGTTGGTATTCGGCGCTTTGGATACACAGCGGGGCTTTAGTTTGGTAAGTACACCACTGCTTCATCCTAAAACGGAGGTTGTAACAGGGGTCAGGGCGGATGACTGTAAACAGTTAATAGATACCTTTTTTAAGGGTATCAGAACATAGGAATTTAATACTTAGACGATAAAATAAAATAACGGCAAACGACAACTGAAATGGAAGTAAAAGGAAAAGTGTTACAACTGCTACCGTTACAAACGGGTATGGGAAAAAAGGGACCCTGGAAAAAGCAAGAGTTCATACTGGAGACGCAAAGCCAGTACCCAAAGAAGGTTTGCTTATCAATTTGGGGAGACAAAGTCGATCAATTCAATGTTGCAGAAGGTGATATGGTTAGTGTTTCGGTCGATCTGGAAAGTCGTGAATACAATGGTCGATGGTATACGGAAGCACGCGCCTGGAAGATTAACAGGGAAACTGCCGGGGATGTAGCGCCTCCGGCTGACCAGGAGCCTTTTCTTGATGATACTGGATCGCCGGACGATTTGCCCTTTTAGGACGATCATTTGGCTGTCTGGATTAATTTGTTGACGAATAGTCACCGTGCTTCAGGCAGCTCCATATGGACCTGACCCCTCAGGTGTGGGCATTGATACGCTGCCTGGCAATATTTGCCCAAATCATAACGTGAATGAAATTTTCTCACGGTGGTTATGGTTGTATATTTGATATCACTTTAAAAGATGTTTAACCCTAAAAAATAATAATCACTATGGCATTTACACTCCCCAAACTTCCTTATGCATTCAACGCGCTAGAACCTCATATCGATGGTCGCACCATGGAAATTCACCATGGAAAACACCATAACGCTTATGTTACCAACTTAAATAATGCCGTTGCGGGAAAGCCAGAGGAAAACTTGAGTATTGAAGAAATATGCAAGCAAATTTCCAAGCATCCTGTGGCTGTTCGTAACAATGGAGGGGGGCACTATAATCACAGCCTTTTTTGGACAATTCTTGGCCCGAATGCCGGTGGTGAGCCTACTGGCGCCGTTGCGGATGCGATCAAAAGTGCCTTTGGAAGTTTTGATGAATTCAAATCTAAATTTTCCGCTGCCGGGGCTACCCGCTTTGGTTCGGGATGGGCCTGGCTAACGGTCGGTGGCAGTGGGAAGCTTGAGATTTCATCAACGCCAAATCAGGATAACCCGCTTATGGATATTGCGGAAGTTAAAGGTACTCCTATCCTGGGGATTGACGTTTGGGAGCATGCCTATTACCTCAATTACCAAAATCGAAGACCGGATTATATCGCAGCGTTCTGGAATGTTGTGAACTGGAATGAAGTGGCAAAGCGATTTGCCGCATCAAAATAGTACGCTCAACGATAGGCATGAATCTGGTTATGTCTTCTCTACAAAAAAGGCCTCCGCGGGAGGCCTTTTTTTTCTAAGTAACTTTCGGCGAAGTGCTGCTTATGTTGAAAAGGAGATGATTAACTTTCGAGTATTATCTTCGGATGATGTACATTAACCCTACCCGAATACCGAATTCTCCTCTAAAATAGAAATCACCAAGTGCTTCAAAATGCCAGGTTGCGGTAATCGGCTTGTTCCAGCCTGCTCCAATGGAGAGATCGTTTTCCCCAACCAAGCCCCGGATTCGCGCAAAAAAATTTTCGATAGGATACCAACGTCCACCAAGAACAAAACTGACGCCGTCATTGACCCAAAATTCTAATCCACCGGTGGCCGTAAATTGTCTTGAGAGAAAATAGTTTCCTTCGAATCCAATTTGCGCTTTTTGTACGAACCCGTCATTATTCGTTTTAACAACGTCGAAGCCTCCACCTACCATGAAGTCTTTGGCAAACTGGCCGAAAACATAGGACGCAGACAAGGAAAAAAAGATTGTGAATAGTAAAACCCTGACCATACTAGGTTTAGTCCTGGGCAAATATGGAGCAGATACCCGCAGTTGTAAATTGCTACAGATGCCCGGGCCGTCTGGCAACCTCGTTGAAATTGATTTTTTGTTGGATGTGCTCCGGTCCAAAAAATCATTTGGTAGCCTGTGACGAAATGTAGAATACATCATATGAAAATGACGATACGGCCAATCCACCTCCAACAAACTAATCCTTTCTCTCGCGACGTTCTCCGCTCCAACGCTTTTGTGACGGACGAAAAGAATTATTTCCACCTGATCTTCTGGGCTGGTTTTGTGGCTGGCGCTGTTGCGGCTGTGGCCTGGGCATACCCACATGTGTCATATGGTATGGATGATCTGAAACGGTGGGAATGGTTTTTTTGATGAGTTTGTGGATATCGCTTAAGTATTCCTTTTCCTCGTGATCGCAAAAGGAAAGTGAAATACCACTCGCGCCAGCCCGACCGGTTCTGCCAATACGGTGAATGTACGTTTCCGGGATATTGGGCAATTCATAGTTAATAACATGCGAAAGATCCTCCACGTCAATACCGCGGGCAGCGATATCTGTTGCTACCAGTACGCGGGTCTTCTGTGCCTTGAAATTACTCAACGCACGTTGTCTGGCGCCTTGTGATTTGTTGCCATGTATAGCTTCAGCGCGTATGCCGGCGTGCGTCAGGTCTTTTGCCACACGGTCGGCACCATGTTTTGTGCGGGCAAACACCAATGCTGTGGCGATGGAATCGTCCTGGAGCAGGTGTAAAAGTAGTTTCTTCTTGTCCTTCTTTTCGACAAAGTAAACCGACTGTTGAACGGTATTCGCTGTCGATGAAGGGGGGGTAACTTCAACCCTAACAGGATTTGTAAGAATCGTATCCGCGAGTTTGGAGATTTCCGCAGGCATCGTAGCGGAAAAGAAAATTGTCTGCCGCTTAGCCGGCACGCGTGCAATTATTTTCTTCACATCATGAATAAAGCCCATGTCGAGCATCCTGTCTGCTTCATCCAACACCAACATTTTCAGGTTTTGTAGTTTTACAAAGCGCTGGTCCATCAGATCGAGCAGCCGTCCTGGAGTGGCAACGAGTATATCTACGCCGGCCCGCAGTTTGTCTGTCTGGGAACGCTGTGGAACGCCACCAAAAATAACGGCATGCCGGAGTCGCAGATGTTTTCCGTAGGCCCTGAAGCTTTCGTCTATCTGTATCGCGAGTTCACGCGTTGGTGTCAAGATTAACGCCTTAATGCCCTCTGGACCCTTTACAAAAAGTTCGTCCTGATGCAACAACTGCAGGATGGGTATTGCGAAAGCCGCTGTTTTACCTGTACCCGTTTGGGCGCAGCCAAGCAAATCCTTTCGTTGCAACAAGACGGGAATAGATTGTTCCTGTATAGGTGTAGGTATGGTATAACCTTCTGATGCTAATGCCCGCATAACGGGTTCAATGAGATTTAATTTTTCGAATGACATGTTTTAGATTTAATTGTACAAGAGGCTTGTGACCTGTTTATGGGACGCCTCTTGATTATCTTTGCACAGAAAGTGCGTTTTTAGAGAAATTTGGAGGAGTAACGCGCAAAGGTACACAATAAGTTGCTATGTAGCACTATACGCAGCCGCGCGGCTTCATAAGGCTACCCCAACGCACCTGCCACTGTCGGTGGACCCTTGCTATCTACACACAATGAATTTCGCATTTGCTATTGGGCAATTGATAATTCGTTGATTGTTGGTTTTTCCTAGCACGGGAGACTGTTACGCTGGCGCTGTATTCGTGGTCTGTTCTATTGCTTGATGATTTTCACAACTTTTAGAACACCATTATTGCCCAGAAATTGGACGAAGTACACGCCAGGCCTAAAACCTAATGTGCTTATCCTGTGGGGCTGTAACATTTGAGTGGAGTAAGAACCGGTATATACTGATTGGCCTTGCGCATTTATTATAGTCACATGGATTTCATCCCCGGCTTTGTTATCAATGTTCACATGCAGCTCAGCCTCTGCGGGAACTGGAAACACAGATACAGAAATTTCCTCATCCAGATTTTTTGCGTTCTGCTCCTCACGCGTATTGGCGAGCTCCACGGAGACCGGAATGTCTTTGGTGTGGATCCTAAGATCGTCAATATAGTATATCACTGATTCCCCACGACTCCCATAATAACTTCCAGCTAATTGGATGGAGATTTCAAAATAATTCACGTCCTCAAGAATATTTTCATACAGCTGTTGTTTCGCGAGCTCCCGATCGGAAGGACTTAAAGCAGGATCAAGGTAACCTATAAGATTTCTCTCCCAGGAGTCATTGCCTGAAAGCGGTATATGGAACGTGTACCATCCATCACTGTCTCTTAGTGCGTCATCTTTAAAAAGATCGCAATAAAGACCATCATGCGTTGGTATGAATTCAATCCTGTTGTTTCCATTTTTGCAAAGCCTGACAATCGGGTTTGTACCTTCTATTGGCTGTTGCGAAGTAAACCTTACCGAAAAAAAGATCGAATCAATGTTAGAAAATTGCCAATGGGCATTCTTGAATCTGGGATAGACAAGGTCATTGCGACCATTGACCGAAAAAGATTCTACGTCTACATCTACCCGCATTGAATACTGTCCGTTCTTTACATATTCAGGGTTTTGTGATTTACTAACGGTTGACAGATCTGCCCTTTGCCCGAAGTCTGTGTTGGTATGCCAAAACATCCAGTTGAGTTCGGTGCCACTTTCTTCCGTTCCATACTCGTCGTTAGTTGTGCTGTAGGCCATAGGGATAACGGGAAACCCATCAACAGCAAACGTTATCGCGTTACCATCAAATCGATTGCAATCATATACATAGGGCCACCAGTTGTTTAACTTGCCATTACTAACGCCTGGGTTATGCGGTATGTGATTGAACCACCATTGATGAAAAGATGCCGTCCCAAATCCAAAAGAATGTGTTGAATCATTTTCCTTATAATTATTGAAAGCCGCAAAATCATAACCATTTATTTTTCTCGGTGTACCGGAAAACTGCGGATAACTGAGCCAATCGTCGGCGTAACAATCAACATACCGCTGCCAGGCTTCAATATCATAGTATGTATAATCGGAAATTGCTGAATTTCTTATCGAACCGGGAATAAAATGACTTGAACCACAATTTGCATTTCCCTTTGAAGCGTAGGCCCCTCCACCCGTCCACTCATCTGTTAATCTGAATTGTTCGAACAGGTTAAGTTTTTCCGGGTAAACGGAATAATCGCTTCGGTCTTTTGTATATACAAGGTATTCCTTGTCTCTTGGCCAATTCGCGGGGCTTGCTGCTGAGGCCGATGTCATGGTTCCTTCTACGTGGTGAGCCGCTGCATCAAAAGCTCTGGCGTCGGGCGAATTGCTATGGATAAAGAATGACCGGGAGCATTTGACTTTTTTCGATATCCACGTTTCATTGCCAAGACTTCTGTTCCCCATCAGCGTATTTTCGCCAAAGTCATGTCCCGGTGGAGCGCCCAGCACCCAAACTAAATCAATGTCATAACTTTCGATTAAATCGATCATGTTGTCGTTACTCAACTCAGGATAAGTAGCGGATGCCAGCAGCGCATAATCTACCGCAGTGGAATTTTGTTCCAGAGGAGGGGTTGATTCTATAATGACAATATCATTATTGTAAATGTCCAGGTTCACAGAATTATGGGATGCATACTTCAGGAAGTCTATGCGATAGCTAAAAAATGTTTTCACATGGTCAAGTTCCGATTGCGGTATTGCACCATCAGGATTGAACACGATGGCCAATACTTTGTAATGCGTTTTAATTGTGCTGTGTGAAGTGGTTGTGACATCAATCGAATTGGATTGACAAATGACATTACCATTTAATCCCAAAACTTCAACCCGATACGAATATGCAGTATTGGGATTTAGTCCAAAGTCAGTGAAATATCCATACTTGCCTGTGGTACTGCCGACAGCTACCCCATTTCTTTGTACCCGGTATTCGGCGGCAGTCTCGGCACCTGAAAAGGGAGTCCACTGTAGTACTACTGATGTTGCATCTGGCTGGCCTGCAAAATTGCTTATACAGTCAAAGGCATTCGTATGCAGCGAATTGAGTAAAATACCTACGGTCAGGATAAAACACCATTTCATAACGAATTTGGTTATCCTTATGGGAGATGAATTATCAGCAAATAACGACACGCGGGTAACAAGATTCAATGAGAAGTGTCATGGTTTTCCCAATACTTTGCCACCGGACGGGCGCCAATTCATTGTGAGGATGTGCCTCTGGCGTGCTGTGCAATTGCCCCATTAGGCCCAGGAGAAACCAAGCTTTCTTCAATCCAATTGGCTTACCAGCGATTCAACGGAGGACGATGCTAATTCTACTCGTTCAGAAACGCCATCGCTCCATTCCCATTTAATGAGTTTGATAGCACCATCAATAATTTCAATACCAGTAATATCACCATCATCAAAGCAGCAGCACCCTGTATTGAAGTAGGTAGGTTTTACAGTTCTTGCGCCTGCCTGGTTTTGCTGAAGCCGTTCAAGATAGGTCAACGATTCAAATACGGGCTGATGTGTGTGGCCGGTAATCAGCAACAGGTCTTTCTGCTTTGATGACCATTCGTACATCATGCTATTATGTTCTGTCTTAAGGGTTGTGTTGTTTGCGGGTGTATTCGGATTGATCTCAAGGTACGACTGCAATGGTGCCCATATTGTCGACACAAAGAACTTGGTGAAAAATGTGCCGTCACTCTGTTTATCTCCTTGATGACCGTGCGTGCAAAGTATGCTGATCATCTTGTCGCTAATGCGTGCCTGCAGGAGTATACCTTCCCGAATCTGTACCGGGGCTCCGTACAGTTGTTTGAGTTCGATGTGCCGCCAGCGGATTGATGTCCCAGTCAAGATCATGATTTCCAAATATTTTGGTAAAGGCATTCCGCTGGACAAACTTTCGCTCTGCCGCAAAAGAGGGCTTGTTGTGCCGCTTCACCTGCAGCAAGGTATTCTCCCAAAGCTCTTCTGAATCACCCAGACTGATCAAGTGAAACCCTTTCTGGTCATAATAGCGCAGTGCTTCCAGGTAGTTCGGCTCGCACGATGCAAAATCGTCGGCTCCATTTTTTGCGCCCTTGTGTTGGTCTGAAAAAAGTATGAATCGTCCTTGGCGGATATCCAAAGAAATAATAGAGTCTTCTTTTGTTCCGATGGTGTCGATTCTATTTTTTAGTTTCGTCAAAGCGTCAAAAATCCGATCCCGGTCTGGTGCTGATGAAAACCTGGCAACCATCCAGAGGATGGGATTCAATAAAAAGGAGCGGAGTAATGCACGCACAGTTTAAAGATACCCATGGTTTCTGGAACAAACCATGCCACTTGCTGTGTAATCGAAACATCGTTTTTACCATCAATAAAGGAATCTTTGCCGTAATATGTAAATAGGTCCGGTGTAAAATGATTATTCAATGTAATTTAATAGCTTCATAAACCAGTAAACACCACCATCATGAGATTACTTCTTTTATTGCTTTGCATACTGACAATAAGCGCAGGATATGCCCAGGAAAAGCCAGTCGGTGTTTTTCAAGATCATACAGATGTCGGAAATCCTAAGATAGCCGGGTCCACGCTGTACGACGAATCAACACAAACCTACACCCTTAAGGGCGCTGGTTATAATATTTGGTTTGGGCGTGACGAGTTTCAGTTTGCGTACAGGAAGTTGACAGGCGATTTTATCATTACTGCTGATTTTGAATTTGTAGGAACTGGTGTCGATCCCCACCGGAAGATCGGATGGATGGTTCGCGAATCAAAGGATGATAATGCGGCACATGTAAGCGCTGTCGTGCACGGTGACGGACTAACCGTATTGCAATGGAGAAGACTTAAAGGGGCACTGATGAGAGATCCGCAGGATGAAATCTTCTCACCGAAGAAAAATTATCAAACCATTCAATTGGAGCGCTCCGGAAAGGAAATAATCATGCGGGCAGCCCATCCCGGAGAGCCATTTCATCATATCGGCTCGGTTGTGATGAATGATATGCCCGAAGAGATCTTGGCCGGAGTATTCGTTGGTTCGCATAACGAGGGGGTTGTAGAAGAAGCGCATGTGTGGAATGTGCGTATTGATCAACCTGTTGCGGAGGGGTATAACCCAGGTCGCGACGGTTACTTAGGCTGCCGCCTGGAAATCCTGAATGTTTTCGATGGAAAACGAAAAATCATACATGAAGAACCAGGTCGCTTTGAAGCACCAAACTGGATGCCTGATGGCAAAAAGCTCATCATCAACAAGGATGGATCATTGTATAAAATTCCTGTTGGTGGCGGTGAGCTTGAAAAAATCAATACAGGCGACGTCACACGGAACAACAACGATCACGGAATTTCCTTTGATGGTAAAACATTGGCGATAAGCAGTAGCAGCGAAGGTTCAGGTGGATCAAGAGTATATGTTGTACCCATCGGCGGAGGTACGCCAAAGCTGCTTACCGAAAAGGCACCTTCTTATTGGCATGGGTGGGCACCCAATAACAAAGACGTAGTGTTCGTTGGGCAGCGCGATGGCAAGAATTATGATATCTACAGAATTTCCGTAAACGGAGGAAAGGAAATCAAGCTGACAAGCAACAAGGGCACGCATATGGATGGTCCTGAATATTCCCCCGACGGCAAGTATATTTATTATAATGGCAGCCAGTCGGGTACAATGCAAATATGGCGGATGAAGCCCGACGGTTCCGGCCGGGAGCAACTTACGTTTGATGGGAATAACGATTGGTTCCCCCACATTTCACCCGATGGCAAGTGGATAGTCTATATTTCTTTTCCACCGGAAATTCCCGTCGATTCTCATCCTTCGTATAAACGGGTGACGTTGAACCTCATGCCGGTCTCCGGCGGTGCACCCAGGGTAATTGCTTATTTGTATGGCGGGCAGGGCACAATCAATGTTCCTTCATGGTCACCCGACAGTAAGTCGATTGCCTTTGTGAGTAATTCAGGAAAATAGCGCTTTATTTCCTGCTTCAGAATCCAAAATGTAAAACAAACTTTTATATTTTGAGCGAAGCTATGGCTAAGTTTATGGTGATGTAATCGTTCAGGTGCAACAAAAGTAGCCAGTAGCGTAATGATAGAAATAAGAAATGCTGATGTTGTGAAATCAGGCGTAAGGCTGTTTCAGCATTTCAATTGGCAAGTTCAAGCTGGAGAGCATTGGGTGATCACCGGTGCTAACGGAAGCGGGAAGACAACCATTTTAGAAATCATAGCCGGTGTAACGCACCTTGCAAAAGGAGAAATACGGTATGACTTCATCAAAGGAGATACCTGGGACGAGCGACACGCAGCGCGCAAGAAGAAAATCCTTTATGTTCCGGCGCATGCCTTTCAGACTTTCCTTCATGACCCTGGAATGTATTACCAGCAGCGCTATTATGGCATCGGCGATGAAAGGGTGCCGTTGGTAAGGGATATTCTCGGTGGAGGAACGGAGAAACTGGGAGCGCTTAAGATTCCAAAAAGCCTCTCTATTGACCAACTGCTGGCGCTAGAAGTTAACCGGTTGTCTAACGGACAACTTAAAAAGGTCTTATTTCTCAAAAGCTTACTGAGCGGAATTCCACGCTTCCTGATCATGGATTATCCATTTGAGGGACTGGATCGCGAAAGCCGGCGTGACCTTTGCGATTTTATAGATTTCTTAGCCGCTGCGCACGCTATTCAGATGATACTCGTGGATCATCACCATGATCTTCCACGCGTGATGAACAGAAAGTTAACGATGGAAAATTTCTGTATCCTGAAGGAGGAAACGCTTTCCGAAAAGAAGGAAAGCATTGAATTCAAAACTGTCGACAAGCAAGAATCCTTTCGCAGCAGTGTTCCTGTAATAGAAATCAGGAATCTGAAGATACAGTACGGCAACAAAGTAATTATTCAGGATTTTAATTGGACCGTGCACAAAGGAGAGCGATGGGCATTGGTGGGTCGCAATGGTGCCGGTAAAACAACGTTGTTCAGTATGATCTTTGCCGATCATCCGCTGGCCTATAGTCAGGCTATACACCTGTTCGGCAGACGGAGAGGAACGGGCGAATCGATTTGGGATATTAAACGCAGAATAAATTACATCGGGTCGGAGTTGATTAGCTACCTTAATGCTGATGGCATACTCGCTACAGCGCGGGATTATATTCGGATAATGAATAGGAAATTGAGCGAAGAGACGCTTGATCATCTGATCGCATATTTTGAAGGTGAGCAGTTCATGGATATGCCTGTACGATTTCTTTCATCCGGGCAACTGCAACTGATGATGTTGATGAATTATTTTTTAACGGATAAGGAGTTGTTACTTCTCGATGAGCCATTTCAATTCTTGGACAAGACGCAACTTATCCGCGTGAGCCAATTTCTGCAATCTCATATGCATCCGGATACAACGCTTATCCTCATTACCCACGATGAACAGGATTTGGTCAGCTGGACGGAAAAAACCATGCGCATCTAATTCTTGCAGTGCAGTAAGCTTGCGATTTTAAGTTATTTTTAAAGGAAAAGAAACTTTCTGGTATGCTGGATTTGATTGGTCGGGCAAGCAAGTATTTGCACAATATCGCTATTAGTGCCGATGGACATACACATACGTATGAGGCTTTGCTCCAACAATCTTCCAGTTTTGCTGCTTTGTTATTGGAGGATGAAAGCGACCTTGAGGAGCAGCGTGTCGCGTTCATGGTAACGCCAGGTTTTGATTACGTAATGGTGCAATGGGGTATTTGGCGTGCCGGGGGCATAGCCGTTCCGCTTTGTTTGACGCATCCATTCCCTTCGCTAAAGTATGTTGTTGAAGATACCGACGCGAGCACGATCATTGTGTCACCTCAATATGAAAATATCTTAAAGGATCTGGCGGCAGAAAAAGGCATCCGTTTGATTGTGTTGCAGAGCGAATTGCCTGTCCTGGAAAGGGTAATGCCTTCCATATTGCCGGAAAGAAGGGCCATGATTTTATATACCAGTGGTACAACAAGTTTACCGAAGGGCGTTGTAACAACCCATAATAATCTTCGGGCTCAGATAACATGTTTGGTAAAAGCCTGGGAATGGTCTTCGGATGATACTATCCTCAATGTTTTACCACTACATCATGTGCATGGGATAGTAAATGTGATCTGTTGCGCGTTGTACAGCGGTGCAAATTGTAGGTTCTTGCCTGAGTTTAATACTGCAGCCATATTTGATATATTTATAAGGGGCCAGGTTAATCTTTTCATGGCGGTACCCACAATTTATTACAAGCTGATAGCCTACTATGAATCTTTGTCAGCCGATGAACAAAAGGATATTTCAGCATCGATGAAGAAGTTCAGGTTAATGGTATCAGGCTCCGCGGCGCTGCCTGTAACCATAATGGAAAAGTGGAGGAAAATAAGCGGCCACGTACTGCTGGAGCGGTATGGTATGACTGAAATCGGTATGGCTATTAGCAATTCCTACGACGGAGAAAGAAAAGCAGGATTTGTCGGGAGGCCTTTGCCAGGCGTATACATTCGACTGGTAGATGAGGATTTTCGCGAGGTTAAGATGGGAGAACCCGGCGAAGTGTTGGTAAAAGGAGAAAATGTTTTCAGCGAATACTGGAACAGACAGGAGGAAACAAAGAATTCTTTTACGGCAGATGGATGGTTTAAAACAGGGGATGTAGCCATATGTGAAAGCGGATATTACAGGATAATGGGTAGGAATTCCATTGATATCATTAAATCAGGTGGTTATAAGATTTCGGCCCTTGAGATAGAAGAAGTATTGCGCACGAATCCACGCATTAAGGACTGTGCTGTAGTTGGTTTGGAAAATGAAGAATGGGGCGAACTCGTCGCCGCTGCAATTGTTGCCAAAGAAAGCCAGGCGATTGATATCGACCTGATTGATTCGTGGATGCGGGAACGCATGCCTGCGTACCGGATTCCGCGGCAATACAAAGTGGTTGATGAACTGCCCCGGAACACAATGGGGAAGGTGGTAAAGAATGACTTAAAGAAAATATTCTAATATGCTAGTTTACGGTGTGGCTATCCTGGCCGGATGTTTTATCGCCGGTCAACTTGTTGGTGAAGTTCTCGGGCGAATCCTGCACATTGATGCAAATGTGGGCGGCGTGGGCTTCTCCATGATGTTGCTGATCATAATAAACCAATGGATGCATAAAATGAAATGGATGACGCCGGAAATGGAAAGCGGTGTTGATTTTTGGAATAAAATGTACATCCCTGTAATTGTTGCGATGTCTTCTATTCAGAATGTGAAGGCAGCATTTTCAAGCGGTTTCGTAGCAATACTTGCAGGCATAGTACCCACTGTTATTTGTTTTCTTTTGATCCCCATGATTGCAAAAATCGGGAAAACAAAAGGATAACAGAATGAAGAAATCTCATGGTTGACCTACTGATAAAAAATGGATTGATAGTGGCCCTCCTGGTAACCGGTGTTGTGGTTTATTTATCCTATCTTTTATCCGATAAGGTATTAAATCGAAGAGTCCCCGGATCCGCGGTGGCTATTTTCATTGGGCTGGTATTGGCGTATGCCGGCGGGAGTCTTACCGGGGGTTCTCACGGCGTTGCCGATATCGTAGGCTTAAGCGGATTTGCAGTTCTTGGCGGCTCGATGTTTCGCGATTTTGCAATTGTATCCACGGCTATGGGAGCGTCGTTCCTGGAGGTAAAAAAGTCAGGCCTCGCCGGGATGCTTTCCTTGCTGTTGGGTGTTGTTGTAGCCTTTATTACCGGGGCGCTTGTTGCACTATCCATGGGCTACACCGATGCGAAAAGTATCACAACGATTGCCGGTGGTGCATGCAGTTTTATTGTGGGCCCTGTTACGGGCGGAGCGTTAGGCGCCACCTCCGAAGTGATTACCATCAGCATTGCGGCAGGGGTTTTTAAATCTATTCTGGTTACAATAGGAACACCGTTAGTTGCCAGGACCATTGGCCTGGACAATCCGCAAACAGCCATGGTGTATGGTGGGATGATCGGTACCACAAGCGGTGTGGCTGCCGGCCTCGCTGCCACAGATCCGAGGCTTGTTCCGTATGGCGCTATTACGGCAACGTTTTATACCGGGCTGGGATGTTTGCTATGCCCATCCATCTTTTATTTTCTGGTAAGTTTGTTTTTTGAGTAGGACAATCCACCACACTGCCTGGTGCACCATTGCAACAGTGCCACTGCCATTTCCAACATTTTAGCCGCCCTTCTATATATTCGTCTAGTAGCGAAAATTCATCTGGGATTGAAATCAAGCGTGCAGCGAACAACGCAAAGCGGAGGATCTCTTGTTTTTTGAAATGCAGGGTCTATCTTTTCCGTCGCACAAGGCTATCCGGTGGGTATTGTTCTTTGAGCGAATTCATACTTGCCTCGGCCCATTCAACAATCATTTCCCTTTGTTTCCCGGTGAGATTTGCCCCGGAATGCAATCCGAACCAGGTATACGATGACAGCGGCATCTCACCCTCCTTAATCATTTCCACGACTTCTTCAAACTTGTGGTTCTGGTCGGCTATCCGATTTGATGCAAACGTCGAGAAGTTTAAATGACGCTTGCCATCTGTAATATGATGATTTAGCCACCATGCCACAGGTTGGACACCTGCATACCAGGGATACTCTGTACGATTGCTGTGACAATCGTTACAAGCTACCTTCAAAATTGTCGAAACGGAATCGGGAATCTCGTACTTCGTTGAAATATCACGGGTGCGCTCATTCGAGATATTTCTGGCGGGCCGAAAAAACTGAATAATAACCAATATGGTGGCAAGGGAGAGTAAAATCTTCGTTTTCATAGTTATGATTATGCAATGTCAGCGTGTCGTTCAAAAGTCATCCATTATTACTTCATTCCCGGACTAATTCCACTATTTCTTCTCCGGCAAAGTCTTCCACAGGTCCAAATCCTCTTCGAAATAAACGAATATTTGATGTAAAAATAAATATGTAGCCGCACAACTGTATTTTGAACCCCGATGCAATACTTTTGGGTTCGAAATCGAAGCAAAATAACCCCAAAGCAATATGCAAACTATCCTCGGTGCAAATGGTATCATCGGACAAGAGCTTTCGAAAAACCTCAGCCAGTATTCCAGCCAAATTCGGCAGGTTAGCCGTGATCCGAGAAAAGTAAACTCAACGGACATCCTAACGAAGGCAGATCTTTTGAATTACGAGCAAACTGACCAAGCCGTTGCTGGCAGCGAGATAGTTTATCTAGTAGCAGGTTTGAAATATGATGCTGCCGTCTGGCAGGAACAGTGGCCCAAAGTAATGCAGAACGTCATTGGCGCCTGTAAAAAGCATAATAGCAAATTAGTATTTTTTGATAATGTCTATGCTTATGGTAAGGTGGATGGCGTCATGACCGAGGAAACCCCCTTTAATCCCAATAGTAAGAAAGGCGACGTACGTGCGAGAATCGCAACGACGTTATTAGAGGAAATAAAAAGAGAAAACCTGCAGGGCATGATTGTGCGAGCGGCTGATTTTTATGGGCCGGGGGCCGTCCTAAGTCTCACGCATGCTGCCGTCCATGAACGGCTAAAAAACGGAAAGGGAGCGCAGTGGGTAGGAGATCCCAAGAAGATCCACACATTTACCTATACACCTGATGCGGGAAAGACCGTAGCCATCCTGGGGAATACACCTTCAGCATTTAATCAAACGTGGCATGCGCTTACGAGTTCAGAAAGAATTACAGGAGAAGAATATGTAAGAATAGCATGCGAAGCCCTAAATCAGCCAAACAAGCGCATTCAGGCGTTAGGGAAATTCGGTGTGCGTGTGTTGGGATTATTTGTCCCGGTCCTTAGAGAGTTTGTAGAAATGATGTACCAATTTGAAAATGACTATATTTTTGATAGTGGCAAATTTCAAAAGGCCTTTTCTTTACAAGCGACTGCCTATCAGGACGGTATTAAGGCGTCAATTTCTCACGGCGGGTAGTCAACTGACGGACCCATGATTCTCTGTTCTTTTCAATATTATGATTTGAAGCCACGGTTGGACCCTATTGCTTGGCGAAGAATTGTCAGCGTTATTTGTCTGAAACTGATATCGGAAAACAACTATTAACCCGAAGCTGTTATGGATCGCCTTTTTGTGCATATTAATGGTGAGACGGTTCCTATTGAAAAAGCCTCGCTCCATGTAAGTGATCTTTCCATTCAGCGGGGTTACGGGATCTTTGATTTCTTTAAAATAAAGGAAGGGCACGCGTTCTTTCTTGATGATTATCTGGATCGTTTTTATCAGTCTGCGGCAATTATGCATCTCGAAGTGCCGTATGAGCCCGCGAAACTAAAATCAATTATCCATCGCCTGATTGAAGGCAATAATCTGCCCGACTCGGGAATGAAAATGATTCTGACGGGCGGGTTTTCACCTGATGGTTACCATCCTGCTAAACCAAACCTCATCTTAACCCAGCACAGTCTTTCTCTTCCCGGACAGGAACTTCTTGAGCGCGGCATAAAGATCATCACGCATGAGTATGTGCGGGAGTTGCCGTTGGCGAAAACGATCAACTACACCATGGGCATATGGCTAATCGACAAGATCAGCGACAGTAAGGCCGCGGATGTGCTGTATCATCGGCAAGGTGTAGTTTCAGAATTCCCACGTTGTAATTTTTTCATGGTCACAGATGATAAGAAGGTGATAACACCCTCCGCCCAGGTGCTTAATGGTGTTACCCGCAAAAATATTCTAAAACTGACAGGCAAAAAATATGAGATCAAGGAGGGCATTATTACGCTGGAACAAGTGCGCAACGCCAGCGAAGCATTTCTTACCAGCACGACAAAGCGGATTGTACCCATAGTCCGGATTGACAACACAACAATAGGTAACGGAAGACCAGGACCCGTTTCTATGTGGCTTTTGGATGAACTGGTTTCTCTTGAAAATGAAGACAAACGGATTAACACATTTCCTCAATAATTTTATCAATTCTAGAATCGTTTGTCGCGCAATGAACAGCAATGAACAGCAATGAACACCTAATTCACCAATTCTACAGTGCATTTCAGCATAAGGACTACGTAACTATGCAGTCCCTGTATCATTCACAGGCTTCGTTCTCAGATCCCGTTTTTCAGGGCTTAAAAGGCAAGGAAATACAGGTTATGTGGGAAATGCTGATTACCGCAAGCAAAGATCTAAAGGTATCGTTCAGCGACATAAAGGCCGACGGTAGAAGGGGAACCTGCCGATGGGAGGCCTGGTATACGTTTTCACGTACTGGCAGAAGGGTGCACAATATTATCAATGCCGCCTTTGAATTTCAAGATGGAAAAATTGTCGACCATCAGGATACATTTGATTTTTGGAGATGGTCGCGACAAGCACTGGGTATACCAGGAATCCTATTGGGATGGACACCATTCATTCTTGAAAAAGTGCGTAAAACGGCACGCCAAGCGTTGAAGAAGTTTACACGGACGGTTGACAGGTGAATCAGCACCGTCCCGTGCTTCCAACTGGTAAATACTTTATTGCGTCAGCTGGTCCGTACACCACGATTTTCACCTCAAGATTTGTGTTCACAAAACCTGGCATTTGGGCATCTACCCGGGTTGTTGGCACCGCTCATGACACAACGCCGGTATGCAGTTTCGTGGCATTGATTTTGATCTGTTTGAGAATATTTCGCCACAAACGGAGCGATAAAAAGAGCAATAGAGGTTATATTGCAATGCGATGGTTATCGGGAAAAATTTGTTGAAAGGAGTGGTATTATTGGCGTTGGTCGTAGATGTTCACGTACTTTTTGCACAGGCGCAAGACTCACTCTCGCGCAAGCCATTTGAGCAGTATTGGACGAAGGCCCGCATAGTTCCCAAGATAGGTGTTGGTGCGCAGGATCGTGCTTTCGTTGAGGGTGGTATTCAATGGCACAGTATCTACAAACAATCGCTTACCTTGATATCACAAGGTCCGTATTGCACCGTAGACGTTTTTATCGATGAGAGCAATATCCTTTTGGGGCCCAAGGTTGGCTATGAATTTACCGCAGGACTCCTTGGTGCGGCTGTGGACATGACCTACTTCATTGATCACAACTACGATGGTGAAGGCGGCAACCGCCAGGCGGTTGTGGCAACACCGAAAATTGGGGTATCCATACTTGGATTTGCCAATCTCTTTTATGGATACGCTATTCCCCTATCCAATGAGAGGATCACGACACTTAGCCAGCACAGATTTTCGTTGGTATTTAACCTCAACCGTGATTATTTCGATCTGCAAGATGCTCCCCGCCGCTCCCGTCCAGCCAAGTAGTGCGTTTCGCAGTCCCACTTTAATTTTACTTCAGATTAATGGTGCTGAAAGATTCAATAACGGAAACTGATTTTTTTACGATACCCTGGACAACGGGTATGCCTGTCGCAGGCGTATTAGAACCGTTCTCATGGTCGCCGTTCTGCTTTTCCAGATTTATCCACAAAGTGAGCCCGACGAGCAGTGCTACAAGCACTCCAAAGACCAGCGTAAATTCTCTATATGTAAATCTTAGGTTCACGAATGCAGCATTTGCCAATGGCGTGCCAGTATTGAAAAGATCATTTTTAGCGTTTTTTCAGTCATTTTTGATCATTGACTGTTCAGTTTTGAACGCTTTCACTTTTCGAATCGGACATTCAGGACCATTGCCGTATTTGGGTTACAACGTGGCGCCAAAAAATATTCAGTAATAAAATGAACGTCTTTTCTTTGTAAATTTGTTTAACCATAGAATGTCGAATCGAAAATGCAAGCTATGCGGAGCGTTATCATAAATACTTTGGGGTTTGTCTTCTTTTTATTGGCTACGGCCATGGTGGTGCCTCCCACAAAATCGCGGGTTGCAGACAGCCCGGTGAATTGGATGACTTTCGAAGAAGCCCTCAAGAAATCCAAGACGGAAAGGCGGCCAATATTTATTGACGTCTATACCGATTGGTGCGGTTGGTGTAAGGTGATGGACAAAAGCACATTTAGCGACCCGACGGTGGCAAAATTACTAAATGATAAATTTTATGCCGTTAAGTTCAATGGTGAGCAGAAAGAAGATGTCATTTTCGACGGTAATACCTTTAAATTTGTTCCCAGTGGAAGGAATGGATATCATCAATTGGCCGCAGCTTTGTTGAACAATCAGCTCAGTTATCCTACTGTTGTTTTTCTGGACGAAGAATTCAAGATGATCCAACCCTTGCCAGGTTATCGAAAAGCTCCAGAATTTCACAAAATTGCTCAGTTTATAGGCGAAGGATACTATAAGACAATAAAATGGGATGATTTTCAAAATCAGTATAAATCCCCGTACTAATTTCACTTTCTGGTAAGGACGCGTCATTGTGCGGCCGGCTACAGGGGTCAAGATTCGATCCAATAGCACGTCGACCTTGCCTCAAAAGACAGTAGCGCATTAAAAAGGCCTTGATATCAAAATACCAAGGCCTTTTCTATACTCCTTCAAGATTGATAAACTAATCTTCTTTCTTGTCTTCCTTTTTCGTCTTCATGAAGTCGATATACCCCAAGGCGGTAGCAAAGCCAACCAATACGGCGACGATCGTAATAAATAGGCTTGCGCCATCTCCAATAAATTGCTGAAACATGTTATATCTTTTGTTGCAAGACAAAGGTATATTTTGATCGGGTACCGTGAAAGTATTTCGTGTTAAAAATTAGTTAACAGCATGTGTTCTGGCTAGGGCCGATTGCGATCGATTTCTGCTACCCATTGGGTTAGGTGAATTGCTGCATGCGCCGATGTCTATCCAATACCAAGTTCTGTTTTGTGCGCACGTAACACCGTAATTATGAAGTATATGTGTTCCTTCAGATCAACCTCTAGTAGTCCTGTACCCTTGTAAACTTCATCACGGTCTACTTTTGAAGCAAAACCCTTGTCCTTGAGTTTCTTGATGACTGATTTAGGTTCAAGACTGTTAATACCATCGGGCCTTACCTGGCAACAGGCGATGATGAAGCCTGTCAGCTCATCGCAAGCCAGTAAAGCCTTATCCATTAACGATAGATACGGAACGTTCCACTTTGTATAGTGTGCTGATATTGCGTGTGCAATTTCCGGTTCCCCCAATTCACTCAGTTTGGCAACGATAACACTTGGATGTTTTTCCGGATGCGCTTCATAGTCGGCATCGTGCAACAACCCTGCAATTGCCCAGGCTTCTTTGTTTTCTCCAAATTTTTCGGCGTACGCTTCCATCACCAATTCAACAGTCCGCATATGGCGCCGCAAGCTGGCACTCTTTGTCATCTCTTCCAGCATAGCCTGTGCTTCGCTCCGCGTCATCCTTGCTGTTTTGCGATTTCCTTTCTCATTTTAAGAGATTTCTTTTTGTTGATGTAAAAGAAGTTAAGGCCACCCAGTACACTGAGTACCGCAAAGATGACCAGCAAGATAAACAGCCTGCTGCTCCTGAGTTCAAGCTTGTTGATTTCATTTTGCTTTCGAAGCAAATCAAACTCTTTTTCCTGTTCCTGAAAATCGATTACCATTTCCATTTGGGCTATTTTCCTGCTGCTTTCTTCGCCATAAACCTTTTCACGTGCTTCATCGTATTTCAGCTGCATTTCAAATGCTTCTTTGAAATTATTCTGGTTGGCAGCATTCTGAGCCGACGTGCGATAAATCGCCGGTAGAAAGGCGTAGGCCTGAAGTTCATTGCAAAGCGAGACAGCCTCGTCAAGGTATTGCATCGTCGGCACAGGTTGCTTCGCCTTGGCATAGGTAATCGCGAGATTTGTAACGGTATTCAAAATTCCAAGTTTATTGTTATTGTCACGTTCCATGGCTAAGGCCCTCTCATAAAACTCAACTGCGCGTTGGTAGTTTCCCTGCTTGTAGAAAATATTGCCTATGTTATTCAGCGGGTCGGCGAACCTTTCACCAATTTCCTCGCTGATTTCTGCGGCCTGTACAAAATACTGCATGGCTTTATCATACATCTGTATCTCAATATTCAGGTTACCGAGATTGTTGAGCGATCCGACTATTTTGGTGGGGTCGTTTAGTGCGAGGAAAAGGTTGTATGATTCTTCCAGGTATTTCATCGCCTCAGCATAATCCCTTTTGATAGAATATATATTTGAAATATTGTTTTTCGTTGTGGCAATACCGTCTTTGTTGTCTAGTGCCTCGTAAAGCTTAAGTGACGTTACATAATAATTCAACGCTTTATCCAGTGCGCCCTGGTTGCGGTAGACGATACCAAGATTATTATAGGAAGCAGCCATTCCCTTTTGGTCATTTATTTCCGTTGCCAGGTTGAGGGCTTCACGCGTGTAGGCCAATGCCTTCACAGGATCTGCATTTAAGTTTGCACGAAAGAGTTCGTTCAGGGTCTTGACTTTGCGATCATTTCTGGCGGTGTCCAATACGGCGTTTAAACTGTCTATTTTCTGCGACGAGACAGCCGTGGAAATCAGAATCGCTGCAAAGAATACGATAAAGGATTTTTGTATCATGGTTTAGGATATGACAAGGCTAAAATTAAGAACTATTCTTCACATTAGCATGACTACGTCATTTGAACCACGCGTGTAATAATTTCGATTTGGCATCAGCCACATTGTTGATCTTTGCCAAAACAGGCAGCTAAGATCATACGATCAATAGTAATGATGGCGCGATATCACTTCGTCAGGTGATTCATTGTCACCCGGGCAAAAGTCGGTGAATGAAAAGGTATTCGACAAAAAATAAAGGCCAAAAAACTTACAGTATATTATGAAAAGGTTCGTACTACTTTGTGCTTCACTCCTGCTGGCATCGGCATCATTGTTTGCGCAAAAGCAAATCACGACATTCATTTTGGTACGCCACGCTGAGAAAGTAGATGACGGCACAGCCGATCCGGATTTGAAACCCGAGGGCGTCGAAAGGGCAGCACGACTTGCACAAATGCTGACAATGACTTCGGTTGAGGGCATTTATTCAACTGCTTTCAAACGGACACGGAATACTGTGGCGCCACTGGCTGAAGCAAAAAGCCTTGAAGTCAACACCTATGAGCCCTTTAAAGCAGAAGACGTGGTAGAAATGATGGAGAAGCATCGCGGCGGCACAGTTGTTGTCTGCGGCCACACGACCAATATCCCGTGGATTGCCAACCTGCTAGTAGGTAAGGCGCTATACAAGCCCTACAACGACAGCGAATATGGAAACTTGCTAATAGTCTCAGTCGTGGAGAAAGGGAAGGTGGCAAAAGCAACCTGGTTGTCGTATTGATAAAGCTGTTTTTCATGCGTAAGACGCAATAGTGCGCATGATTATGGGTCTATTGGGTAATACCAATCCCAAAAAAAAGCGTGTTTTGGCGATATTGCTGCATGCTTAAATACTTGCGGGTTGGTATGGACTTCTCTTCCGCATATCGTTATCTTTATCTTGTGAAAAGGTTGATGGTTTCCCTCTTTGTCATCCTCATCAGTTGCGCTGCGAGTGCTCAGCAGGATGAGATGCGCAAAAGTATTTACTTTGGCGGAGGGAGCTATTATGTGGATGAATATCAAATTCAGGAACTCTATTTCTGGCTCGATTCGATCCCAAATTTGCTTGAGAAATACGACATACACCTCATCAGTCATACCGATCCGATTGGCGGAAAAGAATACAATGAATGGCTGTCCAAAATGCGCAGCGAGGCCGTCCAGGAAATACTCATGCATCGGGCAATACCCGATGGGCGGATAACCATCAAAGACTGGGGCCTTGACAATCCGGTGTACAGCAACAAATCATATAAGGGGATGCAGATGAACCGCCGCGTCGACGTCATCTTGTATCCGATACTTTTCTAAACGCAGTGCTGTCCGAAAAGGGACATCTATTTGCACAATCGGACGTTTCGGCCCGTAACGAGTGTGATTTAAAGCGAGTCTAACCCACAAATCCCCTTGGCACTATTGTTGGCCATTAGGCCTCTCAAGGGGCAAATAGTGACTAATTAACAAACCATTTTCATGATCAAATTACAGGATATTGACAAATACGTGGATTCTCGTTTCCAGCGTACGTTTGTTTTGAAGGGCATCAATTTGCATGTACAGCAAGGGGAATTTCTTACGATTATGGGACCCAGCGGGGCAGGAAAATCTACTTTGATGAACATCGTTGGCATGTTGGATGAACCCTCTGAAGGGGAGTATTATTTCTTCGATGAGCCAGTGCATAAAATGAAGGAAAAGCAAAAGTCGGAGATGCACAAAAACTATATCGGTTTCATCTTTCAGGCGTACCACTTGATTGACGAACTGACGGTTTACGAAAATATTGAAACGCCCTTGTTGTATAAAGGTGTAAAAGGAACGCAGCGCAAGAGCATGGTAGCTGAAATGCTGGATCGTTTTAATATGGTGGCCAAGAAGGATTTGTTCCCCGAACAATTGAGCGGGGGACAGCAACAGCTTGTGGGTGTCGCGAGGGCCATCGTCGGACAGCCTAAATTATTGCTCGCAGATGAGCCCACAGGCAATCTCCACTCCGATCAGGGAAGGCAGATCATGGAGATTTTCAAAAAATTAAATGAAGAAGGTATCACGATCATCCAGGTAACACATTCGGAGGAGAATGCACGTTATGGCAAAAGAGTGATACGCGTGGGAGATGGTGCCATAGTAGCAGACGAAAGTGTAACCGTTAATGTTTAATCAAGGCATGAAAAAATTGGTTTTGTTAGCGCTGGCAACTGGTTTAATAGACGTGGCCGTTGCGCAAGAAACTCCTTTAAGACTGTCCTTCAAGGAGGCTGTGAAAATTGGGTTACAAAACAATGTGGTGCTGAACCAGCAAAAAAATCAGTTGCAATACACCCAGATAAACAAAACATCGTCTATGCTGCAGCTTGGGCCCAGTGTCTCAGCCAACGGCGATGTGTATCGCAACGATGGTAATTCCTTCAACCAGAACGAAGGGAGGGTCGTTAACGGTGTAATTGATTATGTGGGTGGTACGCTGAGCGCCAGTATGCCCGTTTTTAGTGGACTGAGAGTTCTTAACCAATACAGGCAAGCAGATAACCAGAATGACGCCCAGGGGCATCAGGTAGCCCGGTCCAATCAGGATGTTATCCGCGATGTTTCAAATCAGTACCTGCTCTGCCTGCTGGATCAGGAGCTTATTAAGATCAACGTTGAAAATGTCGCTACGCAGCAGCTGCAGTACGATCAAATTAAGGTCCAGGTGGAGCTTGGAAGCAAGGCAGAAGCAGATCTTTACAACCAGGAATACCAGCTGAAGAATTCAGAGTTATTATTGGTACGGGCCAGGAACACGCTCAAAAATGATATAGCAACTTTGGCCCAGACACTGCAAATTGATCCCACCATTTATTTCGAAGTACAGCAGGTAGATTGGGATATTAATAAATTGGTTGCTGATTCAGCAGCGTTTGATGATATGTATGCTACGGCGTTGGCCCGCCGGAGCGATTTGAAACAAGCCAATCATGCCGAAAAGGCTGCCCATTACGGTTATTCATCCTTGAAAGGTCGATATTATCCGAGTATTTATGCCGGCATCAATTACGGATCCCGCTACAATTACATCAAAGGTGAAGACAACAGATCTTTCAATGACCAGTTTACCAAGGATAACGTCGCGTTGAGCTATGGTTTTTCCGTATCCATTCCCATTTACAATGGTTTACAGTATCGTTCACAAGCCGCGTTCTCTAAGGTAGCCTATGAGAACGCTAAAATTCGCGTCAAGGACGCCGAAGTGACCGTGAAGACCGATGTCATCCGGGCATACCAGAACTTTAAGGATGCGAGAACAAGTTATGAAGCTTCGCAAGCGCAACTGCGGGCGGCAGAAATTTCTTATCAGATGGAAAAAGAACGGTATGATCTTGGGATTTCCAATATCGTGCAGCTTGCGATCGTAAATCAAACCTACGTGCGTGCGCAGGGTGATTACAAAACCTCACTTTTCACATTAATGTTTCAGCGCATTCTGATCAATTATGCCACTGGAACGCTTCAATTTGAAGATATTCCCTAATGTAAATGCTGTCAAAGCCCCGATCCGGAAGACCGGGAGACAGATGCCCTTGAACCCTAATGATTAGGGTTATGCACTGATTTTTTAGAGTTTTTCCTTACATTTGCAGCCCCGCTGGGGTTAGCGGGCTGATTGCCTGTATTCAGGCGTCGGTAACATAAACTAAAGTGTAGCAGGGGTACCCGCTTGCTGCATGTAAAAACAGGGTTATTTTTATGGCAAAAGCTCTAAAACCAGGTGAGAAGAGGCCCAGAAAGGTTGTTGAATCCTCAGAGGCAAAACCTGTAAAAAAGCAAAAGGAAGAGAAGATTGAAATCGACGAAGATGATCCGTTGGCCGAAATCAAGTCTCTCAATAAGGAAGAAATCGACACAGAGGCGATTCCCGTTTCGGAACTGAAACAAGCTAAGTACGAAAAGCAAATTCCTGGAGAATTTGATTTTGATGCATTCGATACCAAAGGGTTCGGCGAAGGCTACTCGAAAGAGACCCGTGCTGAAATGGAACAAATGTATTCCGGAACAGTTACTTCCGTCAGTAGCGGTGAGGTTGTTAAGGGTGTCGTTGTGGGTATCAATGAACGCGATGTGATCCTGAACATTGGGTTTAAATCTGATGGACTTGTATCGCTGACCGAATTCAAAGAGATGACCGAACCTCAAAATCGGTGATGTTGTTGACTTGTTTATTGAAGAGCGTGAAGATGCCATGGGGCAGCTTGTGCTTGAGCCGCAGAAAAGCAAAGCTGGTGAAAGGCTGGGAATATGTGCAAACTGCTCTTGATAAAGACGAAGTAATCGAAGGTTTTGTGAAACGCAGAACCAAAGGTGGTTTGATTGTAGATGTATTTGGAATTGAAGCGTTCTTGCCGGTTCACAAATTGATGTGAAACCGATCCGTGATTTCGATATCTATGTAAATAAGTCGATCGAAGTGAAGGTGGTGAAGATCAACTACACAAACGACAACGTTGTGGTTTCGCATAAAGTGTTGATTGAGAAAGATCTCGAGCAGCAAAAGGCAGTAATCCTGACCAACCTTGAGAAAGGTCAGGTGCTGGAAGGCGTGATCAAGAACATGACCAACTTCGGTGTATTTATCGATCTGGGTGGTGTTGATGGATTGCTCCACATTACGGATATCAGCTGGGGCCGCATCAACCATCCTGAAGAGGTTCTTAAGCTTGACCAAACAGTTAAAGTGGTTGTACTTGATTTTGATGGAGACAAGAAGCGAATCTCACTGGGCATGAAGCAATTGACGCCGCATCCTTGGGATGCTTTGTCGACGGAGATTGCAGTGGGTTCAAAAGTGAAAGGCAAAATTGTAAATGTGGCTGATTATGGCGCATTTCTTGAATTGCAACCTGGCGTGGAAGGCTTGATCCACGTGACCGAAATGAGCTGGTCACAACATTTGCGCAATCCGCAGGACTTCATGAAAGTTGGAGATGAAGTTGAAGCCGTTGTATTGACGTTGGACCGCGATGAGCGCAAGATGTCACTCGGTATTAAGCAACTCACCGAAGATCCATGGACAAGGCAGGATGTACTTACCAAGTATGCAGTCGGTACAAAGCATAAAGGGATTGTACGTAACCTAACAAACTTTGGTTTGTTCATTGAACTGGAAGAAGGTATCGATGGGTTGGTACACGTTTCTGACTTGAGCTGGACCAAGAAAATCAAGCATCCTTCAGAGTTTGTAAAAGTTGGTGATACCATGGATGTTCAGGTATTTGGAACTGGATGCTTCAAACCGCAGACTGGCATTGAGCCACAAGCACCTGGAAGAAAATCCATGGGATACTTTTGAGACTATCTTTACTGTCGGTTCGATACAGAAGTGCAACATCATTAGCAAGAATGATAAAGGAGGCGTGTTGGAATTGCCTTACGGTATTGAGGGTTTCTGTGCCGCAAAGAATTTGGTGCGGGAGGATGACGGGAAGATTGAAGTTGGTGAATCGCTTGACTTCAAGGTATTGGAGTTTTCCAAGGACGACAGGAGAATCGTGCTCTCGCACAAAGCAACCTGGTCGGCCGATGAGGAGAAGCCTGTAGCGGTGGCTAAAAAGAAAACTACTTCTGCTAAAGGAAATTCTGTCCAGTCGATTAACAAACAAGCTGAAAAATCAACACTGGGAGATCTTGAGGCGCTGAGTGCATTGAAGGAAAAGATGTCAGGCAGCGGAGATACCAAGCCCGAGTAAATTCTTAGCGCAATAGCAAGAAAGGTGGCTACATGGAATTAGCCGCCTTTCTTTTTTGATGAGGTTGCAATCAGCCTTGTTTTTTTTAGTTTTGCACATTCCGGTTTGTGCCGGCACACCTTTTTAGTTGATGTTTGAAGGTCTCGTGGCCGAGTGGCTAGGCAGAGCTCTGCAAAAGCTTCTACAGCGGTTCGAATCCGCTCGAGACCTCGGAAGACCTTGAATACGCATTGTATTCAAGGTTTTTTTGCTTTTTGGCAAAAATTTCAATTGAAGATATGCCACTGAAAAGCTCAAACAAAAATTTACTATCGCTGGGGTCGAGTGGTTAACTGAATCCAAGAAGGGTAGGACCAGTACAATTGTAGAACCGAAAGCACGAGTAAGCAACGCGATGCCAGCCGCACAACATTCGCGCCAGTTAGGGCCTGCCTTTAAGTCGTAAATAAGTACAATGACTTCCGCATGGAAAGTGATATTTATCAAAACAAATAGCTATGAATTCTATTTTGATTTTAACGACTATACTCTACATCGCCTTAACGCACCTGATTGCTCAGTATATCGGTACAAAACGCAAAATTGGATATGGAAAGTCAATTCTATGGTCGATCTTGTTTAGTCCGATTATTGGATTGATTATTACGTTGTTGAGTAAACCTGTTGAGACGAAGTAGATTGTGAACAACAAAGGATTTGTGAAAGATTTACATCTCTCTGTCAGCAGGAAAAATGAGTGGAGTAAGAATACGAACACGTTAATCAGTCTATGTTATGAAGCATGCTGCGAAATCAATCAGAACTTTTATCGGCGCGGTAAACTTTGAGGAATCAAGACAGTTTTACAAGGCGTTAGGGTTTGAAGAATCAGTAATATCAAAGGGCTCTGTCGTATTTCAAGGTCACTGATAAATTAGGGTTCTATCTGCAGAATGCTTATGTTAAAGATTGGGTGAATAATTCAATGATCTTTCTTGAAGTTGATGATGTTGATCGATATTGGAGCGAACTCCAAAATTTAGGACTGCACAACAAATATGAAAACGTAAGGTTAACGCCGATAAGAGCGGAAAATTGGGGAAAAGAATGTTTTATGCATGACCCGTCGGGGATACTCTGGCACTTTGGTGAATTTTATTAGCATTGCGTAGGTAGTCTTTAAATGTAAGTTCTTTTCAGACTAACCTGGTAAGGCACCTGGGACAAATGCGCTTCGTTGCAAACACGTCTCGGCTTATGGGTAAACGGCATTTGATTTACTTGAAAAATGAATCAAACGAGTAAGCTTCTCGCAATAAAACTGGTACATACCTTAATCTGGCTGTTCTTTGTGGCCGTGATTTTCTATATTGTATACGCTGGAATTTCCGATACCATAAGTGCTTACACCTGGATTGGCATAGGCCTGATTATTATGGAAGGAGTAGTACTGTTGGTTTTTAAAATGTTTTGTCCGTTGACGCTTTTGGCAAGGAATTATTCGGATTCCAAAAAAGAAAATTTTGATATTTTTCTTCCCAATTGGCTGGCCAAACACAACAAATTGATTTTTACAACCATCTTTGCAATTGGACTGGTTATCGTTATTATACGAACCATTTTAAACAACAATCCAAACTGACAGCATGGCTTGTCCAACTTTGAAGAGCAGTTTTTCATCAATGTTTCGCAGTCGCGATTGTGCAAGGAGGTGTTCACTATCTTGTGTTTTCTGTAAGAGAGCGCTCGCCCCATGCCCGGAATGTTAGCCAATAACATGGTATGAACAAAAGAAAATTAGTCGTATACATCAGTATGAGCCTGGATGGGTTCATCGCAACCAACGATGATGACTTGTCCTGGCTTTCAATCGTAGAGAAAGAAGGTGAAGATTACGGATATGCTAAATTTAATGAAAGTGTTGACGCATACATCGTGGGAAGAAGAACTTACGATACTATCTTAAAACTTACCGGAGGCGTTTTTCCGCAAGCCGATCGACATAAGTGTTATGTAATAACAAGGCATCAACGCGAAAGTGAAAATGGCGTAACGTTTTACAATGGTGAAGTTGAAGACCTGGTAAATAGTCTGAAAAAAGAAAAAGGAAAGAACATTTATTGTGACGGCGGCGGAGAAATCGTGAAGTTATTGATGGAAAAAGACCTTATAGACGAATATATAATTTCCGTAATTCCAGTCATACTGGGAGACGGCAAACGACTGTTTAAAGGTGGAATCCCGGGAATAAAATTAAAAGCCATGCCAAGCAAACAATTTGAATCTGGTCTTGTGCAATTACATTATTTAAGAGCATAAAAGGCCATGGAAGAATGGCCACCTTCATGCCCATCCATGTCACCGTAGCGGAAAAGAAGAGTTGCGCTATTCATTTCACCCACTTACGATTTCAAAATTTCTGCCCGGGCAAGTTTGAAGTATATCCATATTGATCCTTTCAGCGGCAGGCATCTTTTAATCATCTTTGTAGATTATCGTTTCCATCTTTCATATTCATCGCTAATATCATTGTCGTTGACAAATGGCTTATAGATTATCCTTGCCTTGAATGAATAAATCTTCCCGGTTTCTGGAGTTGGAATTATAAATTGGAAATCCCAGGCAGGATTCTCTGGCCCTCCGCCGGTCGGAGATTGTGAAAACCGGATGATATCCTGTGATTCGAAAAGAAAGGCTAGTACCATATTTCTGAACCGGCCAAAGTGATATGGGGATGTATATCGATACGCTGAATAGTGATTTGCTAAACTGGCGTTAAAGTTTTCAGCAAAGAAAAAAGTATTAACATCTCCGACAGCGCGATGCGTGCTGTTCAGACCATGCATGGTGGAGTAGGCTGCGATCCATGAAGTATCCGGTCGCTCTTCTGCTATTCCTGGAAAATATATTTTCTTATCTTCTGGTTTATGAATGTAACTGGCCCAAAACAGGCCGGCATACCCATGTTGAAAAAATTGTTGATTGTGGAAAATACATTGAAAACTTATGTCGATATAATCCGGTCCAATAACCGTAAACTCAGTGAGCGATTCGACACCAGAATTCGGAGTTGCTTCCTGGTACAATACAACCGCGTTGATACTTTTTCGATAAAGCTTCATCGGGTGCCTCCGTGGCTCAAATAATTGAGATAGGCTGTCCCCTCCAAAAATATGTTCCAGGTTGAATCCCGCGAAATCCGGGACAAAGATTGTCGAATCATCATGGCGGTGGTACAGTTCTGAGATTCCGTTGTAGCCTGCCTTGTGCACTTGTCCTGAAGGTTCATTGTCAACAAACACAACCTTAAGGTTTTCATTTTCGATCGTGATCTTGTTTTCTTGTTTAAGACCATCCGGCTTAATTGAGACCATAGTTTTTTGACCACAGGAGACCATGATGAAAAGTGCAATCGGCAGCGGTATTAAATTCTTCATTTGATGAACAATTAAGTGATGTGGGGTGACAGGTGCCTTGCGTTAGCACACACTTTCTTCAAAGGATCAAAATAGATGACACCGGGGTTAATTTAAGTATTATATGATTAAATACCTCTTTCGCTTCTGGTATAAGGGATCGGCTTAAGTAGTGGATCAAGTATTGATGACACTCTGAAATTTGCATAGACTTCATTGTTAAACCGTTCAGCTAATCACTTTTACAGCTTAGTCGAGCGCGAATGCAACATACTTGTCTCCCGACTTGCTCTGCAGTTTTCCACCACCACAAGCAATGACAACGTATTGCTTTCCATTTGCCATGTACGTGGAGGGCGTCGCAAAACCGGCCGCCGGCAGCAATGATTCCCAAAGAATTTTTCCGGAATGTTTGTCAATTGCCTTAAATTTTTGGTCGGGTGTTCCAGCGATGAATAGCAGCCCGGAGGATGTTACCAACGGGCCTCCGTAATTATCAGTTCCTGTTTTAGGAATTCCTTGCTGGTAAGTTCTTCATACTCTCCGTGCGGAACCTGCCACAAATGATCACCGGTCTGAAGATTGATGGCTGTTAATGTTCCCCACGGAGGTGCGCTCACAGGATAACCTTTGCTATCGTACCACCGGTTATAACCCGAGTTAACGTATGGGGCGGTGGTTAACGGCGGCGATGTATTCTCAATGGAGGCATCTTCACCTTTGTTGGTCAGGAAATCGATAATCAATTTTCTTTCCGACGCCGATAGCTGCGTAAATGCTGGCATTCTACCAACTCCCGTTTTGGTTATTTGCTCGATTTTGTCAAACGTCAACCGGTCACCAACATCGATTAGTGCGGGATAATTTCCACCGCGATCGCCTTTCCGATCAATACCGTGACATGATGCACACAGGGTCCGATACATCTTTTCTCCGGAAGTGAATTTCCCAGACGGCGGTGTCTCCAATAAGGACATATATACCGGTATCTCCACGGCGGGTACGTACATGATGGCATCTTCATCCACCGCAGCGCCACCCCATTGCGCGCCACCAGACGTTCCAGGATAAAGTATTGTTCTTTGTGTGCCGATGGGTATGAACGGTACGCCCGTTTTGCTATTCCTTAATTCTTCTACGATCTGCTCACGATCTGCAACATGTTCGTTCAAGTCGGCTTCTGTGAAACGCTGGCGCGTGAAGGGCAACGGTTTGGTGGGAAACGGTTGTGTAGGGTACGCCAATTCACCAGGAACATCGGAATCAGGCACAGGCCTTTCTTCAATAGGAAATAGTGGCTCACCGGTTTCTCGGTCGAAGACAAAGACAAACCCTGTTTTGGTAACTTGCGCAACGGCATTTATGGTCCTTCCATCTCGTTGGATGGTCAACAAATTAGGGGTTGTAGGCAAATCGCGGTCCCAGATATCGTGATGTATTAGTTGATAATGCCAAATGCGCTCGCCTGTCCGTGCGTCCAATGCCAAAAGTGTATTGGCGAATAAGTTGGCGCCATGCCTGTTTCCACCATAGAAATCAAATGCTGCAGAACCCGTTGGCACAAATACAATACCTGTTTCGCGATCAATTGCCATTCCAGACCAGGAGTTGGCACCACCCACGTTTTGATAAGCATCTTTTGGCCAGCTATCATATCCGTACTCATCTGGTTTTGGAATGGTATGAAAAGTCCAGATCAATTCTCCGGTTCTAGTATCATATGCGCGAATATCGCCAGGCAACGCCGTCGGGCCTTCCGATACACGGGTACCCATGATGATAAGGTTTTCAAAGACAACACCAGGTGTATTTGATGATACATATTCATCAGCTCCGGGACGCGATAGACCTTCGCGCAGATTGATTTTTCCATTAGCGCCGAAAGACTCAACAGGTTCACCTGTGGCCGCGTTTAATGCGTATAGCCAAGGGCCAAATGCGAAGAAAATTCTTTTATCGTCTTTTTCGCTCCAGTAGGTCACACCCCTGCTGGTAATCCTGAATGTTTCATCCTGCAGATTGGTCTTCCATATTTCTTTGCCCGAATCACCTTGAATAGCAAATGCCTGCGAGCTTGCAGACACGCCGTACAAAATACCATTTACAATAATTGGATTGCATTGTATTTGCGTCTGATTGGAAACAGTGTCTACTCCGCCTGATGCATATTCCCATGCTTTTACAAGTCGCCTAACGTTTGTGGTATCAATCTCTCTCAAAGTTGAGTAGTGGTTTCGGTCCGGACCACCATGGTATTCCGACCAGTCGGCGGAGGCTGCATGTATTTCGCGAATCATGATTGCACTGCAGCAAAATCAGACTTCCCGTGATAAAGGCAACAATAAAGAGTATCTTCTTGCTTAACATGCTGCGATATTGATGATTGCCATTTGCCAAAAATTAGGCGTTACAAATATTCAAATCCAAATTTGCATTTCCTAATTCCATCTGGTTCATCGCCATTTGTGTTGAACCTGCTATGCTGTTAATCTGCTTGGGCCGTATTGTCATGAATTTTCTACTCCTAGAAAAGAAAAAAAGTAGGAGAGGCCCAATAGCAATGCGTTCAGGATTATGCGTTGAAAAAAAACGCATGAAAAAACCCGATGGATCGTTGACGTGAACATAAAGAATGAGCAAGTCTTTTCGCGTAATGAGCACCTTCGCTAGGCTAATCGCTGCGCAAAAACAAACGGAAAGGCTGCCGTTATATAAAGACCCAAGGGTTGATCTCGGTCAATGTTTTTACCTTTCGTTTAAGTCGAAACAACGATTTATTGTATTTCGCGTGACATTTGGGACATTCATAAAGTTTCACTTTGTGATCCAACTGATGCATATAGCCGCACTTTGGACAAATGTAGTTGTAGTAATGGTTATGCTTTCCCGGCGAGAGCGCCCAAACTAGTGCTGCTATCCAACCGATTAGTGTCCATCCCAACAAGAGGTTCAGCACGAATATTTTATTTGCATCCTTCTTGTAACTACTAAATATCGTAGGAATGAAGTAGATGGTAAGTCCGATTACTACCAGTATTATTCTTACGACAAGCATTATAGTAATTCCATCAAGAAACTCTTCCATGATGCTCAATGATTAGTATACACCAATTTAGCACTAAATAAGACGATTTGCTAGTATGAAGGGGCTTTCGCAACGGCGCAGCAATCCCGCACAGTGCAGCATCTGCATGTGGACGAGAAAGAATAGTGGCGCCTGTGTGCAGATTGCTCTGGCTCCGCAAAAGGCTCTGCCGAAAAAATTCCGAAAGCTAGATTGTATAATGACAAAGTGGAAAATTAACCATACATATTTATTCTAATCTTACAAAAGGAAGGCATCATACTGCATGGGATCGCGTCAATTTGCAAGGTCATGAAATGTGTTATTGTCAGTGGCGTTCTGGTGGTGAACGATGGTGAACATACCGGGCTAATCCGGGAAGGTTTGCGGAAGGTCCAGGCTACAGGGCAAACCAGCAGACAAGCGTGGATTCTTTTGTTTTTCAGTATTATAATTCGTAAATCAACTCCAGTGGTCTTCTACTATTTGTAATCCTTAAACATTTTATTGGCATGAAAGAGAGAAAATCGAAAAAATCAACCACCTCACGGAGAGAATTTATAAAGAAGAGCGCTATCGCTTCCTCTGTTTTTCTTGTACCCAGGCATGTGCTGGGAGGTTTGGGATATACCGCACCAAGTGACCAATTGAACCTGGCCGCCATTGGTGCCGGCGGGAAAGGAGCAAGTGATATTCGCAATGCTTCGGTGAAGGGCCGGGAAAGAGTAGTCGCGCTTTGCGATGTGGATTTCTCAGGATCTGCAAAAGCTTCCGTCGAGAAATTTCCCAAGGCTACAGTTATACAATGATTTTCGGGTGATGCTGGATAAGGAAAAGGATATTGACGCTGTTACAATCTCCACACCCGATCATGTTCATGGCCCTGCAGCTGCCTTTTGCATGGAGAGAGGGAAGCATGTTTATGTGCAAAAGCCAATGACCCACAATATTCGGGAAGCAAGGTTGCTGACGGAGATGGCAAGAAAGTATAAAATTGTAAGTCAGATGGGAAACCAGGGTGGATCAAATCCCCTACTGGGAATGGTACAAAAATGGGTGGATTCAGGCGTGCTGGGAAAAATTTCTAAGGTGCAAATTTGGACTAACCGACCTGTTTGGCCACAGGGTTTTGCCATGCCGGCACCCGATGAAAGTAAAAAACCTAAAGATCTGGACTGGGACCTCTGGCTAGGCCCGGCAGCATACAGACCCTATACCCCTAACTTACATCCGTTCAGTTGGAGGGGATGGTGGGATTTTGGAACAGGAGCACTTGGCGATGTAGGTTGTCATCTTGTTGATATACCTTTTAGAACGTTGGGTTTAAAATATCCTACAGATGCAGAATGCAGTGTAGGTTCCGTTTACTCACAAATGTGGACACCTGATTATCATCCGGAGGGATGCCCGGCGTCTTCATTCATTACCTTGCATTTTGGTGCCACAGAAAAAAGCAAATCTCCTATCGAAATGACCTGGAGCGATGGTGGCATTCGGCCGTCGCACCCGGAGATAATTCCGGCCAACCAGGATATCGGTGGATCCGAAAGCAACAATGGCGTTTTGATAATCGGCGAGAAAGGTTTGATCTCTACCAATATAAACGATAGCTCACCATTGATGCCAAAACTCTACCTCAATGATGGAACCACGGATTTTGGTCCGGAGGTTGAAGACGATGAGGAGCCTGAATATGGACATCAACGCAAATGGGTGGATGCTTGTAAGGCAGGCTTCAAGAGTCCGGAGCACCTTGGCTTGACATCCTCCTTTGATTACGCCGGCCCCATGACCGAAACCGTGCTGATGGGTAATCTTGCCATCCGCAGCTATATGTTGCGCCGCGAAGACAGCAAGGGTAAGCAGGAGTTTTATGCCCGCAAGAAATTATTGTGGGACGGAGAAAACACACGGATTACCAACCTCGAAGAGGCAAACCAATTTGTGGGAAGAACCTACAGGAAAGGCTGGGAGTTGTGAGCACTGCTTTCCGCAAAAGTAATATGGACCGGAGAGATTTTATCCTGAAGACCGGCTGCGGCAGCGATGGGCCTTTTTGGCTTTGGCGCACTGGAACCATTTCGCATGAAGGCGCTCGCAGCATCGCCTGATCTCACCATTACCAAGATTGAAACGGTTCGCTTTAGTCCCAGCCTGAAGGTGGCGGGTGCAGGTGTTCAGTGGATGTGGGTGAGATTGCATACCAACGAAGGAATAATCGGCACTGGCGAAACGTATCCTTTCAACGAAGCAAGTGCATCTGTGTTGAAAGATCTTGAATGGCATAGCTGGGCAGGAAAACTCTTGGGTACGAACCCCCTGGATATTGAGCAAACCTGGGAGCGTATCTACAGGCAAAATGCATTTCATGTCACGGGCGGCGCAGAGATGCGCGCGTTATCAGCTATTAACATTGCGCAGTGGGATATCATGGGCCAGGTGTGTAAGATGCCGCTGTATCAATTACTGGGTGGCTCTTATGAAAAGAAAATCCGGGTATACAATACCTACACCGATTCTCGTGGCATCAATGGCTGGACATTGGAGGATGACATGGAAAAAATCGCAAAGTTTCTTGTGGCGCAGGGAATACCTGCAATCAAATACTGTCCCTTTGACAAGATAGCCGCGAAGAATAACGGTGAGACCATTTCGCGGAAGGAAATAGATCAGTGCCTTACCTGGATTAAGCGCGTAAGAGACACTGTTGGCTATGACCTGGAATTGGGATGCGAATTTCACAGCATGTGGAACCTGCCTAGTGCAGTGCGCATTGCCAAGGCACTTGAACCCTATGACATATTTTTCCTCGAGGACATGCTGTTACAGGATAACATGCAAGCCTATGTTACGTTGAGTCAGGAAACAAGCATACCATTGGTCTTAAGTGAGCGATTGGCTACACGATTTGGCTTCAGAGAGATGTTGGAGGCTAAGGCCGGTGATATTGCCATGTACGATCTTACCTGGTGTGGCGGCATTTCCGAAGGAAAGAAAATATCTGATATGGCCAATACGTATTACAAACCCACGATGATGCACACTGCCGGCGGACCAATCTTGTGGTATGCCTCCACACATCTGGCCGCTGCCGTTACCAATCTGTTTTATGTTGAAAGTGTTTATCCGTATTGGCACGACAGGGATCCATTTTTCTTCGACAACTCCCCACAAGTGAAGAACGGCATGGTTCTTCCACCCGATCTTCCAGGGTTGGGATTGCAGTTTAAGAAAGGTTTGTTCGAGCGTAAAGATGTTATCGTGGAGACCATCGCAGGTAAATGATGCAGATAGATCTACGGTCCCGTATGCACTGGCTATACTGCTGCCTGGAGAAATTTATTGTGGGAAGAAAAAAATACCGGGCTCCGGCTCGGTATTTTGTAAAACAGATTTTGGTTACCGCGCAAAAGCTGCCTGTCATTAACGTTATCAGTAGTCTATTTCTTTCCGCCTAGTGGAACGCCCACGGTTAATTGAAGGGAACCGTTTTTCGATTTAGTGTCATAACCTGCGACATCGTCATACATATTTGTCAACCCAAAGCCATATCTTAGATCGATGACGATAACACTAACCTGAACGCCCGCACCTACCTGGACGCCAATATCCAATGCATTGTCAATATAATCATCATAGTCTGGGTTGTTATCAGGCTCGGTACCAAATTTAATTTTACCCTCGTCGTCTATTTGTTGCCTTGGTCTGTATAATTCCCTTTGTACTTACCACCAATGCCATAAGAAAATGATGGGCCTGCTTCGGCATGAAATTTACCGAACTTTACTTTTGCCAGAACTGGAAGTTCGATGTAGTTTATGGTGTATTTATAATCCTCCGTGTAACCATCACCGTCATCATATTTGTAGCTGTATCCTTTTTGATGGAAAAGGAGTTCTGGCTGCAGTGCCAACCTTCTCACCGATCAAAGGAATTTCCACGGCAACTCCAGCAATTAAGCCAATCTTTGAACCATAAGATTCACCGTCGAACTTGAAGTCATTACTAAACGAGACGCTTGACAGGGAGGCGCCTGCCTTGGGCATAAAGATAATCTGCGAGTAAAGCGTTGATACGACTCCCAGAATCATGAAAAAGAGAAAGAGTAGTTTTTTCATAGTATTTCAGTTAAGTGTTGAGGACGTATTCTCGATTTTACTTCAACTAAAGTACAGTATTGATACTGAAAAAATGATGACAGCCGTCGACCATTGTCAATGACCTTCATCATCTCAACTGGGTTATTCCGAGCGGTGAAAATAATTGCATGCATGGCCTGAATTCAACATTTAGCATACCACCGAAGTTTGGTGTGCTATGCTAAATAAGATTTAGCTTGCGACGCTATTTCTTTAGGGCGATAGGGTATCCCACGGTTAATTGAAAAGAACCGTTTTTCGATTTCCAACTGCCAGTATAGCCACCATACACATCGTCAACGTTGGTTAGCCCAAACGCATATCTGAGCTCTATCACAACAACGCTGACTTTAATACCAGCACCCACTTGAAAGCAAATATCCAATGCGTTGTCGAAGTAATCGTCATCTGAAGAAGTGTTACTAGGCCTGTCTCCGAATTTTACTTTGCCCGAATATTCTTCCGTTCCCCCGGGATAGCTATATGTTCCTTCCCACTTTCCGCCTAATCCCATAACCAAAGGAGGGACCCGCTACGGCATAAAATTTTCCGAATTTTACTTTTGCCAGAATCGGAAGTTCAATGTAGTTCAAAGTGTAATTGTATTCTTCCATTTCTCCACCACTCTTCCACTTGTATTTAAATCCTTTTTGATGGAACAGGAGTTCAGGCTGCACAGAGAGCAGTTCACCCATTATCGGTATCTCGACAGCGACGCCAATAATCAATCCAATCTTTGAACCGTAATCTTCGTCCGGATCCGCAAAGTCGCTGGGTAGCGACATGTGAGACAGGGAAGCACCAGCTTTCGGTGTAAACGTAATCTGGGAGTATAGCATAGTTGTGCCTATACTCATAAGAAAGAGTAGTGATAGTTTTTTCATCGTTTTTCAGTTAAGGGTTGACGACAATGAAATCCATTATAAATGCTAATTAAATATACAATAATTCGCCTGAATTTCTTGCCATGAAGCCTGTATAAACGATGAATGCGGTCCGTTGCATACTGATTACGCTTTTTCTTTTCTCTTGTAGTTAATTCTCCACCTGAGTTCCCAGGATTTGCCGCCGTCCTTGCTTACTTCCCAATCCCAGATAAATGTATTTTGCTTAATGTCATGGAATACCATCCGTCTGATGATTTTCACTCCGTTAATTTCCGTTGGGCCGGTGCTAAACATTCTATTGCCATCCGAAACGCTTCCTTCAAAATCAAAATATCCCCCCTGATTGTCAGCCCAGGCCTGGTGCCATGTCTTTTTTTGCGCGTTGTACACGCTGATGCTGGTGCCCTTAAATGAGTTCTTGTCATCACTAAAATGTTCCTGAATGACTTTCCCATCAAGTATCTTTTCAATACGGTTGTAACCACTTTCGATTTTGCCGTCCGCATTCGTCCAGGTAAGGTTCCATTCGCCAACCCAGAAGTCAAACAGGGTTGAATCGTCAATCGATACACTTTGGGCATTGACAATTGAATAAGCGATAAGCAGTGCGCAGATAAAGGTTGCCTTCTTAGCCATGGTTATTTGTTTTCGTTGAATATTTTGTCGAGACAAAGTTAGTCATTTTGCATGCATTCAAATCATAGGCATTGCCTGGGTTTTTCTGGATTCCTCAGGGCATCCGGCGCCGCATTTCGGAATAATCTACCCTTGGAATAAACCAGATGCTATCCAAGAATTGTTAATTTTGGAATATCAAAATCCAAATCACAACATGAACGCTTTTTCAAGAAGCTGGATGATAACAAAACTATCGTTTGGCGTAATCAACAAAGACCGCGAGTTGCTATGGTTCGCACTTTTATCATTCATATTTTCAGCACTCTTTGCCGTAGCGATGATTTTTCCTTCAGTCATTCCAACGTTAATGGCGGATGATTTTTCAAGTGACGCTATTCAGTTCTTTCAATATATCATAATCTTTTTGACCTACTTTGGCTTGGCCTTTATTGCAACATTCTTCAATGTTTGTGTTGTCTATACCACGAAGGTCAGGTTTGAAGGCGGAAATGCCACCTTCGCAGAAAGCATCAAGTTTGCGCTCTCGAAACTTAACTTGATTTTTCAGTGGAGTTTGCTATCCGCAACGGTAGGATTGGTCTTACGAATTGCCCAGAATCTGGCATCCAACTTTGGCAAGGTTGGGCGGCTTGTTGCCAACATACTCATCGGACTGGTTGGTATGGCGTGGAGTATCGTGAGCATTTTTGTAGTGCCCGTATTTGTTTATGAAGGAATCGGCGCCGATTGCTGCACTAAAGAAATCAACACAGGTCATCAAGAAAACCTGGGGTGAAAGTTTGATTAAAAGTATTGGGCTAGGCCTCCTTCAGTTTTTTGTGTTTGTGTTAATTATTATTGGTTCAGGTGCGCTGACTTTTGTACTAGCCTCGTCTTTTGACGTAGTCGGCTTCTTGATAGGCATATCTGTTGGTGTATTGCTGCTGCTTCTTGCTGGGCTTATTTTTATGGTGGCAAGTACAGTTTTTAACACAGCCTTATACGTCTATGCCAACAATAACATTGTCGCTTCCGGCTTCAATGAAGAGGTGATGAGCGGAGCTTTTAAGCAAAAATGAAGTTGCCTCGTGATTTAGCTAGCATTAATTGCCATTGGCTTGCGTCCCAGCTGCTTTAGTAAACTGGCATGCCCGGCCAGCGCACCAAGGAATGTTCTGCAACTGTTGTACGGTAATCCGAATTCTTTCGTGGTTTTGATTACGATCCCTGCAATCTTCCTGTAGTGCACGTGGCAGATGTGAGGAAACAAATGATGCTCAATCTGAAAATTCAAGCCTCCAACGTACCAGGAAAACCATCTGCTTTTGTTTCCAAAGTTTGTGGTGGTAATTAATTGGTGAATAGCCCAATTGTTTTCCAGCATCCGATTCGCATCAGGAACCGGATATTCAGTGCCCTCTATTACATGGGCCGGTTGAAAAATAATGGCTAAAATAAAACCGGTTATGAAATGCATGATAAAAAAGCCTATAAGTATTTGCCACCATAGCAACGGCGTTACCATTAACGGGATAACGAAAATATATCCTGCGTAAAAAAGTTTTGTTCCAATCAGTATGGTCCATTCTTTGGTAGGGTTCGTGTTGTATTTTTTGATAAGACCATTTTTCTGGTACCGGACGAGCCGAAAGAAATCTTTTGTCACCATCCACACGATGGTCATTAATCCGTATAGGAACCAAGCGTAAATAAACTGATAGCGGTGCATCTGGTTCCATTTGGAATCAGGCGAAAGTCGCAAAACGCCTCGTGGACTGATGTCCTCATCTTCATTGTGAACATTCGTGTAAGTATGGTGTAGCACATTGTGCTGCATTTTCCAGTTGAATGCATTGGCACCTATAAAGTTGAGGGAATATCCAACAAGAGTGTTCACCCAAGCCTTATTGGAATAGGCTCCGTGATTGGCATCGTGCATTACCGATAGACCAATTCCTGCAAGGCCGAACCCCATGATAACCATAAGCGCTGCGAGCCATCCAAAACCTGTTATGGTATTGGTCACGATCAGAAAATAGGGAGTAGCATACAATGCAAACATGATTATTGTTTTGATAACCATTTCGGCATTGGCATGACGGCTTAAGTTGTGGGTTTTAAAATAGTCGTTAACGCGCCCGTTCAGGGTAGCAGCAAAGTCTCTGGAAGTTGCAGCAAAGGTTATGGTCTTAGGAATCACCAAGGCATTTTTTAAAGGTTGAAAATCAGGCAAGACTAGCGTCTTTCAATTGAAAAATTCTGAGGGAGGCAAGTGGATCAGTGGATATGGACTTCCAACAGACTAATAGAATTGAGATTGCAGTATACGCATTTTCGGGCACAAATAAAAGTCGCTATTGTGAGCCATCTTTTTGGCAAGCCAGATTTGTTCTGCGCTACTGCAAATAGGCTATGTTGGTACAGCGCGTCCCACACAGCAGTGCGCTTTGAATGCGAAGCCAGGAATTATTCGCCGCAATGCAGGAATTATTACCGCAAGAGCAGTTGTTTCGGTGACTCTTCTCCTATACGTTTTTGTATGGGCGTGAAGTGGGTTAGTCGTCCTCCATTTGGCTTACTCGTTTGGCAATTCTTTTGATATCATGTGCAAGCGAATAGATATTGGAAAAGGTATGAAGCGTTTTCCGTGGGGATGAAGGTGTTGGCGTAGATTCCACTGTGCCTGCCTGATTTCCTGATTCAAGACATGTCGCGGCTTGCTGTAGTGTGTCCGTTATTTTTTCTGCCCAGGATTGGGCATCGCCCGGTGCAACAAGGTCTGTTACGGATAGCGCGGAGATCCTGCTTGTGAGCGTGAGATTGGCGATCACAAATTGATGAACAGCTGATGCGTGCCTGGATTGTCCTGGCTCAGCCAGCATTTGTTGAAAGTGATCCGAAAGATTAGTTAAGGTTACGATTGCTTCATTGCGGGCAGCATTATACTGCTTGCCAGGTGAAGTAGGATGCTGCAAAGCATTCCAGGCGGCCAGAAAGTACGCCGTATTGGCCGTCAGCATTTTTTTCATGGCTGGATAAATATGGTACTGCTGCCATACCGGAAAAATAAAGCGGGCTGCCAGGGCAGCAATTGCCGAACCGATCAAAGTGTCGATCAGCCGCTCGCCGATGAGGCTTTTGAATTGAACAGGATTAAGAAAGTGAAATGTAATCAGGATATACGCTGTCAGGAAAGTAACAAATCCCAGGTAGTTTACGCGGAGCAGGCTGTATGCCATCACCATACAAGCGATCATAATGACGATTAATATTGTAGTATTGGAGACTAGAAAAAGAATCACGCTACCCAGCAGCACACCTCCTAACGTGCCCAACACACGCTGTATGTTGCGGGCGCGTGTGAGCTTGTACACCGGTTTTAGAATCGTAATGACTGTCAGCATCACCCAATACGCATGGCTTAAGGCAAAGAATGCCGAGATACCATAGGCAATCAACATCGAGGATGTTATTCGCATGGCATACCGGAAATCGTTTGCGCGAAATGTAAAATTTTCTATAAAAAGAGAAATGGAGAAAGGGTCGGTCGCCGGCGGTTTTTCCAGTTCCTGGTCAGGAAACCGATGGGGATCATAGGCTTCCATGCGTGTATACCTCACGATTTTACGCAATCGACTGACCATGCCACGTATATTTTGCCCGGTTTGTTGAAGGGCCAACATGGTTTGATTTTCTGGCAATGTCAACGGATTGGCCATGCGTTCTTGAATAAGTTGATCCAGTGCGTTCAGCACCGGATCCAGCGAAGGCATTTTCTTTACGGCAATTCCGGCCTGTACGGAAAGGCCGATATGTTCCAACTCAACCGCAAGTTGAAGGATTAGTAAATAACATTTTTGAATAAATTCAGGCGGAACATATTCCTTCATCGAGGCGTAATCCTGATAGGAATACATGGCTTCCTCAAACAGGTCCAGTGACTCCAGGAACATCATCATCACTGACCGGCTTTTCGGGCTAGGGTCACCAACAAACTGTCGTGTCTTGAAAAGCAGTTCGCGAATTTGCGTCTGTGTTTTGAGCACATCTACCTGGTTCTGCATGACAAGGTTAAATGTGTCATCGAGTTCTGATTCGATCCTGTAAAACGACGCCCTTGCCCGCACGTATTCGGCAATCAACATCAGGTTTTCGCCCAGTGCCTGTTCTACCAACCGGTAGGGCCGAAGGCGGTTGAGCATCAGGCTAAATGTTGCATACCACAACCCTCCGGCAGCAGTCAACAACGCGTTTATTCCGATTGGTTGCTCTTGACGTAACGGGGACATTTGAATAAGCATGATCACCAGTGCCAACGTTCCGATAGCGCCCGCGCGGGCACCATAGATACCTACCATTGAAAAAAGGAATGAAAAAATTACTACCTGGCCTAACAATAGCGCGGGATGGTGGTATGTTAGTCCGGTAATGAATACCGTGAGGGCGTTCAGCCCCACAGCCGCCAGCATACCGTTTCGCCTGTGATGAATTGGCCCTGGAGTATCTGTAAGGCTGACAAACAGGGCGCCAAAAAGAAATGGTATACCCACCGAAAGCCATCCTTGGCGTGCCATGATCAGCAAGGGTACCATTACGCCAGTGGTGATGCGAACGCCGGAATTCCAGTATTGGCTGGTCGTAAATCGCTGGATATCTTGAAGGTAGTTATTCGTGTATTGCATCAGACCGTAAAACTAAGGTAAGCAGACAATACCGTTTACTACGCGAAGCCTCTCTTATTTATTGTTCAACTATTTTTTACCGCGATCGTTTTCCTTTCCTTGCTGGTAAAGCTGACTGTCTACCAAGCCTGTGAAGACTATTGCTACTCCATTCTGTGCGTAGGCCTGGGGAAGCCTGGATTGTAGGACGACCATTTTTCGGCCACTATTGTGCATTGATAAGCGTGCTCTGCGTAAGCCAACACATCATCGACTATTTTTTTTAATGACGCTGCGTCAGTTTGAACGCGCGCATTGATCAACACCTTGATACAACTCGCTTTGTGATCATGCGTATTTACATCCTCACTTGTACTGATCGTTGTGAAACTAACCTTCTCGGCCCAGTCATCTGCCTCCAAAAAGAATTTCAAATGGCCAATTGTGAAATGATGTGCCTGAATCTGATTAAAAATGGATCCTATGATCTTTTTTACAACAGAAATACAACTATCATTTGCAGTGGTAATCGTTACGCGTTTATCCAACCATGCCAGCTTACGTTCTGCTTCGCCGTATACATCATAGTCAAGCGTCAGAGAATTGCGTTTTGGAAACTGCGTGAATTGCTCCATAGATTGGAGCCACCGCGAGATATCCTGATCACGAAAAGAACTCTGGTGCAGGACGATTTTATTGGGGTACTCTGACTTTAATATTTTGTCGACTTTACCCAGTTGCTTTGGTTTAAGCAAGTCTGTCTTGTTAAGGACCAAAAAATCAGCCTCTTCCAGTTGCTTTTTATAAAGGTAGCGAACGGAATCCTCAAGAAAAGAGGAATTCCCTTCTATCAATGAGGATAACAGTCCGGCATCTGCAAAAACTGCAACAACTATCTTGATGTCCGGCCTTGCATTGTTCAACGGTTTTACGAGTGTGGCAATCAGGTCAGCACAAGAGCCCACTGACTCTGCAAAAATAATATCAGGTTGATCCTTTTCACGGAGTGATTGAAGTTCAGAATCCAGTTGATCATAGTTGCAGCAAAAACAACCATTTGTCACCTCACCTGTAGGGAGACCAAAACTTTTTACGTATTCGCTATCGACCTGTTGATCCCCCTGGTCGTTGGTAATCACGCCCACTTTTTTGTTTTGATGTATCAATTGCTGGCACGCCTTGACAATGGCTGTTGTTTTCCCACTCCCTAGAAACCCACCAACTAAGACTAAGTTCATAAACAAAGAGGTTGAACGATTGCTGACAATACGGTTAGCTGCATCGAATTTGCACTCTGGGGAATGAAGTTAGTAAAATGAAAGGTCTAATCCATCCTTCCCACGAGCTTGCTTATGCAGACCGTATATATTTCCGATCATTTGCACGAATACTATTAGCATGCACAAAAAAAACTTATATTCAAATAATCATCAATACGCAATGCCAGCACCATGAAAAACAAAACCGGAAGAAGATCATTTCTGAAAAACATTGGCGTCGGTGGTGTAAGTGCCGCCATTTTGCCGGCTTCTATCTTGACGCAAAATGCAATGGGGGCACCCATTCCGCATGTGACCAACGCAATTGGTAAAGGTAAGAAAGCAGGACGTGGGTATAATGGAATATATACTGATGAATTTCTCAGGCGCGTTGCATTCCCTATCGGCGGCCTGGGTACCGGCATGTTTTGCATCGAAGGTACTGGGGCGATCTCCCATATGTCGTTGCGAAGTAAGCCAGATGTTTTCAACGAGCCCGGTATGTTTGGTGCAATTGCTGTGAAGGGCATAAAGAATGGTGCCAAGGTGATTGAAGGCCCGGTACCGGATTGGAAGAGTTTTGGCGCACCCTTAACGGGCAATGGTGCCGGAGGTTCTATCTTTGGGTCTACCACGATTCGAGAAAGCATCATTTCTTTCACGATTTCCTTTCAGTACGATCTCACTGGAAGAGGAGGACTTCCCCCTGACAGCAGAAATAAAGGGATGGAGCCCTTTTATCCCCACGGATGCCGATAACTCCAGTTTGCCGGCAGGCGCAATGGAGTACAGGTTCACAAATAGCGGTAGCCAATCCGTTGATTGTGTATTTTCGTTCCACAGCAAAAACTTCCTGAAGCCGAAAGGGCTCAATGATTCGGATAAAGCGGGCAAGAATTCTATTCAAAGGATAGACAAAGGATTTATCCTTTCTCAGGCAGGTACCGAGTCGCGGCCATATGACCAAGGAGATTTTGCCATTTTTACCAATACCGAAAGCGTAATTGACCATTGCTGGTTCCGTGGCGGGTGGTTTAATCCGTTGACGATGACTTGGGAATCTATTAAAAAGGGAGCTGTAAAGAACGTCAATCCGGTAGCATCCGGAGCACCTGGCGCATCGATATATGTCCCGTTTAAACTGGGTGCTGGCGAAGAAAGGATAATTAAAGTGATGATGGTGTGGTATGGTATGTACCCACGTCAGATATTCGGCATGGAGGTGAAGCAGACGAGGAAGACAAGTGCGGAGGGGATCCCGGATGCTGCACAACTTCCGCAGAACTCGGCGAGCGCATCGCCGACGAAGCCTATACCTCCGGAAAATATAAGCCGTGGTACAGTAACAGGTTTAAGAACGTACAGGAGGTAGCAGACTATTGGATTAAGCACTACGACGTTCTTCATCAGGGGTCGCAGTTGTTTACAGATGCTTTTTATGCAAGCACACTTCCCCCGGAAGTGACGGAAGCCATAGCGGCCAACCTTACTATTTTGAAATCACCTACTGTCATGCGCCAGTACGATGGGAGGTTGTGGACGTATGAAGGTTGCGGAGACAACTGGGGATGCTGCCATGGATCGTGTACACACGTATGGAATTATGCACAAGCAATTCCACATCTTTTTCCGGGCTGGAAAGAACCCTACGGCAAACCGAATTTTGTGAGGATCAAATAGCGCGGGTCACCAGACGTTTCAGGGTCGCGTTGCCCATCCGTCCGCTCGACCATGGATTTCATGCCGCCGCCGACGGTCAGCTTGGGGGAATCATAAAAGCCTACCGCGACTGGCGAATAAGTGGTGATACCGAATGGCTGAAGAACATCTACCCAATTCAAAAGAAGAGCCTGAATTACTGCATACAACTGGGATCCGAAAGGCAAAGGTATCGTGGAAGAACCCCATCACAATACGTATGACATTGAATTCTGGGGGCCGGACGGAATGTGTACCAGCTTTTATCTTGGTGCGTTAAGCGCAATGATCGAGATGGGTACGTTCTTAAAAAAGAAAAGGGATGCAGAAGTTTATGTGAAGCTCCGTGAAAAGGGAAAGCGGTTCATGGAGACGGAATTATACAATGGAGAATACTTTTATCAGAAGATTCAGGTCGCCGGGTTAAATGCACCGAACCCCATTGAGGCTTCTGCAAAGTCAATGGGTGGTGAATACTCCGATGAGGCACGCGAACTGTTGGAAGCGGAGGGACCGAAATATCAGTACGGTACAGGTTGTCTTTCGGATGGTGTATTGGGTGCATGGATAGCCGAGGTATGCGGACTGAGCGCTCCCTTGGATTCCGAAAAGATCAAAAGTCATTTGCTGTCCATACACAAACATAACTTCAAAAGCGATTTGCGTGAGCACGCCAACCCACAGCGGCCTTCTTTTGCATTGGGTAAAGAAGGTGGTCTGTTGCTTTGCTCATGGCCCAATGGAGGGAAGCTCTCATTACCATTTGTATACAGCGATGAAGTTTGGACGGGTATAGAATACCAGGTTGCCTCACACTTGATGCTGATGGGTAAAACGGAAGAGGGGCTCGAAATTGTTCGCGCCTGCCGTGACCGTTATGACGGCCGTGTTCGCAATCCGTTCAATGAATACGAATGCGGTCATTGGTATGCGCGCGCTTTGGCAAGCTATGGGTTGTTGCAGGGATTGACGGGCGTCCGGTTCGATGCAGTCGACAAGACCTTGTATGTAGATTCAAAGGTTGGTGATTTTACATCTTTCCTGTCAACGGAGACTGGTTTTGGAACCGTACAGTTGGTCAGCGGAAAGGTGTCGCTCCGGGTTGTTCATGGAAGTATACCTGTGCAAAAGGTAAATGTGTCCGGGAAAATTTCAAAATTTGAATAACGACAGCCTTTCAATCTGCCGTTATACAATGAGAGGAAATGTTCTGGTAGTTCCGGAATCAGGTGATCTCGTTAGCGCATAAGTTTTCTCGCTTGTGTTATACTATGAATGTAATTAATTTGACCTCGTATCATTCTTGTCTTCGCGTATGCCATCAACTATACCATCACGTAATTTCAGTATCAGGCTTCCGAAGTCGGCGCTGATTGTTGTACTGTATCTGGGCTTATATTCCTGTGATGCTCCTGAGAAGGAGCCCAATGTTCTACCATATCTCAATCCAGCACTAAGCCGGGAAGAACGTGTAGCCGATCTGGTTGGCAGAATGACGCTGGAGGAAAAAATCAGTCAGATGATAAACCAGGCGCCGGCCATTGAACGGTTGGGTGTGCCGGAGTACAACTGGTGGTCAGAAGGTTTGCATGGTGTGGCCCGGGCCGGATTGGCGACGGTATTTCCACAGGCCATTGGTTTAGGGGCTACGTGGGATCGCGATCTGATGTTCCGGGTCTCCACAGCTATAGCCGACGAAGCGAGGGCTAAACATCATGAGTTTGCCCGAAAAGGAAAGCGATTTCTTTACCAGGGTCTCACCCTTTGGTCTCCAAATATTAACATCTTCCGTGACCCCCGATGGGGGCGAGGCCAGGAGACATACGGTGAGGATCCTTTTTTAACGGGAAGGCTGGCGGTGGAGTTTATAAAGGGGTTGCAAGGTGACGATTCATCATATTTTAAAACAATTGCAACCGTAAAGCACTTTGCTGTCCACAGCGGGCCGGAAATTGAGCGGCATACCTTCAATGCCGTAATTGGTGATAAGGATCTGAAGGAAACATACCTCCCGCAATTTGAGACCGCCATCAAGGAGGGTGGGGCATATTCATTGATGTGCGCCTACAATCGATACGATGGTGAAGCATGTTGCACCAGTGGGAAACTATTGGATGATATACTTCGAAATGAGTGGGCGTTCAGTGGTTTCGTTGTCTCGGATTGTGATGGGATTGTTGATATTTACAAAAACCACAAGCAGGTATCTACGCCTGCAGAAGCGGCTGCATTGGCTGTGAAATCGGGTACTGACCTGGAGTGTGGCAAGGTCTACCTGAATTTGAAGGAGGCAGTGGAGAGAAATCTCATTACCGAAGCTGAAATTGATATTTCAGTCAGGAGACTTTTTATGGCACGTTTCAAACTGGGGATGTTCGACCCGCCCGAGATGGTACCGTATGCCAATATCCCATACAGTGTTGTTGACAATGAAGCGCACAAATCCCTGGCGCTGGAAGCTGCTCGGAAGTCAATCGTGCTATTAAAGAATGAGAATAACCTTCTGCCGCTGAAGAAGGATATTGGAACGCTGGCCGTGATTGGTCCAAATGCAGATCAATGGTTAATGCTGCTCGGGAATTACAACGGGGTCCCAGCAGATCCTGTCACGCCTTTGCGGGGAATTAGGGAAAAATTAAAAAATACAACGATCCTGTATGCACAGGGCAGTGAATTGGCAGACGGCATGCCGACTTATAAAACAATCCCTCAAGACGTTCTATTTGAAGGAAATGAAAATGGATTAAAGGGTGAGTACTTTAATAACACAGACTTTGGTGGAGCACCATTGTTCACTGCGCTGGACAAAGACATGAATAAAAACTGGTCGGATAAAGCACCCCGCGATGACATGGATGATGACAACTTCAGTGTTCGATGGACGGGGGAATTGGTGCCTGATAAAACAGCTGTATATCAACTGGGATTTATCAGCACCTGCAATACACGCCTGCATCTAAACGACAGCCTGGTCGCAAGAACGATCTACCATTTCAGAGACGAGTATGGTGATCCTCGTCTTCGTAAATCAGTTGCGATGAAATTGGAATCTGGAAAAAGATACAAGATAGTGCTGGAAGCGATTGAAACATATGCTGATGCACAAGTGCAACTTGTCTGGGCCAGCCCACAGCCGGAACTGAAAGAGCAGGCGCTGGCAGCCGCCAGACAGGCAGACGTGGTGGTGATGTGCATGGGGCTGACAGCCAGAATGGAAGGGGAAGAAATGGATATTGTGATTGACGGCTTTGCGGCTGGGGATAGAACAAAAATAGATTTGCCACGACCACAACGGGAACTAATAAAGGAAATTCATGCATTGGGCAAGCCGGTAGTAGTTGTCTTGCTCAATGGGAGCGCACTGGCCATCAATTGGGAGCAAGCGCATATACCGGCCATCCTGGAAACCTGGTATCCTGGCCAGGCTGCCGGCCAGGCAATTGCGGACGTACTATTTGGTGACTATAACCCTGGAGGAAAACTTCCTGTTACATTTTATAAGTCGCTTAACGATATCCCTTCTTTCAGGGAATATAATATCAAGGGTCAGACGTATCGCTTTTTTAAGGGTGAACCCTTATATCCCTTTGGATATGGGTTGAGTTATACAACATTCAGCTACACGAATCTCCAGGTAGAAAGTAGTCACAAAACAGGAGATTCCGTAAGATTATCGGTCAATGTGAAAAACACCGGGACGATGCGCGGTGATGAGGTGGTTCAGATTTATGTGTCCCACATAAATCCACCGATTAAATTACCCATCCACGCACTTGCTGAATTCCGTAGAATTAATTTGGCACCAAAAGAATCCGTGCAGGTTGATTTTACCCTTCCTCCGGATGCCTTTGCAATGATTAATGACAATGGTGAAAAGGTCGTATTGCCTGGTCAGTGTCATATTACCGCAGGTGGGGGACAGCCAGGAGAAAAAACTGGCAAAACTTCACTTCCGGTGTTGGAAGCAATAGTTAACTTCACTGAATTCTAACGTCGAAACACCGCATTCCTAAAATGTATTTCAATTTTTGCCAGTTGATTAAATTTGCTTTCTATGGCGGGCTATTGCCACACGATTTATGAGTGCCTAATTTGAAAAAGACAGTGTACAGTAAAGTCAATGAGAGATTTGAGCAGTTGCCTCCAGAGTATGCGGAGTCGATGCTGGATTCAGTTCGCGAAGAATTTCTCCGTAGCGGAAAAACCATCGTTGTGCTAGATGACGACCCCACCGGAACGCAGACCTGTTATGATGTGACGGTACTCATCTCCTGGGAAGTAGGCCTGATCACTGAGGAATTAAAGAAGGGACCTTCTATTTTGTTTATCCTCACCAATTCGAGAAGTCTCAATGAACCGGAAGCGGTTCAGCTGACAATGGAAATTGGTCATAATCTAAATGTTGCGGCAAAAAAGAGTGGACGTGGAATTGTAGTGATCAGCAGAAGTGATTCTACTTTGAGGGGGCATTTTCCGGCTGAGGTGGACGCCATAGCAACTGCACTGGATTTAGGTGATGCGGTGAAAATGCTTGTGCCCGCTTTTATTGAAGGAGGGCGCTTCACCATTGACGATGTCCACTATATTGCTGAGCAACAGGAACTTGTGCCGGTTTCTGATACGCCCTTTGCAAAGGATGTTGTGTTTGGATACACACATGCTAATCTAAAGGAGTGGGTGGAGGAAAAAACCAAAGGCAAGGTTTTGGCATCTGGCGTAATTTCTCTATCCCTGATTGATATTCGTGTGGGTGGCCCTAACGTTGTATGTGAGAAATTAAGAGCATGCCCCGCCGGGAGTATATGTATTGTGAATGCTGCAAGCTACCGTGATTTGGAGGTGCTTGTGATGGGTTTGATGTTAGCCGAAGCATCAGGCAAAAGATTTTTGTTCCGCACGTCTGCGACTTTTGTCCCAATTCGTGCCGGCCTGGTGTCTGGCAGGACTTTCGTGCCCAATAGGCAGGACGTCGCTTCTCCTAACGGATCTTTGTTGATGGTAGGATCCCATGTTCCCAAAACCTCACGACAGCTTTCATGGCTGTTGTCGTATGGAAAATTCAAGCCTGTTGAAGTTGATGTGTCGGCAGTATTGCATGCAAGCGAACCATCACTGCTCGTCAGTAAAATTGTTCAGGACGCAAATAAATGGCTGGCTGAAGGAAATGACGTAGTGATCCATACAAGCCGGAAACTTGAGGTTGGAAAAGATTCGCAAGGAAGCCTGAAGATCAATGCTGTGGTTTCGGATTTTCTCGTAAGCGTTATGAAGGGCATAAAGGTTAGACCTAAGTTTATCTTAGCCAAAGGGGGGATTACTTCCAGTGATCTGGCTTCAAGGGGTCTTGGTGTGAAAAAGGCTGTGATTGTGGGTGCGGTGATCCCGGGTGTGCCGGCTTGGCGGATGGATTCGGATAGTAAGTTCCCTGGGATCATGTACGTGGTTTTTCCGGGTAATGTGGGTGAAGACGATGCGATGCTGACTGTATTTCGAAAATTCAATGTTTAATGCAATCGTTTACTATGCATTAAAATCATTATTATCTCTTGAAATAGCCATTTTTATCTTATCTATTGGTAGAATTGCATCGATTTTATAGAGAATTGTCATCTTGGTTGTGTATGTATTGTATGATGACGCGCGTTTCGAATATGTAAATTCATCCACTTGTAAACCAAACAGCTGTATCACTATGTCACTTGTTTTAAGTTATACCCAGGCAAAGAAAATATTTGAGCATGCGAAGCAAAATCAGTATGCGCTACCCGCAGTAAATGTTACTGGTACAAATTCTGTTAACGCTTCTCTCGAAGCTGCCTCCACGGTTAATTCCCCTATCATTATTCAATTCTCCAACAGCGGTGCATCGTTCTTTGCGGGAAAATCTCGTGACAATAGAACTCAGCAGGCTTCCATTGTTGGTGCTGTGGCGGGCGCAAAATACATACACGAAGTGAGTGATCTTTACGGTATGCCTGTCTTACTGAACACCGACCATGCAGCCAAAAAACTGCTGCCATGGGTTGATGGAATGATCAAAAAAGGAGAGGATTTTTTTAAAGATCACGGGAAGCCATTATTTACATCGCACATGCTTGATTTTTCTGAAGAGCCATTGCTGGAAAACATTGAGGTCAGTAAGCGGTACCTAGAGAAGTTAACCAAACTGGACATGTATCTGGAGATTGAGTTGGGTGTAACTGGTGGTGAAGAGGATGGCGTTGACAATACCGGCGTGGAAAGCTCAAAACTTTATACGCAGCCTGAAGACGTGGCCTATGCGTATGAAGAGCTGATGAAAGTAAGTGATCATTTTGTGGTTGCGGCCTCCTTTGGAAATGTCCATGGCGTATACAAGCCCGGCAATGTGAACCTGGAACCCATTATTCTTAAGAATTCACAAGACTTCATACAAAAGAAATTCAAGACCCGTGCTAACCCGGTTGATTTTGTGTTTCATGGTGGATCGGGTTCTGATCCTAAAGCCATACAGGAGGCAATTGGATATGGTGTTGTGAAAATGAATATTGATACTGATATTCAGTGGGCTTTCTGGGATGGCATTCACAAATACTATGATAAGAACAAGGACTTTCTTCAGACACAGCTGGGGAACCCAATGGGAGCAGATTCGCCGAATAAGAAATATTATGATGGAAGAGTATGGTTGCGTGACGGTGAAGTCTCCATCAAGAATCGTCTAGTGCAGGCATTTGAGGAACTAAATGCTAAGAAAAGATTCTCCATCTATGAATAGCATGGGATGAGGAAATATTATTTCTTCATCGCATTTAAGATCTCACGGTCTCTGACGTTCAGTACTTTTTTTCCATCAACCGGCAAGCTGTGCCTTGATAGGTGCTCTTTCGTCTGGATCGTTTTTGAACAACGAAAGGCTGTTGTTGAAACTTAATTCCAATCCCTTTTCTGAAATTGAAAATGTGAAGATATCGGTGTGTGCATTTTCGATGTACTTCAATTTCATCACCAGGGTTTCAGGATCTTTCCAGAAATAGTAGCTGCTAAACCTGGTTGGCATCGGTGTGCGTCTCCGGATGGGGAAAAGTGTATTGCCTTCTTTTTTATTATCAGACGTGTTCCATTTGAGCAGGCTGCTCGTGACAGGTATTCGCTTCCCATTTTCCATGAACACCGTTTCGCATATTTCGTTTGCGAAATTAAAGGATATGCTTTCTGCCTTGAAATCATTTGCATCAAAGACGTAGCGATGACTGTGAATATCATTTTGCCGGTTTTCAGCAGATGAATTTTCAATGATCGGTAAATTGAGTTGAGTGGATTGTCGTGTGAGCGCTTCGTCGGATGCCGGGTTTTCAGGCTTTGGGCCATCTTGCATCGCAGGAAGGATATGATCCCAAACCAGCTGCATGGATGCACCCATATCCTTGCTTTCGCTTGTGATGGCAATCACTGCGTTTTTTTCGGGTACGACAATACAATATTGGCCGTATGCACCGTCACCCCGGAAGCATCCAGGCTTGCACATCCAGAACTGATAGCCATAACCCTGGCCCCAGTCACTGTCATTATCCTGGGAGTCAACCTGTTTTTTTGTGGCTTCGGAAATCCAATCACTGGAAAGAAGTTGCTTACCATTCCATTCTCCTTTCTGGAGATAGAGTTGCCCAAAGTTGAGTATGTCTTCTGTGCGGATACGCAGTCCGTAACCACCGACATTGATGCCCTGCAGATCCTCTTCCCAATCGGCACCAACAATTCCCAGCGGGTCAAACAACCGCGGCTTCAAATAATTCATTACATTTTGGTCGCTGAGGTGCGATACGATAGCTGATAGCATATACGTAGCGCCGGTATTGTAAAAGAAATGGCTGCCAGGCGGGCGTGGCACTTCCAGGTTCAGAAAAGCTTTGACCCAATCAAGCTCCCCTGAGGTGCGGACGCGATCCATGGTATCCTGATCATGGCCTGTATGCATGGTTAGCAAATCAAAAATCTTCATGTTGGCCAGGTTCTCGCTCACTACCGCAGGTAACTTATCAGGGAAAAATGAGATAACGGGCGTAGCTACATCAAGTTTTCCTTCGTCGTGGAGCATTCCGATCGCTGTCGAGGTAAAACTTTTACTCAGTGAATAAAGGCTATGAATGTGTTCTTTTTGAAATGGATTCCACCACCCTTCGAGAATCGTCTTTCCGTTCCGGTTAATCATGATGCTGTGGAATTCCAATTCACTCTTGTTCACCGCATCGAAGAACTCGATTAGGCCTTGTGACGAAACCCCTTGGGATTCAGGCGTAAACAATCCGGTTACATTTTCCTTTGCTTTGCGGTCGCATCCCGGCAGATATTGGAAGGTGGCGAGGCCAATGCTACCGACACCAATTTGTTTCATGAATTCCCTTCTTCTGATCATGTCTGCTTAGTGTTTTTGGTGCATGGTATTACGCAAAATCTTATGCCTCCCGCCTGGGGCGGAGGTCAAACATCTGATTCGGAAGTTACACAACCGGCGCGGAAGTTACTATACCTGGCGCGGAAGTTACTTCCGTATGCGAGAAACCCGAGCAACGGTTATTTCAGAAACGCCGCGGGCATAAGTTCATGAATAGCCTGCATGATTCTTTCTTCTGTATCATCGGTTAAACGCGAGGGATGGTTGTAGTAGGGCATGGAACCGTCTACTTCATAACCACCTTCGGCAAACAACCGTTTAGAGGCGATGTATGTCGACACATCGTTTGTATAGGCATTGACCCATATTTTTTCGCCGTTGAACTCTCGCTTGATGCGATGACTGTAATCAACGACCACTTCGCCGCCTAAGAATACAATGGCCAGTTGATTTCCGAAGCTCCATACCTGAACAGGGTAGGCCATTGTGGCGGGTATGGAACCCCCACGTGCCAGTATTTCCAGGCTGTTTCTTGCGTAGAGACCCTGCGCGGCTTCTAGCTTTGACTGCTCAACGAATTCTTTGGCATCAGGAACGCGCGCGAAGGCAAGTTCAATACTTTTATATTTCGCGGAAGGAATGGAGTTTAGCGCAGTAAAACTATTAGACGCTAACATTTTGTCGATTCTTTCTGTAATCATCTCAGCATGTTGTGCTACATGCCGAAATTCGCCTCGGGGCGAGGGATTGGCATCTCCGGCACAACCGAGTGCAACCATCGCTGTGACGCCTGGATATTTTTTTTCCAGCATCTCCTGGGTCGATCCCATCCAGTCGCCGTGGACGAAGTTGTGCTCTGGCACCAGCGTTGTACCATGGCAGGCATAATTAACCAGCAGCGCAACTAATTTTCCCTGGTTGTCTGTCGCGCGCAATACGGGTAGGTCATGATCAACAGGACCATCCGGCGTTTCGCCAAAGTCTATCCATTTGCCATTTTCTAATACCCTTCGGTTCATGGCAAATGTGGCGTTACCCATTCCCCAGCTTAGGTTACCCGCTGCTTTGGACGCATATGCCTCCAACACGACTAACTCGAGCTTCGCAAGCAGATTATCACGGTATTGCTTGACATCTTCGAGTTGGTTGGGAGGAAGTGATTCCCCGAAAATATTTAGCAAGACACCAGTCTCGGGGCCATTGTGCGTGTGTGTTGCGGAAACGACCAACTCGGCGCGATCTGTTATTCCAATTTTTTTTGTAAGCATTGCAAATAGATCATCTGCCAAAAAGCCTGGGAACCCTACCAGGTCGAGTGTAACCCAAACCATTGGATGTTTACCTTTTTGATCCAGGACCAGCGCCTTGGCCCAAAGTTTTTGTTCAACGCTGTCGAACACTTCCGTCCGGTCACCATAGCCCGTTAAGCGGACTGGATGATCTGGTGTAATGTCTATTCGTGACACGCCAATTTCCACAGGTTCATTGTCTTTCGTTGTGCACTGGCTGAGCGCAAGAAGGAGAGTGAGGAATAGCGTAGCCATCAGGCTGGCTACCATGATTTTTCGTTTGTAGATAAGCATGATGCGAAGATAAAACTTTAAACAGTCTTATCACCGTTTAGGGACACCAGGCTTTTGTGTGCACGCATCATTTTTTGTTCTCAATCTTTCGGGAAAGTTATTTCGCTTTCAATGCATTCGCATCCGACTTGTTCATCATTGCCATCAAGCCAAGAATTGGGCCTATCGCTAATGGCACGTATATGTAAACAGGATTCATTAGACCGTGCAGGGCTGTGAGTAGTTGGATACTGATGATCGTAATGGAGAATCCCACACAATTAACGATGGTCAGTGCGGTGCCTTTTGATTCTGCATCAGCATTTTGTGCTACGAGGGTTGAGAATAAAGGTGAATCGGCGATAACAACTATTCCCCAAAAAATAAGAAAACTGATAAGGACAATACTTGAATGGATAAAGAAAATCAGCGGCGATAGTAAACAGCATACCCCTGATAGAAATAACGCGATACTGGCTGTCTTTTTACTGCCAAGCGATTGAGCGATATAGCCCCCAACAACACACGCCAAGCCACCGACACCAATGATTAGAAAGGATAGGAGGGAAACATTCATCGAGGTTTCCTGATAACGTTCCTGATAAGTAGAAAGGATCACGGGCACGAAAGCCCAAAAGGCATACAGCTCCCACATGTGTCCAAAGTATCCGAAAGCGGCGCGGCGAAAGATTCGATTCTTGAATACTTTCAGAAAAGCAGTCATGTCTGCTTTTTGGCCGAGCTTGCGGTAAGGACCATCAGGAACAAATAGGATCATAAGCGTGCCGCCAAGAACGGCCAGGAGGGAAGTGGCTACGACAAAATAGGACCAGGCAATCGTGTTCGCCGACGCTTTCAATAAGTGGGGGAAAGCGGTTCCAACGACCAGGGCACCAACGAGAAAACCCAATGATTTTCCGAGTCCTTGCTGATAGTAGTCTGCTGCGATCTTCATCCCAACAGGATAGATACCTGCAAGGAAAAACCCTGTTAGAAAACGAAGGATCAGCAACGTTGCAAAATTATTGCTTTCGAATACAGTACCTGCGTTAAAGAGAGCGCCTATAAGTGCACAGGCAAGAAAAACGCGCGAAGGCGAAAAACGATCCGAAACGGTTAGCAAGGCAAAAACCAATGTACCGGTGATAAAGCCAAATTGTACTGCTGAAGTAAGATGGCCGAGTGCACTTTCCGGCAGATGAAATTCACTGACCAGGTTACGCATCACTGCATTACCTGCAAACCAAAGTGATGTGCAGCAAAATTGAGAAAAAACAATGACGGGAAGTATCAATCTGCGATGGTGCATACTTGGTTATTCCTTGTTATTTGTCCCCGGAAAAAGTGTAGCACCACGCTTCCCCTCCAGAACGATTTCTCCATCTTGCCTTGTAACCTTGATCTTTAATTGGGTAACAGGTTTTCTGTCGTGTAGACTCATAATTTCAGCTTCGGCTGTAATCGTATCTCCGATAAAAACAGGAGCAGTGAATTTCCAGTCTTGGCTAAGGAAAACGGTACCGGGGCCAGGCATATCCATTGCGACAAGCGCGTGGAGTAGCCCTGTCGTTAAACCACCCTGAACAACAAGGCGTTTAAACTTTGTTTTTGAAACAAATGATTCGTCAAAGTGCAAAGGGTTATAGTCACCACTCAGGGCAGCAAATGATTTGACGTGGTCTGCAGTTAATGTTATGCTTCGATTCGCTTTTTGTCCGATAGAAAGTACCATAGCTATTCTTCGTATGTTTCTGAATTTTTACGCCATGCTCGCTACATTGGGATAGGAGATATGGGGTGGCAAAACTAAACACTACGCATACTCCGTATTCGTAGATGTTCGTACTAAGTTAATCAATGAAGATGATCTTTATGCTTTGGCTAGACAAGCAACCAGAAGTTGATCCAAGTCCAAAAGCTGTTGAATGTCACCTCAGTCATTTCAACCCTAGGACCTTAAAAGCGTGATGTCAAAGTTCGAAACGAAGTTGGAAAACGCACTGGGATTGTTCCCGGCTGTTGTAGAGATTATTTCTCGAACCAAGCCTTTCCAGGATAGCAGTATTTAGCTAAATTATTGTATGTATACAGCCAAGACGTTACTTCAGGACCAAAGCCTTAATTAGCAACCGCCCAAAGATCATGAATTCTCAAATCACTTTCCACCCCCGCTTCACCGGTACGATTTAACGGTTTTTCGGTACAGGTTATTACAATGTTCTTACTGCTGACGATAGTCACCGTATCGGGTTTCGGCCCAAAATCCACCTGCGAAATTTCGAGCCGCCGTAGTCAAAGTAGACATAACACCTGAAACCTCTCAAAATCTCCTGGGCTATGGTGCGCGAATGTCTATTGGTACCCTGGACCGCATTTATCATCGGATCATTGTATTGGACGACGGCAATACACAATTCTTCCTGATCTCAACCGACATTTGTGAGTTTTCGCCCTGTGAATACGATAAGGTGGCAGCGAAGCTTAAGCGTTTATACGGAATTGATCCCGTCAATTTCTGGTGGACCGTAACCCATACGCATTCTGCGCCGGAGGTCGGCCCACCCGGGCTGGGAACCGTTTTTCTGGGAGACCGCTTTCTGCACGAAACCGATACGAAGTTACACGGCAATGGTCGAACAAAAATTGATTGATGGCATTAAAGCGGCGCGCGAGAAACTTGAACCGGCTACTCTTGGTGTGGGATGGGGGTTTTCTCAAGCGAACATTAACAGACGTGCTGTTGATGTTGACGGTAAAGCCTCCCTGGGCCTGAATCCGGATGGGCCCGTGGATCGTAGGATTGGACTGATGAGGATCGACAAGCAGAATGGGAGTCCACTGGCCTTAATCGCCAACTATCCCAATTCATGGCACGGTGCTGGGTTATCAGAATCTAATGATTAGTGGAGATGCGCCGGGCATCGTTTCCGAGTATGTGGAGGAAAAGATTGGCGCGCCGCTAATTTTTGTAAATGGGGCTGCCGGCGACCTGGCTCCGATCTATAGCGTTTACCCTTCGGCGAAGGAAGGGCACCTGGGTCAATTTCGTGTTTTATTGGGAGATAGAATCCTGGAAGCCAATCGTAAAATCACGACTGATATTGACGCAGTAAAAATGGTTTCGGGAACTGTGACCGTTGAAACCCCCAGGAAGCCAGGCCTTGGCTGGTCTGCTGATTTGAGTAGCTACGCACGAACTACAAGGGTGGGAGATCACCTGGTCCGTCTCCCGGTAAACTTCTTGGTCATTAATGATGATGTTGCCATCTGGAGTGCACCGCTCGAGTTATTTTGTGAGATCTCAAATGAAATCCGTGCGCGCTCACCATACGCATATACCTTTTATTTTGGATACAGTAACGGCTGGCTGGGGTACCTGCCTACAGCGTCAGCGTGGAAACATGGTGGATACGAAGTAGAAACAGTTTGTCCCTATACACCAGCTGCTGGCAAAGATTTAACTGAGGCCGTACTGGGTTACCTGCAGGAGAAATAGGGTTGCAGGCAATCGTGTAAGGCGTGTAACCGGCAAAGCGGACTACAACATCAGTGACGTTGTAACGTGGATGGAAATTATTTTAATTCTATGAATTTCATCTGGAGGTCCCAAGGTAGCTTGTAGACATCCTGATACAGAGCAATGACGACACCATTTTTACCACGGATACCATACCTTTCGGCTGCGTCATGACTGTTTAAAACGGTGATGGTTTGTATACCCCTGGAGTTCTTCATGGATTCCTTCATGAACTTCTCACTTTCCTCAGCATTTAATTCCATGGATTTATTGTTTACACGAATCACGACATGTGGTGCAAAGTTGGGCGCAGGAAAATTACCCGGCCCAGGAAACCCGGAGGATGCCGGTTTCCTGTTGCCCGAAACACAATTGGTGTGCTACCAGGACGATGATTACGCCTACATATTGTTGTATAGCCATGAAGCAAATTGTTTTTGAGAAAATAGAATCAACTATAATGTATCCATTCTAAGGGGAACTCGCAATAGTTCAAGGCCTTATTAACTGAGTTTACTCTAATTGTCCGGAAGGCCTTCTATTGTTCCCCGGCTTATTCAACAATTCGTCACCCAAATCCTCGCGTGCCTTTTCGGCTAATGCTTGCAGACTTTTCATGATTTCAGGAAATTCGTTTTGGACGTCGTAGCGTTCACCCGGGTCACGTCTGAGGTCATACAATGCCATTTCTCCAGGGAAGTTTTCGTCTACTTCCCCTGGGTATCCGTCTTTACCGACAGGATATTTCAGATAGGTACGGGTAGGGTGGGGGAGGACAAGTTTCCAATCCCCTTGACGCACAGCCTCCAGATTATTTCTGCGGTAATAATAGTAGAACTCCTTGCGGGGCTGGGCAGTATAGTCACCATTAATAATGGGAAGTAGACTTATGCCATCGATTTTTTTTGAAGGCAATGGCGCGCCAAGCAGCGCAGCGACCGTGGGAAATATATCGATGGAGGAAACCAGGCTGTTGGAGATTTTTCCCGCACCGATTCTTCCCTTCCAATACAAGATGCAGGGAACGCGTTGACCTCCTTCATAGGATGTTCCTTTTCCTTCCCTTAGTCCGCCAGTTGACCCAGCATGATTTCCATAGTTAAGCCATGGTCCGTTGTCACTGGTGAAGATGATCAGTGTATTCTTTTCCAAATTGTTTGCCCGCAATGCTTTCGTGATCTCATTTACAGACCAGTCGATCTCCATCATCACATCACCATAAAGTCCTTGCTTACTTTTTCCTTTAAACCGTTCTGACGCATTAATTGGAACATGTGCCATCGAGTGGGCCAGGTACAGAAAAAATGGCTTCTTACTGTTGCGATTGATAAAACTTACCGCACGTTCTGTATAAAGTGGACGTTAGTTTCGCCTGATCATCCAGCGTGCGGATAGGAATGGATTTTTCATTACCGTCATAAATATAGAGTGGTGGGTATTTAGCCTTTCTCGAATCAGCCGCTGCGGGTTTGCCATCATAATCCACGGGCCACATGTCATTGCTGTAGGGTATTCCAAAATATTCATCGAATCCATTTTGCAGCGGCAAAAACTGATGCGCGTCACCCAAGTGCCATTTACCGACGATTGCTGTTGCATATCCCTTTTGCTTGACCAGTTCACCCATGGTCATCTCATCCGTATGGATACCCACTTTACTGTTTGGGCCCAGTGCCCCACTGAATCCAATCCTATTCGGATAACAACCTGTCAACAATCCCGCGCGCGAAGCTGAGCAAACAGCCTGAACTGCCAGGTAGTTCGTAAAACGCAGACCCTCGCTCGCGAGTTGATCAATAACTGGTGTGCTGTACGACAAAGCTCCGGTAGAACTCAAATCGCCATTACCAACATCATCCAGAAAGATCAGCACAATATTGGGTGTCTTGGAAGCCGACTGTGCGTAACATGGCGCAGAGGCCAGGAAGAGTAAAGCTAATAGTTGTGTCCTCATGGATACAATCTCATCAATTTTCTAATAATTTAAAACAGAAAATACATGAAGAATTTAGATTTCATCGGAATACCGGCCATTGGTTTCGTTTACGTTAAAACATTATGAACTTTTTGCGCGTTCAACATCTTTTGGATTGCAATGAAACATTTCATTAAAGGATTTATAGAAGTAGGAGCGGCTATTAAACCCGGTTTCGTAAATTACTTCGGACACACTCAGGTCAGAGTTTCTCAGCAAGTCTGCCGCTTTCTTGAGGCGGTACTGTTTGATCAGTCCATGTGGCGTAAGGCTCGTGATGGTTTTTACTTTTTTATATAGTGAGGCTTTACTCATTCCCACCTCTTCAGCAATTATGTCGGCATTGAATTCCGGCTCGTTCAAGTGATGTTGAATACAATGCGTGATCCTCGAAAAGAAGTCATCATCCTTTTCTCCAATACCCAGATTTGTAAGTTCGTTGCCGGAATGATCCCTGAATTTCTTCCGGATCAATTCCATTCGCTCGATCAACTTTGTGATGCGGACGAAAAGATGATGGGGATGAAAGGGTTTTGGGATATAGGAGTCTGCACCAACCTGCAGCCCCTCGATTCTGTTTTCAATTTCTCCTTTGGCGGTAAGCAGGATCACGGGGATATGACTGAATTGAATATTTTCTTTTATTTTCTTGCATAATGTTAAGCCATTCATATCGGGCATGATCACATCACTGATTACAAGATCGATTCTTTCTTCTTCCAGGATATCCAACGCTTTTTTTCCATTCCGGGCTTTATAAATAATATACTTGTCTGACAGGATGTTATCCAGTAGGGAAATAATACTGGCGTGATCATCAACTACGAGTACTGAATATTCGCGCAAAGGCAATAAGTGCGTTGTTTCTTTCTGCAGTAGCCCGTTCAGATAGTGGTCTGTCTCAAACTCCATGGATATTTTTTCGGGTAGGTAGGACGATGACAGCATCAGCGGGCTCTGCGCTGGCAGATCGGCATAGAAACTTTTGGCAATGGGTATCATCACACTGAATGTGCTGCCTTTTCCCAACTTACTTTCTACGGCTATTTTGCCACGGTGCATCTGGACCAGGCTCTTTGTTAGCGACAAGCCGATACCAGTACTTTTCTCAATACCGTTGGTAGTAGAGACCTCTTTTGGGTCTTGATAGAAGCTCTCGAAAATTTTGCTCCTGTTCTCTTCTGCAATACCAATGCCCTCGTCATGGATTTCGAAAATGGCCTGGCCGCGTGATTCTTTGAGGGTCACACTCACCATTCCTCCCCTTGCATTGTACTTGATGGCATTAGAGATCAGGTTAATTAGTATTTTTTCGAGCTTCTTATGGTCAACACCGGCAACCAGGGCATCAGGTTCAGGATAGAATTCCAGGTTCACCTCTCGATCAGCTGCATGTTGCTTAAATGATTCAAGTATTTCTTGGGTAAAAAACACCAGGTCTACATCGGCAATTGTAAGTTTATCTTTGCCACTTTCTATTTTGCGGAATTGCATAAGTTCGTCAATGAGTTTTTGAAGCCGCATCGAGTTACTATAAATCGTTTTCAGTTGTTGTTGCTCACCTTTGTTGTTACTCTTGTCGAGTAGTAAAGCTGCTGGTCCGAGGATCAAAGTTAAAGGCGTTCTGAATTCGTGCGCTATGTTTGTGAAGAATTGAAGTTTGTAATCATTTAATTCTTTGAGTTGTTGAGCTTTGAACTTGCTCATTGCCATTGCCTTTTTTGTTCTGGTCCTCCACCGTATGTAGAGGACGATTCCTGTTTGAAGCCCTATGGCCAATAGGAAATAGCATGCATACGCCCAAGGTGTTTTCCAAAATGGAGGGGTAATCGTGATTCCGATAGTCTTTGGTGATTTCCCCCAGTCTCCATTTTCATTGGTTGAGTTAATGTAAAGGTTGTAATGGCCGGGTGGTACATTTGTGAAGGTAACCGATTGTTGCGACCCAATGTAGTTCCAATCTTTATCGAAATTCTCGAGAAAGTAACTGTATTCGCTTTTTTGCTTATTCCAATAATCAAGTGTAGTGAAGAAAAAGCTGATGAAATTTTGATCATAATTCAGTGTAATTTCTTCGGTCAATTCAATATTTTCTGATAGAATTCGGCTTTCATCGCCAGCTGTTATGGTGGCGTTTCGAATTTGAAATTCCGTTAAATACAGCCGTGGAAAATAGTCTGGTATGTGCAGTTTCTGCGGATATACAATGTCCAATCCATCAATTCCACCAAAGTAGAGTTTTGACGACAGTGCAGATTGAAATGCAGCACCATCTGCAAATTCGTTATTTTTCAGTCCATCATTGGCGTCAAAGGTTTTGAAGGAATTCTTGGCTCTGTCGAACATAACAAGCCCGAGATTTGTGGAAAGCCAGATATTTGTTTTAGAATCCTCCAGGATACCATGAATTGTATTATTTGGTAGCCCTTCTCGCTGCGTAAAGTGCTCGATACGATAGGGTTTATTTTGGAGGAACAGGCGATCAAGGCCGCCGCTGGACCCAATCCAAAGCTGTTCTTGCTTGTCTATATGGAGACTCAGTACATCATTGTTACTTAGGCTATTCTTTGCATCACCGCTGATTTGTATGTGCGCCTCAATTTCTTTTGTAAGTGCATTATACCTGTAGATTCCTCCTCCGCGTGTTCCAAACCAAAGGAGATTTGGTTTTTCTTCAACAATAGTATAGACGATATTGCTTTTTATCGAAAGCTTACGGTCATTTCCAGGATGTGATAATTGATCATACTCCTTCAGCCTGTATTGACCGTTTGATGATTTGGATACTTTTAATTGAATGACTCCGTAACCACTTGTCCCCAACCAGATATCATTATAGGCATCTACGCAGATGGAGTATACTGAACCGAAGGCCAGGTCATTTTTATTTTCAAAATCTCGGGGAAAATGAAATACCTTACCTGTGCCTGCTTCGATCATGTCTATTCCTTCACCGTCCAGGCCGAGCCAGATATTTTTGTCATGATCCTGATTGATGGATAATACAGCATCATTACTCAAACCGTTTTTGGAATTGAGTATGGTTGTCTTTTCGGTGGCAGCATTGATGATATTTAATCCTCCACCCCGCGTTCCGATGTACAGATTTCCAGTATAGTCTTCATAAATTGAGCGTATTATGCTGTGCGAAAGTTGACCCATCTCCGGTTCACCTTCCGAAATCGAGTAGAAAGTTTTGGGTCGTGTGAGGAATTTGTAGACACCGTCGCCATCCGTTCCGATCCAGACAATATCATGCTTCGTCTCCTGTATACTTAGGATCTTTATCCGGGCTTTTGAAAAACCGGGAAAGAATGAATTCATGGAGGTTGCAGAGAACCCGGTGTTTGTAGGCGTTATCTTGATAATATCTCCGGATTCTGAGCCTAGCCAAATCGCGGTATGATGTAGGTTCTCTGATAATGTGGAAACGGAAACTTTTCCAAGCTTAATGATATCCGGATCCTTTTCAATATCATCGAGCGAGTACAGGAGGAGTTCCTGCTTTGCGTTGGCGATTGCCAGGTAATATCGATTATTTACCCAAAGAAACTTATGAAAGGTGAGCTTACTTTCATTGACTACGGTTTTGCTATAGACCAATCGGTTGTTTACTGTACAAATCAATTTTCCGTCGCTTCCTAATAAGTACACTAGTCCCCCATATTGGCCGAGATCAACAACGCTGGTAAGCCAATCGTTGGCAACACCTTGATAAAACACGGGCATGAACCTGTCTTCAGTACGTGAATACTTGCTGATACCCTTTCCAATCAGACTAATCAATACTGATGAATCTGCATCAATACACGCCCTTATGTTATATTCCAGGAAGGGGATGTCAGTAAGACTATCGAGATAAATTTGAAAGGAATTCGTGTTGCGGCTGTACCGGTTGATGCCAAGGTGTGTTACAACCCAGAGATTGCTATCACCGTCCTCGAGCAAGTCCCGTATTACGTTATTACTGATCGTTCCTTTGAGGAAGGGATCCGGTTTATACACTTTTATGGAACTGCCATCGTAGCGATTCAATCCATCCCAGGTGCCCAGCCATACATAGTCATTTTGATCCATATAGACAGATGTGATGGCACTGTTCGAGAGTTTAGCTGCTTTGTCGACATGTTGAAATGGCCACGGTGAAGTGCTATCGCTTTGAACTAGATTTCCGAATAGGGTAAAGAGCAATATTGCACAGGGCATAAATTATGATTTTGTCTTATTGCTTAAGTACTGCAATTCAATGTCATCGAATCAAGACTGAAAGTGTCATAACGGGGAATTGCGAAAGACAAAAACGAAGCTCAGGACATCGAATAATGGAAAGAATGTCCTCAAAGATGTCAATTCCTCCAATAGGAAGTTGGATTAGTTTGTCCGTTCTGTAATAATATGTCCTCCTGGCTCTGCATTCGTTCAATATTTATAACAGGAAGGACTCTTTAACACACATACCGGACACGTAATGCAGGTATTTCAAGCACCTTGCGCGCTTGCAATCGAATGATGTTTCGGTTGCTGGAGCCTTATGGAAGATACTGCGGTTGTTGACCTCGCTAAGAGATTTGTTCAAAATCCACTGATCAAACCAAAAGATTTGAAGCCCAGTATGGCGGGAATGAAGGTAGAATGTCTGCTCAATCCCGGTGTTTTCAGATTCGAAAAGAAGATTTGGCTGTTGATTCGCGTTGCAGAACGCCCTGAACAACTGCCGGGATACATTAGTCTTCCGATAAATAATGAGGCAGGTGAGTTAGAGATCCTCCGGTTTGCTGAAAAGGATCCGGATCTGGATTTTTCAGATCCCCGGGTGATTCGCTACAGGGACCAGGAATATCTCACTACCATGTCTCACCTTCGGTTGATGTGCAGTGATGACGGCAAAACGTTTTTTGAACCTGAAGGATATAGCCCAATTTTTGGAAAGGGGCCATTGGAGGCCTATGGCATCGAAGACTGCCGCGTCGTTGAACTTGACAGGATGTATCATCTTACCTATACCATGGTTTCTTCCCTTGGTGTCGGTGTCGGACTCATGCAAACGCGTGACTGGAAACGCTTCGAACGCAGGGGCATGATTTTTCCGCCGCACAATAAGGATTGCGCGATTTTTGAAAATAAGATTAAGGGTAAGTATTATGCCCTGCATCGCCCGAGCAGTCCGCAACTTGGTGGAAATTATATCTGGCTCGCAACGTCTCCGGACCTCATACACTGGGGTCATCATACTTGTATTGCTACTACACGCAAAGGCATGTGGGATAGTGCCCGCGTTGGAGGAGGGTGTTCGCCAATCAGAACAGCTAAAGGGTGGCTGGCTATCTATCATGGTGCAGATGAAAATCATCGCTATTGCCTCGGTGGACTTTTGCTGGATCTTGAAAATCCGGCCATTGTCATCGCGCGAAGTAATGTTCCCATTATGGAGCCAACGGCAGCATATGAACTCAAAGGTTTTTTTGGCAATGTAGTCTTCACCAACGGGCACTTGGTGAATGGCGACACCATAAAGTTGTACTATGGCTCGAGTGACGAAGTGATCTGTGGGGCTGAATTCTCAATACAAACAATATTCGATTCATTTTCAGAACGTCCCGTTAAGGAATCTTTCCTTTGAGCGGCAAACAAAATTATGGACAATATAAAGATGACGTTTGCCGCACTATTAAGAAAACCGCAAGAAGAATACAACTTCTTTTTAGAGATGCCGCGTGACATGCGCGTGTTACTGGTCACCAATATGATCTACGCGTTTGTACTTCCTGTCATTGAAATCTTTGTGGGTGCTTACATAATGCGAAGCTCTAATGATCCAAAAATTGTTGCGATTTATCAGTTAACCGTGTACACGGGCATTCCGATCACCTTTTTGATTAATGGCTTTTTACTCAGTCGGATAAAAATTTCAAATCTATACAGCTTTGGTATGCTCTTGAGCGGGCTTTCGATGCTGGTTATGATGAGTCTTCAGAACCTATCGGTGATAGGTGTTGGCATCGCCGGTATATTAATGGGTTGTTCTTTTGGCTTTTTCTGGTCTAATCGAGATTTCCTGGCACTGAATACTACGCGTGATTCAAACCGAAACTATTACTACGGCCTGGAGACCTTCTTTTATACTATTACGTTCATTTTGGTTCCTGTCGTCGTAGGATCGTATCTGTCGATGGCTGATTCAAACAGCTGGTTTGGGGGAAATATGAATCGCAGTTATCAAGCGGTTACTATCGTTGTTTTTTTACTAACGATTCTTTCCAGCGTTGTTATCCATAAGGAAGTATTCAAAAATCCGGAGCAGAAAAAATTTCTGTATTTCAAATTTCATTCATTGTGGAAGAAAATGCTGGGACTGGCTGGATTAAAGGGCCTTGCCCAGGGCTACCTTGTAACCGCACCCGCCATACTCATCATGCGCCTGATAGGCAACGAGGGTTCGCTTGGATTGGTACAGGGCGTTAGCGGTATTATTACTGCCTTAATGTTGTATTTGCTGGGTCGAACTACAAAACCCGAGCATCGCATTTACATTTTTTCTGTTGGTCTTTTAATCTTCTTAGCGGGTACCTTGGTCAATGGTATTTTATTTTCGGCATTAGGCGTCATGGTCTTCGTATTGTGCAAAGTCTTATTCCAGCCGTTGCATGACATCGCTTACTTCCCTATTCAGATGCGGGTGATTGATGTGGTTTCTAAAATTGAAAATAGAAATGAGTACTCCTATATATTCAATCACGAGTTTGGTTTGTATGTCGGAAGGTTTCTCGGCTTGGGGCTGTTTATTTGTTTCGCCACATACATCTCCGAAACGTTTGCATTGAAATATTCACTGATTGTCATCGCTGTTGCGCAGTTAGCCTCTATTCCGCTGGCGCGGCACATCGTGAAGGAGTCCTATAAACTGCATAAAATATGAAGTTCCGTTTCTTACTGGTAAGTGTATTACTCTTTTGTGTTTCGTGTGAGAACCATAAGAAAGTAGCGCAGCTTGCGATTAACCGGATTTCCCTGATGCCTGACCAACCCGAACCTTACAAGATGACAGACTGGTATGAAAAGGCACATCACTTCGATCAGTATGTATTTAACCTTGACCTAAAGGGAGAGTTTCGGCCCTTCATATGGATTGACAGCGCACAAAGAAACTTTCCGCAAAACACTTTCGGTATGTACACGGTCATCGGTGACATAAGACAAGGACCTGATGGCAGTAAAGAGTTTCATGAGGCACTTTGTTCAATGGGATCCATTCTTAGTGCAGGATTGGTTGGCATTGATAAGACAAATCAAAATGGATTCAACTATGTGAAGATGACGCAGAATTATTTCAATGCATCCAATGGTTGGAACATTATGATGAACAACACGAATCCTTCGGTAGCGCTACTGGGTGGAGGCTATGGACGTGATTGGTGGTATGATGTATTTCCAAACGTTCTTTACTACGGCCTTTCCGAGTTATTCCCGAATATACCTCAGGCCGATAGTCTGCAGCATATCATCGCGGAGCAATTCTTCAAGGCTGACTCCGTACTGCATGGAGATTACAACTATTCCTATTTCGATTACAGCGAAATGAAAGGTGTGTCAAACAATATTCCACATCAGCAGGATGTTGCCGGCGGGCATGCTTATGTGCTGTTATCCGCATATGAAAAGTTTGGCGATGAACGGTATCTCCACGGATCGATGTCAGCGATGGACGCTTTTGTGGGCCAGAAGGAGAGCCGGTTCTATGAAGTGCTCATGCCCTTTGGTGCACTTGTAGCGGCACGGTTGAATGCGGAACATGGAACGAACTATGATGTAGCGAAAATTTTGGAATGGACTTTTGAAGGATGCAAAGCGGCTGACGGCAGAACGGGATGGGGCGTGATGGCTGAGCGCTGGGGAGAATATGATGTGCACGGCCTGCAAGGTAGTATCACGGATGGAGGTGGTTATGCCTTCCTTATGAATTCTTTTGATATGGCTTGGCCGCTCGTGCCGTTGGTGAGATATGATAACCGATATGCCAATGCAATCGGAAAATGGATGCTAAATGCCTCCAATGCTGCACGACTTTTTTATCCCTATGAAATTGATGATCAGCATCAATGGCTACCAAATGAGAAAGATATTTCCAAGAATGTAATTGCGTACGAAGGCATACGGAAAACGGATGACTATGGAAGAAAAGATCTGAAAGGAATTTCTCCTGTCGCCATAGGCGATGGACCGAAGTGGACATCAGGGCAGCCTGATATCTCCATGTTCAGTCTTTACAGCTCAGCGCAAGTCGGGATTTTTGGAGCCATTGTCCGAAAAACGAACATCGACAAGATTCTTCAGCTCAACTGCACTGCAACAGATTTCTACGCACAGTGAATCGTTCCCGACTTACTTGTACTATAATCCTTATGATACCCTTCAAACAATCTGCTTTTATCCTGAAGATGACTGCGTCGGTTGATCTCTACGATGCATTGACGAATGAATACGTTCTGCAAGATGTACATGAAGAAGGATGCTTTGTTATTTCAGCTAAATCTTCTCTCCTGCTTTCGGTTTTGCCGTCAGGTAGTCAGGTAAAATTAGAGAAAGGCGCGTATGTGGCCAACAACATCGTTGTGGCCTTTGATCAACTCCACATCCGATAAATCCGAAAGCCGTGAAAAAGATAGAACTATTTTATTTGATTATCCTGACAACCCTAACACTCAGTGCACAAGCTCAGCTTACCCTGACCGGCTCGGTAAAGGGTACAACCAACGAACCCCTTATTGGAGCGAGTATTTTTATCAAGAATACTTCGATTGGAACAACAGCGGACATAAACGGGAATTTCACCATGCAGATCGATGAAAAGCTTAAAAGTGCAACATTGGTGATTTCGTTTATTGGATACCTCACGCAGGAAACCGGAGTTGGAGAAAGAACGAACTTTGACATTGTTTTGGAGGAAGATTCCAAATTACTCGGCGAGGTTGTGGTGATGGGCTATGCCAGCCAGGAAAGAGGAAAGCTCACCGGAGCGGTTAACATTGTGGGAGAAGAGCTTATCAGCAAGCTACCTGTACCGAGCATCGATCAGGCATTGCAAGGGAGAGCCCCGGGTGTCGTGGTAACGCAAAACACCGGAGCACCGGGCGAAGGTGTGGCGGTGCGTATCCGCGGTGCTGGCTCCATTAACAGTGGGAACAACCCGCTGTATGTTGTCGATGGAATTCCCACGTTGGATATTAATACCATCGCTACGCAAGACATCGCAAGTATTACGGTATTGAAAGATGCAGGAGCGACTGCGGTTTATGGATCGCGTGCGGCCAATGGCGTCGTAATTGTCACCACAAAATCAGGGTCAGGTACCGGGCCAAAGATTCAGATCAGTAGCCAGGTGGGTGTCCAGTCGCCCAGCCGGCTGATTGACATGACCAATACCCGCGACTACGTGACTATCTTCAATGAGGCGGCAACCAATGACAATGCAAACAAGAATCCGCTTCTCTACCGGCCACTCATTACCGAGGATATCCAGGCCACCCTGCCAAACGTAAATTACGTCGATGCCATATTGCGGGATGGAATACTTCAATCTCACAGCATTTCCGTAAGCGGAGGTGAGGGCAAAACCCGATATTTTCTTTCCGGAAATTATTTTGATCAGGAAGGCATTATCAGCAGCAGCAGTTATACAAGGTTAAGCACCCGGGTTAATATTGAAACAGAAGTAAAGAAATGGCTAAAGACTGGCGTTAATCTGAATCTAACGAAAGCCACGACAAACCTTATAGGTAGTTCGGGTGATGGCGCGGGCGGTAATGGCGGCAGTGTTATTCGGTATGCATTCTTCCGCACTCCTGCAATTCCAATATATGATGCCAATGGTGAATTCACAGACAAGCCTGAACGATTTGATTTGTTCGGTGATGGGTATAGCCCGGTTGGCATGCTCGCTTACAACAACAATAAAAGGGTGAGTAACCGTGTGTTTGGAAAGTTCTTTATCGACATCACGCCATTTAAAGATTTTAAGTTCACTTCAAATGTTGGTATTGATTTTACGAGTACTAACCAAAGGCGCTTTGATCGCAATTGGGGATCAGGAAACAGGATCAATAATCCCAACCAGCTGTCGGTGGCTGATGGGCGGTATCAAACACTGACTTTTAGCAACTTTGCCAACTACACAAAATCATACGATCAGCACAATTTTAGTTTTCTGTTGGGAACGGAAGCGATCAAGGTGCAGGGTTATGACGTAAATGCTTCAGAGAAGAATTTCCCTGATCAGGCATCTAACCTGGTGTACCTGGGCAATGGTCTTGGTCAAAGAATGACAAAAGAAAATAAGACTGGAAATGCTTTGCTGTCGTATTTCGGAAGAATCAATTACGACTTTCAGGAAAAATATATTGCTTCCGCCACGCTGAGAAGAGACGGATCATCTCGATTTGGACTTGATAACCGATGGGGAAATTTCTTTGCCGGATCGTTGGGATGGCGCATTGACAAAACATCTTGGTTGATGGATAATAATTCGATTGACAGATTATTGCTACGGGTAGGGTATGGCTCAATTGGCAACCAGGAAATCGGTGACTATCCGTTCACCGATATGGTCAATGCCGGGTATAATTATCCGCTCGGAAATGTGAAGAATACCGGATATGCTGTATCGAACCTGGGGAATAGCAAAGTGAAGTGGGAAACCAGCAATCAGTTGAATGTGGGTGTGGACCTCGAAATGTGGCATGGCAAATTCTCAGCATCGGTCGACTACTTCAGCAAGATTACTTCTGACTTGCTGGTACGGCAACCGATTGCGTCTTCAGCTGGTGAAGCGCAATCTCCATGGGTAAACAATGGAAAAGTACTTAACAGGGGTATAGAGCTTTCGCTTAACTATTCCGGTAGTATTGGCGCATTCCAGTATACCGTAAGCGGCAACGCTGCCACACTGCACAATGAGGTTTTGGAAGTTAATGCGCCTATTGCCGGAGGGGCAATTGGTTCTGACAGAATCACCCGAACAGAAAAGGGTTATTCCATTGGATCATTCTACCTCTATGAAATGGAGGGCATCTTCCAAAGTCCCTCCGATATTTTTACCCATGCCTTTCAAGGGAACGAAATACAACCTGGCGATGTGAAATTTAAGGATCAAAATGGTGACGGTATTATTGACGGAAATGACCGCACGCATTCCGGAAGTGCTATTCCAAAAGTCACTGCTGGATTAAACTTCAACTTGAGTTACCATAGCTGGGACCTCTCCGTTTTCTTTCAGGGTGCTTATGGACAAAAAATATTCTCAGTGCTGAATCGTGATATTGAAGGCTTCTATCGCCCATTTAATGTTACGCAACGCTACTTTGATAATCACTGGACCGGTCCCGGAACAACGGACGAATATCCGCGCGCCTCGTGGGATGCATCGGGCAATAACACAAAGTATTCAACCCGGTTTCTGGAAGATGGTTCGTACACCCGCCTGAAGAATTTGCAAATAGGATATACTGTACCCACCACTACTCTGGCACGGCTTGGTCTTGCGGCCGTTCGCATTTATGTATCGGGTACCAACCTGTTCACTTTTACCAAATATCAGGGCCTTGATCCTGAGATGACTGTTAGCAACAACGCCCAGGGCCAGGGTGATGGATCAGCCGGGTTGGACTGGGGTACTTACCCTGCGGCCAGATCCTATAATGTTGGTATCAATCTTACTTTCTAAAACAGTAATATTATGAAGAGCCTGAATAAAGTTTTGTCGATACTATTGATCTTTGGCTTGGGCGCATGCTCCGATTATCTGAATGAAGATCTTCAGGGGATATATTCAAATGCTACCTTCTACCAGTCAGAAACCCATGCCCTACTCGCCATTACCGGCGTTTACAATGCGGCATCCTTTGTTTCAACGGATAACGATTTATGGGTATTTGGTGACGTCGCATCCGACGATGCCACCAAAGGAGGACTTGCAGGAGATCAAAGTGATATCCAGTTTATCGATGAGTTCACCTATTCACGCAATAACGGCTCCCTTGAAAAAATCTGGCGTCGCTATTACGAAGGAATTAGCAGGGCCAACTACCTGTTGTACTACGGGCCGGACATTTCAATGGACATCGACCTTAAAAACCGCATACTCGGAGAGGCGAAATTCTTACGGGCTTATTTCTATTTTAACCTCGTTAATATTTTTGGAGAGGTCCCTATCAAACTAAACCCGCCTATTAATCCGGATGAGATCAATAAGCCGAAATCTGCGATAGCAGATGTGTATAACCAAATTGAAAACGACCTGCAGGATGCTATCGCTGTCTTGGAGGTTAAGTACAGCGGCCCGGACGTAGGAAGAGCAACAAAAGGTGCTGCATTGGGAATGTTGGCAAAGGTTGGACTTTTTCAGCAGCGATGGGATGATGTGTTGACGGCGGTAAGCGCTTTAGATGCACTTGCCAATTATGGATTGGAAGAAGTCTACAAAAATAACTTTCTCGATTCAACCCAAAACAACAAAGAGTCGTTGTTTGAACTCCAGCACCTCAGCGGGCAGGCGCCCAAATTAGGAAGTCATTTGGATCAATATTTTTCCCCCGCGAAAGACAATGGATACTACTTCAATGTTCCGCTTCAGGATTTTGTGGATGCATTTGAGGTGACCGCCGGGAATGTTCCAGATCCACGACTAGACTATACGGTGGGTCGGATTGGTCAAAAATGGGTTAACGGTGAGGACTTTGACCCGGCCTGGTCTCCCACAGGATATCTTCAGAAAAAGCATGTGCAACCGTTGAGAGAAGAGCCGATTATCGGAGATGCGAGCCTTAACTACGTGTATCTGCGGTATGCTGACATCCTGCTCATGAAAGCAGAAGCCTTGAACGAGCTAAGCCGAACGACTGAAGCTTTACTGCCACTGAATGCAGTGAGAAAAAGGGCCCGGGAATGCTATTTATTTGATGCAGAGCTTCCGGACTTTGGTACCGTACCCGCAGATCTTTTGCCGGACATAACTGATTCTAATCAACAAACAGTGCGCGAAGCGATAAGACAAGAACGTCGGGTAGAACTAGGCTTCGAATTTCATCGCTTTTTTGACCTGATGCGTTATGGTCAGGCTGCTGCAGAAAGTGCATTAGCGGGAACCGGTTTTAACTATGCACTGCACCGCTATTTTCTCATTCCCCAATCGGAACTCGACACGAATCCATTTATCAATAATTAATTATACACTTTTTTAAACAGTAACTTTATGAAAACAAATTCAGTAAAATTAAAAATTATGGGAGTGCTGCTTCTTTTCGCGGTGCTCTTTGCCTCTTGCTCGAGCGATGACCCTGCAATCGTAGTTGATAAATCCACCTTAACGGCGGGCATCACCTCAGCATCAGCGCTAATTGCTTCGACAACGGAGGGAACGGCTGCTGGCCAATTCCAGAAAGGTTCTCAGGCCGCACTCCAAACTGCAATTGATGCAGCCCAGGCAGTAGCAGATGATGCTGCATCCACACAATCTCAGGTAACCAGTGCGGCTGTTTCGTTAGCTGCCGCTGTAACAGTCTATGAGGGGAAAATTATTGAAGCAATCGATCCGACCAATTTGGTTGGGCAGTGGACTTTTGATGAAATTGCCACAGCGCCACTGTCGGCGCCGTTGTCAAGGACTACTCAGGCAACAGCCATGACGGAACAATTAGGAGGGTCATGAATACTGGGGTGGCGGTATGCCTACGCTGGCTAATGACCGTTATGGAAACGCCAACAAAGCGCTTCATTTCAATGAAGGTGGAAATATTGAAATCCCGTATAGCACAGCCCTTAACACAACGACCATGTCTATTTCTTTGTGGGCAAAAGCAGATGTTAATGACCCCATTGTAAACAATCAATACATGATTTCCATGAACCGATGGAACGGCTACAAATTGAATTTCCAGGATTCACCAAAAGCTTTCTACACCGTCAAAGCTGATGTGGATGGTTCACCCGACCCTGCCTATTATGACAGAGACAATGCCTCTCCTTTGGTAACACAAGGTGAATGGTGGCATATCGTTGTAACATTCGGGGACGGACACATGATGTTTTATCTGAATGGTATTCTCGTTAAAGATTGGGACAATACGCCAGGTACTGCAATTTCTCAATCGGCCGCACCAGTAAATCTGATGTTCGGTCAGGATTTACCGAGTACAGGCTATTCACTTGATGAAGCTGACCCCAATTATTTGAACTGGGGAGGTTTCTACATCGGGCGACTGGATGAAGTTCGGATATACAAATCAGTGCTTTCAGCCTCACAGGTCACGAGCATCTATGATCTGGAAAAACCATAGTAACCTTAAAAGCGATTACCGCTGATTTAATAAAAAGGAACAGTGGATTTTCACTGTTCCTTTTTTATTGCCTCAAAACAAAGTTATCAGCTTGCGCGTGATTGATCTTTTGGTCGCCGTATGTTTCTGAGACGTCAACAAAGAAAGTTATTCCAACAAGATGAAAAACAGGGAACGGATTGGCATATGGATTGTTAAAAAGATTTTCCTGATTTTCTGGGTAGTTTTGAATGGTACCGTTTTTGCCCAGGTAGGGCAGATCGATATTAGCAGAGTGCAGCAAATGCCCAACCTTCCTTCCCCATATTTGATGCGAGATTGGAAAGACGTGGCCTTGGCATACGATGAACTTATTTTTTCAACGAGTTCTACAGGTCAATTCCTTCCACTCCTTCACCTGAAGTCCGAATGGTATCAATTATCCAGCACTTCAACCAATTCTGCTGGACACCTATGTAGGCTCTGCAGAAGGTGGCAACCAGGCAGAAGCGATCAGTATTATACCTGCCATCATCGGTGCCACTTTGATAGGAATCGATAAATCCAACCAGGTCGGCGTAAACTGGGTTGAAAAAACAAAGGATTTTTTCAATAAGGCAAATGGCCAACAAGTTTACCTGAATGGATATTTGGCAACAAGTGGTGCGGATTGGTGGTATGATCTTATGCCCAACGTATTTTTTTATCAATTGTATTCGCAGTATCCACTCGTGCTTGATCTTGATGCGCAATTTACAACCATTGCGGATCTTTGGTTGAACTGCGGTCTACGCCATGGGCGGATCAACCTCGCCATGGCAAACTCCTGAGATGAATTACCGTGCATGGTATCTCTCCAGCATGACGCCAAACGATACGGGCGTCATTGAACCTGAAGCTGCCGGAACGATATGCTGGATTTTGTACCATGCATGGCTTCACACCGGCGATAAAAAATATTTGTCTGGTGCCCAAATGGCGATGGATTTCTTATCCAACCTTAATGTCAATCCAGGATATGAACTTGCAATTACCCTATGGAGCATTTATTGCGGCCAAAATGAATGCTGAACTGGGCACCCAATACGATATAGGAAAGATTGTCAACTGGTGTTTCGATCGTGGCCCGCTGCGTGGATGGGGGGTTATCGCAGGCAAGTGGAACGGTTCAGATGTCTCCGGACTGATTGGCGAAGCGAATGATGCCGGAGATGATTATGCGTTTGCGATGAACGGATTTCAACAGGTTGCGGCATTAGTGCCCTTAGTGAAGTACGATAAAAGGTTTGCACGCGATATTGCAAAGTGGACGCTCAACCTGGCAAATGCTACCCGGTTATATTATTCACAGTTCTTGCCACAAATGAGTCAGGATGATTATGCATGGAGTTCGGCACACGATCCTCAATCTGTTATCGCGTATGAAGCGCTGAAAGAAAATATAGAAGGTAAAAAATTATACGGAACGGGAGATGCGAAAAGGGAAGGTTGGGCACAAACAAATCTTGGAATTTACGGATCATCACACGTCGGCTACCTGGGGGCAATTGTCGAATCTACTGATGTAGAAGGAATCCTGAAGCTTGATGTCAACAAGACTGATTTCTTCGGGCAGAATACTTTTCCATCTTTTTTGATTTACAACCCGTATGGAGATACCCGGCAGGTAACGCTTTCATTGGGATTGCAGTTGTATGACATCTATGATGCAATTACCGAATCAATCATCAAAACCGGTGTAACAGGAAATACAATTATTGACGCTGCGGCCAATGAAGTTATGCTTTTGGTTTACCTTCCCCAGGGTTCAATACCAGAAGCGAGGAATGGAAAGTTGTATGTTGGTAGTGATATTGTGGACTTTCACTATGGTTATAATTTTGATGGGAAACTGCGTATTAAATCACTGGACGTCATGGATACATTGGCGGCATATAATCAACAAGTCTCCGTATTTTCCGAAATTGAAAATGCGTCAGAGCCTGTTTCGTATAGCTGGTTCGTTAATGGAATCTTATCGTCGGTATCAACCTCGAAAGCCTACACCTTTTCTGCTCCTGCGGTTGAAGGTACGTACATGGTTTTACTTGAAGATTACTTCAGGGTCGAATAGTGCCAAAGACAGCATCATGCTTACGGTAGTGGAAAAAATTCCTATTCCACCGGTAGTTGATGGATTTACTGCCGATAGAACCTGGTATAATGAGGGAAATGAGGCCACCATTGTCTGTGACGCAAACAATACTAATGGTGGCCCATTGCTGTACGTATGGTCCTTCCCATCGGGATCATTGGTAAGCCAACAAGATTCAGTTATTCACTGGAATGTTCCTCAAAACGAAGGTTTGGTCCAGATTAGCTGTGAGGTTACCAATGGAGAAGGATTGAAAGCCTCATTGCCACTGAACGTACTGGTTAAAAAAGGATGGAGTAAGCACAACTCAGCCTTTTGCTTATTTTCCGTTTGATGGTGACGTACAAGACTACAGTGGTAATGGCCACGACGCTATCCTGGAAGGGGCACAACAAACCACAGATCCTCGCGGTGAAGTCAACAAGGCGTATAAGTTTTCTTCCGGTAGTGATATTATTTTTGTGAAAAATGAAGCAAGCCTGAATTTTCAGGATCAGATAACCGTTTCGTTTTGGGTTACACTTGATGCCATCCCGCAGGAATCATTTATCCTTTCACACGGGAGTTGGGAAGAACGCTGGAAAGTGTCTGTAACACCAGACAGGAAACTTCGTTGGACTGTCAAAACTGCAACTGGAACCAGAGACCTCGATAGTTCTTTTCCACTTCAGTTAAATCAATATTATCATTTTACCGTTGTTTATTCCGGCTATTCAATGGAACTGTATGTTGATGGTGTGTTGGACGCATTTATCGCCGACAGCGGACCCATGGCGATGACCACAAAGGCGTTGACATTTGGAAGAAAAGATACAAACACGACCAACTACTTCTTGCGCGGAAGCCTCGATGAGGTAAGGATATATGACAAAGCATTATCACCAAATGAGATTGAAACGCTTAAATCGTTGTGGAACATTACAACGGGTGTTGTGGAAAATATACCCGGGGGCATTGCGCTTTATCCAAGTCCATCAACGGGAATAATCAATATTGCGGGCATTAATCAAATCAAAAATGTTGAAGTATGGGATGTCACCGGAAGAAGAATTAGAAGCACTTATTCTTATCTTGAAAATGAATCGCTTCTTCAAGTCGACGTTGATCCATCAGCGGGCATGGTTGTAATCAAAATTGAAACACAAGAAACAGTGTTTTACCGGAAAGTGTGGATATACTAACTGCATAAAAAACCTTCGACCATCAGGTCAAAGGTTTTGATTTTTACCGAACCAGCCTGTCATGTTTTCTTTTCCAACACCTTCCTGCAATAGTCAAGGCATTTGGCAACCTCTTTCACAGCATCAGAACCCTCCGGGACATCATACTCCATCTCAATGGTTGCAGGAAACTTATATTTGTTCTGCTTCATCAGTTGCAGTACCTGCTCGATTGGCGTGTCTCCTTCTCCCCAGGGCATATTCGTACCACCATTTACTTTCGATTTCCGGTCCTTTACATGCATACTATAAATGCGTTCGTGTTTACTTTCAAGCAATGGTATAGGGTCAAACCCAGCGGCAACGTAATGTCCGATATCGCAATTAAGACCGTTGTATTTTGATTGCGCAAGGGCTTCGTCCCAACTGCTGATCGTCTGCTGGAGGTGGCCATGATAACCTATGCCAATTTTGTGCTTGTCGGCAAATACGCCAAGACGTTTGCTTTGTGCCGCATTGGACGGAATCTCAACGGTTACATGGGTTGCGCCCAACGCTTTTGCGGATCGTAGTGCGTAGTCAATTTCCGCATCGGTATTTTTTTCACCGAGGGCATTTGGTTTCCACGCATAGATAGAGACGCCTGCATCATTATACATATTCCTCAGTCGGATAAACTTATCCATCGAGACTGCAGTGCGCCAATCGGCGATCTCTTTCGCTTTTTGTTGGCGCTCAGCCTGTTCCTCAGGCGTCGGTTGAGGCCTCGGCCCAGCAGGTCTTGGCCCCTGGGGGATTCTGGGCTCCGTGGAGGTGTTTGGTGCTCCGGCAAACTCTTCTCCTGTGTCGCCCATTAACTCAATAGCGCTGATGTTGCATTCAATACAATACTTGAGGAGTTGTTCGGCATTGTTTGGGAGACTTCGAAAAGAGTATGAAATTGCCCCGATCTGAACTCCGTTAAACTTTGAATTGGGTTTTCCCAGGTTCTTCAAAATGGCAGGAGCACCAATTACCGACGGCGCGGTAATGGCAATCCCACCGACGGCAAGTGCAGTTCTGCCAATAAATTCGCGCCGGGTAATGGTCGATGGATCTTGTACAGTGACTTTTTTCATCTTGTTGGGGTTGTATTGCGTGAAAGGCTTTCGCGGTATCGGCAATTCCTAGCGGTGTATAAAAGAACAATCTAGCACAATCGGGTGCGGTTGCAACATCAATTGCTAAGCCCAAATGACTCCATTCATACACAAAAAAGGCATTATTTGCCGATTGCCCATATCTAAAGCTAATGCGCCGTTCTCATTTTGAGGACTAAATTTACTTGAGCGGCATCAGGAATCGATGTACTTTCTTTGACGACGGAGCTTGCCCTCAGAAATGTTAACGAGTCACAGCGCAATTCTGTAAATTGTTCGCGAATTGGGCGAGGATGCTCGTGATTATTGTAGCCGATTTGTTGATTGCTAACTTTTGACATGAATATATGACATTATCACCGCTTGGGGTTACATCTGAAATTGGAACATTGCGACGGCTTTTGGTGCACAGCCCGGATAGCAGTCTGGGAAAAGTCGTACCGTCAAAGGCGCAAGACTGGCTCTTTGAAGACATCGTTCACCTGTCTACTGTTCGCAAAAACGAGTACGACTTTTATACAAAAGTATTGATGTATTTTCTCGACCCCGAGAAAATACTTGGGAAGTTGAATGATATCAACTCAATTGAAAGCAACCGTGAATTCTACAAGCCGGATAGCCCAAACTTTCATCGATCGGACAAAGTCATTGAATTGCAATGCCTTTTGGATGATATTCTCCAAGACAAAAACATCCGATTGAATTTGGTGGCTTCTGTTTGCGCGATTGAATTCTGCTCCTATGAGATTCAAAACTTTTTACACACGCTGGACAGCGCTGCGTTATCAAAAGTATTCATAGGTGGTTCTTTGGAAGACGGTCGCATGCTCTTTGCCCCAATACCAAATTTTATTTTTACGCGCGACATTGGAGTGGTTGTGAATAGCCATATTATTTTGAATCGCCCCGCAAAGAAAGCCCGCACACGTGAAGCATTGTTAGCTAAATACATTTTTCACAACCATGCTTTGTTTGCAGGATTTCAAGGCAAGATCATAGAAATAGAAGATACGTCTCACCACTTTTTGATGCCAAAAGAAACAGATGACAAAAAGGTAACGCTGGAGGGAGGCGATGTGATGACGGTCAGTGCGAACCATTTGCTGGTTGGTGTCAGCGAACGAACGACAATCGAAGCGGCACACCAGGTAATCAATGTGTTGTTTGCAAAGAAAATCGTAGATAAAATCACCGTTGTCCGTATTCCAAAAAAGCGAGACTACATGCACATCGACACGGTTTTCACCCAAGTGAAACGGAATGTTTGGGTTATGCTTGGGAATTTTTCACGCAAGGCCATACATAAAGACGGAGCAGACCCGATAGAGAAAATCCTGGAGAGTAAGAAAAAGGACGAACCAGTTAGAATTACCCAATTTCACCGACATGATCAGGAAAACCCGATCTATTTCGAAACACTGGAAGACCTGTTGATCGACATCAGCGAGGTGGACCTAAAATGTACTGACCCAGTGACATTCATCTATTCCGGAAACAACGAGTTTCCATACGACCTACGGGAGCAATGGACTGATTCGTGTAATGTTTTGGCTTTGAAGGAAGGGGTCGTGCTGGGATACGACCGCAATGACAAAACCACTGAAGCCTTTAAGACAGCTGGATTTCAAGTGATCCACGTGCACGAATTACTGGAAGAATTGGAATCGGGTAGAATCGAAAGTAGATGATTTAACTGATACCCTTATATTGATGCCATCTGCAGAACTTTCGCGCGCCAGGGGCGGTTTTCATTGCATGAGTATGCCGCTGCTTCGGGACGAACTTCTTAACGCATAGCCGCACGTCTACTATAATGCAAACCACTTCTCATTTGCTAATGATCAGGCCCGTGCAGTTCTCCTTTAATGCGGAAACTGCAGTTAACAATGCCTTTCAATCCGCTAACGACAAGAATGCACAGAAAATTGCACTGCGGGAATTTAATGATTTGGTATCGGTCCTTCAAGGAAAAGGCGTTGACGTGACCGTGATCGACGATACCCCGGATACCTACACGCCTGATTCTATTTTTCCAAATAACTGGATATCATTTCACAGTGATGGCCGCGTCGTACAGTATCCTATGTATGCTCCGAACCGGCGGTTTGAGCGAAAGGCGCATATTCTGGAGACGCTATCATCTAAATTTATTATCGCTGATCAGGTAGACTTAACCGTTTATGAGAACGAAAATGTGTTCCTCGAGGGAACCGGGAGTATGGTTCTTGACCGCGATACTAAAGTAGCCTATGCTTGTATCTCACCGCGTACCGATGTGAGGGTATTAAATGATTTTTGTTTACGCCTCGGATTTACACCGCTTCCGTTTGAGGCTACCGATACCAATGGCCTTCCCATTTATCACACAAATGTAATGATGTGTGTGGCGGATCAGTTTGTGGTGATATGCCTGGACGCTATAAAAAACAGCGTGGAACGAAAAGCCATTGTCGAATCAATCGAAGATTGCAAGAAGGAACGCATAGACATAAGTTTCGATCAAATGAACCATTTCGCTGGCAATATGCTGCAGGTCGAAAATAACCTTGGTGAAAGGTTCTGGTCATGTCATCACAGGCCTTCAGGTCGCTGGATAGCGACCAACTTTCAAGACTTGAAAAGCATAATTCCATAATTCACTCCGCCCTCGACACCATTGAGCGTAATGGTGGTGGTAGTGCCCGATGCATGATAGCTGAGATATTTTTGCCTGTAAAAAGCTGATTCATTCAGCCGCATACTGCCTGCGCAGAAACGGGATTGCAGCGCCATGCCATTGGCGCGATAGATGAAGCCGATTCACCCGGTTATTCATGAAACACGAAGACAGGATAAGATAATACAGCGCTTAAGTCTTTGAAAACACTTTTATGGAAAAGTTTTCCGAGAAAATTTCTATGGACTGAACATATTGCCAATGCATCCGGCTGATTATTTTGTATGTAACCGTTGATGCTTTTTGCGATAGTGGCGGATCGTATAGTGTCGAACCGGAGGGTTATTTTTTCACCGTATGTATTTGTCAGAATTTCCTGGAATTCGCGAAGCTCAATGTCCATATGTTCGCTCTGGGCTTCTTCCAAAACTTCCAGTATTGTCAAGTCTTACGTTCAAGGCTTTAACAAATGGGATCAATTGTTGTTATTGGAAGTCTTCTTTCGCGCAGATAGTCAAACGCAAAAACCATGTCTTCTATCTCACTGTAGATACAGCCAGCAGGTATAACAAGGGCCGGGACATTTACTTCCACTACAGCTTTGTATGAATGGCTTCCTAAGAAGAATTGAACGAAGTCATCCGCACCATCAGAGCCCATAACCAGAAGGTCGTACCCATTAGCCTTGTAGGCTATTGTTTTTGATAGCGAGGCAGCCGTTGATATTACCTCAGCATAGCATGAAATTTTGAACGTACGACTGATTTCAAAGCTTTGTTCATCAAGGAGTTTTTCGTATGCCTTAACTTTTGATGATTTTGTACCAATAATTTCTAAAGGTAAATTCTCCAATGACGATTGAACATTAAAAAGTGTTAGCTGAGCGCCCATGCGATGTGCCAGTTTTGCAGCGTATGCTATAGCGTTTTGAGCACTATCTGAAAAATCGGTGGGACAGAGTATCTTTTTCATGTGACGGCGATTTACCGGGCTTAATTATCTTTTGCAGCGTTGCCTTCTTTTTTCTCTTCTTTTTCCAATTTCTTAAAATATCCCTTAAAGAGAAAATTTGATCTCATTGCTTCCATGTTTTCATTGAAGCGAAACGTTCCCTCTTCGACGTTCTGCCCACTTCGAAGCAACGTATTTCGCAAGGTCGTGTCTGCCAGGAGGAGGCCTGCCGTTCCTTCACCTTCTTTCAATTTTGCGATCACAGACTCCAGATTTTCCATCATAAGCGACGTTCTGTCGCTTGCTTCCTGAATTTTATTCAATGAGTAGGTAAGTTTTTCAGAGAGTGTTGTGTCTGTGAAGATTGTTCCAGCAAGTCCTTCTCCGCTATTGAAGCGACTTGATCATGAGATCGGTTGTGTAGGTTAGATCAGCCAGATTGGATCCAGCACGTCTGAAATCTTTCAAGGCATTTCGTAAGATCGTAGGTTATTACGGTATCGGACAAAAGATTCCAAAGGCTACTGCTCGTGTTGAGTTTTATCGTTACCTCCCGGAGATTGTGGCTAATTCTTTCCAGGTTTTCGTTCGTCGTGCTTAAGGTGCGAAGCATTTCATCGGTTTCGATTGGCTTTAACGATTGTATCAACGATCCTTCTTCTACGGTTGGCGAGTTCCCGGCACGGAGTTAATATTCACGAGTTTATTGCCCATGAGCCCATCTGTTCCAATCGATGCCATAGCATTTTGTTTGATGTATGGCTTCATTTCGTTGTCTATTGTCAGTGTGACATAAATCGAACTGTCATTCAGCAGTGTAATATTTTTGACCGTACCAACGTCAATGCCTTTGAAACGCACATTATTTCCAGCTACCAATCCGTTTACATTGCTAAGTACAGCCTTCATGGTAAATGTTGAACCGAATAAATTCCGATTTTTACCAATCATGTATAACGTTAAGATCAGAAAAAGAACACCGGCCAGAACAAAAAGACCCAATTTCGTATTATTGATTGTCTTCGTTTTCATAAGCTATTCAAAGAATTCCCTTATTTTAGGATCAGTTGAATTTAGTAGTTTATCGAATGTATCGTTTGCGTAGCATTTTCCATCAATTAACATGATTACACGGTTGGCAGTAAGTCGAATACAGTTCATGTCGTGTGAAATGATAACAGAGGATGCGCTGTATTTATTCTGAACTTTAATGATCAGCTTACTGATTTCCCTTGCAGTAACAGGATCGAGCCCTGTCGTTGGCTCGTCATATAAGATAATCTTGGGCCGAAGGATTAGCGTTCTGGCCAGTGCGATTCGTTTACGCATGCCGCCTGAAAGTTCTGCCGGCATCATGTCGACGGTATGGGAAAGTGCAACATCCTCAAGGGCTTCCATAACGGCTTCTTCAGCACCTTTTTTCCGTTGTTCTTTTCCCCAATGTCTACGCAAAGGGAATTCGAGATTCTCACGTACGGTCATAGAATCGTACAAGGCATTACTCTGGAAAAGAAATCCGATACGCGCGCGCATCTTGTCTAGCAACGCTTGGTCTAGTGCGCTTATATCCTCGCCAAATACTTTAATACTGCCCTCGTCCACCGTCATTAGGTTGATGATGCATTTGATTAGTACTGATTTCCCGGACCCTGATTTGCCCAGTATGGCAAGGTTTTCTCCTGGATTTACAGCCATCGAAAAATCTCGGAGGACGTGGTTTTCCCCAAATGACTTATTGATATCTTGCACTTCAATGATAGCGTCTGACATATCAATCACGTTAGTCCTAATAAGTCGGATATCTGAACGGCAATCAAGTCAATAATAAATACCAGCAGTGATGCCACAACTACCGCCGAGTTCGCTGATCTTCCTACGCCCTCGGTACCCTTTTTCGAAAAGTAGCCTTTGTAACATCCGATAAGTCCAATGGCGAATCCAAAAAAGAAAGTTTTGATCAGAGAAGGTACTACGTCTCCAAAACTCAAAGAGTCAAAAACCTGACTCCAGAATAGGTCCCAGCTTACAGCGCCGCGGATATTAACACCCAAATATGATCCGTACAATGAGATCGCATTGGATAGGTTGGAAAGTACGGGCAGCATCAGCGTTGTTGCGAATACGCGGGTGACGACCAGATATTTGAACGGATTAGTGCCCGAAACTTCCATCGCATCTATTTGCTCGGTAACTTTCATAGAACCCAGCTCCGCGCCCATTCCTGATCCTATTTTGCCCGCGCATATAAGCGCAGTGATGACAGGCGATATTTCCCTGACTAGTGACACTGCTACCATCGATGGCAACAATGACTCTGCGCCAAACTCAACTAGCGTGGGGCGCGATTGGATGGTCAGTACCAGGCCCATGATAAAAGCAGTGATAGTAACAAGCGGTAGCGATTTGTAACCTACCCAGTAGCACTGCCGGAGAAACTCCTCAAATTCCTGCCGAGGCTTAGTCCATTCCCTGAATAAACGCCCGGTGAAACGAGCGATATCACCGGTCTCATCAAGGAAATTAAAGCTGTTTTTATATTGGGGTTGCACAATTTTCAAGATCGGGGTTGACGATCCACTTCAAAGTTGTGTTTTGTCGCCAAATAAACGGGTGATTCGCATCAACTCCTTCGCTGATAATTGTCATGTTATTTCATTTTTCGGTACCGTGGACCAGGGTTTCTGACCAATTCTTAACTATCGAAAGCGCTACCCGCACATTTGATTCTTTCATCCGGGCCTCATCGTTCGGCCGCATCAGCCAGAACGCATTGGAGCCCAGGATTCTTCCGTCATTACTGGAAATTAGTTGTTCCAGCTTTCTCTTAGAACTCGCTGTTGAGCCTGCCCCTAACGTTATGGCAATAACCGGTTTGCCATGCAAGGATTCTTGGCCCTTGATGAAGTCACGCAGCGCCCAATCGGGGCTCCAATTATAGGTGTTGGCGCAGAACACCAGAACATCATAGGGACTGAAGTTCATCCGTACCAGCAGCAGCGACAGAAGCTACTTTTACTGCCATGCCATTGTCCGCAAGCACTTCGGCGACGGAAAGGCAAACCTGTTCATCGAAATTGTAAAACGGATCGGGATCGTAAACAATCAAGGCTTTTTTGTCGCTATTTGTATCACCAATGTTCCAACTTTTCTTCGGCCCCATTCTCTCAACAACCCACGTTAATATTCCCCACCCAAGTGCTATGATCGTCACGGTGTAGATGATTATCTTGAGTGTCTTATTCATACCGTTTGAGAATTTCTTGAGACTGCATGTACTGCCCCGTCCATCAGTCAGTTATTTTACAAAGGTCTGTCAGCGGGATGGTAATGGGTATGATGGTTATCGGAATGGCTGATGATTTTTATCATTCTCAGTGCTGAACATCAGCGGATCATGTCACCTGGATACTTGGTGCGGAATTTCCATTGAACGCGCTACTGGCGGCGGATTTTAAGAGACGCTTTCATGGATGCATTTTTCTTGCACTGTTTCCGTGGGAAAAATATTCACCGTTTCGCAGGTGGCGTTGCGTGCCCAAAGTGTTTTGGTCTTCCATTAACAAATTCAGCAGTGCTTCGCAATCGACGCTGTGAATCCGGGCGATTGGGACGGAAATTGTAGAAAGATATTGGGATTTAGGTATACGCCTGGATTAATTACGCTCAAATAGCCACCCGGTTGGTGAACGCTTTGGAAAAGAAGTTAGCCCGTATTGGTCAATACTCTTGTCTTTTATGAAAGCAACCGCTTCGTCAATAGAATCAGTTACAAGTATGAGATTAAGGTCTTCCGGGGAAATTGTCTGTTCACGTTTCATCCATTCGATATGCTCCAATAGTTCGTGGTGATATGCTTTGTCGAAAATAATTATGGGGAACTGGTTGATTTTCCTTGTTTGTGTCAGCGTGAGTGCCTCAAAAAATTCGTCGAGTGTCCCGAAGCCTCCTGGTAGAACGATGAAAGCGAATGAGTATTTGATGAGCAGTGTCTTTCGCACAAAGAAATAGCGGATGTACACCCACTTATCCAGATAAGGGTTAGGCTTCTGCTCCATTGGCAGAACGATGTTGCATCCTACCGAACGGCCTCCGGCATCTTTAGCGCCCCGGTTCGCTGCTTCCATCAGGCCCTGGCCTCCGCCAGTCATAATCGTAAACCCGAGTTTGGCTATTTCGGCAGCAGCCATTCTGGCTTTTTCATAATAGACATGATCCTCTGTAAATCTAGCTGAACCAAAAAATGTAACACACGGACCAATAAAGTGCAATGCTCTGAAACCGCGTATGAATTCTATCACTACTTTAACCGTGAATCTAAATTCTTCCCATCTGGATTGGGGACCACGCAAAAATCTAATTTCAGATTTTACTTCAGGCATGTCAAAGATATTTTCGCTTTTTTGAATACCCTTCTGTTGTTCAGGTATTCATATTTTTTTGAAATTCGCCTGTGTTAGGCTATGGAAGATGTCAGAATATTTCCGTTATGGTATAGGCAACGTTATTGTAACTAAACTCGTCTCCCTTCCTTTTGCCTGCCATGGCTTTGAAAAGGGGGCTATGGATCGATAACCCCAAATAGGTCTTTCCGTTAACATTAAATTGTTCAATACTTGAGGACACGAAAAATGTTTCTTTATCAGTCGCGACAACGGCTCCCAGTTTAGCCTGGTCTGCGCGACTTTCATTTTCAAAATTCATTTTTTGAAGCAGTCCCATCTCTGTATTTGCAAACTGTAGCTGGTTAATTAATGCGAGTGCCTCAGCATCCATTCTCATTTTCTGTGCATTCTGCCCTCCGTCAATTTCCTCATCATTTATATTTTGCATACTTTGGTTTAGCTCATGGAGGCGAGCATTGAAATCGTCAATAACAGACTGATGTTTGCTTATGCATGCTTTGAGCAGTTTTTCTTTTAGAGCGTTTTTTTCCATATCGAAGATTTCTGTTTGACCAAAATAACGGCAACGGCAAGTCCGCCACCTGTTGACAATACAAAATATATGAAAAAAGCACATCATAGTCAAAACCGAATTTTTTCGGCTGCTTTGGCGCCATGGATCATGTTTCCAGCATCGCAACAATGAATGGTATTGGTGATGAAGCCTTGTGCCTGCCATCCAGAGGGTAATTCACAATCCTGATAATAATCATCTTATCTTCTGATACTGCTCATAAGGACTTGCTGCATACGAGAGTAGGTTTGTACGAGAATAGGTTTGTTAGAGCGCAGACGCAATCTGGAATTGCTATGAAATCCAATATCATTTCATTCGATAAAATATCCATGGAAGACCTTTCCCGTGTAGGTGGGAAGAATGCTTCGTTGGGCGAGATGATTAGGGATTTGTCACCGCTAGGGATAAATGTCCCGGATGGGTTTGCAATAACTGCGCAGGTTTATTTTGATTTTCTTGCTTTCAATGCCTTAGCGCCGCAATTGCAAGTTTCCCTTGATCGGATTAATCGGATTTCCCTGGAGAATCTCGCTGAAGCTGCCGCAGCTTGCCGCAGTCTGATTATGGGTGGGATTTTTCCGGAACATATTATAAAGGAAATAAGAGATCGTCACGCGGAACTGGTGGAGAAATACGGTTTGGGTGCTTCGGTGGCTGTACGCAGCAGCGCAACTGCGGAAGATTCCCCGACGGCGAGTTTTGCAGGGCAGCATGATTCTTATCTAAATGTTCGCGGGGCAGACAATGTACTGCATGCTGTCAAGCAATGTTATGCGTCATTGTTTAACGACAGAGCCATAAAATACCGTATGGATAACGGGTTCAGCGACATGCAGGTTGGCCAATCTGTGGGTGTTCAGCTGATGGTACGATCTGATCTGGGAAGTGCGGGTGTCGCATTCACGATTGATCCCGAAACGGGAAACGAAAACATTATTTACATCACGGGTGCCTGGGGCCTGGGGGAAAGCGTTGTGCAGGGTGCCGTAAATACCGACGAGTTCTATCTCTTCAAGCCGGCCGTGAAAAACAAACAATATCCAATTGTCTATCGGGTACTGGGCGACAAGCAACAGATGCTGGTATACAGTGAGACGTCCTCCAACACAGCGTGGTCAGAGACCTCAGCCGCTATGCGTGATCAATTCATTTTAAGTGACGCTGAAATAATGGTGCTTGGAAGCTGGTGTTCAACAATAGAAACCCATTATAATCTCCCAATGGATATAGAGTGGGCAAAAGACGGTGAAACCGGGAAGCTCTTCGTTGTGCAGGCAAGGCCCGAAACAGTTCACGCGCAACACAAGAAACTCTCCTTGAAGGAATATACGCTGAAGATAGATCAGAAGCCTTTACTCAAAGGAAAGGCCGTAGGTAGGTCGATTGTATGTGGAAAAGTTACTATCGTAAAAACCCTTGCGGATGGCCCAAAGGTTCAGCCAGGTGACATCATTGTCGCTGATATTACCAATCCCGACTGGAATGCGCTACTGCGAAAAGCGATTTGTATTGTGACCAATAAAGGAGGACGCACTAGTCATGCTTCTATCGTCGCGCGCGAACTCGGCATCAGTGCGGTAGTGGGAACGCTAGATGCTACTGAAAAACTTACCGACGGGCAGGTGATCACAGTTTCATGTGCTGATGGAGATAAGGGCTTGATTTTTGACGGCAAGCACTCTTGGGAAGAAAAGGAAGTTCAGCTCGAGTCTATTGCGCAGACAAACGTAAGGCCAATGTTTATACTGGCTGACCCGCAGAAGGCGCTCTTATACGCCTCCTATCCAAACCAAGGTGTTGGATTGTTACGGATGGAGTTTGCGATCAACAACAGTGTTCAGGTTCACCCGATGGCGCTGGTTAAGTATGATCAACTGCATGACGGCCCAGAGAAGAAGCAAATTGACGCGCTGACCAGACACTTCATTGACAAAAAACAATTTTTCATTGAGCGGCTGGCAGAGTCCATTGCGCTAGTGGCGGCGGCTTTCTATCCAAAAGAGGTAATCGTGAGGATGAGTGATTTCAAGACCAACGAGTATGCTAAACTTTTGGGTGGGAAAATGTTTGAGCCAGAGGAGGAGAACCCGATGCTTGGTTTTCGGGGCGCAAGCCGATATTATAATGATCGTTACCGTGAAGGGTTTGGACTTGAATGTCAGGCGATAAAAAAAGTGCGCGAGACGATGGGCCTCGAGAATGTAAAGGTAATGATCCCATTCTGCCGTACGCTTCAAGAGGCTGTTAAAGTACAGGAGGTCATGAAAGCGTATGGTTTGGAACGAGGAAAAATGGGCCTTGAATTTTACGTTATGGCAGAAATTCCCAGCAACATCTTACTGGCGAAAGAATTCGCGGGCTTATTTGATGGATTTTCGATCGGCTCCAATGACCTTACACAACTGACCCTGGGCCTGGATCGTGATTCAGCGATCGTCAGCGATCTTTTCAATGAGAATGATGAGGCCGTTAAGAAACAGATTCAGCATTTGATTGCTACCGCCCATGAGCAAGGGGTAAAAGTTGGCTTATGTGGGCAAGCACCCAGTGATTACCCTGAATTTACTGCTTTCCTTGTTGAATGCGGTATTGATTCCATTTCATTCAATACGGACGCATTGGTTCAGGGAATCGCCAATATCGCAGCAGCGGAAGAGATGTTGGAAGAGGTCGTTAATAATTAGTGGATTCATAGACAGAAAGGAGATGATGGATAGCTTTAAACGCGAAATCTTTGTACAGTTGGGTGGACTTTTTTATGCCATCGCCAAAGATCAACATGTTGCCCCCCTGGAATTTGGGCAGTTGAAGATGCTTTTGCGCAATGATTGGTTGGAAGATCTGGAGCATATAGAACCGCGCGGTGTGACAGAAGCCTCTCACCTGATTGTGCTTTCGATGGATACTTTTCAGACCTCTGGTGCTGTTGGTGAAGAAACTTTCAAAGCCTTTACGGACTTTTACACAAAGTACCAGGAATATTTCCCTGAATCATTGAAGGAAAAAATCATGCGTACCGCGATAGCCATAGCGGAAATCTTTCCAGCCGGAAGCCGATTAAAGAATAATCACATAATTAAATTAAGACTTCTGTTTGAAAATTCCAGCCTTGTTGCCTGAGATGAAGATTATGTTCTCTATTCAAATAAATTCTTTGGTAATTGATTATTATTCAATGACCACTGAATATGAAAATAAGTACCGCCCATCACGCAATGATCACGGAATTATGATTTACACTGACGTCATGTAATGGACATTCAAAAGCCACTTGCCTCGAACCCGCAGTTTCTGCGTACCGTCCAGTTTGTTATCTATGGGGGGGTCATTCTATATTTCGGGCGCAATGTTTTTATTCCTGTCAGCTATTCTTTACTGATCAGTTTTGTGTTATACCCGTTTTGCGCATGGATGGAAAAAAAAGGTGCTGGAAGATTGACCGCCATTGTTATAGCGTTAACGCTCTTAATTCTTTTTGGGCTTCTGTTGGTCGCCTTACTGGCACAGCAAATCCTCAGCTTTGCGAGTGAATGGCCAGTCTTAAAAAGCAAGTTGTTTGACGGTGTTGGCCAGCTCAGCCAGTTTATTACGGACGGCTTTGGTATTTCAAAAGTAAAACAAAACGCATGGATCGATAGTATTACCGGTCAGTCCGGCTTAAATGTATTTCAATTTCTGCGCAGTCTGATTTCCACTTCGGCATATACTGCTGTCATGCTGGTCTTGGTGCCTGTTTACGCTGTACTCATCCTCTACCATAGGAATCATTGGTTAGCGGTTTTATACAGGATATTTCCATCGGAAGGGAGCGATAAATTGCGCAAAATAATAATGCTTACCGTCAAAGCGTATTACAGCTTCATTAGGGGTATGGGGGTTGTTTACCTTATTGTTGGCATTCTAAATAGCATAGGATTGCTGCTCTTAGGTGTGCCGCATGCCATATTGTTTGGTTTTATTGCCTCTGTTTTGACTTTTATCCCATATGTCGGGATTACGGTAGGCTCACTGTTACCCATTACAATTGCCTGGATCACGTATGATTCCATTTGGTATCCAATCGGCATTATTGGTGTTTTTGTCTTTGTCCAATATCTTGAGGCTAACATTATTTTTCCCCTTGCAGTAAGCCGACGGCTCAATGTCAATACATTTGTGATGCTTCTCGCGATTTTTACCGGTGGCGTTTTGTGGGGAATGTCAGGAATGATCCTGTTTGTACCTTTCGTAGGTATAGCTAAACTAGTCGCTGATTACAATCCAAAATGGAAAACGGTTTCGCTGATCTTGGGCATGCACCCAAAAGGCCTAACCGGGACAGTTGTTTGATTGTGAAAAGCATGATCTGTTTTGGCAGCTGTGACAACGGATTTGTTAGCCTGGCTGAGAAAAGTCATCTTTTACGTTGAGGAATCTCACTTTCATTGCCGTCTCTGGGTGATAATTTCAAGTCACCAGTTAAAGCGTAGGTACTGCTAAAAAGTGAAAAAAAGTAGAACAATGAGATCTGGATTTATGAATGGGAATCAATAAGTAATGACATGAAAAATATACTGGTGCCATGCGACTTCTCCAAACCCGCCGTCGATGCGTTCAGGGTGGCCATGAATATTGCGCTAAAGACCAACGCTGTAGTGCATCTTCTTAATGTGATTGAGCTTCCGGTTTTGCACGATACAGTGCTCATGCCTGTTCTTAATTTTGAAGCAGCGATGCTGGAAGAACTCAAAGAAAAGACTGAAAATGAATTGAAGAAGTTGATCGATAAATACAAAATTGGGGGTGTTAAGGTTACCGCAGAACTTCAATTTGGCGCGCCGGCCTTTAAAATTCTGGAATATGCGCAAGCACATTCAGTTGATATCATTATCATGGGTTCCCACGGCGCCCAAGGATTTCGTGAATTTATTATCGGATCGAATGCTGAAAAGATTGTTCGCGCATCGGTTCCCCCCGTATTGGTGGTTAAAACGTACACTGATAACGCGATTAAGAACGTGGTATTTCCAAATACACTCGACACAGAGAATCAGGAAGAATTGGTCAAGAAAGTGAAGGACCTGCAGGAATTGTTCAATGCAAAGCTTCACATCGTATATGTTAATACACCGCTTCATTTTACGGCAGATAATATTACAAACACCAGGTTAAAGGCTTTTGCGGACCGTTTCGGTTTGAAGAATTATACCCTCAATGTCTATAATCACCCTGATGAGGAGGAGGGTATCAATCAGTTTACTGACAAGGTGGGCGGTGATTTGATTGCTATAGGAACTCACGGGCGCAAGGGAATTGCCCACCTGTTGAGTGGTAGTCTTGCAGAGGATGTCACCAATCATACCGATAAACTCGTATGGACGTATTCACTTAGGAATACGGCAGCGGAAGCGTAGGCTGCGCTAACTGTTGACTGTCAGCACGCGGCACGTCGTAGATTGACGGGGTCAGACTGAGAAGCTCTTGATGCATGTAATTTTACAGGGGGTAACGGGTGTGCAAACTGACGCATGCCTTCTGGTAGACTTGCCGGAATTGGTCTGATCCGCGTTTAGAAATGGAATAGCCCCCAACATTGCCGGGGGCTATCAGCATTTCTGACGTTAAATCTTTACTTAACTTCGATGGCTTTCTTAACTTTTGATTGGCCCACTTGCTTCTTAGCAACATGGAGTTTAAGAATTCCATCCTCATAATTTGCCTTTATGTTATCCTCATTGACGTTTTCCGGCATGGTGAAGGAACGACTGAATGAACTGTAGCTGAATTCTCTTCGTGTATAGTCTTTTTCTTTCTGCTCCTTCTCCTCTTCCTTCTCTGAAGAAATGGTTAGTACGCCATTGTCAACGGTGATATTGAAATCTTTTTTGCTCAAGCCTGGTGCAGCAACTTCAATTTCAAACCCTTTGTCAGACTCATTTACATTTACTGCTGGCATGGATTGTTTCCGCAGCCAATCAGAATCAAATAACCGATCGTTATCGAAAAAATCAGATAACCAAGAGCCATTCACCAGGGAAGGCCAATCGGAACGTTTAATAAGTGTCATATAACCTCCTTTTATTTTGTTTACTAATGGCATAAATATCGCAAGGATTCTATAGGTTGACTATGATCGCGCTCATCGGTAGCCTGTGATTTTTGTCAATATCTTTTCGTTCCTGATTCATACTTGATATTTCAGCCGTGTTGATGTAGAGAATACATGGTAGTACGTTGAAGCAAGTAACGGTAAAGAAAAAGGAGAGGACAGCCAACCACGCCAGGAAGCTTGGGCTTCTCGTGCATTTTCCGGAGTGATGCTGCGTGAATGTGTGTAGTCAAGTCACGGAAGGCCATGGAATGTTATGCCGCGGGGCCGTCGAATTCCAAAGAACAGATGTTCTTGTCGCGAACGCCAACATGATAAACGTCATCCCAGCGGGTATCAAAGGTCATTTCCCTTGCTGCCGCGATACCATACCTTGTCAACGTCATTAAATCCATTCAAATGGGATCACGTTCGTCCTTATTATTATTATTATTCGCCTTCGGCTGTGGGCCGGCAATCTCAGTCTATAATGACTATGATCGCGAATTGAATATTGCTAACTACAGCACGTACAGCTGGCAGGCCAGCAAAGCGTTGGAAGCGAACCAGAATCCGATGTATTACAACGAGTTAAATGAGAAACGTATAAAGGCTGCCGTCGATAACGTGCTGGCACGAAAAAGCTATCAATTAGTTGATGCCGATCCTGAACTAACGCTGCATTACCACATTGTTGTTGAGGACAAAACCGTCTTTATGATGGATCCACTGGGACACCAATACAGCCCCTATTGGATGAGGGATGAGATGAATTCGTATCAATATCGGGAGGGGACACTAATTATAGATCTGATGGATACCAAAACAAATGATCTCGTTTGGCGGGGGTGGGCTGTTGCGATCCTCGAAGATCTACGTCCCGAGAATATAGAAAAGAGACTCAATAAGACAATAGAGCGGATCTTTGAACCTTTGCCCGCTTCGCTGGGCAAAGGTGTGCAATAGCGCCAATGGGCGAGCGTGCGTGGCCGCGGACTTGTAGTGCTCATTCGCATTATTGCGTAACTGATGGAGTACATATTTTTCCTGATAAAGATCATTTTTTCTGCTGATGATTCTCAACGGCACTCGCCTGGTAAGACAATACTTTTGATTGATCCATAACTGCATCCCCATGAAAAAGATACTTGTCCCTTGCGATTTTTCGAAACCCGCTGTCTTTGCTTTCCGAATTGCGCTTGATATAGCACAGCAATCTCACGGAGCTGTGCATTTGCTGAATGTCATTGAACTTCCGGTTTATCAAGACCCTGTGCTGATGCCTGTACTGAATTTCGAGCAACAGTTCTTCAAAGAACTGCGGGAGAATGCCGAGTCGCATTTTAAGAAGCTCATAGACGAGTATAGTACCGAGGGCGTAAACGTGATCACCGAAGTGCAGCTGGGAGGAGTGCACAGCACAATTCTGGACTATATCACAGCGCAGTCCGTGGATCTTGTGTTGGTAGGGTCTCATGGCGCCAGCGGTTTAGCGGAGTATTTCTTGGGCTCTAATGCCCAAAAGATCGTTCAACGGTCACCGGTGCCAGTACTCATCGTCAAGGACTATTTCAAGGGACCCATTAAGAGCATCGTCTTTCCCAATACTTTGCAGACAGAAAACCAGGAAGACCTGGTGATGAAAGTAAAAGCCCTCCAAGAGTTTTTTAAAGCGAAGCTCCACATCGTATGGATCAATACACCAGTTAATTTTACCGCAGATATTGTTACGAATCTGCGGTTGGACACTTTTGCCAAAAGATACATGTTCAAAAATTATTCAACGCATGTCTTCAACCATCCTGAGGAGGAAGAAGGCATTCTCCTTTTTACGAAATTTATTGAGGGAGATTTGATTGCTATGGGTACGCACAGCCGTAGGGGTCTTGCGCATGTTGTAAACGGAAGCCTCGCGGAGGATGTGGTAAATCACACGGACAAACTTGTGTGGACCTACACGATGAAAAACGAAGCTGTTGAAGCCTGATTATGATGAGTCCTGCGCTGGCCGAAGAGGAAGTCGTTACCGAATTAAAATGTTACCATTGCGGGCAATCTTGTGATGAAATTCTGTGGTTGGAAGAAAAACCATTTTGTTGCTATGGTTGCCAAACTGTCTTTGAAATCCTGCAGGCGAACGATCTTTGTGCATATTATGACCTGGATGATCTTCCAGCTATTTCCTTAAGGGGCGCAGAAGAAGGTTCATTCCACTTTCTTGACGATTCAAAAATCCGCAAAAAAGTCCTCTTGTTTGATTCAGCATCTTTTGCCAGGGTGACGTTTTATATACCCGCTATACATTGCATCTCCTGCATCTGGCTGCTGGAAAATATTCCAAAGATTGAAAAGAGCGTTCTGCGCGCCGAGGTGAACTTTGCACGTAAAACAGTAACGATCGATTTCACGCCAGACAAAGTCAAACTTAGTAAACTCGCAGCGATTTTGGCGTCTTTGGGATATTCGCCGCAGATTACCTTTGATGCAAATGATACGCCTAAGCCGGGTATTGATCGGACATTAATTATTAAACTTTCCATCGCTGGATTTTGCTTTGGGAATGTTATGCTGTTCAGTTTCCCTGAATATCTGGGTATCGATCACGCGGATCAAAGTCTGATGCGTTATTTTTCCTGGCTAAATTTTGCATTAGCACTACCTGTCTTCTTCTATAGTGCGTCAAATTATTTCAAATCAGCGGCAAAAAGCTTCCAGCAGGGGCAGATCAATATTGATGTCCCAATTGCTGCCGGCTTGCTTGCCCTTTTTCTGAGAAGTACCTATGATATCATTACGGCGGCGGGACCTGGTTATCTTGACTCCTTCACGGGGTTGGTTTTCTTTCTGCTCGTTGGCAGATGGTTTCAGCATAAGACCTACGAAAGTCTTGCTTTTGATCGGGACTATAAATCCTATTTCCCTTTGGCGGTGCAGAAGTTGGTTGGCGCAGAATGGAAGTCAACTTTAATTAGTGAGCTGCAGGAAGGCGATAGAATACAAATCAGAAATATGGAAATCATCCCTGCGGACAGTACACTTCTTGATGAGCATGCTTTTATCGATTACAGCTTCGTATCGGGTGAATCAAAACCCATCAGGGCGAAAGCTGGCGACGTTATTTATGCTGGTGGAAGACTAGTCGGAAAGCAAGTTGTATTCAGGGTAGATAAAGAAACGTCCCAAAGCCAACTTACAAGCTTGTGGAATAATGAGGCATTTCGGAAGGTTCGGGAGAGTAAATACCAGAAGATCATAGATCGGGCGGCGCGGGTATTCACCTGGAGTGTTATGGGTATTGCCGTATTCACGGCCGCATATTGGCAAGTGATGAATCCAACGCAAATGTGGTTGATTGTTACTTCAGTGCTGATGGTTGCATGTCCATGCGCGCTGGCGTTGGCCGGTCCGTTTACGTATGGTAGCATGCTCAGGGTATTTGGAAGAAATCAGTTTTATTTAAAGCATGCCGATGCTATTGAAACGCTCGCCGCAATAGATGCCGTGGTGTTCGATAAAACTGGAACCGTGACGCATGGAAAGCGGCCTGATGTCGTCTTTTCCGGATCGCTTGCACCGCAAGAACTAAGTGCCGTAAAGTTACTCACGAGTTCGTCCACCCATCCGCTAAGCAGTATGATCACAAAAACTATTCGAGGTTCCGTTAGCGAAAAAGTTTCTGAATTTAAAGAAGTTCCGGGGAAAGGAATTCAAGGCGTGGTCAATGGAAGGTTTGTACAGGTCGGATCGCCGCATTTCGTTGGATGTAATCCAAAAAAAGACCTGAACGCATCCTACGTTTTCGTTGCCTTCGACGGTGAGTTGAAAGGGTATTTTAGCATCCGCATTTCAGTCAGAGCGCATATTAAGAAAATGCTGGTCCGTCTTGGAAAAAAATGTGTTGCATTGCTTTCAGGCGACAATGAATCAGACAGGGCTAATATGACACTGCTTTTTAATCCTTCAACAGCATTGGTATTCAATCAGACGCCTCACGACAAGCTTACTTTCATCCGAAAGCTGCAACAGGAGGGAAGAAAGGTATTGATGGTTGGAGATGGGCTGAACGATTCGGGTGCATTGAAACAAAGCGATTTTGGCATTGCGGTAACTGACGATACCGGGATTTTCACGCCAGCTTGTGATGGAATTCTACATGGTGATAAAATCCATGTACTGGATAAGTTCCTCGATCTGGCCAAATATTCAACAGTAATACTCAAAGCTGCTTTTGTTATATCCTTCTTGTATAATGCTGTAGCGCTGACCTTCGCAGTGACCGGAAATCTGACACCGTTGGTAGCTGCCATTCTGATGCCGTTGAGTAGTATCAGTGTAGTTGGTTTTTCTACACTTGCTGTCAATTATATTGCATATAAAATATTATAAGATGGCCGTAATTATTGTCTTGATCGCTATTAGTTTGATAATCGCCCTCGGGTTTCTGATCGCCTTCTTGTGGAGCCTGAGAAGCGGGCAGTATGATGACACTTATTCACCGTCTGTAAGAATGTTGTTTGATGCCAAGCCAAAAGCGACTAAGGCAAATCCAAACGGAAAGCCGGCAAAAATAGAACCGACGACTTCCACAACAGATTAGTGCTGGGAGCCAGTTTGCCACATTATTTAGTGACAAAAGTCATCTCTTATAATGAATAACATCATACGCGCGAAACTTCGTGGCGATGTACTTTGAAGCATGGATTCTTACCCGTCAAGTTCAGCACTAGTAAAAAAATATGACGTTCCGACACCACGCTATACGAGTTACCCCACGGTACCATACTGGGATTTGGATTCCTTTTCAATAGACAAATGGGAAAATGCTGTCAGGAATACCTTTGAAGCCTCCAACATTGAAAAAGGAATAAGTCTCTACATACACTTACCATTTTGCGAAAGTTTATGCACCTATTGCGCCTGTACCACCAGGATAACGAAAAACCATCAGGTGGAGATTCCCTACATACAGGCTATCCTTAAGGAATGGGATCATTATAGAAAGATTTTTGGCAAGAAACCCGTAATCCGTGAAATCCATTTGGGAGGAGGAACACCCACTTACTTCAGCGCGCGGAACCTGCATTGGCTAATTACCTATCTACTGGAAGACGTAACCGTACACAAAGATTTTGAATTTAGTTTTGAGGGCCATCCAAACAACACGACTGAAGCACATCTGCAGGCATTGCACGATGTTGGATTTACCCGCGTGAGTTTTGGCGTACAGGATCTGGATGAAAAAGTCCAACGTACGATACACAGAATACAGCCGTTTGAAAACCTTGAAAAAGCTGACGTTTGAGGCCAGGGAAATCGGATATGAATCGATAAGTTTTGATTTGATTTATGGACTTCCCTTTCAAAGTCCTTCAACAATTTCAGACACCATTGAAAAAGTGCTGACATTGAAACCCGATCGGATAGCCTTCTACAGCTATGCGCATGTGCCTTGGCTAAAGCCGGGTCAGCGTGGTTATGCGGATAATGACTTGCCCTCCGAGGTCTTGAAGCGGCAGCTGTATGAAGTTGGCAGACAGCGGCTCAAAAGTGCCGGCTATGTTGACATTGGCATGGATCACTTTGCATTGCCGCAGGATTCCTTGTATACGGCCCACTTCTCTGGCAAGCTACACCGGAACTTCATGGGCTATACCACATCCAATACCGATTTACTCATCGGGCTTGGTGCGTCGGCAATTAGTGATGCTGGTCGCGGCTATGCGCAAAATGAGAAAAAGGTAGAAGCCTATCTGCACGGCATCAGTAATTCCGGATCTGCGATTTTTAAAGGACATATCCTTTCAGATGAAGATCTGCTTTTGAAAGAATGCATCCTTCGGGTATGCTGCCAGGGTACTTTGAGCCATGCTTTACTAAGACAGGTGGCAAATCCCAAGATTCTTAAAACGTTACAGGATATGGAGCAAGAGGGGATTATTGAGTTATTTGACGGGGGAGGCCTGAAAGTAACGGCGGCCGGGCATCCCTTCATTCGGAATATTTGCAGTGTCTTTGATAAGAGAATGAATAAAGATGCAAACCATCAACAGGTTTTTAGCAAGGCAATTTGATACGTAATTTTTTCCATTACTGAAGACCGAAGCAGTTGGTAATTGACCAAGGAATTAGAATCTTCAGTCAATAAAATCTATTTGGTGCCATTCGCTGACGATTTCGTCATTTTCTTGCGGAATCCCCGGGGTACTTCGTCCGTCAAGGATGTACTTTGAAAGCAATGCCTTTAACGCCGACACTTGTTCCACATGTGTTGCCTCCAGGTTGGTAGTCTCCGCAGGATCCTCGATCAGATTATATAACTGAATTTTTGGTAATGTATCAAGGACCGCATAGTCATCGGGTTTTGGAAAGCTCCATCCGCCGGAACTCGGACACATGATCAGTTTCCATTCCCCTTTTCGGATGGCAAAACTTCCGTCCACTGATTGGTGTACAGTCGCCTCGCGCAAGGGATGATCAAGCGACTGCCCCAAGAATAATGGGAGCAGGCTATAGCTATCTACGGCCTCACTGTCGGCCAACGCATGTCCGATAATTTCGGCACAGGTTGCCATTAAATCTGTAGAGCATATGGTCTGATCGGACACAATACCTTTTTCGATCTTCCCCGGCCAACTGGCAATGAAGGGTACTCTATGGCCACCTTCAAATATATCGGCCTTGTATCCTCTGAACACGTAACTTGGATAATGCCCCTTTTCTTGCAGTTCATCAGTGCCCGCATAGGGAGCGCAGCCATTGTCGCTTGTAAAAATAAGCAATGTGTTGTTTTCTATTCCTGACTCTTTCACGGCTTGCATCAATTGCCCCATGTAGTCATCGATCATCATGACGAAATCTGCATAGGGGTTCAAACCGCTTTTATCCTGCCATTCTTTGGTTGGCAGGATGGGTGTGTGGGGTGAGGGTAATGCCAGGTAAAGAAAGAAAGGCTGGTTTTCTTTAGCGCGTTGTTTGATGTGCGTGATCGCCCGCCGAAAGAGATTAGGCGTAACTTCCTCATGAATGAAATCGCTCGCCGTTGGCCCCTCCCTCCACCACGAGTATTTTCCCGTGTTCACCGTTACGGTATCCGGTATTGCTGTTACTTTTCCGTTTTCAACATATACATACGGCGACATATCCAATGATGCAGCATGTCCATATGCATAGTCGAAGCCCAACGTGTTGGGTGAATGGGTAACCGGACTTGCATAGTCGATGTTATTAAAATCTATTTCCCATTGGTCGTCTCCATCATCCTGTTTTTCTTTGGGACCCCAATCCCATCCGAGATGCCATTTACCCATAAAGGCAGTATGGTAATTTTGCTGTTTCAGCATGGACGCAACGGTGGCCCTGGTTGTTGGAATTAAAGCTTTTGAATTTCCTGCAAGCACTCCGCTCTTAAGGCGCGACCGCCAACTGTACCGTCCGGTAAGTATTCCATAGCGCGTGGGTGAACAAACGGCTGAAGATGTATGGGCATCCGTGAACTTAATACCTTCGGAAGCCAATCGGTCGATATTGGGTGTCTCTATTTTACTGTTTTCATTGAAAGCGGATACATCACCATACCCTAGATCATCCGCGAGTACGTAAATGATGTTAGGTGGATTTTCTTCCTTTTTATCGCCAGTGCAGTTGACTAAACTTTGCAGCGAGGCCAGGCAAATAAGACAAAGGCAGTACTTTACGGCTGCAGTATGGCGCTTGACTTTGAATACTGTCTTTCATTTTTGGGTTCATGCTTTAGGCTAGAGTAGCCATATCCTGTTGCATCCTTTACTCGGAACTACCTAAATTAGGAAACAAAAATCATAAAGCAACAATAAGCGGAGCCTATCAATGACGAAAACGCCTATGCCAAACGCAAATCAGTAGGAATTTTGCCTGTGGTTTAACCTAATGGAAGTAGTCAAACAGATCTTTCTATGCCCAAATGTTTTTTCATCGCATCGAATACGCATCTTAATCTACAGGCAGCGCTTTAAGATCAGTTTTATTTTGGAAAACTGCTTATTAAAGCGCTGCCCATTGACATGATTAGCTAACAGACTCTTTCACCAATAGGGTTGCTGCCGTAACAATCTCATTGTCGAAAAAATCGACCTTCCCAGTTTCCACATCATACATTCCTCCGATGAGTGCGATCTCACCCATTTCGATCATCTCTTTAAGGATGGGGCTGTGTTCCAGAATCTGTTTTTTTGTGATGCGCACATTGAGTGAGGCTACTTTTTCCACAAACTCAGAATTACCTGCATTTCGGTTTGACGTCACTGTCTTTTCGGCGTCTATTGCCGGTTTTACTTTCCCCAGTAGTGTGGACAGGTTGCCCATTTTTACATTGTCGCAAGCACCCTTTATGGCACCACATTTCGTGTGTCCGAGGACTACCACTATTTTTGCTCCCGCTACCTTGCAGGCAAACTCCATGCTGCCGAGGATATCTTCGTTTTGGATGTTGCCCGCTATTCGAACACTGAATACATCTCCCAGGCCTTGATCAAAAATCAGTTCTGCAGAAGTGCGCGAATCAATACAACTTAGAATAACGGCAAACGGATGTTGCCCATCAGATGTTTCGTTTACCTGTTGCAAGAGATTCCGATTCATTTTCAGGTTATCCACAAATCGGCTATTGCCTTCTTTAAGCAGTTCAATCGCTTTTGAGGGAGTGATAGCATCTCTTAACGCTTTTGTTAATGTTCTCATATAGGTTAGTTTTTTAGATTTTGGTTAGCCTGCAACAGGCTCAATGAAGTTTATTTTTTCGACTATGATATTCTTGCTTTTTGCATTGCTCTCGAAATCTTTTATTAGGTCAATCACATCGAATGCAATTGATTTAGATTTTGAGCAATCAACAATTACTTTTGAATTCGCCGGTATGGCCTGCAAGGAATCCATCACACTTGCTTTGTTAAAGAATGAAACTTCCTGCGCCAATTCTATATGGTGTATTTCATGACCATCTTCCGTCGTGATGATATCTTTCAGATGATGGGAGTTGCGGTAGCTGTGGCGCAAGGTGTAAAAGATCCCGAAAAATATTCCAATCGCAATTCCTCTTAGAAGATCAGTCGCCAAAATACCTACTATAGTTGCTACAAAGGGCACGAACTGTTCCCATCCCCGTACATACATCTGTCTGAAGAGCGATGGCTTCGCTAATTTGTAGCCAACCACTAAGAGAATGGCCGCTAAGCTGGCCAGGGGAATCATATTCAGGACGCTGGCTATAGTAATGGCACTTATGAGCAGGAATATACCGTGAAGAATAGCCGACATTTTGGTTTTTCCGCCGAATGCAATATTGGCGGAACTGCGAACGATGACCTGGGTAATTGGCAATCCACCAATTAAGCCGGAAATCATATTTCCGAATCCCTGTGCTTTCAATTCTCTGTTGGTGGGTGTGATTCTCCTCAGTGGGTCAAGTTTGTCTGTCGCTTCCACGGATAACAGCGTCTCCAGGCTTGCCACAATGGCAATAACAATCGCCACTTTATATACCTCCGGATTGCTCAGGGCCGAAAAATCAGGTAAGGTAAATTGGGCTAAAAAGCCGGCCAGGTTTTCTGGTACCGGAATACTTACCACCTGATCGGCAGCCAAACTGAAGTTCAGTAAACCAGTTTGATAATAACTATTCATTGCGATACCGAAAACGACCACTACAACCGGACCCTGGATCAATTGAAATATCTTATGCTTTTTCACCAGCACCGTATCCCATAAAATCAGAATGGCTAACGATAGGACCGCAATGACCACTGCTCCCGGTGTGAAATACTCGAAAGCATTAATGATCTCGGTGAATGTATTTTCGCCATCAAGTTGGAAAAGCGCAAAATCTCCTTCAACATCCTTGTCCCACCCTAAAGCGTGGGGTATTTGTTTAAGCACGATCAGCAGGCCTATGCCCGTGAGCATTCCTTTGATTACAGCATTAGGAAAAAAATAGGCAATAAAACCTGCTTTGGCATATCCCAGAATGACCTGAATAATACCCGCCAATACGACGGCGGTCAAAAATGCCTCCCACGAGCCGCCAAGCGCCGCAATGGATGTGAACACGATAACAGCCAAGCCGGCCGCTGGGCCACTAACGCCCAAGGGTGATCCACTTGCTGCACCGACCACAATACCGCCAATTATTCCAGCAATTATACCAGAAAACAGAGGAGCGCCAGACGCAAGGGCAATACCCAGGCACAAGGGAACAGCAACAAAAAAAACGACTATGCTCGCAGCTAAATCATCGCTGAAGTCTTTGAAATATTCTTTCATTGTGAAATTAATTTATTACAGGTTTCAGTCAAAAAGAGGCTTACCCTCTTCGAAAGGACAAAGTATAAATCCGCGTTTAGGTAGAGGCGGATATCAGCAGGTGCCTGTTTCCGGCGGCGAAAATGGTGGATTGTCCGAGCCCGTTGGCAGGAAATCAAACGGTTCATGAGTTGAACAGGAGGCTGAACGAACGAAAAATGAGATGGTTGTCAATTCGACGAATCGTTCATCCCCAACCGATATATTATCATCGCAATCTGTGCACGCCTGCCCAGTAGATTGGAAATCCGCACTTTCCTGGTGATGCAACATTTCACTGTTATCTGACGGGCAGAGAGCTTTTGCGGCATAGAAGGGTGCAATACAGGACGTACTGTATCCAATCAGGAAAAATATAAGGATCTTGGTTTTTGCCGTCATTTTATGGCTTTTCCATAAGGTAATTCGCAAAAATACGCATTTCAGAAAAGTATATCAATGGCCACCCGCCAGTAACGCTTTTATTTACGGAAGAGTCACAGGCTCTGAAAACTTACCGCCGCTGATTTTAAGGGTCGCGGGCCTCGTGCTTCGGGTATTAATTACTTCATCTGCGCAAGCACTTCCTTGGCTTGTTCCAAATGTCTTTGCTCATGGGTAACGATTATATCAAATGCCGTCTCCAGGCTGTATACAATATTTCTATTGCCGGGCGAAGATATTACAGTGTTCTTGTCAAGAAAATCCTCGCTGGTTTGTATCCTATGCTTTAGCTCCCGTTGATGCTGTTCAAATCTAGACAATATTGCATCCGATACTGTGCTTACGCCTGGCTCCCAGATTGGGAAGGTTTTCATTTTCTTTTTTCTGTCCGGGTTAACCGCCTTTAATACTGTCTTGCCTAAGAATGAAACGATAAACCCAATACTCCCGATCCAGGGTACTTTATATTTTCCTTCCCGTAAGGCCGACAGTATTGGAAAATAAGTTCGATTGATGATTATCAAATGGTCAATATTTTGCGCGATGCTCCAGGTGTCCGGATTCGGCTTCCAATTCAGTTGGTCAGCTGTGAGACCCCCGAATTCGGCATTGAAATCTGCCGTTAATTGGTCAATTTTGGAATCCCAACGCGCGATCATTCATTCGACTTTTCATGTCATGAAGCAGAAAAGACCGTTTTCTCGGGCGCGTCCGCGGCACTTTCAAATACCATATTGTAACCATCCGGGTCAGCAAGCGATGTCGTCCACAAACTGTTTCGCACCACAGGTAGTGAAGCCAGGATTCCCCGCGCATGGACCTGGTTGTAGAAGGCCAGTGCATCCTCGCAGATAAAGTAGATTGAAATACCCTCACCGACCTTACCTTCTGGTACATTCGTACGATCGCCCTCAGTCCAGAACTCCTGCAGCATTAAGGCAGCGCCACCTTGCTGCAGCCAACACCACCGAATTTTGCCATTATCGACCCACTTGTTCGTCATTTCAAAGCCGAGGCCTTCGGTATAGTACTGTACAGACGCATCCATATCCGACACCCAGAAAAACGGTACTGCCTGCTTGATGTTTGATTTGGTCTTTGAATGGGTATGCATTTACCTTATTTTTTATCGCTACTTCTTCAACACTGTGCAGTGCCAGGCATAATTATTTTTGGTGTTTTAATCAGCCACAGTGACCCTCAACACACGCTTCAATTTAGTAGCCGACGGCGGAAAAGACAAACATAAACGTGAAAATAGGGAAAGAACTCACATAAAATATGACTAGTGATTAGACGTCTCCCTTTATTTAATTGCGATTTGTCTTGCCATCCTGTGATGGTGGGAAAATCCAGAATCTTGTCTTTCACCGTCAAAGCCATTTCTTGGTCTTAAAGTAATACAGCATGCCAAGGAATACGGTTAGCATAATGCCCCAAATACCAAAATAACCATAGTGCCATTTAAGTTCCGGCATATATTCAAAGTTCATACCGTAGATGCCTGCAATGAATGTCAGAGGGATAAAAATCGTTGCCACGGTGGTGAGTACTTTCATGGTTTCGTTCATCTTATGGCTAAGCGTTGAGAAGTATATATTGGTGAGGCTCTCGAGCGCCGCATAAGTTGCACCTGCTTCTTCAATTGCACTTGTGCAACTGTTCTTTAAATCTCTGAAATACTTTCGGTTTCTTTTGTTGATGTAATGGGTCCGGTCTTTCAAAATATTGGTTAAGGCTTCTTTGAAAGGCGAAAGCGATTTCTTGATTTTATCTACATCTTTTTTGTTCTTTTCAATAAGCAAGAGGGTTGACTGCCTGGGATTTGTAAGCGTCTCTTTTTCGATGAGCGCAACCTCATGATTGACATAATCCAATGTCTCAAAATAATTGTCCAACGTGGCGTCCAGCAGTTGAAATAGCAGAAAATCGCATTCTCTTTTTCTGATCAACCCAAGATCTTCCCTCATTTTGTGTCGAATGTGATCAAAGTGATCACCCACTTCTTCCTGAAATGACACCACATAGTTCTTGCCGAGGACAAAGGATAATTGCTCAATGTTCAGCCGCTGATCCTCTCCCTTCAAAATGGATTTAACGCTGAAGTATATGTAATCGTCATAATCATCCACTTTTGGGCGTTGGGTAGTGTCCACTATTTGTCGGACAGTCAATCTTTCCAAACCGAGTTTTTGGCTGATTCTTTCAATCAAATCTACTTCATGGATACCATGCACATTGAGCCAGTAGTTGTAGCTTTGGTCGACCGTATCGATTAGGTGGAAGTCCTCGTTCTTGTCAGTTTCCATGCAGGAGGTTTCATTGAATGTAAAAAGCTGGAGCTTGACTTCCTCCATCTTTTTTTGGCCAATAAAGGTTAGTTCGGTTTTTCCCTTGGCTTCACTTTTTAGCTGCGAATAAAAATTGAAATTGATACCCGTGATGCTTCCGGTGATGTTGGTCAATGAACGCAAACTTTTAAGCAGGACCTCATCAGGGTTCTTCAGGACGTGTATCAGATTCTCTGGCTTAAATGGTTCCAGAAGTTTTTCCGGTTTGAATGTTTTTTTGACTTTTTTTCCAAGCATAATCGTGTTGTGATTTATTTTTCTATTACCAGTAGTCGCCCGTCTTTGCTAACTGCGATTCAAAGACATTGTCTCTACTGTATTTTCGATTGACAATTTCGGCTCGTGTATTTTCTTACGTCGCAGTGACCCTGGTTCCTTGGGTCATCAAAGCGATAGATCTTGTTCATTGTTACCGTTTATTTACAAAAAAATATCTTATCCTGCAGGCCTGGCCTTTGCTGCGTTCATCCCTTTCCTTTGCTATGCGTATTTCTAACAAATGTTCATTCTCCCCCAATTCATTTGATAGGATATAATACCAGGGAAGATGCAAGTTACTACTCCATCGGGTAAACAGGTTCAATTTGTGCCATTCGTGATCGTCAATGCGATAATCAATAATACCAGCATCCTGCCCAGCGGCAACGGCGATACCAATGGCGCTACCTTCAAATGTTAACCGTAAAACGCTGCCAGTTTGATTACTGATCAGCATTGGTACATCTACAAAATTACTGCGCACACCAGTACCATCGTGCGGATTCCAGGAAGTGTTGATATGCCATCCTTGAGAAAATTCAGCATAAGAAATATCTAGCAAGGCACCATTATCGTAACAATATGCGTCCATTTTGGCAGGCGAGAAGTGAGGCGATATTTTATCATCAAGGCCAAGGGGAATTTTAAATGCATTTTCAAGAAATTGTGTAATTGAACGGGCGTAGATCTCATTTCCGAAAGGTGACGGATGCAGATCCTTGAAATCATCTTTCCAATTAAATTCGCCGTTGTCGATTCTATCTGTAACTTCTTTTGCCAGATTGATTGTTGAAATGTTGTAGTGTGCTGCAACACGGTTATGATTTTTTATCACATCGGGCTCTTCTCCAGACCTGTAAGCTTGCATTTTTTCGGGGTCAACGAAATGCATCATAACAATATCAGTCGCAGGGTTTGATTTTCGCAAATGCCTGACAATACCTTCCATTGCCCTGATTTGCTCTGTTGGTGTTCTGCCATTTGTAGCGTCGTTTACGGCCGCTTCCTCAAATAACAGGTCGATTTCGCCTTGGGCCAATACATCGCGTTCTAATCTGAAGGCCGCCGGCGTAGTTCCCATGGATGGAATGCCAGCAGCAATAAATTCAAATTCAGTTTGCGGAAAGCGCCGTGCGAGATAACTGCAAATACTATCCCGCCAACCGGGGTTATAGGTGATGGATCCCCCAAGAAATGCGACACGTCCTTTCTTGAATTGTTCAAATTTGATTCGACAGTTCTTAAGGTCTCCCCGCATTTCATGGTAACGGGATGGGGCAATAGGCCTATGCCCGGAATTGGAATCCACAACAGCTTTGCGCAATCAAATTTGTGGATTGACAATGTTAGCAATATTGAAATACCTATTTCCCGATACTTGTGCATCCTATTTTCTTTCGTTTGAATGAAGCGCCATGTTCTATTAGGATCAGTCGCAGCGATATTGTGAAGGGGATGCATACTGGATTTGTTTTCGGCAAGCAGTTGCCGGGTTACGACCGAACGGATAAATTGCATGAAGCCCTTTATGGCATTTGGTTATTTGTTCTAAGTTAATGATTTTTGAATTAGCCTAATTAGACCAAAGGGAGCTGAGTGGCAAGTTTTGAAGATGCCCATTTTATGCCGTAGCTGTCTTCGTCCGGGTCGGAGATGCGTGTATGCGCAGCCCGGCAAGATTGAATTATCCCGCAGCTAGGTCTTGTTATCCTTTTGTAAAATGGGTCAGGTATGCTGTCCTGACATTACTGCAATTTTATTTCTTCCTTTATTCCTATGGTAGCGCTTACGCATTCTGATTATTGGCCTTTTGCAGTGCTTCTACTGAGTGTGGTGGTGGTAGTGATCTTAATTACCAGATTGCGTTTTCATCCTTTTGTTGCGCTTATGCTTTCCGCAATATTCGTGGGACTCATATCCCCCGCTTTGCCACAAATAGCTGGGCAAAACGACCTTGTTACGGTAGTGGAATTACCCATGGCGGAATTTGGCATTATGGCGGGCAAAATAGCATGGGTCATTGCATTGGCGGCCGTTATTGGTACGGCAATGATGGAAAGCGGAGCAGCAGAGCAAATCGTCAACTGGTTGTTGAAAACGCTGGGAGAAAAGCGCGCCCCGATAGCGCTGATCATCAGTGGATTTATATTGTCAATCCCTGTTTTTTTTGATACTGTGTTTTTCTTATTGATACCGCTTGGCATCACGTTAGCGCTTAAGACTGGTAAAAATTTCGTATTGTATGTTGTTGCTATCGGCGGTGGAGCCGCCATCACCCACAGTATTGTCCCGCCTACACCTGGACCGCTGATCATGGCCGAGACACTTGATATTGCGCTGGGTACTGTTATTGTTGCTGGTATTGCCGCCGGGATTATTCCTGCTATCGTTGTTCTTGGCGTTGCAAAATGGCTCAACAAGAAGCTAAGAATACCGGTGCGGGTTACCGATGCACACGTAACTTCCATCCAAAATCCGCCTTCTCTGGCGCTTTCGGTGCTGCCGGTTATCGTTCCGCTTTTGATGATCAGCCTGGCTTCCCTAGTAGAGACAGTCACTGGCGACCTTCCGGCGTGGATTGCTTTCCAGGGAAATAAAAACATTGCGATGGGCGTCGGCGCTTTTATTGCGCTTGTCCTTTGGGCCAAGACCCAGAAGCTGGGGTCGACAGAACTGTGGGATGCAATTGCAAAGCCGCTGCAAGTTGGAGGCATCATTATCCTCATCACCAGCGCCGGTGGAGCCTACGGCGCAATGATAAAGCATAGTGGCATTGGAGATGCAATCGGTATAGCCACTGAAGGAATTAATGTACACTATATACTCCTTGCCTGGACGGTCGCTGCGGTCATGAAAATCGCGCAAGGTTCTGGAACAGTCGCGATGATCACCGCTGCAGCGATCATGGCGGCATTGATCGGACCTGGTTCTCAGCTTCCCTATCATCCGATTTATATATTACTTTCAATTGGATTTGGATCTCTTTTTATATCTTGGATGAATGACAGCGGGTTTTGGGTCGTTGTGCGTATGAGTGGTTTTACGGAAAAGGAAGGACTGAAGACCTGGACATTCTTGCTCGCAATTATAGCGATAGTAGGGCTCGTCGAAGTATTGCTATTTTCAACGATATTCCCTATGGTGTGATTTCTTTTATTGTATTATCGAAGTTTAATAATTTCACAATCTTTTAATATGCGTGTACTGATTTTAGGCGGTGGCGGTTTCCTAGGCCGAAGGCTAGCCAAAGAATTAATAGAAAGGGGAGGTCTTGCTTCGAACGAACTTTCCACCTTGACACTCTTGGATGCGGTCTTTCCCGAGGAGATGCCCCAAGATCCGAGACTTGAATGTATCACGGGAGATTTCAGTGATGAAGCAGTTATTGGTAATATTCTTCAGCGCGCGCCTGATGTAATTTTCCATCTTGCGGCGATCGTTAGCGGAGAGGCAGAAAAAAATCTTGATTTGGGGATGAAGGTTAATTTCCACGCCTCATTACAACTATTGGAATTGTGTAGAAAGCTCGCCTTTCACCCCAGGATAGTATTTGCTAGCTCCTGCGCTGTATTTGGGGGTGATGTTTCCAAAGTTATTTTTGACGAAACCAGCGCCAAGCCACGGAGCTCCTATGGTACGCAGAAAGCTATGGTGGAATTGCTGATGAACGACTACAGTCGGAGAGGATTTGTTGACGCCAGAAGCCTCAGGCTGCCAACAATTGCGGTCAGACCTGGGAAGCCGAATGCTGCAACATCGTCGTTTGTCAGTGGTATCGTGCGTGAACCGCTGCATGGAAAAAATGCTTCGTACCCCGTGTCTTCAGAAACAGCGGTCTGGATTCAATCTCCAAGGTGTGTGATTCAAAATTTCATTCACGCTGCTAATATTGAGGAAACTTTACTCGGCGACGACAGAGTTATCAACCTTCCCGGATTAACTGTTTCGATTCAGGAAATGATAAATAGTCTGTCGAAAATCACGAATCCTTCGGTAACGAAATTAATTTCCTATGAGCCAGATGCATTTCTGCAACGTATTGTGCTTACGTGGCCCCCGAATTTTGATACGCGAAGAGCCATTGAATTGGGATTTTTAAACGACAGGTCGGCGGAAGAAATCATTAGATTATACATTGATGAGGAACGGATAGTGGGCATTTAAACTAGCATTACAGATGACGCAGTATAATAGAATTGCAATAGTAACCGGGGCGGGCTCTGGTATTGGGCGGGCCGTGGCGATAGCACTCAATAAGGAAGGCTGGACTGTTGTATTGGCTGGCAGGCGGGAAAAGGAACTTATCGTGACAGCTAATGCATGTGACGTTAAGCGAACGCTGGTCGTTCCTACGGATATTAGTATCCCCGAAAGTGTGAAAAGCCTGTTTACCCAAACGAAGGAAAAATTTGAGCGGCTGGATTTACTTTTTAACAATGCGGGTGTAAATGCTCCGTTGAAACCACTTGAAGAGTTGACGCTTGAGGAATGGCAAATTGTAATGAATACGAATTTGACCGGGGTTTTTTTGTGCACACAGGAGGCGTTCAAAATTATGAAAAATCAGGACCCGGTAGGCGGGCGCATCATCAACAACGGATCTATTTCTGCCCATGTACCACGTCCCCATGCTGCGCCTTATACGGCAAGCAAACATGGTGTATCCGGCTTAACAAAGTCAACGTCATTGGAAGGTCGTGGATTCAATATCGCCTGTGGTCAAATTGACATTGGAAATGCCAATAGCGCCTTAACAAAAAAAATTGAAGCAGGAATACTGCAAGCTGATGGCTCTCAAAAAATTGAGCCTACTATTGATCTACAGGACGTGGCCCGTGCCGTATTATACATGGCCAGTTTACCATTGGATACCAATGTTCCGTTTCTGACTGTCATGGCGAATCGCATGCCGTATATCGGGAGGGGCTAATAGTTTATTATTGTAGTGCCGGCATCACAAATACGACTAGAAGTAGTTTTTGATGTTCGTCACCGTATTTACGCACCATGAACCATTATTTATTTCCGGTCTTTAGACTAAACTCAAAGACATCCGGTCTTGAATAATGCCCGACGACGTCAAACATCCGTTTGGCCGCTGTGATCAGCTGAAGATCGATGGTCAGCATATAAAATGCCTTCTTCAGCCTCCAGCGGCCCGGCCAAAATTTCTCCGCTAGGCGCTATTACGCAACTATTGCCTACATTTATCCATTCCCTTCCTTCAGGGTATAGTTTTTTAAATTCGTATGCATCAGGTATATCATTCATCTTAAGCGCCATGCATGTACTAATTACAAATAGCCCGCCTTCTCTGGCGATATGTTGCATCGATTGTTGCCATTTAAGACTTTTGTCCCATGTCGGGGATGCCAGTATTTGAGCACCACTTTCGTATATAGCATTCCTGGCTAACGGCATAAAATTTTCCCAACAAATAAGTCCGGCTATCTTCCCTGCTGAAGTGTCGTAAGATCGCAAACCCGTTCCATCGCCCTGGGCCCAAATTAGCCGCTCGCCGCCCGTGGGGATCAGCTTGCGATGTTTTCCCAAAATGTTGCCCTGGTCATTGATAAATAACAGACTGTTGTACATGCTTGTGCCGCTCGTTTCAGTATTGCGTTCGTGCATGCCCATCACTACATTAATGCGTGCAGATTTGGCATCTTTGCACAATGCATCGGTTGTTTTTCCGGGAATGGAAACAGCATTTTCAACAAGTTCCCCACAGCGTGCATTCAAAACAGCGCCTTTACTGTTCGGGTATCAGCCACACCCAATCGGGGTAACCCGAAATGAATGCTTCTGGAAATACGATTAATTCGGCACCTTTTTTACCGGCCTCCGGTAAAGCTGTCCACGCCTTTTCAACGGTCTTTTCTTTGTTCAGGAAAATTGGCGAAAGTTGTGCGGATGGCATTTGCTTTGTTGCGTTTTAATTCTTCATTCATCTAAATGTGTTTTATTTCCGGTTGTAAAAAGTTTGTGATCGCTCGGCTGGATTTCACAAGCCCATTGCAACGTCTTTGGTTCCGCTTTACACGAATATTGTCATGGGCCGTATTTGTTTCAAATTAGAACTGCCTTGGATCGTTGTGTCTTATTGGTATCCAAATTTCTTCTTCAGAATCGGGGTCTCCATTTTTGTAGCGACTGCTGAGTATCTCAAAATGCGGTCTTTCGTCTAACAGGTAGGGCGAATTCGGGAGCCATTCCGAGAAAATATATTCAAACTTGCTGGCGTTATTGCTTGAGCCTTTGTGTTGGAACACCGCGCACTTCCCGCCGGTCAAAGTGAATGCCTCCATGTCATTCGGAATAACATCAAAATCTGATACTTCAACCAAGGCCCATTTTATGAACTCCTTGCTAGGGTCAAAATCCTTAAAATAGTCTGCGTCATAGCGTTGCAGCGAATACAGATTGTTCTGTCAGGTAGCCGGTTATTTCTTTTCGCCTTGGCATGAATTTTCTCCACAGCTCACCAGTCCTGTTATTTGCCAAAGACGTCTTAATCTTCTGTCCTATGAATCTTCTTTTCAGATAAGGTTTCAATTCTTGGCTGCATATTTCATTTAAACTCGATCATTTAGCCGCATGGCATTGAAGAGTCCATTTTTGAAGGCCTGGGCGTAAAGCTTATAGAGACCAGTTGATGGATGGTGTTGTTTTGCCCGTCAGGGAGATCAAAACTCCCTTAACTAACGGCGACACCCTGTTGCCAATTAATGCAATCGACCTCAGAAGTTTCTCATGTGGCAGGCCGGCATCCATCTGAAAGGTGAATCTCGATATTCCTCCAAGAGCATCGCTGTGCCGAAGTATTTTCTCTGCAAGCTCTTCAGGACTTCCGACAAGCAAAGCACCCAATGGTCCATTTTGCAGCTTCAAATCTTGCTCTCGAAACCGGGGGAAAACCTCGCTCTTTTCCTATTCTCGTGAACATTTCCGCGTATCCCGGATAATAATCTTCAATCGCTTCGGCTTTGCTGCTTGCAACGTAGCCAAGAGAATGCAAGCCCACCTTTAGTTGTTCTGGTGAATGGCCGGCTCTTTCTCCTGCCTGTTTGTACATGTCTATCAATGGCCTAAAACGGTGTGTTTCGCCTCCAATAACGGCGACCATAAGGGGCAACCCCAATGCACCGGCTCGTGCAAAAGATGCAGGCGTTCCGCCAACGCCTACCCATATGGGTATTTTTTTTTGCAGCGGGCGCGGATAGATAGCCTGATTATTTAGCGCAGAGCGAAATTGTCCTGACCAATTAACAACTTCATTGTCACGAATCTTAAGTAACAGGTCCAACTTCTCGGAGAAGAGCGCATCGTAGTCTTCAAGGTTTAAACCAAATAGGGGATAGGACTCTGTAAATGAACCGCGGCCTGCGACTATTTCTGCCCGACCTTTCGAAATTAGATCTAACGTAGCGAAGTTTTGAAAAACTCTAACGGGATCTGCGGCACTAAGCACGGTAACGGCACTTGTTAGGCGAATTTGATTAGTTCGCGCTGCTGCGGCTGCGAGGATCATTGCCGGCGCTGAATCGAGAAACTCCTTTCTGTAGTGCTCTCCAATACCAAATACATCCAAACCAACTTTATCGGCAAGTTCGATTCTTTCTAACAATTCGCTTAGTGCCTGCGCGTTACTTATTTTTGAATTTGGCGGTGTCGCAGCAAAGCTATCAATTCCTATTTCCATTTGAATATTAGAGTAAAACAGTTCCCGAGTGCTAATTTTCTATCGTCGTTGTTAAATACTTGTCGAAACGAATTGGCAAATAATAGGATGTTGTTGATCTATCTTGACACCTTTCGGTCCGAGGAACACGGATTTTCGGTCTTGCTTTAATGGTCGCCTTCCAGCCAGTTCGCATTCCATTTTTCGATGATGATCATCATTTAATTTGCTGCGTGTTCCGTATTTGGCTTTCAACCGGTCGCTTCACTTGCATCCTCAATACTCCAGTCACCATTTAACATGCGATGGATATAACATTTGTCCGCCTGTCTTATGAGTTCACTCCTTTGATCATCTGTTAAATCACCTTCTATGCGAAGCGAGACTTTTACGTTCGTCTGTAATTTCCCATCACTGCCCCGTTTTACCTCCTGCTCCAAGAACGCATCCACATCACGAATTTGTTGCGCCCAACCATTCTTTCGGGCGATGAATCGAATCGTTGCTACTTTGCACATCGCCAAGCCCGCCAACACCAATTCCGTGGGAGCCAATCCCAAATCCGTTCCTCTGCTCGGAATGGGTTCATCCCCAACAATAGTGTGTTTACCATTTGTGATGATGGATTGATAACCCAACGGTAGATTCTTGATATTAATTTTGGTTGCCATGTTATGTATCTGATTCTAAAAAAGGATTATCGTGTAGGTTTGCCATTGGTGCCGTTTTATGGATACTTGGCTTATGTAGGTCGGTAAGTCAATTTGCATTTTCGACAAATCAACATATCATCTTCGTGTTTCAGTTCGATTGCTGACAGGTGCTTGTTAGCATAATCTTGTATCCAACCCACATTTGGATTCGGGCTATTAACATCTACGTTGTTATTTTTCACCGCTTCAAAGAACTGGCCGCCGTACTCTTGTCTCCCCCAGCAGTTGGGGCAATAGCCTTGTGGAATGTCTTCTTTTGACACTGTTTGTTTCTCCTTTAGAAGATTCAAAAGGGAATTAATAAGATCCATGGTGCGATTATTTTGTGTGATATATTCAACCTGTCTATTTATTAATCGATTGTTGTGTTTGTTTATCTTAGATGATTTTTATTACGATTTTCCCTTTATGTTTCCCCTCGCCAAAATACTGAACTAGTCTTGGAATGTCTTCCAGTGAATATGGACCGTCAATTTTGCACTTGATTTTGTTTTGCCTGGTAAGCTCTCCAATATAATCCAAACCCTGATTTGGTCTCAAGCTGAGTATTTGAAGCTTCTTCTTCGTGAATAATGACGCAAGTTTGCTCCAAAACAGAACATTAATCAAGCTACTCAGTTTGCCGCCAATCGTTATATATTTGCCATCAGGCTTTAATGACCTTAAGTAAGAAAATGCAGACTTATCTGTTTTGCAGTCCAGAATTAAATCGTATTGTTTTCCATTTTTTGTAAAGTTTATTTCCCTGAAGTCAGATACAAAGTCAAAGCCGATTGACGTCATCATATCAAGTTTCTCGCTAGAATCGACTCCGGTCACTTCGCAATCATAGAGTTTGGCTAATTGAAGTCCTATTGTCCCAACACCGCCACCGCCTCCATTGATAAGGAGTTTTTGTCCGTGCTTGATTTGTCCGAGGTCTCTAAGTGCCTGCAAAGCCAGTAACGATGCGTGAGGAATAGCTGTGGCTTCTTCAAAACTTAATTCATCAGGTTTCTTAGTCACACCCTTTTCGTCAATACAAATGTATTCGGCAAAAGTCCCAAATCCATATTGTGATGTGTCCCCATAAACAGCGTCGCCAGCTTTCAAACCCGAGACTTGTGAGCCAACGCTTTCTATTACACCGGCTAATTCCATTCCAAAAATGTGATGTTTAGGTTTGAACAAACCGAACATAAGTCGATACAAGTACGGTTGACCTCTGACTAAACTCCAGTCATAATCATTGACGGCAGTAGCGTGAATTTTTATTTGAACCTCATGCGCTTTTGGAGTAGGTTTAGCTACCGCTTTAATTTCAAGAACCTTTTCAGGCAGTCCGTATTTCCTACATAGAACAGCTTTCATTCGTCATTTGAGCAAGAGTAATTGTTAGTATTTGCTGTGCTGCCGACAACCAAGCGGCGGCAGACACCGTTTCGCATGTGACTTTCATACACACGAACATCGTTGGGTTGTGGTATAATTGGTAACACAACGCCGGCTTTTTCCTGTCGGACTGCAGGATTGCATGAAATAAAAGCGAGTATCAAGACGCTCGTGAAATACGCTGCTGCGGAAGGAAGTCTTATCATATACCAACAATAATTACGATAGTCACTTTACTTTTCCGCTGGATCGCAGCGAACAGCCTGTGCAATATGAAAGCTTTGGCTTTCATAAGCTCCATCCTTTCCCACACGCCAGGACGAAATTAAGAAAACTGGACTTCAACGCAACATCCCACACACAAACTGGCATGGACAAAGTTGTTGCCCCGGGTGTGATTAGTCGTTGCCGATTCTATCAGGCTTTGCTTCATCTCTTTGTGCATTGTCGTGCTCAGAAGTATACGTTGTGGCGTTTGTTCTGCGATGCTGGTGAATTGGCTAAGGTCGATAAATGAACATTTCCATGAAGCCCTTATCAATTGCAATTCAGATAGCGTGTTCGAATTGGTTCAAAGACTTTTGTCCGATTAAATGTTTTCAATCCTCACGCTTTACCCGCTCTGGACCAGACGCCGCTGCAGGAATCACAATTTTTCCCTTTTGCCAGGGTTTACCTGGAAGATAGAAGTTCATTCCAGTTTCCGCTTCAATGTCAATCAGACGGTTCCGTATTGCAATAGTTCGAATACCAATCGCGAGGCGATTTTGCTCAACTTCGTTCAATAACGCGGCAGTTGGAATTGATCCAATAAATCCAAATGATGTCGAATTGTGATTGTGCTCAACGGCTGTCTTCCAATCTTCCATTAAGGTAAATTCGTACGGTGAGAGTTCTCCCTTTCGAATCGCATTTAGCAATTTGGGTCTGAGATGCTGATATATCGTGTCTTTCATCACGTATTGTTTGGAAGCGGAATTGTGATGGCTTACTATAGTAGACATCCAATAGTCATTACCGATCAGTTGTTCCCCCGGATATCCGTAAGTGTCCAGTATCCGATCCAGTTCTGCTAATTGCAATTCACTGTGAGGTCCAAATTTCTTGTATCCATATTTTTCTTGAGCCTTATCTCCAATTCTAAATATAGCGCCAAATGCTTTCCGCTGATCCTTCCTAAACATTTCATGGACGATTAATCGAAGAGATTGATTAATTTCTTGGCTATGAGACTCTGTTTTAGATTTTAATCCGGACTTGATTTCTCTCCATTTAGGCTCCGCTAATAGTTCGGATAAGAACTTATTTTGTCTAATATGCTTAAGTGTCCAGCCTTTTGAGATCCCTGATTCAAGATATTGGAATGCTTTGTCTTTACGCCCGGTTAGTAATGCTAGTTGACATGCAACTTGATATTCTCTTAGGAAGATGAAGCGGTATAATTTGAAAACCTTTTCGAATTCAAATAAAGCTTGATCATATTTATGCTTTGTTATTAAATTCTCGGCGAGAATTATATTTTTATGGTAGTCGAGATAATTCGATTGACCTTGAGTGGGATCGGTCAAAAGTATTAATGAGCCGAGAATTAGGGCCAGCTTATGCATTCAGAGATATTTGCCTGGACAATGGTGATTCGGTACTGCAGAATATAAACGCCTGTACGAGCGATGTGGCCAGTATCGTATTCGAATTTGTCGACCACTACCAGTGTTTACTATCACCACCATCATACAGTTGTGTTTTTTATGACTGTTTCTTTTCTCTCGTTTCGTTTTTCGGCGTCTTCATTGCTTGTTGAATTCTTGCCTGGTTTATATACATGACCCGCGGCGGTTAGGGAGGAGCTTATTGCCGTATGATAAGCAAAATGTCCACCTAAAAATACGTATTTTCTATTCGGGCAGATGAGAAATCGGTAGTCGCGGGGGCAGCATTAATTAAACCATACGGCGTACCGCTTCCTGCGCAACTCCAAAGCGAGTTTTTCCTCCATCTTGAGGGCTTCTGTTCTGGTCATTGGATCTATATGATTGTACAGGCTGGGGCGCAGATACAGACCATATTTTTGCACGATGTTGGAAGACAGTTTATGTCCTTTCTTATTTCTGTATCCCATCTTATGCTGTACGAATCGTTCCGCAGGTGTCTTGCTCGTCATGCCTACATACAGACATTGCAGCACGCCATTAAATTGTGGGTTGGCTGCTCTGAACCTGGCATTTTCTGTAAATACCCGCCTGGACAATTCTATAACGTAAACTACGTATTTCAATTGAAATAGATATTTGGATTTATTCATCCTTTAGAATGAAAATCGTCAACTGCATCTCCGAATGTTTCTCAATGATCGGCTCGTTGTAAATTTCAATAATTCCTCTTAATCCCAAACAAATCGCCACTTTCCGTCTGGTTGTCTCTTCCAAATAGTATGAAATATTCCCTCTTCCACCTTGGTGTTACCTATTGAGTCAGTTGTTGTGTATGTATACTTGCCATAGGTATATCCCAGGTCACCCGATGAAGCTACCGCGACAAAGTCCGGGTTCCATGAAAGGGTTTGATTTAGTGGCGCTGATTTCATGGATTCAAAATTTTCTCGCATAGATTGTTTTCCTATAATTAAACTGTTATTTCGCATAAGTACAGCATCTTCTGCGGCATACATCAGGAATGCTTCTGGAATGCCTTTCTGCTGGGCAACTTCAGCAAATTCTTGTTCTGTATTGAGAATTTCGACTTTCCATTTTTCAATGGGAGCTTCTTCTGTTTTTGTATGGCAGGAATAGAACCATAGCGAGAGCGGGAACATCAATTGCAGTAATATTTTCATTTCTTTTCTCTTTTCTCTTTTCTCGTACTTCCAAGTGGGGGCTGAGTACCGTGACAGCGATAATCCAAGATTAGTTGAAGGGTTTATACTACTGATTTTTTAGCGGGTTCATCTCGGGCCTGCCAAAAACGACGAAACTCCCAATCGTTTGAAGTTCATTCTATTGGTTGCTTCCTTTGAGTATATGAAAATCCGTTATCCTGGTCTCCCAATACTGTTACTTCAATTTCGTCATCGTTTATTTTTTTATACTGTATTTTTTTCGGGAAATCGTGTTCAATATTTTCAAATGATAAGTATTCATTTATTTCAGCATTCAGCGTGAATCGAATCGTTTTTCCATCATTTTGATCTGGAACCGTGGCTTCATAGAAAATCTGATCGTCCATTAACTTTATTGATAATGTCTCTGTAATTATTTTCTCATTATTGTTGATCTTATATGAATACCCAATGAATTCTTTGTTCTTGGTTTTCTCCCATACTTCATATTGATCTTTCCCTTCCATCTTCCAAGTTCCGATCATAAAATCTACGCTGGATGCCTTATTTTCCGAGCACGCAACTAAAATGAATACTAGGCCTATGGACGTTAATGTTCTCACATTCAATTTTTACTAGCCATCTGTTTATTTATTCTACCCTGTAGCGCTGACCCGCACTTTCGGTCTGATGATAGGGTCAGCGCACTATGAGGTCGGTAATCGAAGATAGCTATTGCGCCCTTTATCACCAACACCCGCGTTGGTCATTCACCTTTTTTAGCACAGGCTGCCCGAATAGCTTTCTGACGGTGATTAGCTGTTTATTGATTGTAAGAGCTATGTGGACGCCTATTATCCATTCCTTGTTCAAAGATAACGAAGTCGGCTAAAGTTGGAGAACATTTAATTTATAAGCTATCGCATCGTCAGCTGGTTTTTCAGCTGACGCCAACTAGTTGGCATGTCCTTCCACTTCGACGAGAAACGCGTCGAGCAAGCGCATATAGTCCTCCGGATTATCGCTGATCTTGGCGTGTCCGGCGTTCGGAACAATAGCCACTGAAGAACCGGCTACCAATGTTTGATAAAAATACAAGGTTTGTGGCAGCACTTCATCAAACTCTCCACCAATAAAAAGTGTGGGCTTGGTGATGGAACGTAGGTCATTTATTCTGTCGAATGCACGCAGCGTACCCGTAGCATTGAACTCAGTAGGCCCCCACATATATTCATAAATACTCCTGTTAGATTTGGGAACACCATCACATTCCACTGCAGGTGCTTGGCCTTTTTTTCTGGACATAAAATTTGCATAAAAAGTGTCGGTTGCTGCCAAGTAGGGAGAAGCAGTGTAGTCATGTAAGGCCTCGTATTTATTGATGGTGTCTTGAACAGGCTGAGAAAGTTTCGAAATAAGTACTTTAGAATCCTTCATCCATTGGGTTGTGCTTATTAATGGAGCTGCAAAGATCACTGACGCCACCGCATCGGTATTCTGCGTTGCCATGTATTCAATAGCGACAGACCCACCCCACGAACTTCCGAGAAGATGAAAATCATTGAGGTTTAGTTTTTTCCTTAAAGCCTCCACCTGTTGTGCAAAGTAGATTGGCTTCCATAAACTGGTATCGTTTGGACGATCGGACATCCCAGATTCCAACTGATCAAAAAATATGATAGGTCGTTCATCGGCCAATACCTGATAGGCAGCAATTGAACCACAACTTCTGCCACCAGGCCCGCCGTGCATCACCATCAATGGTTTTCCCGGGCCTGACCCTATGACTTTATACCAAATTTTTCCGCCGGTAACTTCCACATAACCTTCTTGTGGTTTTAACGGTTTATGACAGCCTGAAAAGACTGTCAAAATCAGCCCATCGTGATCGTGTCCCCGAGGTTCGGCCGCTCCTCGTCGACTTGAAGCAGGAGGGCCAGATCGGCCAGGGAGTCGGAGACGGTGGCAACGCTCGCCACGTCGTTCCCCGGGTTCGGGTCGTGCCGGTCCGCGCCGGTGACCGAAGCCGAGTTGACGTGGGACCCGGAAGAGAGAACCACGCCCCTCACCTGGAGCGTGTGGGCCGCCCCGATACCGAGGGCGCCGACGGTCCAGACCGAGCCGTTGTACGATCCGGCCGTGGCGGTGTGGGAGACGAAACTCATCCCCGCGGGCGCGTTGTCGGTGATCGCCACGCCCGTCCCCTCGCTCGGCCCGTTGTTCTGAATCACCACGGTGTAGGTCACCGTGTCCCCCACCGACGGGCTCACCACGTCCACGCTCTTCCGGACCGCGAGGTCCGCCTGGAGGCCGGTGACCGAAGCGCTGTCCCTGTCGTTCGCCGCTTCCGTGTCGGTCTGGGCCTTCGCGACGATCTCGGCCCGGTTCACGAGGGCGCCCGAGCGCTCGACCACGGCCTGCACGTCGAGGGAGACCGTCACCCCCGACGAGACGGTCCCCACGTTCCAGAGGCCGTCCGCGTAATCGAGGCCCGGCGTGCTCCAGTGGTACGCGAGCCCGTCGGGCAGTTCGTCGCGCACCCAGACGCCCGTGGCCTGCTCCGGGCCGGCGTTCGACACGGCCACGTGGAACGTGACGATTTCGCCCACGTCGGGGCTCCCGGTGTTCACGGTTTTCACCACCGAGAGATCGACGTAGCCCTGGGGCGTGGCGCTCTTCTCCCACGAGTACCCGCTCACGTTCCCCTCCGAATCGAACGCCTTCAGGCGGTAGCTGTAGGTCACGCCGTTCGCGACGTTGGTATCTGCGTAGGAGACGGTGGCGGTCCCCGAGGGGGCCACCGTGTCGATCACTACCGTCGGGGCGACCGTCTCGCCCCGGAAGAGGAGATAGCCGGCGAGGTCGGCATCCACGTTCGAGTCCCACGTCAGAGTGACCACGCCGTTGCCGGCGGTCGCCTTCAGGTTCGTCGGCGCGGCGGGGGGCGTGTAGTCCCCCGGCGTGGCGGTCACCTCGTCGGAGAAGTCCCCCTCGATGCCGGCGCCGCTCACCGCCGTGACCCGGTAGTGATAGGTCGAGTCGTTCTCCACTTCCGAATCGGTATAGGAGACGATCGACGAAGCCCCCGCGCTCGCCGTGCCGACCTGCGTGGTGGGCCCGGACTCCCTGTCGCGATAGATCCGGTAGGAAGCGACGCTCTCTCCCCCGGGGTTCGCCTTCCAGGTCAGGGCGACCGTCTCCCATCCCGCCGCCGCGACCAGGCTGTCCGGCGCCGACGGCCTCGGCCCGGGTGTGATGAAAACCTGCTTCGAAAGCTCGGAGAGGCTATCCTCCGTGTCGTGGGCCTTCAGCCGATAGTAGTACTTCGTCCCGATCGTGACTGCCTCGTCGACGTACACCGTCGTGCCCGCCGGGACCGCTCCGATCTGGGTCGTCGGATTCTCACTCGTAGCGCGGAAGACACGGTACTCGTCGACATCCGCCTCGCAGTTGCCGTTCCAGGAGAGGGTGACGAAGTCCGTGTCCGACGCGGCGGCGAAGCCGATGGGAGCGGACGGTGGGCCTTCGTGGAGCAGGGAAGAGGACCGACTCCGAGACAGGCCCCGGGACCGCCGGACGCGCCGATGTCGTTTCGATCACCCCCCCAGGAGGGGCCGGTGGGCGCGAGGCACTCGTCCTCGAATTCGGCCGCCGGATCGCCGGCGTCCACGCAGGGAGTTCGCCGCGACGAACAGATTGGCCGGGGGCCCCACGAAGACCGGATCGGCGTGGAGATTCGAGAACTCGGCGTCGTCGAATCCGGATTGAATATTGCAGTAGGTCACGGCCGGGGAATTGGTGATCGTCCCGAGCACCTGTCCGCCGGTCCCCCCGTCGGGATTGAAGAAGAAGATCGAGTTCCGGGCGATCAGCCCCGCGGTGCCCACGTAGACCGCTTCCGGCGTGTTGTAGGCAAAGGTGCAGTTGGTTACCGTTGCGGAATCACCGGCAACATACAGACCTCCTCCGTACGGGTTGGGGCGCGAACTCGGTGCATAGCTGACGTTGTCCGAGAATACGCAGTTGACGATTTCCGCGCTCCCCGACTCGTGAAAGATGCCTCCTCCATAGCTGTAGGCATTCTCGCTAGGGCCCCCGCCGGAAGACGCCTCGTACGCCTGAATCAGATTACCCCGGATCAATGTATTTCGAAGTTCGAGCTTCCCTTTGTTGTAGATTTCCTCCACCGTAGGCAGAAATCCTGCAATTATAATTATTGCAGCGAGAATAACAGGCGTTTCCCTCGAAAATGCCGTTTCGAACAATCAGGGCGCCCTCTCCGCTGGTGATCGCTCGTATCCCGCCGCCAGCCCGAGATCCATTCGCTCCGGAGGTCCCCAGAGTATCGAAACTGACCGAGCAGTTCTCCATGAGGAGCACTGTCCCCCCCATGTTCGCCATCACGCCCCCTCCGGTGGAGGAGGCGTAGTTGTCGTCGATCCGGCAGTGGCGGAGGAAGAACGTGTCCGGCGCCGCCTCGGTGTTCATGAGGAACAGGATCCCCCCGCCCGATGACGCGCTGTTGCCGGTGATGAGGGAGTTCCGGAGCACGAAATCGCTGTTCGTGATGCGGATCCCGCTGTTGACCGAGCCCCGGACGATGCAGAAGGCCATCTCCGTTTCGAACCCGTTGTTGTTCTCGAAGAAGATCCCGTACCAGCCGTGGGCCGGATCCCGGCGCGTGAAGATTACGGAATCGACCTCGGTACCCACCGCGGAGAAATCGCCCGCCACGGTGATCTCCACGGCGCTGTCGAGCTCGACAGTCACGCCCGGTTGGATGACCAGGCTGTTGATGGTGAGGTCTCCCTCGACCACGTAAGGGTGAGCCGGCCGGTGTCCAGGTTTCGTTGTTGATCGACCCGCCGGGGACGATGGTCTCCGCCCGCGCTCCTCCCGCGACGAGGAGGGCGAGGGAGACGAGAAGCGTTCCGAGAAGCGCGTTCTTTGTCATGATTTCCTTCCCTCCTGCTCTACTGGGGAAGTCCGGGGGGACGGGAAATGGGATTGTCTTCTCCGGTGGCGGTTCTCCGCCCCCGCCGCCTCCGCCGACCAGTCCGGCCACGAGGCCTCCCGCGACGGCGATTCCGGCCACGTAGTACCATTTTGTGATCCCACCGGCCTCTTCCGGTTTCGAACGCAGATCCTCTCTCGTCTGCTCCACCATCTCCACGTAAGGGGGAGGATCCAGTTTCGGGTCCGCTTCGTACTCGGGCACGAGGCGGAGGAGTTTAGTCACCGCTTCGCGGGCTTCGTCCCGGTAATCTTTCGAGAGGTAGGTGAGGCCGAGGAGCCGGAGCGCCGCCTCCTGCTCCGACTGGGCGAGGTCCGGCTTCTCGAGGAAGTCCTTGAGGATCAGGATCGCCTCGTCGAACTCGCCTTTCCCGCGGAGCTCTTCGGCCCGCCGGAGTTCGGGGACCGCCGTTTCCACCTGGGCGAAGGCCGCCGCCGCCGGGAGGAGCAGGCCGAGCATCACGGCGAGCGCCCCGCAACGGCGCACCCGCCCCAATCCATTCCTCGTCGATTTCATGGGAGACTCCTTCGGTGTACGTGTCCGCAGCGCCCCGGG
>CAVQQL010000006.1:0-22618 GCA_963714945.1 uncultured Bacteroidota bacterium | reverse complement strand
TAGCTCAGTTGGTAGAGCAATACACTTTTAATGTATGGGTCCTGGGTTCGAATCCCAGCGGGATCACGAACAAAGCCTCAGATTGAAAAATCCGGGGCTTTTTTGTTGATGCTTAATGTATTTAGCTAACTATTGCTGATACTCAATTTTCTTCACGCGCCAAACAAATGTGCCCGCACCGGTTTTTACTGTTGCCTCATTACCCACTGCTTTGTTGAGCAGCGCTTGCGCCATCGGTGAATCCATCGAGATGTAGTCTTTGGTGTTGATGATTTCCTCAGTACCCACTATGCGGAAACGCTTTTGTTCGCCTTTGTCATTTTCAATCTCTACCCAGGCGCCAAACAATACTTTGCCTTCCTGGAAGGGCGAATAACTCACGACCTTTAAATCTTGGATACATCTTCGTAAATAGAGTATGCGCTTGTCAATTTCCCGTAAACGCTTTTTGTTGTAATGATAGTCCGCATTTTCAGAACGATCTCCAAGGGCTGCGGCCCAGGATACTTTTTGCGTAGTCTCTGGTCGTTCAACCCGCCACAGCTGATCCAACTCAGCTTTTAGCTTTTCTAAACCTTCTTTGGTAATTAATGGTGTTTTCAATTTTGGTTAGTCAGGCTGAGTTGGTGAAAAATCGCCATTGCTGCAATTTAATTAATTGGAGACATGTACACATAAATAATGTATTGATTGGATTGCATGTTGGGTATAGATTTACATCCCTTTCATTACATTGTTCAACAAAAAATATTTTGTAACAGCAATGGTCCGCATGGCTGCATGATTTATAAAATGCTTTCAAGTAACGTCAACTCAGGAAGTCCAAGCTGCCCAGTGGAATGAGAACTGGTCAGACTGATATCGAAGGGTGATCCTTTTCTGATTTCGTCAAAGGCATTGCATTAATGAAACAGAAGCGGGGCAAGTTCGTACAGGCTACGTCTCCAGGTCTGAAATTCATGCGCCGTGTTCTCAGAAATATAGGACACCGCATTGAAGCCAGCCTCGTTTAGCGCGACGACAGCATTCTTGACAGCGTCCGGCCTTTCCTTGCTGCCGCAACTCAAAAAGATGAGTTTTACGCCGTGTTTATTCTTTATTTCTTCCGGCTTGTACGTGCCACCGCTAAGGAGCGCATAGTAGGAAAACATTTCTGGCTTGTTAAGCGTAATAGTATGTGTCTCCATACCGCCCATAGAAAGTCCGGCCATCGCGCGATGCGATTGATCTGATAAAGTTTGATAGTGGGTATCTATGTATGGAATTAATTCATCGATGAGAACTGTTTGAAAGGGAGTTATATCGAAATTCCGAAGACCGCCGAACTTGATTTCGTTGGTCATTCCATACGTCATTACAATAATAAACGGTTTGATCCTACTCGCCGCGATCATATTATCCATAATAAGATTCGCATGGCCCTGATTACTCCAGGCGGTTTCGTCCTCGCCCCAGCCATGCTGCAGGTATAACACGGGATATTTTTTTGATTTATCCTTTTCGTATCCGGGTGGAGTATACACAAAAGCCCTTCGCGATGTATTGGTACTCTTCGATGGAAAAAGGATCTGCTCAACGTTACCGTGCGGAACGTCCTTTAAGGCATACAATTCCTGATCATGAGCCGGTATTTCAATGCCGCTTTCCCAACGAACGGAACCATAAAAATTCAATGCGCCGGGGTCGTTAAATTTCCCGCCATCAATTTTCACGTTATAGTAGTGGAAGCCCTCATCAATAGGACCAGCTGTGGTGCCAATCCATGAGCCATCATCTGATTTCGTAAGGACAGTACCTCCTTGTCCCCTAAGCCCAAGACTAATTCTAACGCTGTCTGCCGCCGGAGCCACAATCCTGAACCTGGCATAGCCTTGTGAGTTGACTTGTGGATACTCCTGGCCGGGTTGATTCAAGCTTGACGGTGTAAAGTCTTCAATAATGGTGGGTCCATTGGTCTGTGCTAAACTCAGGGAGCACGATGCGGCCAATAACAGGGCGATAACAATTGCGTACCTTTTCATTAGAATATCTTTAAAAAGTTCTGGTAGGTAGGATTAGTAATTAGTTGCGGTCAGAACCGTCCATCTATTGCCCATGGTCCACTTTCTGACTCAAAAGTAAGATAAGCTTCAAAATAGCACTTTCCCAACGATACTGCCAAACTGTACAACATCGTGAAAAGCAAAAACAATACGATTTCCTACCGGCGCATACTTTGCCCGTGAAATTAACCGCTCCACCAATTATTTCGGCCACCTTATCAAAAAGGAAACTGACAGGACTGAGCAAGAACATATTCAGTCTAAACCAACCTCGCGCGGATGTTGCGTGTCCGAATGCGGGAGAGGTCATCCGTGTGCGCGAGAACATGGAACTAAGTTCCGCTAAGAGATCCAAGCTCTAATTATATTTATAAATGGCGCGCGGAAATAACTTCCGCGCGAGAAAACTGATGTTCAAATGGTTGAAGGAAAAAAGCTGGACCAGACTGCGGAGACATCCCAATATGTTAATTGAACACCCGCGTAAAAATGTTGAGGGTATTTAAATCCTGACGCATAGGCAACTTCACCAACGGGCTTATTGGGATCGAATATTCTTTCTTTGGCAACGTCAATTAATTTAAGTTGTATGAACTGGGAAGGCAGATTTGTTCAAATTTCAAGACGCTGACTTCAAGTGTGCATACTTTGTCGGGAGGAGAGCCGCTGGCTTTCATGCATAATTCCATAAATTTGATTGACCTCTTTCAAACGATCATGCATTACCGAAGCATCCTGTCGCTGTTACCATTGATGACGCTATTTACCTTATCATGTACCATTGATGAGGATAAGAAGATTGCAGATGAAAGTAATACCGCTGAGTGGCTCGCTTATGGCCGCACACATTCCGAGCAACGGTTTAGCCCTTTGCATGATATTAGATACTTCGACCGTACAAGATCTGAAAGTAGACTGGTTTTTAGATTTGCCAAATGACGTTGCTTTAGTATCTACACCTTTGGTCGTTGATGGTATCCTGTATTTTACAGGCACGATGAACCGAATCAGCGCCGTGGATGCCACCAACGGTAGGTTGATCTGGCAGTTTGATCCTGAAGTAGCGAAACACATTGGTACCAAACGCAAGCCCGGGTGGACACACAGCCGTGGCCTCTCGTACTATAAAGGAAAAATATTCACAGCAACATGGGAGGGAAGGCTGATTGCGTTGGATGCGAAAACAGGTAAGCAAATCTGGTCAGTACGCACGATCGACCCGGAAAAAATGATGGGTATTACGGGTGCTCCCAAAGCTTTTGCGGGTAAAGTGTTGATCGGCAACGGTGGTTCCGAAGCAGCACCGAATCGGGGGTATGTCACCGCCTATGATGCTGAAACAGGTAAACAGGCGTGGCGCTTTTACATTGTGCCAGGAAATCCGGCAGAGGGTTTTGAAAATGATGCCATGAAAATGGCTGCCGAAACCTGGACGGGAGAATGGTGGAAGTACGGTGGTGGCGGTAATGCCTGGCATGGATTCACTTACGATGAAGCGCTTCATACATTATATATTGGAACAGGCAATGGTGGTCCCTGGAATCCTAAAGTGAGAAGTGAAGGGGGAGGTGATAACCTCTTCCTGTCTTCCATCGTGGCACTCAACCCGGATGATGGTTCCTATAAATGGCATTATCAAACTACGCCGGGAGATGCCTGGGATTATAATTCCAACATGGATATTGTGCTGGCCACCATCAAAGTAAGGGGTACGGATACCAAAGTAATCATGCACGCGCCCAAGAATGGTTTCTTCTATGTGATCAATCGTGAAACCGGAAAGCTCATTTCTGCCAAACCATTTGTTGAAACAACCTGGGCATCTGCGGATTGATTCTGTTACGGGCAAACCAATAGATTAATCCCAATGCCCGTTACGATTCAGGAAGCGCTTATATTACGCCTAGTCCGCATGGGGCGCATAGCTGGCATGCCATGTCCTACAATCCCGAAACCGGCCTGGCTTATATTCCGACCATACACGATGCGGCTATCTTCGATGCCAGCAAAATCAATGTGAATGATTGGAAAGCGAACCCACAGAAAGGTGGCATTGCTGTTGGATTGACCGATCCTGATAGTTTGCCACGACCTTATCAGGGATCTTTGCAGGCATGGAACCCGGTCACACAAAAGTTAGCATGGAGTGTACCGCACCAGGAACTTTGGAATGGCGGGACACTTACTACCGGTGGGTTAGTCTTCCAGGGAACAGCATTGGGAAAGTTCAATGCTTACGATGCTACGACCGGAAAGCAACGCTGGACATTCGATGCCGGACTGGGGATCTCAGCACCACCGATCACATATAAAATTAATGGTAAACAATACATAGCCTTGCTGGTAGGTTGGGGTGGAGCTTTTGCAGGAGTTGGTAATAAAGCATTAGGCTGGGATTACAACCGGCAGATGAGAAGATTGCTTGTATTTTCTCTGGATGGCAAAGCTTTGGTCCCCACGCAACCACCACCTTTTTTCCCAACGCCTATAATCGATAAGCGCTTTAAGATTGACGATAATCTGGCCGAGAAAGGCCGTGATTTATATTGGCAATGTTTCAGTTGCCATGGGGCAAATGTGGTTGCCAAGGGTATGGCACCCGATTTACGTGCTTCCCCAATTGTACTTGATCAAGAGGCATTTGCATTAGTTGTTCGCAAAGGCGCTAAAATGAATATGGGCATGCCCGCCTATGAGGACTTGAGCGAGGATGACATTAAGGCGTTAATGCATTTCATCCGCAAGAAGGCTCATGAGCGTGAAGTGGAAAGGTCAGTAGATTAAGTGTTGGCCATCAACATATTTTTTTTATGGAATTCAAAGACATTACTTAGCTATAAGCCGTAGGGCGGTGAAAGGCATCTTCGTTTCATATTGAAATTTTCCGGAACCGATAACTTCCTCAGAAACTATTTTCATATTCCAGGTATCGATTACTTCCAAATTGTAACCTTTTGTACCAGGTAGATTCAATTCAATTGTTTGAGCAGAATCCGCAGTATAGGTCAAATAGTATTCACCTTCTTTGAACAAAGTATAAATATTATTATTGAGTTCCTCAATCAATGTCACCGGCATCCCTGTCAGGAATTGTATCAGGAACAGCAAGTCCCGACAGTGATACCAGTTCAGGTGTCATTTCTTTAACAGGTGCTTCCTCCATAATGCTCTTAAAGAAAGCAATCCTCTTCGGGCTTTCGCCCATCAAGGTTCCTCCTTTTGCCCACCAGCGCACTTCCGTTTCATCATCAGAATCATTCTTATAGGTATCGGAATGCATACCGTACACACCGCTCAATCCGGCCTTCCAGAAATAGTCTGTCATCTCTTTGGCAGTCAATTTTCCCCAGCCGCTTGGAACATCTCCTTCATAACGCATTTCATCAAAGAGTACCGGCTTTTGGTATTTATTACGCCACTTTATCGCATTGAAGAAAAAGTAAGTTTGCGCACTTACATGTGTTATCCATGGTCGTGTATGATCATAAAAATGGCTTTCATCATAGTACCAATTATGAATACCACGAAGATGCTGATACGGATCTTCGTTTTGAAGTAAAGTCCCAATTCCTTCCCAATCAATAGCATCTTTAATTTTTGGAATATCCCATTCATTGGCCAGCGACCACCACACATTTCGATAAGCTGATAACCTGGCAATCATGTAGCGAACATATTTTTCATTCATCTCCTTTCCCATTTCACAATATCCCCATTTGTCATACGGGTGAAAAAGAATAACATCGGCCTGAATTCCCATGTCCATAAGTTGTGCAACCCTTTTGTCAAAGTTTTGAAAGAACTCATAAGTTCGGTTGGGTGAAATCATTCACACTATCTTTTCTATTGAAGGGATACATCCATGGCTCTGTATCATTTCCGTAACTATAGCTTTTGGGAAAAACACACATGCGTACTTTATTAAAAGGTGCGGTTTTTAGTGTTTCTATAGTTTTGTCCTGAATACTTTGCTTGACACTCGTCCATTGGTAGGCGGTTGTTCCGACGGAATAAAACGGTGATCCATCAGCGTATTCGAGATAATATGTATTTACGATTTTGACCGGACCATGATTGTTATCGGTCGGTTCAACGCATTGAAACGAGCCGTCATGGTCATTCAGTTCTTCCTGATTGCTTTGCGTAACATATGTCCAACGTCCTTGTTGATCAGGTGAGAAACGGATTTTATAGGTGCCATTTCCATCATAAAACCCGGGAACCAAAACGGTCTTAGAACCATTCGTAAATTTTGCTTCCAGGGTATTATCCATATATGGATTTCCAGCGGTTGGCCCTGCAAGCGTTACCTCAAAGACAGCCCATTGTTCGACTTTCTGAGTTTCCCCGGATTTACAGGATGTGATAATCCAGGATGTCGCGAACAACGCGATTACTCCCAATATTTTTTTTAAATGATTCTTGTCCATAGTATGATTAGCGTTTGGTGCTGCAGATTAAACCGTGAATAATGAAGTCCATTGTCATTTCGGGACGATTTCGATAATTATTCTCTTATATCTCGATAGTGCCGGAGTTCCCTTATCAGTCACTTTCAGAATAATATGAAGCGTCTCCTTTTTTTCAACTTTGGGTGCCGTGATGTAAACCCCGTGCACATTCTCGGCTCCTAAACTTACCGTTTTTTTATACGTACTAGCCTCCGGATAGTGAAACCATAAAAAACTAAGATGATCACCGTCAGGATCGGTAGAATTGAAAGCATCCAAGCTAAAACCTTCGCCTGATTTTACGGTAAGTTTTTCAGGATGGCTTAATACAATTACGGGTGGGTGGTTAGCTTCTTCATATGACTTCGTACACCAGTCCATCCGTGCCGCAAAATCATTTTGAAAGTCATCGCGCCAACGCCACAAACTCACTTTATTGTTGGTAAAAGTAGCCGTGTCCCTGCGAACTGCCCGTCCGTATTCACCTGGTATATAGGGAGTATAGCTATCAATTGCATTGGTCCAGATTGGCCTGGTCTCAGCTTCAAACGGAACACCCGAATTTCCTTTTTGAAGTTTAGCCAAATCTGGCTTATACAATTCGTAGCGGCCACCCCAGCCACCCCATTCAGGATGCTCCGGGTCACTTAGTCCATTGGGTATCAGATTCAAGAATGAAGGTGTGTCGCCCTCCATTCCCCAGGCTACATCCGGGTATTCTGCACCCAGCGGACCATGACCCTGTTGAATGTTTTGCGCCAGCCAGCTGATTACTGATCATTTCATTATCAATACCTTTTACAAAGGTATTGATGGCACTCCAGGTAGCACTACCATAATGATCGGATGGGCTAACAATGTAAAATAAGTCAGGAAAGTTATTTCTGATCCAAATACCACTGTCATCCTGATCTGAAATTGTATACACTCTGAGTTTTGCAATTAATCTTTTGGCCTCTGCTTTAGACTTTGTTTTCTTGATTTTATCAAGCGACTGTGCCAGTGTATTCACACCTCCCCAAACCGATATCCACAAAGGACGCTCATCCTTTTCTTCCAGTACTTTTATAATCCAGTCGGACCCTTCTGAATCTTTTCCATCGCCAACACCCAGCATTCCATATTTGGGCAAACCTTGCTTAACAAGATTCAGTAGCGTACTTCGCTTCCGGAAAACCTGTTTCATGTTTCAAAAGGTTTGGTTGCACTTTGCCATAGGCATTGATTACTTTCTTTATCGATTCAGGATCGACACTTGTTTTGTGCCAAATGGAAGTTGTGGCTATTAATCCTTTTATATCAATAACATTGGAGTACAACATCAAACGCACAAATGATTCCGTGTCGTCCGGTTCAGCTTCAATATCGCTTAGGATAATTACGCGGTGTTTTTGATTAGGTTGAGCAGAGAGAACCTGAGAAACAAGCACAAGAGAAAAAAGAGTAAGACAAAAAATTGTTTTCATAAATTTGTAATTTCGTTCATTATGTCTATTTCACATTTTAACAATACAATTCGCGACTATACGATTACGCTTTCGTGGCGCGTAAATGCTGATATACAAATGCCTTCCAACCTTCATAGTAGCCCTTTATTTTTTTTGCGTCCGGACCGGGTACTGTACTCGTTGAAAGATGATTAAACGTTCTGAGTTGATCAATACTTTTGTAGATACCAGCGTTAAGACCAGCGAGATAGCCAGCGCCCAGAGCAGAAACATCTGAAATTTCGATGTTCGTTTACTTTCCGTTCGAGTAAGTCGGCGAGAAACTGAACTACAAATTTATTTGACGTAATCCATCCATCGATTTTAAGTTCTGCCCCATTTAACGTAAAGGAGGATCAAAAAACGAATTCCCATGCAAATACCGAGGAATACTTGATGTGAAAAATCGCGGGGCGTTGAAGATTCGATTTCGTCTTTGAAAACCTCCACGTCCGCTGTCGAATATTTTCTATTTCCGAATACCCATACTGACTTTTTAGTTAACCAAGACAACATAACATGATAAATGTCATGAATCATGGGCATGAAGATCATTTTCCGGGAACATAATCAACACAAGCTTTATTCCTTCAGGAGTAGGATAGTTGGAGACAGCTATTTGATTGCTGTTACGGGAGGTAAATAGTTTATAACCATGTCTATTAACATTGGCTTTTGGCAAATATTGAAAGCATCGGGTGCAAGCTTCCAAAATCACGATGGGCTTAAGCTCAGTGCCTCACTTGCCTTTTATTCTATTTTTTCGCTCGGTCCGATGATGTTGATAATTATTTTCGTTTCTAACTTATTCTGGTCGCGACAAGCTATTGACGGAACCATATATAAAAATATCAGTGGATTAGTCGGTGATGATCCTGCACGTGAAATACAGGAAATCATAAAGGACTCATCAATCAATGGCCATAATTTTATTGCATTGATTAGCTTCTTAACGCTGTTGATTGCTGCTACCAGTATTTTTACTGAAATGCAAGGCTCCATTAATATGATATGGAACTTAAAGGTAAGATCTGGCGGAGGCTGGATTCTAGCACTGAAAGACAGGTTAGTTTCCTTTTTGCTGATTGCCGGCCTGGGCTTATTACTACTGGTGGTACTTATTATAAATGGATTACTTGAAGGTTTTATGAGTAAGCTTCAGGATATGTTTCCTGCCACTGTGATGACAATTTACGTTCTTAACCTCCTGCTGACGATGCTGGTTGTGGCATTATTATTTGGCGTCGTCTACAAAGTGCTGCCCGATGCGGTTATCCCGTGGAAGGATGCGGCGGTGGGAGCAATATTTGCTGCTGTATTGTTCATGATCGGCAAATTTGGCATTACCCTTTACATCCATAGTACCGATCTGGGTAGTGCTTACGGCGCCGCTGGTTCGTTGGTAGTATTACTGTTTTGGATTTATTATTCTTCTGTTGTGCTGTATTTCGGGGCAGCATTCACAAAAAGTCATGCTTTGGCTCATGGCGCTGCAATAGAGCCCAAAGAATATGCGATGACCGTAAAAGTAGTTGAAGTAGAAAGTGACGAAGCCATTTCACCCGGAGTTGGTCAGTCAATTTGAATAGTAAGAGACGGTGGTCTCAGGTGGGGTTACAAAGAGTTCTTAAAATTTACGAAGATTACCATTGTCATTTATTTACATTACGTTGTTGGCCGCAACTGGCGCGGATGTTGTGCGTTGGTATGCGAGGGAGTTTATCCGTGCGCGTGAGAAAATGGAACTAAGTTCCGCTCAGAGATCTTAGATCTTATTATATTTATAAAAGGCGCACCGAAATAACTTCCGCGCGAGAATAAGGTTTAAGTTTCGGTTTCATTAAGAATAATCAACATTATGCGTATCAAATCTCTCTTCCTGGTTGTAATCATCGGACTTTTTCTTAGCGGATGCCAAAAGTCAATTGAAAACGTGGAGTCCCAATACAAGAAGCCGATCATTGTCGGGTATGTTCCAGGGTTCAGGGGTGAACTGGACGTCGCTATGATCGATCCGCAGAAACTAACCCACATTAACTATGCTTTTGTTGATGTGAAAGACAGTATGGCGTGGCTTACGAATATAGCGACCGACACCATTAATTTCAGAAAGCTCAATTCCCTGAAGAAAGATAACCCCGCTTTGAAAATCTTGATCTCCATTGGTGGCTGGTCGTGGAGTGAAAATTTTTCCGATGCCGTCCTTACAGAAAGTTCGCGAATGAAGTTTGCACAAACCAGTGCTGCTATTGTAGAACAAAACAACCTCGACGGCGTCGATATCGATTGGGAATACCCCGGTCTGAAAGGGGAAGACAATGTATTTCGCCCAGAAGACAAGGAGAATTTTACACTGATGTTTAAGGCAATTCGTGAAGCCCTGGATGTGCTGACAGAAAAAACCGGAAAGTCTTACGAAGTGACTACCGCACTGCCCTGTTTTCCACGGATTTTTGAAGTAACTGAAATGGGCAAAGCCGCGGCGTATCTGGACTATGTAAACCTCATGGCCTACGACTTCTACGTGAACGGTGACACGGCCGGACATCATTCGAATCTTTATCCCGTCGACAGCTACGAAAAGGAGGAGTCCGGTGACAAGGCCTATGCGCTCTATACAGCGGCCGGCGTGCCCGCGGAAAAGTTGGTACTGGGAATTCCATTCTACGGACGAAGCTGGTATATGAAAACGGATGACAATCGTGGAATCAACCGGCAGGTAGATTCTGTCACACGGGCTGGCGGGTATACGTATATTAAAGACAGCATCATGAGCCGTCCCGGTTTCACGCGCTACTGGGATCAAAAAGCGCAAGGCCCCTATTTGTGGAATGCACAAACCCGGCAGCTCATTACCTACGATGACGAGGAGTCGATGAAAGTCAAATGTGAGTATGTCAAAGCCAAGGGTATGGGTGGCATCATGTTCTGGCAATATGCCAGCGACCCGAAGGAATATTTACTGACGGCTGCGAATGAACATTTGTATAAATGAATTTTGCCTCGTGTAACGGACTGCCTACCGGCGCCGTAATGTATCAGCCCGAATTAATCTTTTGTGCTAGGGTTGAATAGCCCAGGCCAGCCCGTCCGGTACGCCACCAACATCAAGTTTCCCGGTGACTTCCAACGTTTGAAGGTCAACAACGGCGATATAGCCGTCTGCAGAGCAAGCCACAAAAGCACGTGATCCATCGGGGTCCATCAGAATTCCAGCGCAGCCCCGGCCAAGTTTCAGTTTTTTTATTTCCCGCTGAGATTTTGTATCATAAATAAACAGGTCACCCGACGAGAGGCTGGAAATGAAAGCTAGTTTACCATCTGGGGTAAACTTCAAACGGTTTGCGCCGATAACCTTCGCATCAATTTTTGCTTCCAGCTTTTTCGAATGGAGATCAACAATGAAAATGGTTCCCTCCACGCTGGCGGCTGTCCATAATTTGCGCCCATCAGGAGATACATCAAATCCTTCAGAACCGCGTCCAGCCTCAACGACAGTTTGATTCCAATCTGAGCGTGGTTTGGCATTTGGGGGAGCAAATCTTCCCGGTTGAATCAGGGTATCCGAGAGAATACTCACTGTTCCGGACGAAACATTGGTGGTGTAGATTTTTTTTCCGTCCGCTGTCAGGTAGATCATATGTGTTCTGTCCTGACCTGTTCCCATGGACCAGTCGAGTTTGCCCGTGGAAGGATCATAACGACCAACAGATTTGGAGCCCTCGGCGGTGAACCATAGTTTCCCAACTGCAAACGTAACATCATGGGGTCCAAACAGGGGTCTGGTGTCAATGTCAGGCAGCGGTTTTTGGGCAACAAGGTCGATCACATTCAGCGTATGTAAGCTTCCGCCACCATAATTGGCAACATAGGCGGTTCTTCCGTCAGGAGACGCAATCATCTCGTGAGGATCTTCGCCAACCGGAATACGGGCGACAACTTTTAACGTAACAGGATCAACGATTGCCAATGTGTGATCAGCTTTTGAAAGCGCGAGCAACGATTTTTGAACCGTTGATTGTCCACTGCAACTGGTAGCCGTAGTGATGAATGCCAAGTAAAAGATTGATGCCAAAGGGAGGTGTGAATTCTTCATAACCTGGTCTTTTTAAGGATCTGCAAACGCATTATCAAATTATTTGAGCCTGACTGAAAAAGCAGTTTGGTAGTACAATGTTAGAAATATTTATTTACTCTCTACGTTGTTCCACTTGCGTTAGCTGACGGCGGCTGAATGAGGCTGACATGATTTTTTGATGATCTGGCCGGGTTTTAGCAGTCGTTTTAAGGTTGACAGCATAATTAGCAACTTCGGTTGACTTTGATTGAGATCTCGGTTCTTTATTGTTATATTTATTATGCATGTCACCCAAGATGGTGCTCGCAAAAAAAAAGTGAAGCTTCCTCAAATACGTTGGACAATAATTCTTGTGTTGTCCATTTCCGTATTAGCCAAGAGCCAACCCTATTGTCTGTCCGATTTAGCAATTAATAAGCAAAGCACCGCATCTTATAGAACCCAGGAAATTCTACAACCCTGCAAAATTTATTGGATTAATGTTTATCTCCACAGAGTGGAAGGATACGGAAACGGGTGGACGGGATATAGTTCGACAATTGATACCGACATTATGACAAATCTCAATGCGGCCCTGAATCCATATGGATTTTACTTTAAACTTATCGGTGCCCGCGATTGGATTAATAATGTCTACACGAATCCAAACCAACAAGCTATTGAACTTACGGAACTAGCCAACGATCCGAATTCGCTACAACATAGTGACGCAATTAACATTTACCTGCTTCCCTCAAACAGTCAGATTCGCGGGGGATTTGTTCCGTCAGACAACAAGAGGGTTATAATAATTGGTGGGACCCGAAGTGTTAATCACTGTACGGGTGGATCTACCACGTATGAAGTTGCAGGCACAAGAGTAGTGAGTCATGAGATGGGTCATTGCCTGGGATTATCCCATGCATTTGATGGCAGTCTTGGTACCCCAATTGATAATGTTAAAGAAAATGCGTGTGTTGATCCAAGCACCTGTCAATTTGTGAATAACTGTGAATATTGTAATGTTAGTAGCAACCCCACAATGAACATGACCAATATTATGTCTGGGTACACACTGCCCAATTGCATGTCGGAATTATCGGAGGGTCAGGTGCGTTTGATGCGAGAGAACCTGGATGATACGATGGCTTCCGTTGTGGATGCAACCCTGGAGACGCCATCTGATATTCGAGAATTACTCGGTCCGTCTGAGGTATCGAAGGGGTCTGTAGTGCGATTTAACGTCTCCGAACAACAGGAGGAAAATCAGACTTTTGTTTGGACAATTCCGGAAGGGTTTCTTCGCGTGGGAGATGACACGGGCGAAAGTATTCAAATCTGGATTGGATCTACTGCTGAGAGCGGAAATGTTGAGGTATGGAAAACGAATGAGTGTGGTGATAGTGATAAAAAGAATAAATATGTAACCGTTATTCCCGATGATTGTGTAACCTGCCCACCTGTAAAAGTCTTACCCAACCCAGCTTTCGACAAGATCTATATTAGCTATTCATCTCAGGAGTCTGGTGACCAGGAATTATTTGAAAATCCGCGAGAATACACGATAGTAGATTCTCAGGGAAAAATAGTTCACGCGTTTACATCGAAGCAGACGAATCTGATACTGGACCTTACGGAACCCAGTGGGTTGTATATGCTCAACATCAAGTATGGAAATCCTGGTGCCTATCGACTAAAATTCATTATTTCCCGATGAGGCGATTAGGAATAATTCTGGTTGCTCATTAGATTTTGAGTAAACCCTAAACGCATATACCCATTGCAGAAAGCAAATGCAATGAAAAATCAGGCGGTTGTCCGCTTCACCTAATAAGTCAACCCAAACCCAAATGGAAACAGTGTATCCTTTTTGGGGTATCCCGGTGCGTCCGGATCTTGTTTTACGATTGCCTCCGGCGAATTTGCCAAGGCGAAAGGAAGTTTTCCGGTCGGTTTAAATTTTCCCGTGAGGATATCCATGATGGCAGCATCACTTACCCCAAACGTCGCCAGTATAGCCCCGGCATTCAGGAGACCACAGTCTTTATCCAACACATAAGGTTGCCGAAAGTCAATGGAGAGAATGGTTTTCTTTTCTCCCACGGTCTTCATTACAGTCTTTATATCTTCAAGCGAGGGGGAGATTTTCCAGGATTTCGATTTTGCCATGTCGGAGAATGAAAGCATGTTCAGTTCATCCGGCGCAGCACCACCAAACCTCCGGCTGCCACCCCTTTCGTTTGTTACGTGCACGCGGATAATGGCATAGTCAATATTTTCCTGTATTGGCGGCAATGATTTTTCTTTGCTGGCATCGTAGTCCCCTGAGAACGCCTTAAAACCAGCCCAACGCCGATCATTAAACATACCGAGATCCATGCCCATGGTAAAAAACTTAAGGGTATCACTTCCCTTAGGTTGCGGCATCGGAAGCTTCATGTCATTCTGTAGCAATACGATTGACTTTCTTTGTGCCAGATCGGCCTTTCGTTGGAAGGAAGGATTTCCGACGGTATAAGCAGCCCGATTCGGATCCACGAATGGATTTTCAAACAGGCCAAGTTCAAACTGTTCCCGTAGGAGCCTTCTCACCGACAAGTCAACGCGCTCCTCCGAAAGTTTTCCGGAAGTCACCAGGCTGAGTATTTGTTTGTTGTTATTAAAACCGGAAAGGACATCTGTTCCTGCTTCAATTGCGATAAGAATTTGTTCTTCTTCGCTTTTGTCCTCCAGGCCCCACGCTCTGGACCCGATGATACCGGTATCGGAATTCACATATCCTTTGAATCCCAGCTTTTTTCTCAACAGGTCTGTAATAATGCCCTTGGAAAAAGCCATCCCAACATTGTTAGGGAGGTAGGGCTGTCCAACCGGGATACCATAATAGGCCATAATGGATGATGCTCCGGCGTCGATGGCCGCCTTAAATGGAGCGACGTGGTAATCAAAATTGTTGGACGGATAAATCTGATTCTTACCAAAGTCGTAATGCGGATCGCCACCGCCTTCCTGCGGCCCACCACCTGGAAAATGTTTGATGGTCAGCGCAACACTTTTTGAATTTAATGCGTCGCCCTGCAAATTCTTAACAAGCGTTGAAATGATCGCTGATGCGAGACCGCTATCTTCGGTGAAAGTCTCATGGACACGATACCACCGGGGTTCTGTGGAAAGGTCGGCCATATATCCGTACATCCCTCGCAATCCGATCGACGTCCATTCCCGGGCCATAATCCTGCCGAAATCTGCAATCAATTCCATATCCCGTGTTGCCGCCAGGCCACTTTCTTTTGGCCAGGATGAAAATGATCCGGATTCAACATTAATACCAGACCTGGCGTCGTACTCCATGTGATTTCTTGAATTTGATTTGAACATGGCGGGTATGCCAAGACGTGTGCTTTCGGCTAGCTCTTGCACCGAATTCAAAAATTGCGCCGCTTCGAAAGGTGTGATCTGCACGCCACCAAAAGTATTTCCAGGACCAGCGTTAACGGGATTGTCCTTGACCGTATTTCTGAAAATGAACCGGGTCATTTTTTCATCTTCAATGAACTCAACGGCGCTACTTGTCAGACTGCCTTTCCCTCCTGCGTTGAGCGTGTTGATCAAGAGCATACCTGTCTTTTCTTCCAGGGTCATTTGGCCGACCAAGTCTTCAATTCGCATGGCTACTGGTTTTCGCCAATCTTCATAAACATCCAGCCGTCCATTTTTATTTAGGTCCTTAAAGGTAAGTTGTCCCTCGCGCAGGAGTTCAACGCTTCGGGCCTCAACATCCGGTTGATTTTGATAGGTTCCCTGTGCTAACGAAGTGGTACTCCCTAACACGGTTAACAGTAATGTGATTCTATAATTAAATAGCATGTTTTTAGAAATTTTCTTGAACTTTTGCTGAGGTATATGGTTGGCATGCGCAAAACCTGTAGCGTTTCACGATCAATATAAATATAAAAAAATAAACCGATCCGACTTACTTCAATCTAATCGGAGTGAACCCTTGCCGAGCAGGTCGCCCCCCCTCATGCATTGAAACCACACCGGATTTTTATCCGGCAATTTTATAGCAAGAGGATCGCTAAATCCCCGCACGCCGCGCATGGTAACAAAGCAATGAGCATCCCGAAGAAAAATGAGGAGTAAGATCTGCCTCCATTGATTCTGAAGCTATCGGCAAAGAAGTGATTAAAAAGATAAAGGCATTGATTTAATAAATTGGAGGTTGCGTAAAGGTTATCATGTTTTTCATAGTATCTGCGACGAATCTGAGCGAGATCCCAGCTCGCGTATAGTAGTGTGGAATTGATTTTATATTTCATTAAACTTGGCCAGGATGATAGCGTTTTAGAAAAAGGCGCACACATTATTGCATGATGCTTATTTCTGATATTCAATTTTGGTGATACGCCAAACAAACTGCTTGCGGTAGTTTTCACAATCGCTTCATCACCCACTTCTTTTTTCAGCAGCGCCTGCGCCATGGGCGAGTCCATGGAGATGTAATCTGTTGACCCAATAAGTTCTTCACCACCCACGATGCGTAAGCGTTTCTTCATGCCTTTATCATTTTCAATTTCCACCCAGGCCCCAAACATCACTTTGCCTTCCTGGAAGGGTGAGTAGTTCACCACTTTCAAGTCATCAATGCATTTGCGTAAATAAAGGATGCGCTTGTCAATTTCGCGCAGGCGTTTTTTGTTGTAATGATAATCTGCATTTTCAGAACGATCGCCAAGGCTTGCCGCCCAGGTAACTTTTTGTGTGGTGTCTGGCCGCTCCACCCGCCACAGGTGATCCAGCTCAGCTTTTAACTTCTCTAAACCTTCAGGGGTAATCAGCAGTGTTTTCATGTGTTAGTAATTTTTTGACAGGTGGTCACATGGAATGGCTGAATTATCGATTCGTTGCGTATACAGTATTCTATTGGCCATTTCATCCATTCATAATGATAAGTTGAGGTCAGATGGAATGGCCGCAGTTAGGCTACGTATCACTTCGTGGCATGAGCAGTCAGAAAGCCGTTGACATCCAGCCAATGGATGAATGCATCAAACCATTTATTACTGGTTCGGTTCGGATTTCCAAGACCGAAACCGTGGCCGCCAGTCTGGTAGAGGTGAAACTCTACAGGCCGGCCCGCTTTGAACCAGGAATCAATGACACCAAACTGACCGCGGAAAAGAAAATCATCGGTGGCAATCACATTGAACATGGGCGGAGCATTCTTCGGCACTTCTACCGGGCCCATGCCACCATAGATCGGACCAATGAAGTCGAGTTCCATAGTCTTGGAGTGAAGCGTTGTGTGCATGGTGAGACCCGCACCGGCAGAAAAGCCGATCATGCCTAACCGTGCAGTATCAACACCCCATTCTTTCGCCCGCTTTACAATCATGGCATAGGCTGCTTCGGCATCCTGGAGCTGGTTGGTCAGATCCATGGCAGGACGTGGGGTCGGGTGCTGCACCATTCGTAGTGATGCGGGAGGAGTTGCTGCGGCAAAGGTTCTGTTCATGGATTCTTTAAAACCATCCAGCGACTCCGGTGTAGGATGGAGTCGGTATTTGAGGACGAAGGCAGCAATGCCCTGGTCGGCCAACGCTTGCGCCACTTCCCAGCCTTCATTGCCCATCGACAACCATCTGAAACCACCACCGGGCGCCACGATAACGGCTGCGCCATTTGCCTTGCCTGGTTTTGGTAAGAAAGGTGTGAGTGTTGCCGTAGTAATGTTTCGCGCCATCGGGTCACCCCACTGGCGGAACCAGGTTTCATGCGCGGGTTGATCTTTAACACCACCGGTGCCGAGTAGAATAGCATTCGGTTCAGCAGGAGCCTCCAGCGGATAGATCGTGCCGTCTTGCGCCATCGCCAATGAAGAAACAACAAACAGGCAAGCAACCATGGTTGTTTTGGTGATGCAGGTAAATGGATAAGTCATGATGGATAATAGTGGGATGGTTGTATAATGATTCCTGGTTAACAATATTAATAATTGTCGTTCAAAGTTCCTGAATTAAAATGAATTGTATCAGACAGCCCTGCACAAATGGAACTAAGTTCCGCTCAGCCATCTTAGATCTTATTATATTTATAAAAGGCGCACCGAAATATCTTCCGCGCGAGAATAATTTAAGCACAATAGCGGTGCACAAAAAATACCGCCAACAAAATGTTTCTGCAATGGTGGGGCGATGTGTAAGGTTAAAGTTTTTATCTTCATTCAACATTTGGTTTAGGCTTCACTAAAAATAATCAACATCATGCGTATCAAATCTATCTTCCTGGTTGTAATCATCGGACTTTTTCTTAGCGGATGCCAAAAGTCAATTGAAAACGTGGAGTCCCAATACAAGAAGCCGATCATTGTCGGGTATGTTCCAGGGTTCAGGGGTGAACTGGACGTCGCTATGATCGATCCGCAGAAACTAACCCACATTAACTATGCTTTTGTTGATGTGAAAGACAGTATGGCGTGGCTTACGAATATAGCGACCGACACCATTAATTTCAGAAAGCTCAATTCCCTGAAGAAAGATAACCCCGCTTTGAAAATCTTGATCTCCATTGGTGGCTGGTCGTGGAGTGAAAATTTTTCCGATGCCGTCCTTACAGAAAGTTCGCGAATGAAGTTTGCACAAACCAGTGCTGCTATTGTAGAACAAAACAACCTCGACGGCGTCGATATCGATTGGGAATACCCCGGTCTGAAAGGGGAAGACAATGTATTTCGCCCAGAAGACAAGGAGAATTTTACACTGATGTTTAAGGCAATTCGTGAAGCCCTGGATGTGCTGACAGAAAAAACCGGAAAGTCTTACGAAGTGACTACCGCACTGCCCTGTTTTCCACGGATTTTTGAAGTAACTGAAATGGGCAAAGCCGCAGCGTATCTGGACTATGTAAACCTCATGGCCTACGACTTCTACGTGAACGGTGACACGGCCGGACATCATTCGAATCTTTATCCCGTCGACAGCTACGAAAAGGAGGAGTCCGGTGACAAGGCCTATGCGCTCTATACAGCGGCCGGCGTGCCCGCGGAAAAGTTGGTACTGGGAATTCCATTCTACGGACGAAGCTGGTATATGAAAACGGATGACAATCGTGGAATCAACCGGCAGGTAGATTCTGTCACACGGGCTGGCGGGTATACGTATATTAAAGACAGCATCATGAGCCGTCCCGGTTTCACGCGCTACTGGGATCAAAAAGCGCAAGGCCCCTATTTGTGGAATGCACAAACCCGGCAGCTCATTACCTACGATGACGAGGAGTCGATGAAAGTCAAATGTGAGTATGTCAAAGCCAAGGGTATGGGTGGCATCATGTTCTGGCAATATGCCAGCGACCCGAAGGAATATTTACTGACGGCTGCGAATGAACATTTGTATAAATGAATTATGCCTGGTGAAGCGGACCGTCGTTCCGGCACCATCGTCTATAAGCCGGAACAAAACCAAACTGGCGCGGATGTTGTCCGTTGGAATGCGTGCGAGGTCTCATTGCTGAATTTCCCGATATTCATTTACACTGCCAACTTGCTCAATCAACCCTGTATCGTAATATTGCGATTGTTAACGTAATATTACGACACCTCGCCATTATGCTTTCCGTGCTACAAACCAAAATTGATCAACTAGCCAAAGAGTTTGATCAGATACCCACGCGGCGAAAAGAAACGCTCAAGGAATTAACAAAATTCGTACAGGATAAAACCAATGCGTACAAGCCTGTGTATTTGAATTTCATTTGTACTCATAATTCTCGGAGAAGTCATATCGCACAATTGTGGGCGCAGGCTGCAGCACATTATTATGGTGTTAGAAATGTTTCCTGCTTCTCCGGTGGAACCGAAGCAACGGCCGTTAACCCTCGGGCTGTGAAAGCCTTGCAAGATGCCGGATTCTCGGTCAAGATGATAAAGAAAGGAGACAATCCGGTTTATGAAGTTCGTTATGCAGATGATGTCGAACCCGTTGTTGTTTTCTCTAAAAAATATGATGATCCATTTAATCACAATCAGGATTTCACAGCCATCATGACATGCTCAGATGCGGATGAAAAATGCCCGTTCGTGTTGGGAGCATCGGGTCGTATTGCGCTTACCTATGATGACCCGAAAGAATTCGATGGAACTCCTTTAGAAGCAGCCAAATACAGGGAAAGAGTTCATCAGATCGGACGTGAAATTCTTTTCGCTTTTTCACAGATACACCCCTGATCGATAAATGAATTTATGAGCAAATGCTAATAACAATATACGTTTGGGAGGAACATCATCCCTAACAGTAGAAAGTACTGGCGTATTTAATGTAACAGGAGGTTTCCGGCAGGGACCAAGCTACAATTGGTGGAGAATATAGGGTTGAAGCTGGAGCCATAGCTACGATTAATGGAACGATCACGGTAACCTGAAACTTTAGGAATGATCCAAACTAGCGCGGATGTTGTGCGTTGGTATGTGAGCAAGGTCATCCATGCGCGCGAGAAAATGGAACTAAGTTCCGCTCAGCCATCTTGAATCTTATTATATTTATAAAAGGCGCACGGAAATAACTTCCGCGCGAGAAAAGGGTGAATGGATTAATTTAGTGAAAGACATCAACCAAACTATTTTCGATATGAGAAGACCACTGGTATTCCTTCTTTTAATTCTTGTGGTGACAAGATGTTCAGACAAGAAACCAACTTTTGAAGCTCCGATTCTTAAAAACATTGGTGACTATCAAGTTAACGTGACGACTAACTCTGAGTACGCGCAACTCTTTTTCAATCAAGGTGTAATAATGGCCAACGGATTTAATCATGCCGAAGCTGAGCGGTCATTTCGCGAATCAATACGTCAGGACTCAACATTTGCAATGGGCTACTGGGGTATTGCTTATGCACTTGGCCCTAACTACAATTCCGGTGGCCAAAATATGGGTGCGATTAATGAAATAAAGAATGCAGTAAGAGATGCATCAATTTTCAGTAATAACGCATCATCTTGGGAGAAAGCTGTAATCAAGGCAATTCAGATTAAATTTCCTACAGACTCAATAACAACTGACAATGAAGGATATTCTGCTTCCATGAAAGCTGCATATTCTCAATTTCCTGAAAATGATTTTGTAGCGACTCTTTACGCTGAATCCATTATGAATTTACATGCATGGAATTTTTATGTAAGAAAAGGAGGTACGCCACAACCTTGGACATCTGAATTAGTTGAAGTGCTGGAAAAGGCTATGACCATAAACCCAATAAATCCTCTATCTAACCATCTTTATCTCCATGCGACAGAGGCAGGACCTCATCTTGAAAAAGCGCTAATAAGTGCCGAAAGATTAAAAACATTAGTTCCATCAGCAGGGCACTTGGTTCACATGCCATCTCATATATATATTAATACTGGAGACTACCATGAAGGTTCTATTGCCAATGAAAGGGCAGTAATTGCGGACAGTATCTACATCGCTGAATGCAAATCGCAAGGAGTATACCCTCAATATTATTATCCGCACAACTATCATTTCTTAGCCGCGACAGCAGCCTTAGAAGGAAGAGGTTCAAGGTCAATTGAAGCAGCTTACAAAACGGTAAGTATTTTGGACAAAAAGTATTTTCGCGAAGCTGGTTATGAAACAGTTTTACATTACGCCACAATTCCAATGCACGTGCTGGTAAAATTCGAACAATGGGAAAAGATACTTGCAAGCCCTAAACCTGATGAGGACTTGACTTACCCTAAAGCCATTTGGCATTATGCAAGAGGAATGGCTTACGCGAATTTGAATCAACTAAATGAAGCACAAAATGAATTGGACTCTCTGAATAAATTAAGTGAATCAGAGAATGTAAAGAGAATTATGATTTGGTCAATAAATCCAGCGGAACAAGTTTGTAAAATTGCATCGAACGTTTTAAAAGCTGAATTGATGTATTGTCAAAACCAATTGTCGTGCCATCAGCGAGCGTGACCGATTTCGCACCGGTTTGGACCGCCTTCACACGCTCCCCAAAACGAGTCTCCACCGACAAATTCGTGAAATAACCGTCATCGCCAGTGTGTGTCTGTGCGCGGGGGATTTGCCCCGATAGCCAATAGGCAGGGCCATCCGCGAATGGCCCGCCGGCTCATCGGATATCAGCGTGATGCGATCGTCCGTATTGAATTGCCGAATCGTTTCGATGGCGTTTGTCGCTGCCGGACCGGCACCGATGATGAGATGATGTTTTGCCATGATGAGATGTGTTGTCTGTAACTCTGTACGGTCTGTAGGGATAAATTCCTACCAGCCCGCATTTCTCACCCATTCGTAGCCGGAACGAGCAAGCGCGGAAGCTGTCGCAACTTTGGTCGCGGTGCTATGGCCATTCTCACCAACACGGTGTCAAATGGCAAAACCGCGTTTCGCGCTGTTTTCGGCAAGGATTGGCGACCTCGTTCCGGTCTACTGTGAGAAATGCGGGCTACTCGTGCTTGCTTGTTCCGGCCTCCCATTGGTTGCGAGAAATCCGGGCTAACGGACTGAGCATGATTATGCGAAACGTGGAAGGACGCAACGAACTGCTAATTCGTTCCGAAAGCCGCCG
>CAVQQL010000005.1:0-94588 GCA_963714945.1 uncultured Bacteroidota bacterium | reverse complement strand
CCGGGCATTGTTGATTTCGTAAATGACGATCATGTTGTCATTACCACCAGATGCATACAAGCGGGTTTCGGCCTTATTAAATACCAACCCGTACCAGGATTTTTTTATTTCCACTTCGTCAACGATCTTTTCCGAAACAGGATCAATCAACATGATCGTTTGCCGCCCGTGACCATTATTCGTAACCGCCATAAATTTACCCGAGGAAGATATGACCAGGTTCATGGGAAAATCTCCCAGCGGTAAGATCTTCCCGGCAGGGCTCAATGACCAGCCATTTGGAAGGTGCAGCCGCCTTCCCGACAGTTGCTGTGTAAGAGAATCCAAGACACTTTCCCGATGGCGATCCGAATTGCAGGAGGAAAGAAAAGATAAGAAAACAACAACAACACCTAAATTCAGTTTAATATTCATGTACACAATTTATGATGATTTGTTAAATGGCACTACTAATGATTCTTTTCCCTGTCTTTATCATCTTCCCGCGCCCGCTTTATTTCCCCCGGGTCATCCAATTTGGGCGACAGTTTTAAACCCTCCCAGTCAAATTTTTCATCCAATGGGTCCAGCGCGAACTGGGGATCAAAAATACGGAGATCTGAAGGCAGTGCGTTGTAGGGTGCAAGATCTGGCTCATCCATAAAACAGTCGCGCATATCGGTTACACCAAAGTCGTATTGATTGAGGTAGGGAATACCCAACACATTCCAGAAGGTCTTGAATATTGATCCAAAGCTATAGTGTTGATGGCTGCTGAAACTCCGTTTCGCATAGGGCGAAATCACCATCAATATACTGCGGTGTGCATCGATGTGATCGTTTCCGTCCTGCGCATCATCTTCCGTAACAACAATCATCATGTTCTTCCATTGCGGCAAATGGCTCAAATACTCTACCACCCTACCCAACGCCAAATCATTGTCGGCCATGTAACTTTCATTGTAAGGAAATCCGGCATGAGACGTTCGCCAGCACCATGGTCATTGAGTAATTGCAGTGTGAGGACAGGTGGTAAATCCTTTTTTTGATCAATAAATTTTTCGTTGATTTCCTTGATAAACATGTCAGCACGAAACTGGTCCGGGTATAGCCATATTCCAGGTGGGGAATATTCTGGAGGTTCTATTGTACAACGGGCCCGGCGTCGGGTAATTTACCAAATACCGGACGCCGCCATACTTGAAAGTAGAATCAGAAAAAGTGCCCGGACCAAACTCCACGCCAAATCCAAAGTTGTAAAACTCAATACCATGGCGTTCCAGGTGTTCCCACATGGAACCATCCTGGTTATAGTCTTCCGGGAAAATGGCGCCGGCAGAGCCCGTCATTCCGAATTTACCGGGGGCCGTTCGATTCGTCTTTTATGCTTTCTTCCTCCGCCGTAAGATGCCGGGTGGTGGGTTTCCATCCATTCGTTGGGATACGTATTGGTCAGCCATACGTGGCCATCGGCAGACACATCCGCATCCACATAAAAATTATCACTTATCGTAAATTGATCTGCCAAGGCGAGATGATTGGGCATGACCGTAGCATCCGCAACGGATGCAGATTTCTTCTGGTTTGTAAATGATACATGTGCCCCATAACGCGCCAGCGAGGAGTCACCGCGGCCAGAAGGTAGCTGACCAAAGATCTCATCATAGGTTCTGTTTTCCTTCGAAATAAAGACGATATACTTAATGGGTGTCTCCCGCTCCTTCGCGAAAACCGGAATAGGATTCTTATCCGCTGCTGAAGTCACTTCCTTGAAAGCGAAATTATTTGCACACTACTTTTTGTGAGAGTATCCCTAATTCCGTGTCCGTCGGGATATCAATTACAGAGACAGTCCCAAACATCAGCGTACCAATGAAATCTGCATATGGACGATCAAAAGGTGGGACAAAATCCTTTCCTCCATTAGGCCCACTGCCAAAACCCTTTGCATTGGCCACGATAAGTTGTTTGCCATCCGGGGTGACTTTCAATTTCGAAGGGAACCAGCCTGTTGGAATATGCCCCATTACCTCTTGCGATTCCACATCGACAACGGCCACGGCATTTATTCCGGCCTCGGCCACATAAAGTCTTTTCTGGTCGGGTGAAATCGCAAGACCAAACGGAATTACGCCTTTTAAGTTCCCCAGGCGTTCATCCAATTTAAGTCTAATACTATTGATAACTTTGTGTTTTTCAACATCGATTACGGATACATTGTCATTATTGCCGTTGCTCACGTAAACATAACTTTCCGTTGCTACTATCGAATTGGGACTCGATCCGCCTACAGCGGGAATACCTTCAACCTCCTCTCCTACCAACACGCCTGTTTTTACTTTTGAAATTACAGACGGTATTTCATTACCAACATCAATACTCCACACCGAAAAAGATTCCGGTGCATTGGGATCGCCCAAACCCGCAACCTCCAGGGTATCATTCTTAATGCCTTCCATCATTTCTTTAGAGCCGTAGGCTGAGGCCGGAAACCGCAGGGCGGTTTCATTTAGCCTATTCCTATCCAGTGTTTTGATGTAGCTGTATTCAAACATGCCAACATTGGCGACATATACAGTTCGTTCGTCCGGAGAAAGTGCAATACCAAAGGGATAGCGTCCTGTCCGTACGTTGTGGATTACAGTGTTTGTTTTCGTATCTATTACCATCATCCGAAATCCAATTTGATCTACGGCATAAAGGCGGTCTCCGTTTTTGCTCAGGACCATATCGCCGATGTACCCGTCGCTATAGTCTGTTCCATCAAACGATGTATTGCATGAAATTTCAGCAAGCTTCTTATGGGTAACCAGGTCAAAAACATAAATCCTATTTTGTTGACCGCCTGCCACATATACTCTTTCTCCATCAGGAGAAACCGCAAGTCCCATAAACACAGCCTCCAACAAACCCTTTTCCGGATTCAGCGTTTCAGGAATTTGCTTTATGACAGGGGAAGTCGAATTATAGTCGTTGATTATGGAAATGGAAAACGGCCCGACACCGGAATTGGCAGTAATTATTGTTTTTCCGTCGGGGCTTAACGTCAACCCAAAGGGATGGGGAGCAACCCTGATCTGCTTCCCGACTGGCGTTAGCAGTCTGCCATTTGGAATAACTGTAATGCCGTGATGGTTTATGGAGGTGTATTCCATCCCTGCTGGTGCCGTTGCAATCCAAACCCCTTCCTTTTTGTTTTGCTTCTGATCGCAAGAGCCGATGACCAATAAGGAAAATAGAATCAAAAAATACTTCATCCGTAATTGTTAAACTGCAGTCCGATATTACAAAAAAGCGCGAGTAGATCCATTACCTTTCGTATAACCCCATAGTATCCCCATGCCAAGGGAGCGCCTTTGTTAATGTCGACATAAACGTCTAAGTACTGTGCCCTGCTGCTTGCAAAGGGTCGATTACATAGAAGATCCGTTGCCGCGTGGGGATCGACACAACAAGAGAGGTTTCCATGGTGGTTTATCTTTCCCAGCAAGTAAAATGTTTTTCAGCATTACCGGCTTTAAACGATAAAGAAATTCGCTAATTCACTTTCAGCATCGGCTCGACTACATCACCAATTTCATTTTCTTCTCCATAATTGAGGCCAAGAAACGCGGCCAATGTTTTGGCCAGTTGATTTTGATAATACTGAGAGGGACCCTTCAATTCACCCAACGCCGGCGTATCAGGCCCGAGCACGGCAAACCAAATTTGATCTGCAACCGGAATTTTTTTTCCATGCGATTTCCAATCATCGGCATTTGCGCCACGGCCGTGGTCACTTGTGATAAGCAGTGTCGTTTTGTTTTTGTACTGCACGTCCGATTGCAGGTATGACCACAGTTCTGAAATAAACCCGTCCGTATAGTGTGCCGAATTCAAGTACGCTCCATACTCACCGCGGTGCGCAAAGTCATCCGTTTCATCAAAGGCAAAGTACATGACATTCGGTTTGTTCTTTTTCATGTACTCCATTCCATAATAGAAGGTAAACGCATCCAGTCGGACATCACCCAATGGATTTGGAAGACTCATGATCAATTTATTCATCATTTTTTCGCTTTCGGTGAGTTTCTTACCCTTCACTTCAGCAACACCCGTACTGACAAAGATACCACTGCGTTTGTCATTGATGATGTAGGGAAAAACATCCCAGGATGTAAATGCTGCAACCTTTCCTTTAAACGAAGGCCGGCTGTTGATGAACTCCAGCACATTCGTATTCGGATTATAAATTTTGTCGTTCGAATGAATCCGTTCGTTGTCTGCTTTGCCCGTGAGAATCTCGCTGTAGCCTGGATAGGAAAACAGCTGGTCGTTCGTGACGTTTACTTTGCATCCCAAATCCCTGTTGCCATACAGCTGACCTTCTGTGGCGATAGTTTTCCAAAAAAAGGGAAGTAAAGCCTGTTTTCGCTCGTCTGATGAATTCCGCCAATATTTTTTGGCCAACTCGGGATCTTTGAGATCTTTTTGCTGGCGCATAAAGGCAGAATCAGCACCACTGAATACTTCCTGCCAACGGAACCCATCAAGCGTAATCAGCACGATGCTTTCTGTTTTCGTCTGCGAAAACCCGGTATGCGCGATGGCCGACAACAAGAGAATCAAGTATTTGTTCATATCATGTAACCAAGGGAGGAAAATTCAATAATGTCTAAAATCGGTAAATTAAGCGCTAATTAAATCTGTACGTAGCGCACTTAAATTTACACCGTAATGTGCAAAAAAAAACGTATATGCTTAAGGCAATTGTAAAGTGTTCTTTAAATCTTTAACGTTATGTCAGGGTTGCGATATGACTTTTTTCTTGCATATTTAAACCTCATCTTTCATTTCTGAACAAACCCATGTGGTCAAATTTTCATACGCACAGCGATTACTGTGATGGCAAAGGCAGACTGGGCGACTATGTTGAACAGGCTAGGGCGTTGAAAATGTTAAGTCTCGGTTTTTCGTCCCATGCGCCAATTCCTTTTCCATGCAAGTGGTGCATGAACTACGAAGATCTTGCAGACTACACAGATTCGATTGCATTGCTACAATCCGATAATCCTGAAATTGAAATTTTCAAAGGCCTTGAGATCGATTTCATACCTGGCGTAATATGGCCAGATCAGTATAAGCACCAACTCAATTACACAATTGGATCAATACACTTCGTTGAAAATTTTCATGATGGAACACCATGGGAAATTGATGGACAGCACACACTCTTTTTGAAGGGGCTGGAAGATATCTTCCGAGGTGATGTCCGTGCCGCCATAACCCGGTACTACGAATTGACGCGTGAGATGATAGAGAAACATTGCCCAACGATTATTGGACACCTTGACAAAATAAAAATTCAAAATATCGGCTCTAAATTTTTCGACGAAACCGATCATTGGTACCAACAGGAAGTCATAAGAACAATTGATCTTATCGCGGAGACGGCAGCAATAGTAGAAGTGAACACCCGCGGGATTTATCAAAAGAAATCAACGACAACATACCCGAGTCCATGGGTCCTGGAACTACTTTATGAGAGAAATATTCCTATCACATTAAGTTCAGACGCTCATCATCCGTCAGACCTTGTAAGTCAATTTCCCGATACCGCCAGCCTCCTTAAGGATATCGGATTTAAATCCATTGCTATCTTACAGGAAGGGAATTGGAAACCGTTTTTATTCAACACGCATGGCATTATCCACTGAGTCGCCCATCACACGATGGTTAAAACAAACAAATGGCTTTTGGTTTGCATTGTATGCTACATTCACGGCGTTCAGCCTGTATACATGCGTGTTTGCATTTCGCAAAACGTTCTCAGTAGCGACGTTCGACAACATTAGCTATTGGGGTGTCAGTTATAAAGTGTGGTTGGTTACTTTCCAGATGGTTGGCTATGGACTCTCAAAGTTTGTCGGGATCAAATTTATTTCGGAGTTAAAATCCAGTTCCCGAGCGGGTGGAATCTTGCTCATGGTTATCATAGCCGGAATATCCTGGTTGTTTTTTGCTTTGGTCCCCAGGCCGTACAACATCATCTTTCTTTTCACAAATGGCTTTCCGTTAGGCATGGTATGGGGAATGGTCTTTGGCTACCTGGAGGGCAGAAGGTTTACCGAAGTCCTTGGTGCGGGCTTATCCGTTAGCTTTATTTTTTCCGCCGGCTTCGCAAAATCAGTGGGCGGCTTTATCATGCGCGATTGGGGTACTTCAGAAAAATGGATGCCGCTGGTATCAAGTTGTTTATTTCTGGGGCCACTTCTCATTTTTTTGTGGCTGTTGGATAAACTGCCACCACCTTCTGCTATAGATGAAGAAATGCGAACCAGGCGACAGCCAATGCATGCAGCCGAGCGAAGATCATTTGTCCGGAACTTCTGGCCGGGCATTGTTCTGTTCACGTTGTCCTATATGCTGCTGACTGCTTTCCGTGATTTTCGCGACAACTTTTCCGCTGAGGTATGGAAAACGTTAGGATACGGCGACTCACCTGAGATATTCACCGCAACAGAAACGCCCATTTCTATTGCCGTGCTGATCGTAATAGGCAGTCTTATGATTATCAAGAACAACAAACATGCGCTGATGGTAAACCACGTCATTATCTTTCTGGGTATGATCCTGGTTGGGGTAAGTACATTCTTGTTCGAACGGCAACTGATCAGTCCGCCGGCCTGGATGATACTAATGGGGCTTGGGCTTTATCTCGGATATATACCTTTCAACAGCGTTTTCTTTGATCGCTTACTTGCCGCGTTTAAGTATGCCGGAACGGTGGGTTTCCTGATGTATGTAGTAGATTCGTTTGGGTATCTGGCCAGTGTCAGTGTTATGTTCTTCAAAGAATTTGGCTACGCTGAAGTTAGCTGGCTGGACTTTTTTATTTCCACAGGGTATATCATTTCTGTTGCTGGAAGCACACTCATCGCCGGTTCTATGCTGTACTTTCATTACAAGCACAAAGAAAAACACGCAGAGGATGTCAATGCTTAGCCCTCCCGGTACTGCCAGTTAGAGGCTAAAACCCAAAATAGCTTTTCGCATTACCATAACAGATTGCCTCGACCATTTTTCCGATTCCGGCATCATCAGGAAGCTCACCTTTCTCAATATCAGTTCCGAGCAGGTTGCAAAGAATTCTGCGGAAATACTCGTGGCGAGGGAATGAAAGAAAGCTGCGCGAATCCGTAACCATTCCGACAAATCTTGAAAGCAGCCCCATGTTCGAAAGCGCATTCATTTGATTTTCCATGCCAATCTTCTGATCCATAAACCACCAACCGGAGCCAAATTGCATCTTGCCCGGGAACGAACCATCATTGAAATTTCCCATCATCGTTGCGATAAGTTCATTGTCAGCCGGATTGATATTATAAATAATTGTCTTCGCCAGCTGGTTCGTATTATCCAGGTCGTCAAAAAACCGGGCCATGGATTGTGCTTGCGGAAATTCACCTATAGAATCAAATCCCGTATCCGGTCCGAGTTCACGCAACATGCGTGTGCTATTATTTCGTAAGGCCCCCACGTGAAATTGCTGGGCCCATCCTTTGCCATGATACATACGACCGAGGTTAATCAATACAGCGCTTTTAAATGCGTTGGTCTCCTGCGGATCAAGTTCCTTACCGGAAAGCAATTTGGCGAACAACATTCCTGCATTTTTTTCAGCGTCGGCTTCAAAATACAATTTTTCCAGTCCGTGATCTGAAGCCCGGCATCCTAATTTGTGAAATTCATCTACGCGATTTTGAAGGGCCTGCAGCAAATCATCAAATGTTTTGATGGAAGTACCTGCAGCGGCCGAAAGTTTATCGAGGTATGTTCTGTACGCTGGGAGGTTGTTTATGGTAAAAGACTTATCCGGTCTGAATGTGGGGAACATGCGGAAGCTTGCCTTCTGGGAGCCAAATGCCCTGTGATACGCCAATGAATCAATTGGATCATCTGTAGTGCATATAACCTCGACTTTGTGTTTCAATCAACAATTGCTGAACAGAAAAATCGTCCTGCTGCAGCATCGCGCTGCAAGTATCATAGATTTCCTTGGCAGAGGATTCATCCAACAGCGTGGTTACACCAAAGTAGTTTTTCAATTCCAGGTGCGTCCAATGGTAAAGTGGATTACGCATGGTATACGGCACCGTCTCCGCCCACTTCGTAAATTTTTCAAAGGGTGATGCATCCCCGGTACAGTAGCGCTCGGGTATTCCATTGGTACGCATGCCGCGCCATTTGTAGTGGTCCCCTTCCAACCATATCTCTGTCAGATTGTTAAATTTCCTGTCCTCGGCAATATCCTGAGGCGAAAGATGATTGTGGAAATCGATGATTGGCATCTTGGCAGCATGATTTTCATAGAGGTGAATAGCCGAATCGGTTTCCAGCAAAAAATCATCTCCTAAAAAGGTCTTTTTCGTTTCTATCATAACGGAAATATTATTTTTCTTTTAGCATATGCTGAATACCCGTTTGTAATCCTCGCAATTCCGCAAGGCCCCGTAACCGGCCAATTGCTGAGTACCCCGGATTTGTCTTCTTGTTTAAATCATCCAGCATCTGATGCCCATGATCAGGACGAAAGGGTATGGATACTTCCCGCTGGCGTTGCATCATCAAAAGTTCTTTCATAACGGCCACCATATCTGTATCGCCTTCCAGGTGGTTAGCCTCATAAAAACTACCCTCTGCATCGCGGGTTGTGTTGCGCAGGTGAATAAAGTTAATTCGATGCCCTAACCTTTTTACCATACCCGGCAAATCGTTATCGGGTCGAACACCAAATGAGCCTGTGCAAAAACACAATCCATTGTGCGGAGAATCGTACGCCTGTAAAATCTGAACGGCATCATTTTCTGTGCTAACAACACGCGGAAGTCCGAAAATTGGAAATGGTGGATCATCAGGATGAATCGCCAGATTCACACCTTCCTTTTCAGCAACCGGGCCAATGGATGCGATAAATTCGTACAAGTGACTCCGGAGTGCGGCATCATCAACTTCTTTATAGTCATCCAATGCCTCCTGAAATTCAGCCAGCGTATATCCGGCGTCTGCTCCCGGCAGTCCTGCCACTATATTCTGCTGCAGTTTGGCGATGTCTGATGGTTGCAGTGAACGAAAACATACTTCAGCCTTTCTAATTCTAGCTTCGGTATATTCGGCTTTTGCGCCTGGTCGCTGCAATACAAAAATGTCGAAGGCAGCGAAGGCAATCGCATCAAACCGCAACGCTCTTGAGCCATCGGCTACGGTATAGGAAAGGTCGGTGCGGGTCCAATCCAATACCGGCATGAAATTGTAGCAGATGGTTTTGATTCCACAGGCTGCGAGATTGCGGATACTTTGTTTATAATTTTCAATGAAGCGTTGATATCCCTTTTTTTGGCATCGGATATTCGTATGAACAGGTATGCTTTCAACAACAGACCATACCAGGCCGCTGGATTCTATCTCCGAATTACGTTTCTGGATTTCTTCGACGTGCCAAATCTCGCCGTTTGGGATATGGTGGAGGGCAGTAACCACACCCGTAGCGCCTGCCTGCTTTATGTCAGCCAGACTTACCGGATCGTTGGGGCCGAACCATCTCCAGGTCTCTTCAAGTTTCCGATCACATTATCAAATTTCAAAACTTTTCAATTAAGAATTAAATTTGGGATTAAACTCCGCAAAAGACATTGAAGCCGCCATCCACTGGCACAGTTACACCCGTCACAAATTTTGATGCATCCGCACACAACCATATCAACGTTCCCACCAATTCTTCTGGCAGTCCGAAACGGCCAAATGGGGTTTGCCGGATAGCCGATTCTCCACGCAAGGTATAGGTGCCATCAGGATTTGTCAATAATTTTCGATTCTGTTCAGTAATAAAAAAACCCGGAGCAATCGCATTTACCCGAATACCTTCACCAAACTTTTTCGCCATTTCAACAGCGAGCCATTGTGTGAAGTTATCCACGGCAGCTTTTGCCGCGGAATATCCAACTACCCTGGTAATGGGTCTGAAGGATGCCATGGACGCGATGTTAATAACGACTCCTTTCTTTTGCTTTGCCATGACATCACAAAATATCTTTGTCGGTAAGACCGTGCCTTTAAGATTCAAGTCCACAACCTTCTGAAATTCCTCTATTTGCAGGTCAAAAAAGTTCTGTTCCGGCATGATAACGGCACCTGGTAAATTGCCTCCGGCTGCATTGACAAGTATATCTATGGAGCCAAATTCAGCAAGAATCTTCTCTTTTGCTTTCTGCAGTTCTTCTGGCTCCAAGACATCGGCCTGCACAAAAATGGCTTTCATTTTCAGCGCGGCAAGCGATTTGACAACCTCATCACCGGCGTCTTTTCGTCTCCCAATAATTACAATATTTGCGCCCGCTTCGCTTAAGCCTTTGGCCATGGCGCTGCCCAATACGCCAGTGCCACCTGTAATAATTGCCGTTTTACCACTTAGGTCAAAAAGTCTATTCATGCAGAATCTGGAGTTAGTACTTGTCTGGCAACAATTCCCCTCATCAAAAAAAATGAGGTTGGAGGTCCTGCAATTCGGCTATCTCCCGTCACAGAAGATTTTCGTTTCTCAATCGCTCATTTAGCCTCCTTAGGGCTTCTTGCGTATTGAAGCCAGGCCCATCCGTCTCCTTTTCAGTATTCATTTCACGGCCCAGCACATCCAACGCTTCCCCAAGGTCTGGATATCGCTCAACAATCGTACTAAGCTCGATCCAAATCATTATCTCTAGTCTCATTTTTAAGATACCGTGCGATTAGGGACCACTCTCTCATGCTGAGTCATTTCATTGATTACTGCTAATGAATAGACGAATTTGAGCACCCGCACCCTGAACTGAATTGAAAAGGAGCGAAGAAATTACCCGATTGAGATAGAATTTCGGAGGTGCTTTCAAAGCACGGCCCATCTGGGTTTCCACGGTTTTGACACTGACTTTAAGAATAGCGGCTATTTCTTTGTATTTCAAGCCCTGGTCGCGGCTTAGTTCATATACCAGCCTGCATTGCCTCGGCAACCTGGCAATCGATTTTGCAGCGCTTTGGGTCAACTCCTGTAAGACCAGAATGTCCTGGCTACTAGCTGTATCTGCAGGAAGATGATTGGCTTTGTCCAGATCACAGTGCACCATCTTCCTGATCTTTCGGAGATGATCAAACCCTTTGTTCCGAACAGATGCAAACAGATAGGCCTTCGGTGAAGAAACTATCAGCCTGTTCCTATTTTTCCAAATGTTGTAAAATACATCACTTACAAGTTCCTCGGCCACCTCTGGAGACCTAACAAATTTGATGCAAAAATGGCATAACGGGGTGTACATTTTGTCAAACAAGGTTTGAAAGGCAACATGATCATCATCCTCGATGACCCGCATAATTAAGGCGTCGGTATCGGGATGGTGATTCCTCCCTTTTCCCGGGAAATAAGTCTCCGTCTCGAAGGAATTTGATTCTGCTACGTAAGTCTCTGGTAAAGATCTTTCCATCTGAAATCGTTTGAACAGTATAATTTTAACACTTTTTAAAATAAGATCGACAAAAGCGGGCTTATGATTTGCAGATAAATTTTCGAGACCGTTCCCGGGAACGGTCTCGAAAATTTAATTACATTTAGATTTTGCAATCGTTACCGAAATATGGACAAGAAAGCAGTCACCATAAAAGACATCGCCCAAATGCTGGGTTTGTCCAAGTCAACCATTTCGAGAGCCCTTATTGGCCGATCGGATATCCATCCTGAAACGAAAAACAAAATACTTGAATTGGCCAAGCAGTTAAAGTACGAGCCAAATTCGCTGGCTATTAATCTCAAACAGCAGAAGACCAACACGATCGGGGTAATTATACCAGAAACGATTAACCGATTCTTTGCCCGCTCCGTTGGCGGTATTCAGCGCGTCGCGGATATGGCCGGTATGAATGTGATGATTTGCCAGTCCAACGAATCTTACATTGCTGAAAAAAATAACCTTCATTCATTGTTGTCCAGCCGAGTGGATGGGCTTTTGGTTGCAATCTCCCGCGAGACAGATAACAGCGATCATTTCAAAACAATCTTGGAGCGCGGTATTCCATTGGTCTTCTTCGACCGCATTTGCGATGATATTGGCGCATCACAGGTCTATACCGACAACTACGAAATTGCCCTGGAAGGGACCGAGCACCTTATTGCACAAGGCCGTAGACGGATAGCCTTCATGGCCGGACCCCAGCATCTCTTCACCAGTAGAAACAGGTTGGAAGGATACAAAGCCGCCCTGAAGAAAAACAATTTGCCCGTGGAGGAGTCTCTCATCATTCATTCACAGTATCGGACCAATAAGGTAGAAGAATACGCTCGATACCTTATCAATATGCCGCAGCGACCTGATGCTATCTTCGCTATCAATGACTATGCAGCAATCGAGATGATGCATGTACTGAAAAAAAGCGGATTAAACATACCGCAGGATATTGCTGTACTTGGTTTCAACAATGAAAACATGTGCCAGTTTGTGGAACCTTCCCTCAGCAGCATTGACCATCCGGCAAAGGATATGGGTGCGGCGGCAGCAGAAATACTGCTAAACCACATCCGGCACCAGGATCTTAAGCCTGAGCGTCGCTTGATTAAAAGTAAGCTGGTGATTCGGGAATCGACGCTGAATAAAGCGAATTCTCCAGCGTAAAAACACTTCCTTGCTTATGTGAAAGCAATGCTATTCCCATGAAAATCTACAGATTGCGAATTTACTATTTAACCATTTAGCGACCGTAACACTGCTGCTCACACTTCCGTCTGCGTTATATTTTCTACTTTAATTCCCGAATTTTTATACTCCTGAAAGAAACGTTATCACCATGATCCTGCAACATGATGTGACCTTTATCCGCCATTCCAAAATTCTCATACTTGGCGTACTTGCTGCGCGCCACCAGGGCTTTATAAATGGCACTGCCACGCTGATATTCTACTACCTTATACCCGTTCAACCAATGCTCTACACGATTGTCGGGATATACCACAATGCGACCAAAGTTCCACTCGCCAATCTCGTGAATACCGCGTTTGATCTTCTCTGAAGGAATCAGATCATACAGTGAAGCCAGTGTGCGATTACCCACAACACCTTGCTTGGCGTCAGGATGTCTTTCGTCATCTAAAATCTGATATTCCAGCCCGATTGCTGCACCCTTGTCACCATCGAGTTCCTTCACAAAATATTTCACGCCGCTGTTCGCCCGCGGAGTCAATCTGAATTCAAATTGCAGATCGAATGCCCCAAACTCCTGATCCGTGACAATATCTCCCCCACGTTCAGCTTCACCCCCTTTAGCTTTAATGCTCAGCGTTCCGTCCTCTATCAACCAACCATGTGGGGGAAAACTATCCTTCTTTGCACCACGCCAGCCGGCAGTGGACTTGCCATCCCACAGCAACCTGACACCATTCCTTTTTTCCTGTTCAGAAATGACATTGGCCATCGTATTCGCGACGAAAATGCCGTCCGGTGGTGACGTCTTAATATCCTGCGTCTGTATGCGGATATTACGCCATCGAATGGTTTGACCCGCATTCTCTTCCTTGGTAATGGCATGCACCTGGAGGGCGATAAAACCCTTTGGTGTGACATCATCCACCAAATTAGCCGTGGGTATGCCGTTCACCCAAATGCGCATGACGGGGCCAATGCATTCAATACGGCACTTATTCCAGTCTGCTTGCTTATAGGCTTTCTTTCCGTCCGGATTATACTCCAGGGTATAAAGCCAATTGCGTCTCGCCTCATCGTATATTCCACCTGTCCATGCCCGCGGCGACGGATCGATTTCCATCTGGTAGCCATGCACACGGCCGTTCATGTAGTCGGCTTTGCTCTCGCTCCTGAACTGAATGCCGGAATTCATATCAGCATCGAGCTTAAACTCGAGCTCGAGTACAAAATCACCATAATCAGCCTCCGTTGTCAAAAACGAGTTGGGCTCTTTAAAAACGGTCGTCCCGACTATCTCGCCGTTCTTAACGGCATACAATGCCTTCCCATTAAGCTGTTTCCAACCTGTCAGGTCTTTCCCGTTGAACAGGTTAACCCATTTTTCCTGTGCCTGCGAAATGCCAATCGTGGAACTTAACAAGATAAGTACGAGTAATTTATGCTTGATCATAATTTTTTAATTGTTGAGGTATGCTGAAGGTAAGACGACCACTTTTACGGTGACCCTTACAAAATTCACATTACATGGCAATGGAAGGTACAAATTCGGTACCACAGATTGTATCTTAACGAAAAAAGTTAACAGTGGATCGACAGGCACTCATTAAAGCTTTAGAAGATTATTACACAGCTGATGCGGCTGAAGAAATATTCATCCCGGAATTCCTGGAATTACTGCTTCATCCTGATGCATTCCAGCGACAACATCTCCCAGGGCACCTCACCGGGTCGTCCTGGATTCTGGATAGCGCCAAGAATTTAGTTCTCCTGACCCACCACGCGAAATTAAACAAATGGCTCCAACCCGGAGGCCACGCCGATGGCGACGAAAACATACTGAATGTAGCACGGCGTGAGGCATTAGAGGAAACCGGCTTACAAGATCTTATCTTGCTCCAAGAAGACGTCTTTGACATCGATATTCACAATATCCCGGCGCGGGACGAATTCCCACAACACTTGCACTATGACGTTCGGTTTCTGTTTCAAGCGGATAGTAAACAAATGCTAAAAGTGACAAAAGAGTCGCACGCACTGGCATGGATTCCCATGCATCAATTGGCGGATCTCATAGAAAACAATACTTCCATCATGCGGATGGCAAACAAGGTGAAGGGCCTATTTTGAACTGATCAGCAACAACCCAAAGGCAATCACCACAAACCAGAATTTATAAACGCTAATTGCCGGGATTAACACCCACTGCAATTGCATTGCTACGGCGAGTAAAACCACTATAACAGCGATTGCCTTGAGGATGGAACGTGTTCTGTTGCTCATAATATATGTGTCTAACCCAATCCCAATCTAAATTCTAAAATCGAAATTAACTAGTGGCAGTCCAAATTAGCATCTTGGAGGCAACATCGAATCTTCCCAGACAAGCACTAATACAATATTAGTACCACGCTTCAATCCTTGCAGCCGGCTTCCAGTCCGACGCGGGCTCAAAATAATTCCAGAGTATTTTGGAAATATTCCGCAGCAAGACATAACCATCATTTGAGGGGACCCAGCTTTCGTCTTGTTGCCTTTTCGTAATGACGCAGAACACATAATCGCCGTGCGGCGCATTGACTAATACGACTTCCGATCTGGATTGATCCACCGCCCCTTGTTTTGATGCAGCCTGCACGTAAGGCGGTATCTGTGAGAGTGCCTCACTATCCCAATAAATCCGCGTAAGGTTGCGGTAGATTCGCTCGCTGGCGCGCGCGCTGATAATGCTACCTTGGCGTAAACGCACCAATAAATCGGCCATTTCTCTCGGCGAAGTCTGGCCCCATCCGTATTTGGATTTATCCTGGTCTCTACCAGGTGTTCTTGAATTTACACGCGTGGCAGTGTATCCATTTTTTTCAAGCCAGTCATTGATCGCTGTGCCTGTTCCGGCTAAAGCCTGGCACCATAGACTGGCAGTGTTGTCGCTGGTCGTAATCATGAGCATCATCACCTTACTAAGCGATATCTTTTCACCATCCTTGAACGACCCCAGGATATCCTCTCCCGCATAGAGCAACGAATCCCTGTAGACGAGGGTCGCATGGTAATCCACGGCGCCCTGCTCAATTTTATCAAACAGCGCGATGGTAATCGGAACTTTGATCATGCTGGCGGTTGGAAAAATAGTGTCCGCGTTGATGGTCACCATCTTACCAGATTTGAGATTCCTGACATAAATGCCCACATCACCGTCAAAAGTGTTGACCAGACCTTGCAATTTCTCGGTCAGCAGTGGATCTAACTGTTGGCAGAATGATGATATGCTGACAAGCAATGCTGCAAATGTTGTTTTGAGTCTCATAGTAATTTTATACAGTCCGAAACTTAAGGGTTTATCCCATCCTGACAAATAAATTCTAGTTTTGCAATTCCATGGCCGAAATTGGAACCGACATTTTTAGAGCAAAGACCCTTCTCGAGGCTGATGAACTGGTGGGCATCCCGACAGAGACTGTATACGGCCTTGCCGGGAACGCACTGCACGCCGAGGCCGTAGCCAAGATTTTTGCCGTGAAGAACAGACCTCAGTTCGATCCAATTATTGTTCATGTGCCCAACATCACTAAGGCGGAAGATTATGTTACGGAAATACCGGAGAAAGCCTATCGCCTTGCAGAACATTTCTGGCCAGGACCATTGACGCTATTGCTTAAGAAAAAATCCTGTATTCCTGATCTTGTTACTGCCGGCCTGGACACCGTCGGAATACGTTGCCCCAAGCATCCGCTGACGCAGGAATTACTAAGATCAATCTCTTTTCCATTGGCTGCACCAAGTGCCAATCCTTTTGGTTACGTAAGCCCAACACAGCCAGAACACGTTGATGAACAACTTGGAAATAAGATTCAATACATTTTGGATGGCGGGGCCTGTGCCGTGGGTATTGAATCAACCATCGTTGGGTTTGAGCGTGGTGATCCGATAGTTTACAGGATGGGCGGCATAAGTATGGAAGCCCTTGAGGCGATGATTGGGAAGGCAAGGCTCGAGGCGCACGCTGATTCCGATCCGAAATCTCCTGGTCAATTGAAAAGCCACTACGCACCTGGCAAAAAAGTGATCATCGGAAGAATGGAAGAACTTGTGCAGCAGTATCCGGCCCATTGTTCAGGGATATTAACTTTTCAAATGGATTTTAATTCGCCTTATCAGTTCATCCTGTCCCCAACCGGCAATTTAGAAGAAGCTGCACAGAATCTCTTCACTGGGCTGCGATTCTTTGAAAAGACCCCCGTTGACGTAATTCTAACTGAGCTGGTGCCGAATATTGGCTTGGGAAGAGCCATCAACGACAGGCTCAGCAGAGCTGCGGCAATAAAATGAAAGAATAGCGAACACAGTTACTGTGAATAGTGGAAGTCCTTCCGCAGAAAATTACCTTAGTTCACCTGCATTTATCCAGTTTACACTGGCAGCCAAAAATTGAATGATGTCCCTTCATTCAATTTGCTCCTGACGGTTATTTTTGACTCGATGTACGTCCATTATCTTCTTTACAATAGCGAGACCTAAACCGGTGCCGGAATTCTTTCGTTTTTCTGTCGCCGAGGAGCGCTAATACCGGTCGAAAATAAAAGAAAGGTTCTCCTCAGCGATCCCGACCCCACTGTCCTCTATGAGGAATTCGACAGATCCATCCCACCGATTCCTTTGTTGAATTTTTGTCCTTGTTTGGAGCGGTCGACAAAAGTCGATCGCTTTTTTTGCACACCAGTCAACATCGAAGCCTTGGGCTTCAGTTTTTGCGATGCTGATCTCCTTACTTTGCGCATGCATTTTCAGGGCAGACTAAAACGTTTGGATCGGACAGCGCAATAGACCATGTTGTGATTTTTTACGCGCTAACGGCAGAAACTATTTAAAACAGACCATTGCCAGCCATTAACTTATTTTCTAATATTGATCAAAACAAACCTGAAAATATGCCCAAAAAAATTCTGGTACTCACGGGAGGCGGAGATTGCCCTGGTTTAAATGCAGTGATACGCGGCATCTCAAAACGAGCCCGCCAGGAAAAAGGGTGGGAAGTTTATGGTAGCATGGGGGCGTTCAATGGTGTGCTTAAAGATCCCCAACGGATCATTAAGATCACGCGACAAGATCGCCGCAGGGATTCACGTCAAAGGAGGTACAATCCTGAAAACAACCAACAAAGACAACCCAATAAAATTCCCCGTTCCGCAACCCGATGGCACGATAACGTTTGCGGATCGGTCAGATGAGCTGGTACGAAGAATTACAGCGTTGAATTTCGATGCAGTCATTAATATTGGCGGAGACGGTTCTCAGAAGATTTCCAAGGTATTACATGACAAGGGTGTACCCATAATCGGCGTGCCAAAAACCATTGATAATGATCTATCGGCAACTGACACAACATTCGGATTTCAAACGGCTGTTCAGATCGCAACAGACAGTTTTGATAAACTGGTCACTACAGCGGAAAGCCATCACCGGGTAATGATCATGGAAGTTATGGGACGTGACGCCGGATGGATAGCATTGCATACCGCGATAGCAGGAGGAGCAGAAATATGTCTTATTCCAGAGATACCTTATGATGTTAATAAACTTGTTAGACGCATTGGCTTGCGGTACAAAAAGGGTAGGGGCTTTGCAAATATTGTTATTGCGGAAGGGGCAAAACCTATAGAGGGAACAATCACGTCCGTGCCCGGAGAAAAAGGATCTGAACACGTACGGTTAGGCGGAGTCGCCTTTCAACTGTCAAAACAGTTAAAAGATGCAGGATGCCGACGCCGAAATAAGAGAGACGGTGCTTGGGCACGTTCAACGCGGCGGAAGCCCACTAGCCTACGACCGGATACTGGCTACCTTGTTCGGTGTGAAAGCCTTCGAGATGATCCTTGCAAATCAATTTGGTCGCATGGTTTCTTTTAAGAAGAATATGATTACATCGGTTACTCTGGAGGAAGCTACCAAAGACGTACCATTTTGTAAGGAAAGACTCATTTCTGGTAAAAGCATCAAAAGGCCTGGGGATTAGTTTCGGAGATTAAATCGACTCGCTAATTCGTCGGCCCTAATTGTTGGTTCAATCTTGGCTCACTATTCTTACACTGCGACATGAAAACAGGTTCGCGTCTTTCGAATAATCGTATTGACGAAGCATTCAAGAAAATTGACCCCGTATTTTTACGGACGCCGCAGTTTATTAATGAGACGCTTAGCGTATTGGTTAACGCAACATTGGTTCTAAAGATAGAAACGCAAAATCCTATTGGTTCATTCAAAGGACGTGGGGCAGATCTCCTCATCGCTGAATCTGACGTAAACAACACCATCATATGTGCAAGTGCGGGAAATTTTGGCCAGGCCATGGCGTATGCCTGTAGGAAAAGGAAAATAAATCTAATTGTGTACGCAAGCGTGAATGCAAATCAATTCAAAGTTGAACGTATGCGCCAGTTAGGGGCTACTGTCATTTTGCATGGAAATGATTTTGATAGTGCGAAACTACAAGCAAAGCGTGCTGCAAAAGATGGTGGGGCCAGATTCGTTGAGGACAGCCTGGACATTGAAACGGTGGAGGGTGCCGGAACGATTGGATTGGAACTTCTTGATTTTGCTGCACCTATTGACATTCTGCTGATTGCGCTAGGCAACGGCGCCATGATTAATGGCATCGGCAGTATTGTCAAGGAAAGAAGCCCCCGAACCCGAATCGTTGCTGTGCAGGCGGCAGGTGCCCCTGCAATGGTCGAATCTTGGCAAAAAAAAACTGTCGTTACGCACGAACGCACCGATACAATTGCTGACGGAATTGCCGTGCGAATCCCCGTACGGCAAGCACTGCAAGATATGGAGGGGATCGTAGATGATGCTGTGCTTGTCCAGGAAGAGTCTATCATAAAGGCGATGAAACTACTTCATGTTCACGTTGGTGTTGTGGCTGAACCTTCGGCAGCTGTCGGGCTGGCTGCGCTATTAGAGAACCCCGCTGCATACGCGCGAAAAACAATCGCCACTATTATTTGTGGCGGCAACATGACCCAGGAGCAACTGCACACTTGGCTTTGTTGATAATTTCTAACCCGAACCGATAATCGTCCCATTGCCGCCATGCAATCGTTTTCTGGAAAATAGGCGGCTTCCTACTAGCAGACTGTTTTTTGTTTCCTAAATTCGTCCCCTATCTAACAAACACAACGCACAATGAAAACTATTGACGATATCAATTTCAAAGGCAAGCGTGCATTGATTCGAGTAGACTTTAATGTTCCCTTAGACAAGTCGTTCAACGTAACGGATGACAACCGTATCCGCGCCACGATCCCTACGCTAAGAAAAATATTGCGTGATGGCGGAAGCTGTATACTGATGTCGCACCTGGGCAGGCCCAAAGCGGGGCCTGAAGAAAAATTTTCACTGAAGCATACAGTCAGGAAGACAGAAGAGCTTCTTGGGCAGAGCGTAAAATTTGCCAAAGATTGCATCGGCGAAGAAGCCTTTGGTCTTTCGGCTTCGCTGAAGCCCGGTGAGGTTTTACTTTTAGAAAATCTGCGCTTCTACAAGCAGGAAGAGCAAGGGGACACTGATTTCTCCGAAAAGCTTTCCAAGCACGGCGATATTTATGTAAATGATGCATTTGGGACGGCACACCGTGCACATGCCTCAACAACAGTTGTCGCGCGGTTTTTCAAAGAAAAATGTGCCGGCTATGTTATGGCGGCAGAACTTGCCAATGCCGACAAAGTCATTAAGCGGGCTGCCCGGCCTTTCACGGCCATAATGGGCGGCGCTAAAATAAGTGACAAGATTCTTATTATCGAGAACTTGCTTGACAAGGTGGACAATTTAATCATCGGAGGCGGGATGGCGTACACTTTCTTCAAGGCCATGGGTGGCGCCGTTGGCAATTCGCTTGTAGAAGAAGACAAACTTGTGTTAGCCAAGGAGTTGATTGGAAAGGCGAAAGCCAAGGGTGTCGAACTTCTTTTGCCAATTGACTCCGTTGTTGCCGACAAGTTTGCTGCTGACGCCGCCACTGATATCGCTAACAACCACGCGATTAAAGATGGATGGATGGGGCTGGACATTGGACCCCAGTCAATTGCTGTTTTCAGCAAAGCGATAGCGGATTCCAAGACAATTTTATGGAACGGCCCGATGGGCGTTTTTGAAATGGATAAATTCGCAGCCGGCACAAAAGCCATAGCCCAGGCTGTTGTGCATGCGACAGAAAACGGGGCATTCTCCTTAATCGGAGGTGGTGATTCTGCTGCTGCTGTCGCCCAACTCGGTTTTAGTGAAAAGGTAAGCTATGTTTCTACAGGTGGCGGAGCGTTGTTAGAATATTTTGAAGGAAAGGAATTGCCTGGTGTTAAAGCGCTGGGATAGAGTACTGATACGCGCACGAAGTGGATTCGTAGCACACAGCCGAGAGGTTGTAGGCTATCCAGCAGCGTGACAACCGATTTAGCAATGGAATCAAACGGGCTATAGAGATACCTCCCTGATGCGTGCCGTTACTTTAGTAAGCTCGTCTTTCGAAGGCGTTAGCTTGGTCCGAGAAAAATTTATATCGTCCATCGTATTCAAGGGTATGAGGTGAACATGCGCATGCGGAACCTCAAGCCCAATTACGGCCACCCCAATCCTTTTGCACGGCATGGCTTTTTCTATCGCGGTCGCCACCTTCTTCGCAAAAACATTTAGTCCGGCAAGTGTATCATCATCCAAATCAAAAATGTAATCAACTTCTTGCTTTGGTACTACAAGCGTATGCCCCAGCACGAGCGGATTAATATCAAGAAATGCAATAAAGCGATCATCCTCTGCTACGATGTACCCAGGAATCTCACGATTGATAATTTTTGTGAATATAGATGCCATCTATGCTTTAGTGCGAAAGCGATCAGCTGGTTATTTTTACAACTTCAAACTCCATCTCTCCTGCCGGCGTCTTAATCCTGGCTACTTCCCCTATCTTCTTGCCAAGCAAGCCACTTCCTATCGGCGACATTGTAGATATTTTACTTGCCTTTAAATCGGCTTCTTCTTCGGATACCAAAGTGTACGTAACAGACGCGCCATTCTTTTTATTCTTAATGGTAACTCTCGATAGAATGGAGACCTTGGACGTATCAATGTTGCTCTCATCGAGTAAGCGCGCATTGGATACCAGATTCTCTAGTTGGGCAATTTTGGCTTCGAGATGGCCTTGTGCATCCTTTGCAGCATCGTATTCAGCATTTTCGCTCAGATCACCCTTATCGCGGGCCTCTGCGATTTGCAGGGCAATGGATGCGCGGCCCTTTGATTTAAGATGGCTCAATTCATTCTTCAACTTCTCCAACCCGTCCTTGGTGTAATATGATATTTTATTACTCATATCTTATCGTAAAATTTGTGCGAACATTTAAGGAAGACCACTTGTTTCGCTTGACTTAAATGTTTTGCGGTGGTCAAAAAAGAAACAACGGGCTCATGCCTGAGACCGTTGTTAATACGCAAATGTAATACTTTATTATTTCAATGCAAAAATCAAGTCCCTACCAACTCTGGAAGATTCGTCTTAATTTGCTCCAATATTTCGTCGTCAAACCGCGCCAGGTAAAGTGTTTTTACTTGCGAAAGCTGCTCAACCGTCAATCCTTTTGCGCCGCGAAGATCGGCTTTGTACAAGCTGGCATTTTCAAAATCAGCGCCCATCAAATAACAATTCTGCAAATTGGCCTCCATTAAAAAAGCATTGTTGAAATTCGCCTTGATCAAAAAAGCATTTTCCAAATTCGCCTTGATCAGAAAAGCATCTTTGAAATTCGCACCACTGGCATACGCTCCCTGCAAATTTGCCTGGTTCAAAGTTGAGTTTTCGAAATTTGTTTGGTTCAGTCTTGCGTTTTCCAGATTTGACTCGATTAAGACAGATTGTGAAATATTCGCTGAATTCATGTTCGAACTTCCAAGGTTGACATGGTTAAGGTTTGTTCGCGGCAAATGGCAATTCACTAAGTTGATGTCATGAATCTTGTGGCGGTTCAACCTTTTGATATTTCCTACCGTTCGGAACGCCGCTTCTTCAGATTCCCACAGCCGAAAATCTTCAATTTCATCCTTGTACGTGCGGATACGCTGGCGTATCTCTCCGTTTTGATTCAACCAGAATATTAGAATACCAATTACAGCAATATCGAAAATCATGCCGTGCGCTTCTGCCAGTACTTGCTGGATAAAAGTGTCAAACTCATTGATATAATAAGAAGCACTAAGACTTAGCACGACTATTGTAACCACAATCAATACCAGTGTGGATGTCAGAAGAGGTTTTTCAATGATTGAATCAAAAAGTTCACGCAACCTCTTCGTTTGTACTTGAAAGAAACTCATAAGTATGGAATGCCGCTCGGAATTTAATGAATAATAGTATTATGCCAACTCAAGTGCTTTAATTTTCTGCACCAAAGCTACATTTATTTTAATATGGGAGTCAAACGTCCACCCTGCAATATGGGGGGTGAATATTACATTTGACCGATTACGAAGCAAATTAAAGGCTAACAACTGTTCTGCTGATAGCTTATCAAGTTTCTCGTTTTCCAATACATCAAGGGCTGCGCCGCGAACCTTTCCTGCATCCATCATTGCCGCCAGATCTGACAGCGAAACAATCTCCCCACGCGCCGTATTTACAAGAATAATACTTTTTTTGAACTGTTCCAGGTAACTCCGTTTTACTAAGCTTCGCGTTTCGGGTGTCAATGGAACGTGTAGGCTGAGGATATCGGCTTCCTGTTCAATTGTACTCATTTGCACTTCTCTGCAAAATCTGTCCGAAAAACCTGCTTTATACTTATCGTATGCCAAGACGTTACATTCAAAACCAGAAAGTCGTTTGGCAAACGCCTGCCCCATGTTGCCATAACCGATTATCCCAATGGTCTTACCCATGATCTCCTCACCTCTGTTTCCTTCCCTATCCCAGGTAAATTCCCTCACGCCGCGGTCAGCCGCGGGAATATTTCTAATCAAACTTAATAATATCCCCAAGGTAAACTCTCCCACAGCGTCGCGATTACCTTCGGAGGCATGGAGCACTGCAATGCCCTTCTCCGCCAAAAACTCGCGGTCCAGCATATCCAACCCAGCACCCGCACGGCCGACAAATTTTATCGTCGGGCGGTCTCCTAATAAGCTGTAGTCAACGGATGTTTTACTTCTGACAATTAATCCTGCATAGCCTGGAAGCCTCGCTTTGACTTCCCGCGGTGAAATATCAGGCTGATAGTCCGCTTCCCAGCCTATTTCCCTCAGCATGGAAAACAGGCTGTCATGGACCGCATCAATAACTAAACATTTCGGCGCACTCATTTTAGCATCAAATGGACCGTAAGGAAATACACAGTCAATCCCAACAGATCGTTTGTGGTAGTTATAAAGGGACCAGCCGCCAAGGCTGGATTAAATCCGAGCCGATTGAGGATCAGGGGTGTGATTGTTCCGATAAAAGAAGCGAAAACAATAACGCTAAAAAGCGCCAGCGATACGATCATCGAAAGCTGATACTCCCCAAACAGTAAAACATTAGCGCCAAAAACCAGCACAGAAAGAAAAAGTCCGTTCAAAAGGGCGACAAAAAAGACTTTGAGCAGTCGATTCCATAGTCCCTCATCCAAAAAATCCAAATTGGCAAGACTTTGCACGATGAGGGAGGATGATTGAATGCCAACATTGCCCCCTGTAGCCTGGATCAAGGGCGTAAAAAATGCGATTGCCGTTACCCGGGCAAGCTCTTCCTCGAACAACCCCATAAACTTTGCGTTCATTAACCCTCCGGCTATACCAATCAGCAGCCATGGCAAACGAGCCCTTGTATTGCGCCAAACACTATCATCCTCTTCTACGTCTTCGCTAATACCCGCCATGATCTGACGCTCCTCGTCTGCTTGCTCCGTGATTACATCCACAACGTCATCAATAGTAATCCGACCCACCAGCTGTCGCCGTACATTCACTACAGGAATAGATTCAAGATCATACTTCTGCATGATCTCAGCTACTTCACTATCTTCCATGTATGTTTCCACGGAAAGAATATCTTTTTCATAGATTTCGTCTACAATGGTACGCGTATCTGAAAGTATTAAATCCTGAAGCGCCACCCGACCCAGCAGTACATCATGTTCATCTACTACATATACGGAATAAAACTTATTTACATTTTCTGCCTGCTTTCTGATTTCGTCAACGCACTGCACAACGCTCCAGTAGTAACGTGCCTTGATCAATTCTTTGGCCATTAACCCACCTGCTACGTTTTCTTCATAACGAAGTAGTTCAGTGACCTTAGTCCTAAGTTCAGGATCCAGTCCGGACAACACCTCTTCCCGCTCCTTGATGGGGAGTTCATTTAATATATCAGCTGCATCGTCAGATGGGAGGTGGTTCAGGAAACCGATTATTTCAACTGAAAGATAAACCTTCAGAAATCGCTTCCGGGTATCGGAATCCAAGCCACTAATGATTTCAGCCTGCACATCGATATCAAGCAGTCCCAATACGTATTTGGATTCTTCGGAATTAAATTCATACAACAAGGATGTGATATCGGCAGGCTTAACATCCTCTAAAATCTTATGTATAAATTGACTATCCTGCTCATCCAGCGCCTGCTGAAAGCGGTCCCGAAACTCTTTTGTTAATTCAAATTCAATGAGTGACTGCTCCACGACTTTTGTCAATTAGCTGTGTGAGATCAATAAACGCTTCAACCGACAATTGTTCTGCACGCTTATTCATAATCTCAAGTGCTGAAATTTCAGCTGGCAAATTTAGATTTTTTAGCGCGTTGCGCAAGGTCTTGCGGCGGGTATTGAACGCTTGCTTTACGACGCTGACAAAAAGTACTTCGTCGCAGGTCAACTTTTCTACGTTATTGCGTGCCAACCGTATTACGGCTGACATTACCTTTGGTGGCGGTGTAAAAACTCCCGGGGGAACCTTGAATAAGAATTCTATGTCAAAATAAGCCTGCAGCAAAACGCTTAGAATCCCATATGTCTTACTGCCATGTTTTGCCGCTATGCGCTCTGCCACTTCCTTTTGCAACATGCATACCAGTTGATCAACCTTGTCGCGATGTCTCAAAGTCTTGAATAGTATCTGAGAGGATATGTTATATGGGAAATTTCCGATAATGGAAAATTTACCGGGAAAAATATTGTCGACATCAACCTCCAAAAAGTCCTCTTCGATAATCTTGCCTTGCAGTGCTGGAAAATGCTTCTTAAGATAAGCAACCGAATCGCGGTCGATTTCAATTACTTTAAGTGCTATGCCAGGCTTTTCCAGCAAAAACTTAGTCAGCATACCCATACCAGGACCAATCTCCAGTACGGCATGGTTTCCATTTTCAACCTTCAAGGATGCCACAATTCGCTCGGCAATATTTTGATCGTGCAAGAAATGTTGCCCCAAAGACTTCTTCGGTCTTACCCTATTCATCCGTTTATCTGCATACATCTGCCACAATCTACAAGGAACAAATAGATATTTTCGCTAAATCGCTAAGAATTGAAGGAATCTATGACGCACACACATAAACCTCGTATTGGTATAACTTTAGGTGACTTGAACGGTGTTGGTCCCGAAGTAGTAATTAAGGCTTTGGCAGATCACCGAATGCTCGATGTTATAACACCAGTTATTTATGGCTCAGCAAAAGTCATATCGTTCTACAGAAAACAGCTGAACATCGAAGACTTTAACTATACGCAAGTTCGCAACAACGGCCAGTTTGCTCCAAGAAACATTAATGTAGTTAATTGCTGGGACGACAACCTGGAGATCAGCCCCGGAAAGGCTTCAACAGAAAGTGGAAAGGCAGCATTCATTGCCTTAAAGCAAGCTAGTGAAGAGCTAAAAGAAGGCACAATCGATGCCTTGGTTACTGCCCCGATTGACAAGCAAACCATACACAGCGATGAGTTTCCCTTTGCCGGCCACACGGAATTTCTAACCCAATTTTTCGGGGCGGCTGAAAGCCTGATGTTTATGGTAAGCGACACATTGCGTGTCGGATTGGTAACCGGGCACATTCCTGTGAAAGAAATTGCAGCATCGATTACGCAAGAAAACATTGAATCAAAGCTAAAGATCATGGAACAATCTCTCCGGAAAGACTTTGGCATAAGCAAACCGCGTATTGCTGTGTTGGGGCTCAATCCACACGCTGGCGATGGTGGCTTGATTGGCGACGAAGAAGATCTGTTCATAAAACCGGTCATTGAAGGCTACAAAAACCGCGGGAAGTTGGTCTATGGGCCGTTTTCGGCTGACGGATTCTTTGCTTCCGGAAGCCACATAAAATACGACGCCATCCTGGCTATGTACCACGACCAGGGTTTAATTCCATTCAAAGCAATCGCCTTCAACGAAGGTATGAACTTCACGGCAGGCTTGAAGGTCGTGAGAACCTCTCCCGATCATGGTACAGGTTACAATATTGCAGGGAAAAATCTGGCTAACGAAAGTTCTCTGCGCAACGCGATCTATGGCGCCGCCGATATTTTTAAACTCAGAAACGAACATTCTTCTGACAAATAAACCATATCAAGGTCTAAATTTCCATATATTTGTCTATCAAGTTATTGGACATGGATATCGTCACAAAAAAGCAACTCAACATACTTATTCAACTTGCAGAAGCCGACAAACACTTTGCCGCGACAGAACGGGAATTGATCTTTAAAATCGCGCGCGATCGAAAATTCCCGGAAGAGGTAGTACACGATCTCATACGCAACCCACAGCCAATAGATTCCCTCGGGGCACTTTCAACAGATCAGAAGTTCGATTACCTGCTTTCCAGCATAGAACTAGTATTTGTGGATCACAATGTATTTGAGAGCGAAATCCTATTCTGCAAGAATATCGCCATCAAATTAGGGTTCAAAAAGGGCATTATTGACTATTTCATCGAAAACTATGAAAAAAAGACCCCTGCGGAAATCAGAGCGGTCGCCGTCAACGAATACAGCTAGTGTTTTTTTACTTTCTGATTAATTATTCTAAATTTGCCGACTAATTTTTAATACCCTACAGGGTTTTAGTGTTGGGCACATTCAGCATCAATATTATTGGCCTAAGCAACAAAGAACACGTTTTTCACTTTGAATTGGGTGATGCGTTCTTCGCGAAATATGGCAATGAACTTGTTTCTGAAGGTTCATTTCGGGTTGATTTGTTGCTGGACAAGCGGGAAACGTTTCTCGAGGCCGTTTTTGAAATAAAGGGCACCGTTACATTGATTTGTGACCGAAGCCTTGAACCTTTTGAGTACCCTGTTGACAGCACAAAAAAAATTGTGTTCAAATATGGCGATAGGGACGAAGAAATTACGGATGAAATCATGATCATCCACCGGGATACGGCAACCCTGGAACTGGGGCAGTATATGTACGAGTTTATAGCCCTGGCAATACCATTAAAGAAACTTCACCCAAAATACGAGGATGAGGTTAGTGAAGATGATTCAGCAGGAAAGATTGTTTATTCGTCTGAAGATTCGACTGAGCACAAAAATGGAGAGGAAATTGACCCTCGTTGGAATATTTTGAAAAAATTAAAATAAACTATTTTATACTATGCCGAATCCCAAACGAAAAATTTCGAAAACCCGTAGAGATAAAAGAAGAACGCATTATAAGGCCACCGCGAAGCAGTTGGCGGTGTGTCCTACCACGGGAGAACATCACTTACCCCATCGCGCCTTCTGGCTCGAGGGAAAACTTTACTTCAACGGCAAGGTTGTGATGGAAAAAGACGTCCTGGCCTAACATTGCATGACTCCAAACTACCTCGCTCAATTCCAGTACATTGAACCCACTGTAAAGAAATCTATGGTGATCAAGGATACGATGGATTTTGGCTGTATTCCATAACCACGGTATGGCATTGTGCTCGGTGATTTTTTCACCGGGCACTTTGTTTTAATACCCACAACATTCAAATTAACGCATTGACCTAAAGTTGAGATCATTATGACGAATATCAGAGCAGCCATAACAGGTGTAGGTGGCTACGTTCCGGACTATATCCTTACCAATAAGGAGCTTGAGACGATGGTAGAGACAACGGACGAGTGGATCACAAGTCGTACGGGTATCAAGGAACGAAGAATCCTCAAAGGGGAAAATCAAGGCGTTTCCGTCATGGGTATTGAGGCTGTAAAGAATATGCTAGCCAAGACACATACTGACCCTAAAGAAATTGACTTACTTATTTTCGCTACAGTCACAGCGGACATGACTTTCCCAGCGACTGCAAATATTGTTGCCTCATCGATCGGTGCCGTTAATGCATTCAGTTTTGATATTAGTGCTGCATGTTCAGGCTTTCTGTTCGCCCTGACTACGGGGGCCAGCTTCATCGAATCTGGCAGGTACAAAAAAATCATAATTGTTGGCGGTGATAAGATGTCTGCGATAATGGATTATACAGACAGAACTACCTGCATTATTTTTGGAGATGGGGCGGGATGCGTTCTGCTGGAACCCACAACAGAAAATGTTGGTGTACTGGATTCAATCCTCAAAAGCGATGGTAGCGGTGAATGCTACCTCCATATGAAAGCCGGTGGTAGCCGTATGCCCGCCTCGCATGCAACAGTAGAATCACGACAACACTACGTTTATCAGGAAGGCTCGGCTGTATTCAAGTTTGCAGTAACCAACATGGCTGAAGTTTCTGCGCAACTGGCCGAGCGAAATAGACTTAAGCCGGATGATATCGCATGGCTTGTTCCGCATCAGGCCAACAAGCGAATCATAGACGCAGCCGCAAGCCGTGTAGGCATTACGGAAGACAAGGTCATGATGAATATTGAACGGTATGGCAATACTACCGCTGGAACAATTCCATTGCTACTTTGGGATTACGAAAAGCAACTAAAAAAGGGCGATAATTTGATTCTTTCAGCTTTCGGTGGCGGCTTCACTTGGGGTGCGGTCTACGTAAAATGGGCTTATGACAGCTAACATTTTGGTCCTCATCTGCCCGTTCGCAACATGCCCCATTAATTGAGGCCGATATACACCATGTAATCTTGCTATTAATCAATTCATTTGTAACTTAAAGTCTAATTTTTTTATGGCGGCTGTCTCGGATTTAAGCAGGGGAAACTTCATTCGTTACAATGGCGAAGTGATGCAGGTGGAGGAACTTCAGCATCGAACGCCTGGAAACCTACGTGCATTCTATCAGATCAAGATGCGCAATGTGCGCAATGGAAAGATTGCTGAAAACCGTTTTCGTCCTGGTGATGACGTTGAATTACTACGTGTAGAAACAAAAGAGTATCAATACCTCTACGCAGATGGCGATAGCCTTGTGTGTATGGACAATATCACGTTCGAACAAGTGTATCTGGATAAAAATCTACTCGGTAATGCTGTAAACTATATAAAAGAAGGCGTTAGTATTTTAATTGCCTTTGACGACGGTGAGAATGCCATAACAGCCGAGCCACCCACCCACGTGGTGATGGAAGTTCAATACACTGAGCCGGGGATGCAGGGAGATACGGCTACGCGCACATTAAAAACTGCCACCCTGGAGAATGGTACTGAAGTTCGTGTTCCACTATTTGTTAATACCGGAGATAAAATAAAAATTCACACCGCGACCGGCGGCTATGTTGAGCGTGTCAAAGAATAATGTAAATCATGAGTAAGACCAGAGCATCTAAACCTATTGCCAAGAAGGCGACTATTCCTTCCGGTACTAAACTTGATACCGGGGCACAAAACCCATCCACAATGAAGACGTCAGAAATACGTGACCTAATTGATTTCATCTCCAAATCAGGTTTAAACGAGGTGAATATTGAAACGAAAGAACTTAAGCTTAGCGTCAAGCGAGACCCAGATCAAAAAGTATTCAAGACCGCTCCCGCTGCTAATCAGGCGGCACCATCGGCCGCATTAAGCGCAGCAGCTGAGCCTGCCGCGGCTGCCAAGACAGAAACTCCTGCAGTGGCTTCATCCGAAAAGCAAACGATAGAAATAAAATCGCCAATGATTGGTACTTTTTACCGGTCAGCAAATCCGGATACACCCGCGTTTGTTTCTGTGGGTGACAAAATAACAAAGGGCCAACCGGTTTGCATTATTGAAGCCATGAAATTATTTAACGAAATCGAATCTGAAGTCTCCGGAACCATCATCAAAGCGATGGTCGAAAATGCATCACCCGTGGAATACGATCAGGTGCTTTTTATCGTTGAACCAGACTAAAGTTTTTTTTGTCGTCATATTAAGTTTTACACTATCAATCTGTATTATCTAAACTGATATCTGTGTTTAAAAAAATACTTATAGCCAACCGTGGGGAAATTGCCTTGCGCATTATCCGGACCTGCCGTGAAATGGGTATCAAAACCGTGGCGGTATACTCAACGGCCGACCGAGAAAGCCTTCACGTCCGCTTTGCAGATGAAGCAGTTTGTATTGGCAATGCGCCAAGCAAGGATTCCTACCTTAACATTCCGCACATTATTTCTGCTGCAGAGATCACCAATGCAGATGCTATTCATCCTGGATATGGCTTCTTATCCGAACGTGCCGAATTCTCTGCCATATGCCATGAGTATGGTATAAAATTTATTGGCCCGACACCTGCCATGATTGAGGCAATGGGTGATAAATCAACAGCCAAAGATACCATGAAGAAAGCTGGCGTACCGACTATTCCCGGTTCCGATGGTTTGCTTGATTCTATTGAGGAGGGAATGACGCTCGCAAAAGCAATTGGATATCCAGTGATCGTAAAAGCGACCGCAGGTGGTGGTGGTAAAGGGATGCGCATCATTGGCAAAGAATCTGAATTTAAAAAAGCATGGGACGATGCTAAACGGGAAGCAAGTGCCTCCTTTGGCAACGATGGCTTATACCTGGAGAAATTTGTCGAAGAACCGCGCCATATTGAGATTCAAGTGATGGGCGATCAATACGGAAAGGTATGTCATCTTTCGGAACGTGACTGCTCCATTCAGCGAAGACATCAAAAATTGGTTGAAGAGACACCTTCGCCTGTCGTAAATCAGAAGTTACGCGACAAAATGGGTGCTGCTGCCATAAAAGGAGCGAAAGCAATAAATTTTGAGGGTGCCGGAACGATCGAGTTCCTGGTGGATAAGCATGGCAAGTTCTATTTCATGGAAATGAATACCCGCATTCAGGTCGAGCACCCCATAACGGAAGAAGTTACCGACTATGATTTAATCAAAGAACAAATCAAGGTTGCTGCCGGTGTTCCGATATCAGGCACGAATTATTCCCCGAAAATGTTCGCCATGGAGTGCCGGATTAACGCAGAAGATCCTGCAAATGGTTTCCGCCCTTCGCCCGGCAAAATTACAAATCTACACATGCCTGGGGGCCACGGTGTGAGAATCGATAGCCACGTTTATGCCGGCTACTCCATTCCACCAAATTATGATTCCATGATCGCGAAGCTTATCATAACCGGACAATCACGTGAGGAAGTAATCACCCGGATGAAGCGTGCCCTTCAAGAATTTGTCATTGAAGGAATTAAAACCACCATTCCCTTTCATATTTGCCTGATGGATAACGCGGTTTTCCGTTCGGGAAAATTCACTACAAATTTCCTGGAGACTTCTTTTGATTTTAGCCAACTTTCCAAATAGGATAGCTGCCCGCCAAGACCTTCGCCGATCATAAACATGAAATCAGCTCAGGTATCCCTTTTTTATTTCGCGGGCTAGTCGGTTCGCCTAGATTCAGCGCGAACAACGATTCCGCTTTCATTCACAGCGGCCAGCAACTTCATTCCTTGGGCGATTCAATGGTATGGACCAATTCAGCATACCATGCCTTACCGTACTTACGGATGAGCGGGTCTTTTAGGAATTTATAGACAGGAACCTGAAGCGATTTACCCAACGTGCAAGCTGGCGAACAAATGTGCCACTTATGATAATTCAATGCTTCAAAATTCTTTTTCTGCGTAATTCGAATAGGGTACAAATGACATGATATGGGTTTCTTCCAGGTTATCTTTCCATCATTATAGGCTTGTTCTATCCCACACTTCAAGATTCCTTTTTTATCGTAGATCGCATATACACATTCACGCCCATCAATAACAGGTGTACATAACTCGCCCTCATCGTCCACGGCATGCGTTCCATTCTTCTCGATTTCTTTTATCCCTTTTGCACTTAGGTACTTTTTGATCTTCGGGTATATCTCCTCCAGGATGGCCAATTCTTCTTCATCCAGCGGTGCGCCAAAATCACCTTCGATGCAACAAGCACCCTTACACTTTTCAAGATTACAAACGAATTCTTTATCGCGGACATCATCTGATACCAACACTTCTCCAACTTTTATCATGGATGCAAAGGTAATTAATGCCGTATCATGGTAAAGACTCGCTGCAAAATTATTCTTAAATCCAGGCACGGTGCTGATATTTCGGAAGCGGCAATCGAATGCATCTGCACCTGTAGGAAATCACCACCCATTACCAATCCATGACAGACCCGTCACGCGGGTCGTACACTTCCGGGTTCTTCCAGTCATGACCAATTTTGTCTGCAAGCAGGTTTTCATCCAACTCAATGCCCAGACCAGGCCCAGTTGGAATAAGCACGTGACCATCACTTTCTAATTTGAATGGTTTCTTTAAATAGCCTTCCCCCAACGTAACCTGCTCCTGCACCAAAAAATTTGGAATACTAGCCGCCAACTGCAGTCCTGAAGCCAGCGAGATGGGACCCATCGGGTTATGGGGAGCGATTACGGCATAGTAAGCTTCCGCCATGCCAGCGATCAGGCGGCCTTCAGTAATACCGCCGGCATGGCACAGGTCTGGTTGGAGTATGCTCGCGGCTCCTTTTTCAAGAATTTCGCGAAAGCCCCATTTCGTGAAAATTCTTTCCCCTGTTGCTATTGGCAAATGGGTACCCTTTGCAATATCAACCATGACATCCACATTTTGCGCCTGGCATGGTTCCTCGATAAACATAGGCTGGTAAGGTTCTAACGCCTTTATCAGAACCTTTGCGGTTTGAGGAGAAATGGCGCCGTGAAAATCAATTCCAATATCGATGCTATCGCCCGCGGCATCTCTAAGCGCAGCAAAATTCTCGACAGCATGATTAATAAATCTTGGATTCTCAACGGCGCGTGCAGGCTTCTCAGCGGCGACGCCAGTTTTAATAACGGTGTATCCCTCATGCTTTCTCTGTCTCATTTGTTCAGGTGTGCTGGCACGGCCGTACACACGTACGCGGTCCCGCGTTGGCCCGCCGAACATTTCATATACCGGTATATTTAACAGCTTCCCTTTGATGTCCCATAAGGCCTGATCAACGCCACTCAAAGCACTCGTGAGGATAGGTCCGCCGCGGTAAAAAGCATGCCGATAGATAGCCTGCCAGTGGTGTACCACATTTCTGGGATCCTTTCCAATCAAATAAGGCTCAATTTCTTTAATGGCGGCTTGGATCGTCAATGCTCTCCCCTCAAGCAGGGGTTCTCCCAATCCAACAACGCCAGCGTCAGTGTGTATTTTTAGAAAGATCCATCGCGGTTTTACCAAAAATGTCTCCAACTTTGTAATTTTCACCTTACCCTTTTCTTGCAACGCGCTCATGGGCGCCGCGTCAGAAAATTGAGGCAACGTCATTGCAGCAAGGCCACCCGCCATGCCCAACACAGAATGTATTGCCGTTCGCCTGGATATCTCAGATTTTTTTGAGGATGATTTCATTAGGATAGTTGGTTAAAGATTTTCGCGCAAAAGGGTTCATTTCGTTTATCGAGCTGGATTTTGTGATAGTTCTAAGCTACGCCCAATCCACAACTTTTCATAGTACGACAGCCTTCCTGATCATCAGCGAATCTGATAAATTACACCTGCAGCTGCACGCATTGGCACTATTCAGAATATCATTTTGTTGCCAATTTGTCTAAGGCCGCGCCATTCTTTTGCAATGAATTCCGGCCCAGGTAATGAGGAGGGCAAAATCATTTCATTAAGCGATCACTGGCAGCCACATTAGCCAATGACTTAACAAATAATATGCGTAGTTGAACCTTTACTTTAACCACGCCCTGTATTCATCGCATTACGGGATCGGTGGAAAACTTTTTAAAAAAAACAAAATATTTTGCCAATAAAGCTGAATGAAAAAAACTGTGATCTAACTTGTGGCCGATATGACGGATTATCTTGCGAGTTTGAACGAACCACAATACGAAGGGGTGATAAACACAGAAGGTCCTTGCATGCTTATTGCAGGCGCCGGATCAGGAAAGACGCGCGTACTGACCTACCGCATTGCCCATTTGATGCACAAAGGGGCCGATGCTTTCAATATCATGGCGCTCACATTTACCAATAAGGCTGCAAAAGAAATGCGCGAACGCATCGAAGCCGTTGTCGGAAATGACGCTCGAAATCTTTGGATGGGTACATTTCACTCTGTTTTTGCAAGAATTCTAAGGGCTGAAGCGCATCACCTCGGCTATACCAACAATTTTACAATTTACGATGCAGACGATTCAAAATCGTTAATAAAGAACATCGTCAAGGAGATGGGATTAGACGATGCCGTGTACAAAGCGAACACGGTGTTCAATCGCATTTCGGCAGCGAAAAATAGTCTGATAAGCTGGCAGGATTATGCAAGCAATGCCGAATTGATGGGCGACGACGCATCTAACCTCCGTCCGGAGGTAGCAAGAATATATAGAGCGTATGCACTCCGTTGTTTTAAGTCCGGCGCTATGGATTTTGACGACCTGCTGTTCAACACCGATAAGCTTTTTAAGGAACATCTTGATGTTCTTAATAAATACCAGCAGCGCATTCAGTATGTGCTGGTTGATGAGTTTCAGGACACTAACCTTTGCCAGTATTTCATCATCCGAAAGCTTGCCGCAGTCCGCCAGAATATTTGTGTCGTGGGGGATGACGCGCAAAGTATTTATGCCTTCCGGGGTGCTGACATTACCAACATTCTAAACTTCGAACGTGATTATCCCGATCTGAAGATCTTCAAGCTGGAGCAAAACTACCGTTCCACGCAAAATATTGTCAGCGCTGCCAATTCGGTGATTAAGAAAAACCGGGCACAACTCCCCAAGAATATCTGGACTGCCAATGAGGAGGGCGAACTGATAGAACTCATCAAAGCGGTATCCGACAACGAAGAGGGACGATTGGTCGCCACATCCATCTTTCAGGAAAAGATGCAGCATCAACTTACGTTCAGTGATTTCGCCGTGCTTTATCGAACCAATAGCCAATCCCGTGCGATTGAGGAAGCCTTGCGGAGAATGAACATCAAGTACAAAGTCGTGGGGGGTCTATCCTTTTATCAGCGAAAGGAAATAAAAGATCTTTTGGCGTACATGCGCTTCACAATCAATCAGCAGGATGAAGCTTCATTTAGAAGAATTATCAATCTGCCAAAGCGCGGAATCGGGGGTTCGACAATAGATAAGATTATTGTGGCAGCCAATGATCATGCCATAACGATATGGGAAGTTGTTCAGCATGCACATTCCTTTATCGGTGGGCGCGCTGCGGCGCCCATCGACGATTTTGTCGCGATGATTAAGCGGTTTGGTGTGGAAGTTGAACGAAAAGACGCGTATGATGCCGCCTTTGAAATAGCAAAAGGTTCAGGCTTATTGCGCGAACTGTATGAAGACAAGACGGTAGAAGGGTTAAGCCGTTATGAGAATGTTCAGGAACTGTTGAATGCAATAAAAGAGTTCGTGGATGATCCCGAACGTGAGGATAAAAGTCTGGGATCTTTTTTACAGGAAGTATCTTTGATCACCGGCCAGGACGATGACAAAGATAAGGATCCAGATAAGGTTACGCTGATGACAATCCATATGGCGAAAGGATTGGAATTCAGGAACGTCTACATCGTTGGCCTGGAGGAAGACCTATTCCCTTCACAGATGATGCTGAGCAGCAGAGCTGATCTGGAAGAGGAAAGGAGACTTTTCTACGTTGCCATCACACGGTCAAAAAAGAGCCTATTCTTGTCATATGCTTTAACACGCTATCGCTTTGGACGACTTAAGAACTGTGAGCCAAGCAGATTTCTGGATGATATTGACCAGTCGTTTATCAGGGTAAGCAGTAAGTTTGCCGGGCTGGAGTCCTCACCGCCCGCCAGCCAATATGCCAAGACACTTGTGAATGGAATTCGGAAAACAATAGGGTCGGCGGCGCCTGCTCGCCATTCATCCAACTACAAGGCACCGGTGGATTTCACACCCAGTGACACTTCTGCGCTGGAGGAAGGTATGAAGGTAGAACATCCCAAATTCGGCTTTGGAATGGTTACAAAGATGGATTCGAGTGGCGCTGACCGCAAAGCAAAGATTAATTTTGATGATTTTGGGGAGAAGACCTTATTGCTTAACTTTGCTAAACTCAAAATTCATACTTAGAGGTTAGCTATGAATTCCAGGTGGCGTGAACAAAGCCACTCGTACAGCACAACAAATCAATTTTGACAAGTAATCAATCATCATGGAAATAGGAGAATACAATTCCGCGCGACCGCAGATTATTCTAAAAGAATATGGGCGCAACGTTCAGAAACTGGTAGAATATATCAGAAGTTTAGAAGATATCGAGAAAAGGACGGAACTGTCCTATACGCTGATAGATTTGATCCGGCAATTAACACCCAGCATAAAGGATCAGCCCGACAATCCCCAACGGCTTTGGGATGACCTGTTTATTATTGCCGATTTTAACCTTGATGTGAACAGTCCTTATCCCGTCCCTGAACGTGAAATTCTGTTCAAGAAACCAATGAAGATGGAATATCCGCGGAACGATGTGCGCTTCCGTCACTATGGCAAGAACATCGAGAAGCTTGTAAAAGAGGCGCTAAAAAAAGATGATCCCCAAGAACGCGAAGAAGCCATCATATACCTCGGAAAGCTCATGAAGACATTTTACGGCAACTGGAACAAGGAGACACTGGATGATTCGGTGATTCTGCGCGATATCCAGGCAATGTCTGGTGGCGCATTGAATATGACCATCGAAAAAGTTCGTGAGGACAATCTTTTTGAAAAACTGTATAAAGAACGCAAGAAAGCCAGGCCCCAGGGACAGGGCAGCGGCGGCAATCAATCCCGACACCAGGGCGGTGGCCATCGTCAACACAATAAGAACAAAGGCGGCAACTTCCGGAGACGAAGAGATCAATAAAATTATCATCCAGTTGTGCGACGACAGTCTGGAATTATAGAATTACTTTTTCTTATTGACAGTTAATGAGCGTTTTCAAGATCAAAGGTGGGAAGAAGCTGAAAGGTGAAATCATCCCGCAGGGTGCAAAGAACGAAGCATTGCAGATTCTAAGCGCCACTATCCTCTCTTCAGATCCAGTTACTGTACACAATGTTCCTGACATTGTTGATGTAAACAAACTTATTGAGTTGATCAGTTCGCTGGGTAGTACGGTGGAGCGGCTTGGCCCCGAATCCTATCGCTTTACGGCCTCAAATATTAACACCAAATTTTTAGAAACAGACGAATACCGGAAGAAAGCAGCATCGCTGCGAGGCTCTGTTATGTTGCTCGGGCCTATCTTATCACGATTCGGCAAGGCAACCATGCCTAAACCCGGCGGTGATAAGATTGGAAGAAGAAGATTGGATACGCACTTCTTGGGATTCCAGAAGTTGGGCGCAAAATTTAACTTCGACACCGCGGAGCATCTTTTTCACATTGATGCCTCAGCATTGAAAGGCTGTTACATGCTGTTGGACGAAGCTTCCGTCACAGGTACCGCCAACATTATAATGGCTGCAGTGTTGGCAACAGGGACTACCACAATTTACTATGCGGCATGTGAGCCGTATATACAACAACTTTGCCTTATGCTAAATCGCATGGGCGCAAAGATAACTGGTATCGGTTCTAATTTATTGACCATAGAAGGTGTTCGCCGACTGGGTGGTACAGAACATACGCTGCTGCCAGATATGATTGAGATTGGCAGCTTTATTGGGCTGGCGGCGATGACACAATCTGAGATAACAATAAAGAACTGCCGCATTGATATGCTGGGTATCATACCGGAGATTTTTAAGCGATTGGGTATAAAACTTGAATTCCGGGGAGATGATATATACGTACCCGCACAGGCGCATTATGAAATTGAAACCTTCATCGATGGCTCTATCCTTACTGTATCAGATGGCCCGTGGCCAGCTTTTACGCCCGACCTAATCAGTATCGTGCTGGTCATCGCCACGCAGGCAAAAGGAACCGTATTGATTCATCAGAAAATGTTTGAAAGCCGCCTGTTCTTTGTCGACAAGCTGATTGATATGGGCGCACAGATTATTCTTTGCGATCCTCATCGCGCCACAGTTATTGGGCTGGATAGAAAGCAACAACTAAAGGGTATCAATATGTCATCGCCCGATATACGCGCAGGTGTTTCCCTGTTGATCGCTGCGTTGTCAGCAAGAGGCGCCAGTGAAATATCTAATATCGATCAGATTGACAGGGGATATCAAAATATTGATGCGCGTTTGCGTATGCTGGGGGCTGAGATTGAAAGAGTAGAATAATTTGAATCGAATGGACACGTTGCCGCTGCTTCCGGACAGTTTTCGTCCGAAGCATTTCGAATACAATTGCCGCTCATGATTGTGATAGCGCCTGTAAAATCAGGCGTTATAATTCAATTTTCAATCCTACCGGACAATGATCGGAACCCAGATATTCATTGTATATCATAGCATCTTTCATTTTTGGGCTAAGTTTTTCAGACACCAGGAAATAATCAATTCTCCAACCGGTGTTTTTGGCACGGGCGTTTGTTACGTAATTCCAATACGAGTATTTTACTTCATCGGGATGGATGTTCCTGAAAGTATCGACGAATCCGCTTTCAAGGAGGTTGACAAAGCCATCTATTTCAATTTGCGTATATCCAGCAGATTTATTGTAATTCTCTTTTGGCCGCGCGATGTCAATGGGTTGATGGGCTACGTTTAAGTCCCCACAAACAATTACGGGTTTTCTGCGACCAAGCCAGGTTACGAACGCCAAAAAATCCTTGTCCCATCGCGCACGATAATCCAACCGCGCCAGCCCCTCACCTGCATTTGGCGTGTATACCGTCGTGAGAAAGAAAGTCGCGTACTCTGCTGTAATGACACGCCCCTCCTGATCGTGTTCCTGAATCCCGATATCGTATGTCACCTGAATAGGTTCCGCTTTCGAGAGGATGGCGGTACCCGAGTATCCCTTCCTGGCTTTCGATGAGTTTACGTACACGTTGTAATCAGGAAACAATGCCAAAGCAGAATGCACATCATCTTCTCCACCCTTGGTTTCCTGAAGACAAAGAACATCCGGATTCATTGCCTTTACATCCGCAACAAAATCCTTTTTGATTATGGCCCGGATTCCGTTGACATTCCAATTGGTGAGGTGAAGAGGCATAGGCTTAATATCGGACAAAGTAAGGATTCGAGTTTAGTTGAAAGTTCAGAATCAGCCAACTAAAAACTGATCTTTTCCAGTCCGCCAAAACAAGAAAGTCCGGCATGTGCCGGACTTTAATATTGCTATTTCAGGATAAGAATTAGGCTTTGCTTGTAGCTTTGGCCTTAAACTCCTCCTTAATCTTTTCAATGTCCACGTTTCTAATAACAGGCTGAAAATTCTGTATCTTCAAAGATTGGCGCCTAACTGCTGATTTAGCCTTGTCTCTGCGGCCTTTACGCTTAAGTCTGGTTACTGACATATCTTAATTCTTTTAAAAGGACTGCAAAAATAAACGGGATTTTCGGGATTACAAATGGAATGTTCAAAGTTTTTAGCCTGACAGGGACGTATCGGGCGTAAACGCCAGCAGGATCGGCATGAAACATTACACTTGGAACTTTAAGCTGAGAACCCAACCTTTGCGGCATATACATATGGAAAAACCAACTTTACCTAAAGGAACCCGCGATTTCGGACCCGCCACGATGGCCAAGCGGCATTTCATACTTGAAAATATCCGGCAGGTTTTCCAGAAATACGGATTTCAGCCATTGGAAACCCCTGCCATGGAGAACCTTTCCACGCTAACCGGCAAGTATGGTGACGAAGGGGATCAGCTGTTATTTAGAATCCTTAATTCGGGAGATTTCCTGAAAGACGTTGACCAGGAAGAATTAAATACCCGGAATTCAAAACAATTGAGTCACCAGATTGCTGAAAAAGGACTTCGCTACGATCTTACTGTTCCTTTCGCGCGCTTCGTCGTAATGAATCGGCATGAAATTAGTTTTCCTTTTAAACGCTACCAGATACAACCGGTATGGCGAGCAGACAGACCACAAAAAGGGAGGTATCGTGAGTTTTTCCAGTGCGACGCCGATGTTGTGGGCACCGATTCGTTGCTCTGTGAAGCGGAAATCATTCTGATGACCCAGGAAGTATTTAGCCGATTGGGAATTCTGGACTATACTATAAAAATTAATCACCGTGGCGTTCTTTCGGGTATTGCAGAGACAATTGGCGTAAACGAGAATGAAGTAGACCTTTTTGTAGCAATCGATAAGTTGGATAAAATTGGGGAGGATAAAGTGAAGGAAGAGTTGCGTGCAAAAGGTTTCACAGAAAACAGCCTTACTTCTTTGTTCGAAATGCTAAATGCTAAAGGTTCCACCATCAACAAACTTGCCCTTCTTTCTGCGCGGTTTAGCGCCAACAAAAATGGCTCCAAAGGATTGAGGGACTTGCAGGAAGTGCTGAACTACCTGAACAATTACGGCGCTCCTGTTGACCGTATTGAATTTGACGTAGCCCTCGCCAGGGGCTTAAGTTATTATACAGGGTGTATCTTTGAGGTTAAAATAAACCATGCAGGAACAGGCAGCGTAAGTGGTGGCGGCAGATACGACAATTTGACCAAAGCTTTTGGCGATAAAGATAATCTGTCGGGGGTTGGATTTTCTTTTGGCGTCGATCGAATGTATGACGCCATGGAAGAGCTTGCCCTATTCCCCAAAGCATCCCAAATATCTTCGACTGTATTGATTTGTCATTTTGATGACGAGACCCTGCAATTTGGAATTGGCGTACTGGCGAAGTTAAGGGCCGCAGGGATTTCCTCGGAAATTTACCCTGACCTGGCAAAAATCAAAAAACAGCTAGAATATGCTAATAAGAAGCTTGTTGCATTCACGCTCGTCATCGGGTCGGAGGAGATAGAAAGTGGCTCACTGGCCCTTAAGAATATGGCTACGGGAGACCAGGAAAAACTCACCCTGGAACAAATCATTTCTAAACTTCAATAAGCTTTACGACCTTACCACACATTCCATCGTCTCTTTACAAGACATTGGGCTCGGAAACTGGAGACTAAGAAAAAAACAGGGAGCTAAGATCTTACAACATGGCGCTACACTCTATCTCCGATAAGCAAATCACGCTTCGCGATTTGTCTTCGATCTTGTCGGGGGGAACAACGGTACGGCTTTCTGCGGCAGCGAAAGAAAAAATCATTGGATGCCGTGCATACCTTGATCGGAAACTCGAAAATTCAAGCCAGGCTATATACGGAATAAACACCGGATTCGGATCGCTCTACGACAAGCACATCAAGCCTGATCAACTGGAGAAACTTCAGGAAAATTTAGTGAAGTCGCATGCCTGTGGTGCCGGGCCTGAAGTACCACAGGAGATTGTTAAGCTTATGCTTTTCCTAAAGGTGCAGTCGCTATCCTACGGATATTCGGGCGTTCAACTGCTCACTGTGGAGCGTCTTGTAGACATGCTTAACGCGGATGTGCTGCCTCGCATCTACGAGATGGGTTCCCTGGGGGCATCAGGTGACCTCGCCCCGCTTGCGCATCTGACGCTCCCACTTATTGGATTGGGTGAAGTCCACTACAAAGGTATCGTATTGTCAGGCGAAAATATTAATCAAAAGTTGAACTGGCCTGCAATACACCTTCGGGCAAAGGAAGGGTTAGCCATGCTCAACGGCACACAGTTTATGAGTGCTTACGGCGCATGGAGCTTACTGCACGCGCAGCGCTTGTTACAACTGTCTACAATCATTGGGACCCTTTCAGTAGATTCTTTTGATGGCCGTATTGATCCATTTCAGGAAAGAGTACACGCGATACGCCCGCATGTCGGGCAGGTGAAAACAGCAGCAAAGGTACGAAGGCTACTGGAGGGGAGTGAACTTATCCGGCAAAGCAAGAAACACGTCCAAGATCCCTACTCCTTCCGTTGCATACCGCAGGTTCACGGTGCAAGCGCCGATACAATCGATTTCGTTTCAGGCGTTTTTATGATTGAGATAAATAGCGTGACGGATAATCCCAATATTTTCCCTGACGAGGATATCATTGTATCCGCCGGGAACTTTCACGGCCAGCCATTGGCTTTAGCGCTTGACTTTCTGTCCATTGCTTTAGCGGAGTTAGGGAGTATCTCTGAAAGAAGGACTTACCAGCTTATTTCCGGTGTTCGCGACTTGCCCAATTACCTTGTTGCTAATCCTGGTATTAATTCTGGCTTGATGATACCACAATATACCGCTGCATCCCTGGTGAGTCAGAATAAACAACTGTGCTCACCGGCGTCCGTCGATTCCATCGTGTCCTCGAACGGGCAGGAAGATCATGTGAGTATGGGTGCCAATGCAGCCACCAAGGTGCATCGCATTATCCACAATCTATACACTATATTGGCTATCGAGGTCATGACAGCCTCACAAGCATTAACCTTCAGAAGACCGCTGAAGACTTCTCCTTATCTTGAAGCGTTCGTGGATAATTTCAGGACGCATGTGCCGTTTATAGAAGATGACCGAGTGCTGCATCACGATATTAAGAAGGCTGAAGAATTTTTGAAACACTGGGTGCCAGAGGATGAAGCGTAAAACGATACTTACATTACTTGTTATCATGGCTTCAGGCTGCGCGGCCCTTGCGCAACCTTATATAAGTGATTTGGGGAGATTTGAAGTCGACCAGGTTAAAGGATGTGCACCCCTGGCCGTCAATGTTACCATCAGACCACCATTTATTTGCAATGGTGCAAATCCGTGCGACATGGATTTTGAAAACAATAACATGTTCCAATCGCTCACCTTCAGTCATACCTACACCCAGCCGGGAACGTACATCTTAAGAATTCTATTTCAGACCTCAGGCTTTGATCAGATCACTATTGAAGTCACGCCCGATGTACAGCCATCGTTTGATATTTATTCGTGTGGTGGCAATGAGACCCAGGTAAAAGTCACCGATACCAACTACAATCAATATGTTATTAATTACAATGATGGAAGCCCCACAGTGGTTGTCCCTTCGGGGAGCCTGGCCAAAGACAACCATACCTATGCCTCATCAGGAAACAAAACGATTACTGTAAGAGGGAGAAACCTAAGCGCAGATGACAACTGCACGCCCATGAACCAAAATGTAGATGCGCTTGCAATACTTCCCGTACCAACCATTACGCAACTTATTGTATTAGACGACGCCAGCGTCACATTGGATTTCAATAATCAGTCAAACATTTTATACAAGCTTCAAATTGCGACCAATTCGACAAACTTCCAGCAGCTTCAAGACGTATACAATATCAGCACCGTTACTGTAAATAATCTCCGGACGGACGATAATTTCTACTGTTTTCGTTTAGGTGCATTTGATCCGTGCAATAACATCACCGCCTACTCCCAGATAATTTGCAGTGCAAATTTTGATTTGAGCACGGAAAACAATCTAAACCGGCTTACTTGGGCAACTTCGTCAATAGGTGTAAGTGACTATACCATAAGCAAAAGTAATAGTCCATCGTTGCCTGCGGTTTCAACGGCAACATCATATGACGATACCGACATTAGTTGCGGGACGGATTACTGCTATCAACTCACCTCCAACTACGCAAATGGAAGCCAAAGTATTTCGCTGGAAAAATGTGGTACAGCATTTTCCACTACCCTTCCAACGGCCGCTGAGAGCATCTCGACAACTGTGGCACCAAACAATAGTGGTGTTGAATTGCAGTGGACGCAAGATCCATCGTTTACAGCAGTCGCTTACACTGTACGAAAGTCGGGCGTCGCCATTGGCACATCCGCGAGCAGCACCTTTGTTGACAATGATTATGACGGAACCGCCGGTTCCTGTTATACGATTTCATACGCCGATGTTTGTGGTAATGAAAGCATGTCAAGTATTCCAGCATGTCCTTTAGTCCTGTCGGCGACGCTGCAGGCAGACAATGTTATCAACCTCTCCTGGACTGCCTATGTTGGTTGGAAAAATGGAGTAGACCATTACATCCTGGAGAAATTCAACGAACAAGGCCAATTATTATCGTCCCTCAATACTAATTTGGTAACGACCTACGTAGATGATGTGGAGGATTTCATTAACCAGGTTTATCTATATCGCATAACGGCATTTCCGACCGAGATTGGAATCACCAATTCTATATCAAACACGATTACCATTATCAAAGAACCAAATCTATTTCATCCTTCTGCATTCACGCCAAACAGTGATGGACTCAACGATACGTTTAAAGTATTTGGCCAATTCACGGCACAGGTTGAGTTTAAGATATTTAACCGTTGGGGCGAACTGTTATTCTTGACAACTGACCTGAACCTCGGTTGGGATGGCACCTACAAAGGCAACTCCATGCCGGAAGGAACTTATGTATTTCGGGCGAAATTGACCGACCTGGCAGGTCGGACATCAGATCGCTCAGGTACCATACTCCTCTTGCGTAAGGGCAACTAACTATCAAGCTAATTCTCTACCTTTGAACAATACTGCGGAAGCGGAAATTTTTTAGTTTGACAGTGGGATAGCCCGGCAACGCAATATTCAAGTAAAATGCGCCATACTAATTTGTAAATGAAAGGAAGGTTATGTTTGACATGATGAAAATGATGGGCAAGATGAAAGAAGTTCAGGCCCGTATGAAAGAAGCACAAGATAATTTGGTGAACATCCAGGCTCAGGGAGAATCCGGGGCAGGCATGGTAAAAGCGACCGTAAACGGAAAAAAACAATTAGTGTCGATCGATCTGGATCCCTCGCTATTGAAGACTGACGACAAAGTTATTCTACAGGATCTGGTCGTAGCCGCCGTCAACAAGGCGAATGATGAGGCTGAAATCCTGGCCAAAGAAGAAATTCGCAAAAGCACGGAAGGGCTACTCCCCAATATTCCAGGCCTGGACCTAAGTAGCATGATGGGATGAGCCGCACGGCAGTTGTTATTCTGAATTATAATGGAGAGAAGTTACTGCAGCAATTCCTTCCTGCCGTATTAGAACATTCGGGCAGTGCTGAAATTATTGTGGCCGATAATGCCTCAATAGATCAATCCATATCAATCCTTCAGCAACATTTCCAAGCAGTTAGGCTCATTCGACTGGACCAGAACTATGGATTTTGCGGTGGCTACAACCGTGCACTGGCACAAGTTGAAGCCGACTATTACGTATTGTTAAATTCAGACATGGAAGTGACGCCAGAATGGCTCACACCCATGATTCGGCTTGTGGATGAAGACAAGGCGATTGCCGCGGTGCAGCCAAAAATTTGTTCTTACCATGACAGAAGCAAATTTGAGCATGCCGGTGCAGCAGGTGGATTTATTGACTCCATGGGCTATCCATTTTGCCGAGGGCGCATATTTGATCATACTGAGACCGACAGCGGGCAATACAACGACGTGCGGGAGATATTCTGGGCGTCAGGCGCCTGCCTCATGATTCGATCCGAAGTCTTTCACCGGTTTGGGGGCTTTGACGAGGATTTCTTTGCCCACATGGAAGAAATTGATCTGTGTTGGAAAATTCAGCGGACTAATCAAAAGGTTTTCTATTGTGGCAAAAGCACCGTATACCATGTCGGGGCAGGTACGCTGGCATATGGCAATCCAAAGAAAACATACCTGAACTTTAGAAACGGATTATCACTGATATACAAACATTTCAACGCTTTCGAATTGGCGTTCAAATTCCCAGCCAGACTGGTGCTGGATTGGGTAGCTGCATTGTCATTTCTATTGAAAGGAGAAGGAAAAAGCTTCAAAGCCGTTTTTCGAGCCCACTTCGATTTTTTTATGAATATTAGACGAGATCGACTGAAAAGGGCACAAATCCAAAAGAGTCAAGACTACTCCCGAACTTGCATTAAGCGCGGGTTAGTCATATTCGACTACTACATTCGCGGAAAAAAGAGCATGGTCTCGGGATCCTAATAGTCCCAAATTGGGTTTCTCTTCCGCAAATGCTTGCGCATGTTCAAGATAAATGCAAAAGTAAGGTAAATTATTACAGGCGACCCAAAGGTTATAAAGGAGGCATAAATGAAAAATAACCTGATACTCGATGTTGCAACACCTAATATCTCGCCCAGGCGTGTGCAGACACCAAAAGCATAGATTTCAAAAAAATTCTGCACTCTGTCTGTCAAACGTTCCATATTAACTGGTTTTTGTAAACTTTCGACTTCCCAAAAGGTTGATTTATCGACCAAAAACCGGCCTCACAAATATAACGCGCAGACGTGGTCAAAATGTCGGGGTCCTTCATATTTTTTTGAGTATAATTGCAAAAAAATACACATAAGTATACTTTTGCAACCTGTTTAAAATAAACCATAAATCAAAAACCAATGAGAAAAGTAGTTTACTCATTTCTGATCATCGGCGCATTGACCCTTGCGGGCTGCTCATTGCCCAAGATGGTGAAAATGTCTAAAGAACAACAGCTAACGGTTACACCTAACCCGCTGGAAGTTCACAAGGATACTGTTGCCTTCGATATGGCAGCCAACCTTCCCGTAAAAATGTTGCAGAAAGGTACTGTTTACACCCTGAACACTTTTTATAAATCAGGTTCAAGTGAAATTGCCCTTGACCCTATTCCCTTCAAGGCTGAAGATTATCCCAACAGCAAAGTTGAGCAGCCAAAGGTTACAAAAGACTTTTTCTTCCCGTATCAGCCTTCTATGAAGACTGGAACGCTTGAGGTCGAAGGTGTCGCCTCAAAAGGAACAAAATCCAAGGTTACCGCTCGGCTTCCTGTTGCCACTGGTCTGATAACGACCTCTAAATTGGTTAAACCAGTAGCCTTTGCAGCTTTTGCTGAGCATGGTTACAATAACCAGGAAGAGCTTGTGCCTGTTATAATCCCTGACTTCATCTTTGAGCAGGGCAGATCGGTACTCAGAACGAGCGAAATCAGAAGCGCTAAAGGTAAAGAACTTGACGCTTTCATTGCGTCAAAAAATGCAACACGCACAGTAACCATTACCGGTACACACTCTCCTGAAGGAGCTGAGCGTATCAACAGTAAATTATCTCCTGATCGTGCAGCAGCAATTGAGAAATTCTATCGCGCGCAGATGAAGAAATATGACTACATGGGCAAAGCGGACTCGATCAATTTTATCCTTAAGCCAATTATTCAGGACTGGAACGAATTCAAAACTGAACTTTCCACCTATGAAGGCATTTCTTCAGAGGAGAAAGCAGAATACTTGAATATCATCAATGCTGGAGGGACGTTTGAATCACAAGAAAAAGAAATGCACAAGCTGAAGACCTATCGCAAGGTTTTCAGGGATATATATCCAAAGTTGAGAACTGCTAAGACCGAGATTTTGGTCGTAAAAGATAAGAAGACAGATGCTGAAATATCCGTCTTATCGAAGCAAGTAACACAAGGTGCTGTTTCAGCCGACACACTTTCTTTTGAAGAAATGATGTACAGCGCAACCCTAACACCTTCTTTAGAGGAAAAGGCAGCAATTTATGGTGCTGCGACGAAGAAAGGTTCAAACTGGAATGCGCACAACAACTTAGGCGCTGTTTATATTGCCCAAGCCATCGAAAATGCGGGCAATGCCGCCGAGTTAGCAGATAAAGCACAGGCGCAACTTGATATCGCCGCCAAGTTGAATGAAGCACCAGAGGTGCACGCTAACCTCGCTTCTGTAAACATGTTGAAAGGTAATGCCTATGCAGCCCACAACCATGCATCAAAAGCCCTTAACGCAGGCCTCCGTGGCGACAATGCCGCCGGTGTCAATGGTGTTAAAGGTGCCGCTGAGATCGTGAAGGCAGAATATGGTGCCGCAGTAAGTTCAGAGTCGGCTGCGACCGATAATGCCGATAACCTTTTCAACAAAGGCTTGGCACAGATACTGAATAAGGATTATCAAAATGCGCTAACTTCTTTCAGAGAGGCTACCGCAAAAGACAGCAACCTGGCAGTGGCATATTACGGTGCAGCAATAGCTTCTGCCCGCCTTGGTAATGCTGATGGTGTTGTGAGCAGCTTAACAAGTGCTGTTGGCAGCGACCCTTCCTTGAAAGAAGCTGCTTTAAGCGACCTTGAATTCGCGAAATTCGCTGCCTCTGAAAGCTTCAGAAATGCATTGAAATAGTCTTCTCATTGGTTAAACAGAAAGCCCCGGCCTAAAACCGGGGCTTTTTTTGGTGCCGGTGGTTCAATAAAATCTGCTGAATTCTTTTATTCTGAGAATCCTGAGCCTATTTTTACGCACTTTCTGAAAGATATAGCATGAGAGAAATCCAGTTTAGAGAAGCCCTCCGCGAGGCCTTGAATGAAGAAATGCGCAGGGATCCAAGTGTATTCCTTATGGGAGAAGAAGTTGCGGAATATAACGGTGCCTATAAGGTGAGCCAGGGCATGCTGGCAGAATTCGGCCCTGAGCGCGTGCTGGATACCCCGATTTCTGAACTTGGCTTTGCTGGCATTGGTGTTGGCGCCGCCATGAACGGATTGCGGCCAATTATTGAGTTCATGACGTTCAACTTCTCGCTGGTGGCCATTGACCAGATCATCAACGCTGCGGCAAAGATCCATTCTATGTCTGGTGGACAATATAGTGCGCCGATGGTTTTTCGTGGGCCGACCGGTAATGCCGGCCAGTTGGGGGCACAACATTCTCAAAACTTTGAAAATTGGTTTGCCAATACCCCCGGCTTAAAAGTAGTCGTGCCTTCGAACCCATACGATGCGAAAGGATTATTGAAATCCAGCATACGCGACGATGATCCCGTGATATTTATGGAATCGGAAGTGATGTACGGTGATAAAATGGAAGTTCCGGAAGAGGAATATCTAATCCCTATTGGTGTAGCCGATATCAAGCATCCGGGTAACGATGTTACCATTGTTTCTTTTGGGAAAATCATGAAGGTAGCGCTGGCGGCGGCAGCAGAACTGGAGAAAGAAGGCATCTCCGCTGAGGTGATCGACCTGCGCTCCGTTCGCCCAATAGACTATGCTGCCGTAGTAGAATCCGTTAAGAAGACCAACCGGCTGGTGATCGTGGAAGAGGCATGGCCATTGTCCTCCATTGCGACGGAGATTACCTACCATGTGCAAAAGCACGCCTTTGATTATCTTGATGCTCCTGTGCACCGTGTGAATAGCTTTGATGTTCCACTCCCCTACGCACCAACGCTAATTGAAGCCATTCTTCCTAATGTCCAGAAAACAATAACAGCCGTGAAGGCCGTTATGTACAGAGACTAGCGATCAACAAAACCTGATAGCTGGAGCGCTCCACGAGAAATCCTCGACATGGACCGACCTTCAGTATTAAAAGAATCGGTCTTACGCCACATTTGCATTACCAAGTTTTTTCTCCGGCTCAATGATCTTTTTTAATTGTGCGGAAATAGGCGTTGGAAAAATCCAACCAGCTAAAAATGTAATTGTAACCCGGGTCATAAGGTCTAGATTATATTCCTCATCGTGTCAAATTAGGTAATTTCAATTGACGTTCCGGGCATAATGGGTAACTTCAAATTGAGCGGATTTTAGACTTACACAAACGTTTCACGTCTTTGCTTCCCAAAACGCGTTTACGGGCAAGACGGCAACCGTTTTGAATATCTAGTAATTGTTATCGAATACATGCTGCAGAATAGCGTGGTGATAGTAAGATAACTCCGATCCCTATAAGATCAAAATATGAGAAAGTACGTACTTGTTGTGAGTCTGATAGCACTGCATTGCCTCCAGGCATATTCTCAAACCAATAGGGCTGATCCAACACCCAAAATTGACCAATCCAATAATATCCGTTGTTATCTCAGCAATGTTGCAAGTGGCATTACCCATAATTCGTTAGCGACAATTAGCAGCCTTCAGGAATGGGAGAATGTAAGCAAACGGCGCCATCAGGAATTTCTGGAGATGATGGGGCTGCAGGGGAAACAACTGGAGGGAAAACGTCCTCCCGTCAAAGTCACAAAAACGGGTGTTATCCAAAAGGATGGCTACAGAATCGAAAAGTTGTATTATGAATCGATGCCCAGGCTATACGTGGCTGCCAACTTGTACATCCCCGAAGGGATAAAGAAACCGATGCCCGCCATATTGTACGTATGTGGACATGCCCATACACAGAAACATCATTATCAGGCACACGCCAAATCTTTCGCACAGCATGGTTTTGTGTGCCTGATCATTGAAACCATACAAAGAGGCGAGGTAAAGGGGGAACACCTGGGCGCCGAGTCGCTCGGCTGGTTTCATTGGTACAGTAAAGGTTACAACCCGGGAGGTGTTGAACTTTGGAATGGCATCCGCGGGTTAGATCTGCTGTCTCAACTGCCTGAAGTTGACAAAGACAGACTTGGCGTAACCGGCATTTCCGGCGGGGGATCTCAAAGTTGGTATCTGCCCGCGGCCGACACTCGGGTAAAAGCAGCGGCCGCTGTAGCTGGGGCCGGATCGCTGGAGGGCCAAATCGCACAGCGCACAATCGATGATCATTGCGATTGCATGATGCCCATCAACACGTATGGAATTGATTTTTCGGACATCGGGGCATTGATTGCGCCAAGGCCATTTATGATCGCACAAGCAACAGAAGATGGGTACTACTCCATTGAAGCGGTACGGACGCTCTATGATAAAGTAAAAACTGTTTATGACTATTACGGCAAACCTCAAAACATAACCATGACCGAAGCCTCCGGCGGACACAGTTATGGAAACAAAGAAGAATTTCGAGGCAGGATACTTGCATTCTTCATGAAATCGTTGATGGGAAAGGATATACCACCTGATGCGCTGGAACCGATCGATATTTCTAATGAATTGTCTGATGAGGCGCTCAAAGCATACGTGGATGGTCCACCTGCTGACGACATCACAAAGACCATTCAAGATTCGTTCGTGCCGCTGGCGAATCCACCGGAAATCAAAAACACGGAACAGTTAAGCTTGTATCGCAAGGAAGTAACTGACTTTTTAAAAACGAAAACGTTTCATGCCTTTCCGGAAGTGCCACCGCCCCTGGACATCCGATCGGAATTTCACACCAGCGACTTTGCCCCTTTTGGAAGGGACGATTACAGCTTTGTATCAGAGGCTGGATGGCGACTAAAATTTTCGCTTCAGCGAGGTCAACCACGGGAAAAGCAAAAACCGCTTTTGTTGGTATTGATCAATCCTGATGAAGGACGATGGACAAGATACGAACTAACCTCCGGCATACACGACAAAATGAATATCGCCTACTTTGAAGCGCGGGGAATCGGTGAAACGGGTTGGTCTCCATCCCTGCAATGGCATATTCGCCGGTCTGCCGCCTGGACGGGAAGGACCATTGCCTCCATGCGCGTCTTTGACGTGTTGCGATGTCTTCAGGCTTTGCGCACGATTCCGGGTATTGACCCCAGTAACATCAGCATTGTCGCCCAGGGTGAAATGGCGGCAATCGCGTCTTATGCGGCGTTGCTCGACGGCAATATTAAATCACTCATTATCAAAAACCCACCGGCAACGCAAAATGCAGGAAGCCAACCAGACGGAAAGGGCGAAGCGATTGAAATGCTTAACTGTTTGCGGATAACGGATTTACCTCAGGTAGCAGGGTTGATGTTTCCCAATGAATTAATTGCGGTCGGCGAATTGCCGGCAGCGTACACATGGGTTGAAGATCTATACGGAACCCTTGAAAAACCCGAAGCCTTCAAACACGTGCAAAGTCTATCCGATTGGCTTGGCGAATGAGATACTCGGCTGAGGAACGATACGCTTTGGTCATTGCAAAAGAGATCATGCGCGTAAGACTTTCCAGGCCTGCTCAATATTGCCTTGGAGCAGGTATTCATGGGCAAGTTTATGCAACGCTTCTTCTCCCTCCATCGTTGCTGCATGAAACGCGGCGTCGCGTTTACTTTCGTCAAGGGTCAAGGCATCAGGCAACGCCTCAATACTGGCAAGCATACCCAGATCATTTCCGGTAAGCACCTTGCTGTTGCGGATATTTTCAGGAATCTGATCAAATCCTATTCCTGGTTTCTTTAACGGTTTAGGTACCCTGAAAATTGAGTCCCCCTGTACACGGCAATACCATTCTGAACCAAGCCGACCGACGACATCAAGCTTAAAGGGATTAATCAGACCTTCTTTGTCCAAGACTTCATCGTTGATGTGCATCAGCAGTATTTCACAAATCAGGAGAATACCTGCCCCACCCTGATCACCTGTAGGCACTATCTGGATTACCTTGCATTCGAAAGCAACCGGAGCCTCCTCAACCCTGGGAGGCTTAACGCGTGATGACGGTAATGGCGTAAATCCCGCTTTTATGAATTCGTTAACGCCCTTGGGATATTCAGCACTGGAAAGTGACATCTGCTGAACCATCGGGTAACTAACAATATGAATAACGACTTCCGGGACTTCCAGTACATTTTCGTGAGTATGCTTTGTCGTGTTATCGCGACCCCGTCGTGACGGCGCAAAAATGAGAATAGGGGGATTCGTACCAAAGCAATTGAAAAAACTAAACGGACTTAGGTTTACATTGTCGTCACTGTCAATGGTGCTGGCCAACGCAATTGGGCGCGGTGTTACAGCGCCCAACAGGTAGGAATGAAATTTTGGAATTGAGATTTCTTTAGGATCTATTGTCATTCAGTTGGGTTTTGAGTATGCATTTGTTCTTTCGCAGCTGGAGATTCGGGAAAAGCTTCAGGTTCCGGTGGAAGCATTAGCAAGGTGTAGACAAAAACACAAATCAACAGAGTGGGAAGTACAATTGCCCCTAGCTCAAAACGCAATCCGGTATGACTGTACGTCCATTTGCTAAAAGCGATAGCAGTATTTACGAGGACGACGATCGCAACGAGTGTAAGTACCGACAGCATGATTATGCCCGTCTTTCGATTCACGACGTGATTCTTTACAAGGAAATTAATTAGTTCCGCCAAGGCGACGGAGGTTCCAACAACCAGTGAAACAGTCATCAGCGTCCGTGGAAAACTTCTTAGATAGTGATAGTTATATAGAATCAGTCCGATTTTTCCCAGGATATTGGGATTTGCCAAAAGAAAACTATTCAGGATTACAAGTCCGGTCAAAACGCTGTAGAAAAGTAATTTTCGCATGTCGAACTCTTAAAATGACGGAAGTATTTTACCGCTGCAGGCGCCGAAGCCAATCCTTACATTGTCCTTTTCAGCAAATCCGCGAATAGTAACGGTATCACCATCTGCCAAAAAAGTTCGGGTACTTCCATCATCCATGTGCAGGGCTTTCTCCCCATTCCAAGAGAGTTCTAACAAAGATCCATACGAGCCTGGTGACGGCCCGCTGATTGTGCCGGAAGCGTATACATCGCCTACCTCGATGTTGCACCCGTTTACGGTATGATGGGCCAACTGTTGGTCAATGTTCCAATACATATATTTAAAATTGGTTCGGGATACCACAACCTCACTGGCATTGTCAGGCTGAATCTGCACCTCCAGGATAACATCGAAGTTCTTTTTTCCGTCGAACGCCAGGTAAGGGAGTACATGGGGGTTTTGTTTTGGGCCATGAACGCGAAATGGTTCAAGTGCGTCCAGCGTGACTACCCAGGGCGACATTGTTGAACCAAAATTCTTTCCCAAGAACGGACCGAGCGGGGCGTACTCCCATTGCTGGATATCACGCGCCGACCAGTCATTGAATAAGGTAAACCCTACAATATAATCTTCTGCTTCTGCTATTTGGATAGTCTGCCCCAATGCTGTATCCCTGCAGGTAATAAAAGCAACCTCCAGTTCAAAATCCAGTTTACGAGAAGCGCAAAAAACGGGAGGTTCGTTTGTCGTTGGCCTGATCTGGCCACGCGGCCGTCGTATCGGCGTTCCAGAAACTACGATAGAAGAAGCGCGTCCATGGTACGCAACAGGCAAGTATTTCCAATTGGGAAGTAGCGCATTTTCAGGATCTCTGAACATGGAGCCGACGTTTGTTGCATGCTCCTCACTGCTGTAAAAATCTGTATAGTTTGGAATATCCACAGGCTTCAACATCTGCACTTCCGCCATGGGAATAAGCGCAATCTCGCTTGCGCCGACATTTGATCTTAATTCATCGTTATCGTTTCGGAGTAGTTCAGATACGCGTTCCCGCACTTCCCTAACCTTGGTTCTGCCCAGCGCGAAAAACCCATTCAGAAATTTCTGATTAAATATTCCGGCGGGTAGATCCATGCCATCCAGATATCCATGCTCATGCAGATAAACCAAATCCAGTACATGCTCACCAATCGCTACACCTGCCGCTGCATGCAGGTACCTGGTCTTGAAAATTCCAAAGGGAAGGTTTTGTATCGGGAAGTCGGAGTCCTTAGGAACATCTACCCAGCATTTCAATTTCGGGTTGTTGGCATAGGTCATTCAGCGTAGCAATTAAGGGCGTGAACATCAGCGAACGCAATTGCGTCGTCGGCAAGTAACATTACAAACGCTAATTTAATTTGTTTTGGGCTGGCAGTGAATGATTATTCCCAAAACTTAACGCGAGCAGGTCTTGAGACTCCAGCACCCACCATCGCAAACTGCGTCGATTCCTTGTGTAAGGGTCTGCCCTTACCGCTACGAGAAGACTCGTTTAAGCCACCATTAAATACCACCACCTCACGAACACGGGGGTTAGACAGGATATCCCGAGAAAGCCAGGTTGAAAATATGGAAATAATTAGCAATAATTGACTATACTCAGCAGCACGCTGAGTAACCAATATGATTGACGCCTTTCCCACCGCATTTGAATCCCGTATGCGATTTTCGTTGGGAAGCGCCTGGGATTTATTTGCCTCAGCACACGAAGTTTCTTTGCCAGTAACCATTAGGATAAACCCTGAAAAATATAAAACAAGCCAAGAAACGCGGGCAGTGCCGTGGAGCGCCTATGGAAGGTACCTCCCAAAACGCCCTGTATTCACGCTTGATCCATTCTTTCATACCGGCGCTTACTATGTTCAAGAAGCAAGCTCTATGTTCCTGGAACAAGCGTTTACCCAAATAGCGGACCCAAAGCAACCTTTAATGGTGCTCGACCTTTGTGCCGCACCCGGTGGCAAATCCACACACCTCCTTAGCCTGATTAATCAAGAATCAATGCTGGTAGCCAATGAGGTCATCCGGTCGCGAGCAATTACACTGCAAGAAAATATTCAAAAGTGGGGAAACAATAACGTGGTCGTTACTAACAATGACCCACAGGATTTCCGGCGTCTTGAAGGCTTTTTTGACATGATTATAATAGATGCCCCGTGTTCAGGAGAAGGTCTGTTCCGAAAGGACCCGCGGGCCATGGACGAATGGTCGCCCGACCATGTGGCGCTTTGCAGCAAACGTCAGCGAAGGATTGTCGCCGACATCTGGCCTACGTTGAAAGAAGACGGAATACTCATCTATTCAACCTGTACCTACAATACGTTGGAGAACGAAGAAAATCTGAAGTGGCTGAAGTCTTCTTGTGATGTAGCGTTTCTGCCGCTGCGACTAGAAGATGGCTGGGGTATTGAGACCATTGCCCAGGATGGTATCGTGGGGTATCGCTTTTACCCACATCGCGTCGACGGCGAAGGTCTCTTCATGGCCGTTATGCGAAAGAAGGAAAAGCATGCGAAACCTAACGTGGGTAATTTAAAGAATACGTTTAACAGTGCTCCAAAAAAAGTCGTTGAGAAGATAAACGATTGGATCAAATCTGAGGAGGATCTTACTTTCATCCAACGAGAACAACTTATTCAATTTTTTTCAACGCGGCACGTGCATGCAATTGAATATCTGACACGAAATTTAAGATTGCTTTCAGCCGGGACATTTGCTGCCACCGTCAAGCAGGAAAAACTTATCCCTGAACATGCGCTGGCACTGTCCAGGCACCTTCGCCAGGAGAATCTCACAAAGATATCCCTAACCACCGAAGAGGCACTTCAGTATCTGCGCAAGGAAACGCTTGGTATCCCGCTACCGCAAAAAGGTTTCGCCCTTGTGCAATACGAAGGGGTTTCGCTCGGCTGGGTGAACGTGCTGGAGCGCAGATTAAATAATCTTTACCCTTCGGCATGGAGGATAAGGATGGCAGATCGATAATGGAGCTTCCCCAACTTCGGTATTCCGTGGAGCCAAAAAGAATTTAGCGTGTACACTGTTTTCACGCCGGGCCCTTTTTGCCACCATATCGGGCGTGCAAACAGGAGCAATCGAAAATTCGGTATTAAGGCCAATTTCTTTATTTTTGCCACTCTTTGCGCCTATTATGTCACTATCAACCAAATACGATCCATCGGCAGTAGAAAGCAAGTGGTATAGCCATTGGATGGAAAAGGGGTTTTTCCATTCTAAGCCGAATCCCGACAAAGAACCCTACTGCATCGTCATCCCGCCTCCAAATGTCACAGGCGTGTTGCACATGGGCCATATGCTGAACAACACTATTCAAGATATTCTCATCCGGAAAGCTCGTATGGAGGGAAAAGAAGCATGTTGGGTGCCCGGAACAGATCATGCCTCCATCGCTACGGAAGCACGGGTTGTGGCAATGCTGCGTGAACGTGGCATAAAGAAATCTGACATTACGCGTGACGAATTCTTAGCATATGCCTGGGAGTGGCGGGAAAAATATGGTGGAATAATACTTGAACAACTAAAAAAACTCGGCGCGTCTTGCGATTGGGAGCGGACGAAATTCACGATGGACCCGGACTACTATGAAGCCGTCGTCGATGTGTTTATAGATTTTTATAAGAAAGGAAATATCTATCGTGGGAAGCGCATGGTGAATTGGGATCCTGTTGGGAAAACGGCGCTCTCTGATGATGAAGTGAACCATAAAGAAGTTCTGTCGAAGTTGTACTACATTAACTACCCAATTGAAGGTACCAAGGATGATTTCCTTACTATCGCAACGGTACGACCGGAGACCATTATGGCAGACGCTGCCATTTGTATTAATCCAAATGATGAACGTTACAAACACCTAAAAGGAAAAAAAGCAGTCATACCCCTCATCAATCGAGCTATTCCCATTATCGAAGATGAGTATGTCACGATGGATTTTGGTACCGGATGCCTGAAAGTGACACCCGCCCACGATATGAATGACTATGAATTGGGCAAAAAACACAACCTGGAAGTCATCGATATTCTGGATGAAGACGGAATGCTCAATGCAAAGGCTCAAATTCTTATTGGTGAAGACCGGTTTATTGCGAGAAAAAAAATCGCAAAGGAACTTGAGGAGAAGGGATATCTCAGCAAGGTAGAAGATTATACCAGCAGTGTTGGATTCTCAGAGCGAACAGATGCCGTTATCGAGCCGAGGCTTTCATTGCAATGGTTCCTGAAGATGGAGGATATTACGAAGCCTGCACTGGCCCACGTCATGAACGATGACATTCAGCTGATCCCATCGAAGTTCAAGAACACGTATAATCATTGGATGTCTAATGTGCGCGATTGGTGTATTTCCCGCCAGCTTTGGTGGGGACACCGTATTCCGGCATGGTATGACGAAGATGGATTTTATGTGGTTGCCAAGACAGAAGAAGCTGCAATAGCACTCCACAAAACAACAAAACCAAATGCCAAGAACCACAATTTAATCCAGGACGCTGATGTCATGGATACCTGGTTCTCCAGTTGGTTGTGGCCGATAGCCGTATTTGATACCTCAGTGTTCAAAGATGGAAACAAGGGCAACGAAGATCTAAACTACTATTACCCAACGAATGACTTAGTCACTGCCCCTGAAATTCTATTCTTCTGGGTGGCAAGGATGATCATCGCCGGATATGCATACCGTGGAGAAAAGCCTTTCAAGAATGTATACCTCACGGGTATCGTACGCGATAAGCAGGGTAGAAAAATGTCTAAGTCATTGGGTAACTCCCCGGACCCTTTGCATTTGATTGCAACCTTTGGTGCAGATGCCGTGCGCACGGGGATGCTATTCAGCTCGCCGGCAGGAAACGATTTGCTGTATGACGAAAAGCTTATTGAACAGGGTCGAAATTTCGCCAACAAAATTTGGAATGCTTTCCGGCTGGTCAAAGGCTGGACGGTCGTTCCTGGATCACCCACAGCTGAAAGCAAAATAGCAATAACATGGTTTACGTCGAAAATGAATGAGAGCCTTATAACGTTCGAGGATCACTTCAGCAAATTCAGGATATCGGACGCGTTACACACCATCTATAAATTAATATGGGATGATTTCTGCTCCTGGTACCTGGAAATGATCAAACCCGAATTTGGCAAGCCCATTGATGAACCTACATACACGCAGACTATTGCGTTCTTTGAAAAATTACTAAAAGCCCTTCATCCGATTATGCCATTCATAACGGAGGAGTTATGGCATGAATTGAGAGAACGCGAGGACAGCGATTGTATTATTGTTGCGGATTGGCCAACAGCATCTTCTCCTGACGATGCTATGCTTGCTGAAGGCCACCTTGCTTTTGAAATAATCACGGAAATCCGCAATTGCCGCAGTGCCAATGGAATTTCACCCAAAGATGCACTGGAATTATACATAAAGGCTGACAACCCTACGCTTGCAAAATCATTCTGGCCGGTTATCCAAAAATTATCAAACCTAAGCGCCATCGCCTTAACGAAAGAAAAACTTGATAATGCCACGAGTTTCATGGTGGGCGCCGCTGAGCTATCCATACCGATGGTCAAGAAGATCGATATTACCAAAGTGCGAGAAGGCATTCTGAAGGATCTTGAATATCAGCGAGGGTTTATGGATGCCGTAGAAAAGAAACTTTCGAACGAAAGGTTTGTGAAAAGTGCGCCGGCAAATGTTATCGCGCTGGAGCGTAAGAAAAAGGAAGATGCCGAATCAAAAATCAAGGCGCTGGAAGAAAGTCTTTCCCGACTTTAGGTAAACGTATCTTAATTCCTGTTGCGCACGAACCGCCTGGTCATAGCATCGGTTACTGCAATTTTACTACAGAAGGGCTTGTTCTTTTTGATAGCGCCTGAAGGCGTGCCGCCGAGCTACTTCAAAACCGTGCCGCCATTAACAGTTCTATATTCTTGTGCTTTATCCCGAATTTTCGGGCCACATACTCATTGGTTAATCCTCCTTTGTAAGTATATACCCCCTGCATGAACCACTTATGGGAAAATATCATAGCTTCTACCCCACCTTCTTCAGCAGCCCGCAATATTGTGGGTGTGAAAATATTGCTCAAAGCGGTAGACGCCGTATGGGCCACGCGTGACGCGACATTGGGCACACAATAGTGAATAACACCATGCTTGCGAAAAACAGGTTTACTGAGTGTGGTTATTTCAGATGTTTCCACACATCCCCCCTGGTCAATACTCAGATCAATTATCAGAGAGTTGGTCTTCATTTGCGTCACCATCTCTTCTGTGATTACATGCCTCGCCCTGCCCTTTTCAGCCCGCAACGCGCCAACAACCACATCGGCGGATCGCAACGCTTCACTGAGCGTGATCGTGTCAATGGTGGAAGTATAAATTTGTTGACCCAGTAAATGCTTAATTCTTCGGAGTTTGTAAATATGATTGTCAAAAACCTGAACATCCGCCCCGAGGCCGAGCGAGCAGCGGACAGCATACTCAGCGACCGTGCCAGCACCGATTACAACAACTTTCGTTGGCGGCACACCTGTGATTCCACCAAGAATTACACCTTTTCCATTATTCGCCGTACTCAAATATTCAGAGGCAATCAGCATCACCGTGCTGCCCGCAATCTCACTCATGGCCCGCACAATAGGCATACCGCCAACTTTATCCTCAATGAATTCATATGCCAACGACGTGATCTTCTTTTTGAGTATAGCTTGAAGGTTTTCAACTTTCAAGTGTCCCAGTTGGAGCGCCGAAATCAGTGTTTGCCCGGCGTGCATCAAATCAATCTCTTCCAAGGTCGGCGGTTCAATTTTCAAAATGACGTCTGCCTGGTAAACTTCCTGCGGAGAGTAGACAACCTTTGCGCCAGCATCACTGAATTGTCTATCCGTAAATTTAGAACCAGTGCCAGCCTTCGTCTCAACCCACACTTCATGCCCATTGTAAACCAACAAACCGACGGCGTCGGGTGTCAGACTGACTCTGTTCTCTTGGAGTGAAATTTCTTTCGGCAACCCAATAAAAAAGGCATGCCTTCTTTTTCTTACCTCAAGCAATTGCTCTTGGGGGTGCAGACTCGCCTTAGCTAAAGCCTCAAACCCTGTTTTCTTCTTTTCCGTCATGGAATGAAATAACTATGTTTCGTAGCGTATTTTCCTCAACCTGAATAGCGACTTTGGCATGTTTGGATGGGATCAGTGACGGGATCTTTTCCGGCCACTCCACAAAACAAGCGTACCCGGAATAAAAATACTCATCGACTCCAATATCGTATGCTTCAGCCTCATGCATTATTCTATAAAAATCAAAATGAAATACTTTGTTGTGATCATCCGTTTCATATTCATTTATAATGGCGTATGTAGGGCTACTCATTCCGTCTATCACGCCTGCTGCCCCGCATATTTCCTTAATCAATGTAGTCTTCCCAGAACCCATTTCACCGTAGAATAACCACACTTTATATTCCCCTAACGCCCATGCAATGCGCTTGGCAATTACCGCTAAGTCGGATAATGCCACCGCCCGAAAGACATCGCCTTCGTTGATCATTGCACATTTTTCGAAGTTAAGAAAATAATAGGAATGATTATCTCTTCCATGCTTACACCGCCATGTTGAAAGGTGTCTTTGTAGAGATTCACATAATAATTATAGTTATTGGGATAGGCAAAAAACTGATCTTCAATTGCAAAGACATACGAAGACGAAACATTTAACTTCGGCAAGAAAAGCCGCTCAGGTTTATGGACCTGCATGACCTTGTCGCCATCATAACCAAGATTCTTACCCTGCTTATAGCGCAAATTGCTATTCACACTTCGATCACCAATTATTTTGAACGGGCGCTTCACCCGGATAGTACCATGATCAGTTGTAATCACTAATTTCACATCCTTCTCGGCAATTTTTCTCAGAATATCAATCAGCGGAGAGTGTAGAAACCAGGATTTTGTAATCGAAAGGTAGGCTGATTCATCCGGCGCCAGTTCGCGGACCATAGCCATATCCGTCCGTGCGTGCGAAAGCATATCGACAAAATTATAGACGATAACATTCAAATCATTTTGAAAGAGATTGTTGACCGTGTCTACCAAGTTCCGACCCTCTTCCAGGTTCTTAATTTTATGATACGATCGCTTTATGTCAAGGTTATTCCGCCTGAGTTGTTTCGCCAGAAATTCGTCTTCAAAATTATTCTTACCCTCATCCTCATCTTCGCTCACCCATAAGTCAGGATTGGTTTTGGCCATCTCGGCAGGGAGCAGCCCGGAGAATATGGCATTCCTTGCGTACGCTGTGGTAGTCGGCAAAATGGAATAGTAGGTTTCCTCGGACGTTACATTAAAGTAGTCTGTCAGTACAGGCTCTATCACTTTCCATTGGTCGTAACGAAGATTGTCAATGAGTATGACAAATACGGGTTTCTTGCCCAGCTCAGGAAAAATCTTACGTTTCATCAGCTGATGAGAAAGTAACGGTTTGTCTGACTTGGGATCATTTAGCCAGGATTCGTAATTGCGCATAATAAACTTCGCAAAGTTGGCATTGGCTTCATTTTTTTGCATGTCCAGCACATCACCCATCTCCTGGTTGTCACCTTGGTCCATTTGCAATTCCCAAAATACCAGCTTCTTATATATTTCTGCCCATTCCTCATGGTTCATTTTATCCTGAAATGCCATACTGATCTTTCGGAATTCTTGCTGATAATTGAGATTTGTTTTCTCCATTACCAGCCGCTTATTGTCCAGTATTTTTTTGACGGAAAGTAGAATCTGGCTGGGGTTAAGTGGCTTGATGAGGTAGTCAGCAATTTTGGAGCCGATAGCTTCTTCCATTATTAATTCTTCCTCATTCTTAGTGATCATTACCACTGGCAGATTAGGCTTTTTATTTTTTATCTGTGTCAGTGCCTCCAATCCTGACATACCCGGCATGTTTTCATCCAGAAAGACCACGTCGAAGTGCTTTTCATCGCAGAGTTCAACGGCTTCAGATCCATTATTAATTGGGGTAATATCATAGCCACGTTGCTCCAAGAAAAGAATATGCGGCTTCAATAAATCAATCTCATCGTCTGCCCACAAAATGCTATATCTTTGCATATCTTAAATTTTTACCAATTTAATCATTAATCGTTATCCCTTGGCAGTTAATCAATAAACGATCACAGGAAGACTCGCACGGATGAACAAAAAGAAGATCATAAACGATCCTATCTACGGATTCATTACCATCCCAGGTGAACTTATCTTCGACATCCTTTCACATCCCTATTTTCAACGCCTGCGGCATATTAAACAACTCGGGCTTACAGATTATGTCTATCCTGGCGCCCTGCATACCCGCTTCCAGCATGCGCTTGGCGCTATGCACCTCATGGGTAAAGTCTTGGATGCCCTTCGCTTTAAGGGTTGCGAAATTTCAGAAGATGAATATGAAGCATCGCAGCTTGCCATTCTACTGCACGATATTGGGCATGGACCCTTCTCCCATGCGCTGGAAGATGTACTGATCCCAGGGATGAATCATGAAAGCCTATCTTACCTGTTCATGGATCGCCTTAATGAATCGTTTGGCGGATCGCTCGGGCTTACCAAGAAGATTTTTCGCAATAGCTATAGCCGGAAATTTTTCCATCAATTGGTCTCAAGTCAATTGGATATTGATCGTCTTGACTACCTGAGAAGAGACAGTTTCTTCACCGGTGTACAGGAAGGCACCATCGGCGTAGACCGGATCATCTCGATGTTAACGGTACATGATGACCAACTTGTAGTCGAGGAGAAAGGCATCTACAGTATTGAAAGTTTTTTGAATGCCCGCAGGTTGATGTATTGGCAGGTGTACCTGCATAAAACAACGGTAAGCACAGAGCGAATGCTGGTCAATTTAGTAAGGAGAGCACAGGCGCTTGTTCGGGCGGGTGAACAATTGTCTGCGAGTGATGCCCTACTGACCTTTCTGAAAACGGATTTTACACCACTGGCGTTTAGCGAAAATCACGACGTTCTCAGTCTCTTTGGGCAATTGGATGACAATGATATCTGGGGCGCAGTAAAATTTTGGAAGAACCACCCTGACAAAATACTTGCACTGCTTGCTCAGATGATGATAGAACGAAAGTTGTTTCAGATCAAGTTGAGCACTGAACCCATAAGAAGAAACCAGGTAGAAAAAATTAGAGAAGCGATCATGGATGAATTTGGAATATTGCGCGCGGAGGCTTCTTACCTCTTTTCACACGGTACCGTAACAAATGAGGCCTATGCTGAAGGCCAGGAAATTAACATCCTGATGCGCAATGGGGAGTTATTGGACATTGCTCAGGCGTCTGACCTCCCAAACATCAAAGCCATCAGTAAAATCGTGAAAAAAAACTACCTCTGCTGGCCTAAAAATGTATCTTTGTTAGCTTTGTGATTTGTTGTTCATCATCATTCAATCCAATAATGAAGCTCTCAGTGGTACAGTGATATAAACGCGAAGACAAAGACGAACTAGGCCTAACGAATAGCAGAATGGAATTTACCGTTAATGAAGTAGCCGCAATGCTTCGTGGAGAAGTGAGGGGCGATGGTAGCGAGAAAATAATGATGCTGGCTAAAATTCAGGAAGCAAAAAAAGGTCAGATTTCATTTCTCTCCAATCCAAAGTATGAGCAATATATCTACTCCACAGAGGCCACTGCCGTTATTGTCAATAAAGATTTTGTTGCCCGAAAACAGATACCCGCCACACTCATTTTAGTAGACGACCCCTACATTAGTTTTACCCGATTATTAGAAGAATACCACAAACTGATCAGCTTTCAAAAAACGGGTGTTGAGCAACCCAGTTTTATGGCGGAAAATTCGATCATCGGATCGGACTCCTATCGCGGAGCCTTTTCCTATGTAGGCAGTAACGTCCGCATTGGTGACAATGTAAAAATCTATCCTAACGTTTACATCGGTGATAACGTTACTATTGGCAATCATACCATTCTACACCCGGGCGTGAAGATTTACGCCGATACCAAGATAGGCAACCATTGTGTTATCCATGCGGGTACTGTTATCGGTAGTGATGGGTTTGGATTTGCGCCCAACGAGGATGGATCATATAAGACGATTCCGCAGTTAGGTGCCGTGATCATTGAAGACCACGTAGCGATTGGAGGAAATACAGTGATTGATTGCGCAACGTTGTTTGGCGATGCCACGATTATTCGGCAGGGTGTAAAACTTGATAACCTCATTCAGATCGCGCACAATGTTGAGATTGGAAAAAATACGGTAATCGCCGCGCAGTCAGGTATCTCCGGTTCAACCAAAGTGGGTGAAAAGTGTATCATCGCAGGCCAGGTTGGTGTTGCCGGACATCTGGTGATCGCCAATAAGACCGGATTGGGTGCTCAATCTGGCGTATCAAAATCCATTAAAGAAGAAGGACAAAAACTGATGGGCAGTCCTGCATTCGAATTCAATGATTACTATAAATCATATGCCGTATTCAAGAAATTGCCAGACATTCATCAGCGGCTGCGTGAGCTGGAGGTTAGGCTTCAAAAAGCACAGAATAGCTCCTTTTCTGTTGACTAAATCGCTTGCTTGGGCACCTAAAGCGGGGTAAAATCTCAAAATTGGATTATCAGGAGTTTGAAGTTAAATTTGCCCACTTTGCACCCATGCTAAACATCAAACAGCAAACCATTCAGAAATCAGTAGCACTTTCGGGTGTTGGACTTCATACTGGCGTTCAGACCAACATGACGTTTGTGCCAGCAAAACCTAATCATGGCATCAAATTTCAGCGCGTTGACCTACCTGGTTCACCTATTATTGATGCCGACTGCGACAATGTGGTAGACGTGTCTCGTGGTACTACCATTGAACAAAGTGGTGCCCGCGTAAGCACCATTGAACACACGCTGGCGGCATTAACAGGAACACAAGTAGATAATGTCCTCATACAGTTGGACGGCCCGGAATGCCCTATCATGGACGGAAGTTCGATAGAGTTTGTGGAAGTTCTCAAGACAGCGGGCACGGAAGAACAGAATGCCTTGCGCGACTTTTTTGAAGTGCAAGAACCATTGTTCTATCGCGAAGCTGCCAGAAATGTAGAAATTGCAGCGTTGCCCTTGGACGACTATCGGGTGACGGTAATGGTCGATTACAATTCGCCTGTCTTGGGCAGTCAGCATGCCTCCATAACAGACATCAATCAATTCGAAAAAGAAATAGCATCGTGCAGGACTTTCTGCTTCCTGCATGAACTGGAAATGCTTTATAAAAACAACCTTATCCGCGGAGGGGACCTGAACAATGCGATCGTAATTGTTGATCGGGTAGTTAAGGAAAATGAACTTGACAACATCGCGAAAATGCTTGGGAAGCCAAAAGTGGCTGTTAAGCAGGAGGGTATTCTAAATAATATTGAGCTCCGGTACAAAAACGAACCGGCCCGCCATAAACTGCTTGACATCGTAGGCGACTTATCGCTCGCTGGAAGGCCGCTAAAGGCCCAGATTCTTGCCGCCAGGCCAGGGCATGCCGCAAATGTAGCATTTGCCAAAAAGTTGAAAAAGGCAATGCAGGAATCCGACAAGAAAGGCATACCAAAATACAATCCGAGCTTGCCACCTGTTATGGATATTAATAAGGTAGCCGCAACACTTCCGCATCGATATCCTTTTCTGCTTATTGATAAGATTATCCACCTTGACAACGAAAGCGTGGCCGGTGTGAAAAATGTGACTGCCAATGAATATTTCTTTCAGGGCCACTTTCCCGGAAATCCAGTGATGCCCGGTGTACTTCAAATTGAAGCCATGGCCCAAATCGGTGGCATTTTGGTATTAAACACGGTACCTGACCCTGAAAACTACTGGACCTATTTTCTGGGTATCGAAAGCTTCAGGTTTAGAAAAATGGTGCTGCCGGGAGATACTATGGTTATCGTGTGCGACCTCCTGGCACCTATCAAGCGTGGAATTGCAAAAATGACAGGACGCGCCTATGTCGGAAATGCACTTGTTTGTGAAGGTACTATGACCGCCAGTATTGTTCGTAAAAACTCATGAGCCGATTTCCGCAAGCCAACGTACATCCTGAGGCCAAAATAGGTGCCAATGTAATTATTGAACCCTTCGCTACCGTTCAAAAAGATGTTGTTATCGGGGACTCCTGTTGGATTGGACCGGGGGCAATTATTTGGGACGGCGCCAGGCTTGGGAAAAATATAAGAGTTTTCCCAGCAGCATCGGTCTCCTCTCCCCCCCAAGACCTAAAGTTTGCCGGAGAAAAAACCGAAACACATATTGGCGACAACACCGTAATCCGTGAATCTGTCACCATCAGTCGTGGAACCGCTGAGAAATTCCGAACGGTTATTGGCAGTAATTGCCTATTGATGGCGTACGTGCACGTAGCCCATGATTGCATCATTGGAGAAAACTGCATTTTGGCCAACGCTGTTCAAGTCGCGGGCCACGTTACCATTGACGATTGGGCAATCATTGCGGGGGCAAGTGCATTACATCAATTCGTAAAAGTTGGGGCCCACGTTATGCTATCGGGTGGATCACTCGTTCGTAAAGATGTACCTCCCTATACCAAAGCTGCCCGGGAACCGCTTACGTATGCTGGAATCAATACAATTGGACTGCGGAGAAGAGGGTTTAGCTCCGAAAAGATCAATGAGATCCAAGAAATCTATCGCCATATTTTTCTCAAGGGTCTCAATAACTCCAAAGCGCTTGATATCGTAATCGCTGAGATCCCTTCGAGCCAGGAAAGAGATTATATTGTGGAATTCATACGCACTTCTGATCGCGGTATTATTAAGGGATATGGCGGCAACGACTAGTCGCTTTCTGCCTGCGGTTTAACAAATCTCAACTTGTCGTCAATGGCTTTCAAATCTCCAAATCCCTCGTCCGACGCAAAGCCTACAAAAGAAAAACAGCCAGCAGCTTATGTTGATATTGTTGTTGAGAATCTTGGTAAGAAATTCAACAGAGAATGGATTTTTCGTGACCTGAATTTCACGTTTCAGTCCGGGCAGGTATATGCTATTACCGGACCCAATGGTTCAGGCAAATCAACGATGCTTCAAATACTGTGGGGACAAATGCCGCCCAGTATTGGTGGTGTGAAATACGTCTGTCAGCCAGGAACAATTCCTGCGGAAGAAATTTATCGGCACATCGCCATCGCCGCCCCGTACATGGAATTGATTGATGAATTCACGCTTTCCGAACAACTGCGTTTTCACTTCAAGCTCAAATCAAGCAGATCTGCCATGAGTGAAGTTGAGATGTTGGAAAAGATGCAGCTCCGGCATGCAGAACATAAATACATCGCGAACTTTTCCTCTGGAATGAAGCAGCGGGTAAAACTCGCCCTCGCCTTTTTTTCGCAAGCGGAGATCATTTTCCTCGATGAACCCGGCACCAATCTTGACCGTCAGGCTTTTGATTGGTATCTGGAACAACTTGAGGAACTACCAGCTGGCGCATTGGTCTTCATTGCCAGCAACCAAACGCATGAATATCCGGCCAATGCACAAAAAATAGACATAATGCGCTTCAAATAAAGGTTACGTGGCCTTCCCTATTCCGATTAACGTGGGCAGCAGCGACCCAAAAACGGTCTCAAGTTTGAATTTTGTATTTTTACTTTCATATTCGTAACCAAATTAATCACGTCAACATGAAACATGTAGCCAGATTGTCGTCACTTTTGATACTCGTTAGCGCCACAATTTTTTACGCCAGTTGTAGCGGTAGCGGAGGCGACAAATCCACCGAGGAATTGCAGTTAGATAAACTGAAATTCACGTGGACGCTCGAAAGTGCAAATGATGGCACCGACAGGACCGATGAATATCCAGGGATGACCGTTACAATTACTGGTACTTTTACCGAAGGAGGTACTTACAATTATACCAGTACGGCTGATTCATGGCCCAGCATTAGCCCCTGGAAGGCGGACGATTCATGGAAATTCAACCCCGCCAGCGTTACCAGCGGCCTCATTCGGCAGAGTGATCTTCAGGAAATGACCTATACGCTCACTAACTCAGACAAAACACTCAACATTAACTTCAACTATCAGGGGCCAGGATTCAACAATGGCAGAATATCATCAGTGGAAGGGAATTGGGAATTTGTTTTCACTCGTCCATGACACATGTAGTAAAGGAGATCTGAACACCGTTAATTCTTCAGGCCTTCCTACTTGAGCACAACGACTGTAATCCCATCACCGCCGTGCTCAATATGTTCATCTTTCATGCTTGCTACTTCCTTATAGCGTGTAAGGTGCTCGCGTACCACCTTTCGAAGGACTCCTTCTCCTTTCCCATGCAATACTTTGAGTTCGCCCTGCCCTAAAAGTACTGCCGTATCCATAAAACTGTCAAGCAGGGGAATGACCTCATCCACGCGCTTACCCCGAACATCCAGCGTACTGCTGAAATTAGCACGTTTTTCACGTATGTCGATTCCGGCAGAGCGAAGTCTTGCTTCCATTTCCTTTTCAATCGGAACAGAAATTTTCTCCAACTTGTCCATTTTTGTAACCGATTTCATTAACCCGAATTGAACGGTAGCATTCTTGCCCTGCACAGCGAGGACTGTGCCGTTACCCGCTTGTCCCACAAGCCGGACCCGATCACCCGGTTTCAACAATACCTGTTGGCCGCTTTTCTTGCTCAGATTCTTTGCCAACTTTTTGTGTCAGGGTTTTAAGGTTCTCCCGAACTTTCAATGTTTCTTTCTTCTCCGCTTTGTTTTCTTTGATGTGGCGGATAGTCTTCTCGATTTCACGGTTAGTTTCTTTCAATAAATTAGCCGCGTCTTCTTTGGCCTTGTTGATTATCTCCTTCTTCCTGGTCTCTAAATCCGAATACAGCACTTGATATTTGGCGAGGGATTGTTTCAATTCCAAATCCTGTTGTTCAAGCAGTGCGATCCTTTCTGTAAGTTCCTGCCGTTCTCTTTCCAGCGATCTAACAAGTGTTTCAAAGCCAGCAAGGTCTTTACCCACCAGTTGCTCAGCTTCCAATATTGTACGCGGTGGAAGACCGGTGCTTCGCGCGATTTCCAGCGCAAAGGAGCTGCCGGGCTTCCCAATATCCAGGATATATAAAGGCACAAGATTCTTATCGTCAAAACGCATGGCCGCATTCCGAATGCCGGGGTTTTCGCCGGCAAACAACTTAAGATTGTAATAATGCGTTGTCGCTATACCCCAAACCCTCTTTCTCAAAAGAGAATCAAGAATTGCCTGTGCTATCGCCCCGCCAAAATTCGGATCCGTGCCAGAACCCAGCTCATCCAATAACACCAATGATCCTTCAGACGCAGACGCAATAAAAACGCTCATGTTCCGCAAATGACTACTGTATGTGCTCAAATCATTTTCAATCGACTGTTGATCGCCTATATCCAAAAAGATGTCTTTAAATATGCCCACACGCGAGCGGTCTGAAACCGGAATCAGTAAGCCGCATTGCAACATATATTGCAGCAACCCGACGGTTTTCAGACAAACGGATTTTCCGCCTGCATTTGGTCCCGAGACCAAAAGCATACGCTGCTGCGGATGCAGTTCAATGGAGAGCGGTACGACCTCACGTCTGCCTTTCAAGCTAAGATATAGCAATGGGTGCTTTGCATCGTACCAGACCATTTCGGGTTTGCTTTCGATCACCGGATAATCTGAATTGATCTCCAGAGAGAATTTTGCCTTCGCCCGAATAAAATCAATTTGAGCAAGAAATCTGAACGCAATTCTTAGTGCAGGCAATTCACCTCGGAACAAGTCTGTCAACTCACGCAAAATTCTGACGACCTCTCGTTTCTCTGCATGTTCCAAATCCCTGATTTCATTATTTGCATCCAGCATCTCCGTGGGCTCCAAGAATACGGTTTGGCCCGTCGCAGACTCGTCGAGAATAAATCCCTTCAATTTCCGTTTGTGCTCTGATTGTATTGGTATTGCAACACGCCCATCACGGATCGTTGGCTGTGCGCCTTCGGGCACCCATCGCTCGCGCACGGCCATCCGGAAAATCTGGTCTGCCAGTTTTCGCAATCTTCCCTGCTCATCCCTGAGTTTCTTTCGAATCCCGCCCAATTCAATGCTGGCAGCGTCACGCAACAAGGCCTTATCGTCGATTTTCAAGAATACGGACTTTGCGAGCGTCGCTGAAAAATGAACTGGTTCAGTCAGTCGAAAAAGATCAGGGTATATTTCTGCAGACTTGCTTAAAAACTTTACGCTCGAAATGATCGTTTCAAGCGAATGTGCAAGATCAAGGAAGTCTGTCGCTTCCAACCAGTCACCGTCGACCGAAATCTTCTGAAGCCACGCTGTCGGATCAAAGAAATATCGCGATGGAAAAGGCTCCTCTTTTTCCAAAATCTGCCGAAATTGCAAATTCTGTTTCAACAGTATTCTGATAGATTCAGGATCCGTGTTAAAGCGTATACGATCAACCAGTTCTTCACCTGCCTTGGAATGGCAATAACCCTTTAACTTCGCGCGGATAAGATCAAAGCCCAGTTTTTGTTCAAACGAATCAGGATATATCATCTTCTATCGCCACTGGAAAGCAACCGTTGCTCCCGAAGGTTGAGCGAATCAACGAGGGCCGTATAGATCATTTCCAGTACTTTCGGGTGGTCAATATAATAGTTGAGCGATTGCCGAAAAATAGAATCAGTCGTGTTGGTGTTTTCAAAAATCTCGGCCTTTTTCGTGGCAAAGATATGCTGCGAAGAATCCCTTGTAATGCCCAATGCGCTGGTTCTTTGCTCCGCAATATAGAGTTCTGAAAGTACAGCCACCATCCGGTCCTGGCTCAGAATACCGGCCGGTATATGTTCTTTTTCCCGGCATGAAAAAACCAAAAGAACCATTACAGCGCCAGCCAGGCGAACGCTATTCTGAAGACACAAATGTTTTACAGATTTTCCCAATCTATACGTAATTTTAGGTAGGCAAAATACTCATAATTGTTCTATTTTTGACGAAATCCGTGATGGGTAACGGATGACTGAGTAACGATTAACAACTTTTATTCCAACGCTGCAGGACACGTGCGAGAGCTCTTAAAAAAGTTACGAAAATACGAAATACAGATCCGGAAGGCTATTAACAGCCAGATGCAGGGCGATTATCACTCAATTTTCAAGGGCTCTGGATTGGAATTTGACGACGTACGGCCCTATCAATATGGCGATGATATCCGCACTATCGACTGGAATGTATCTGCGAAGGGTCATGGCACTTTTGTAAAAACGTTCAGGGAGGAAAAAGAGCAAACAGTTTTTTTTATCCTGGATGTGAGTGCATCGGAAGATATTGGCAGCCCAGGCAGCACGAAAGCCGATATTGCAAAGGAGATTTGCGGCGTTCTTGCCTTGTCTGCATCCAAAGAGTCAAGTCATGTGGGCCTGATCTGTTTTTCTGATGTGAAGGAGAAATACCTAAAACCTACAAAGGGACACTCGCAGGCCTATGAAATCATCAGTGCGCTCGTTAAACTCAAGCCACAATCCTTAAAAACCGACTTGTCAAAGGCCATAGCTTTTGCATTAAATACTATAAGGCGCAGAAGCGTAATTATTCTTGTATCCGATTTCATTGATGATGGTTACTTCCCTAACCTAAAATCGCTAGCACGGAGGCACGACCTGGTGGTAATCCAAATCAGCGACAAACGCGAAACCAGACTGCCGAAATTGGGAATTATACCTGTGGTGGATAAGGAAACGCAAAAAACGCTGTGGATAAATACGTCTTTTGGAGACTTCCGGGAGAAAATCAGTGCCCGGCACGAAAGCCGTAAGAATGAGCTTTCGTCGTTCAGCCGCAAACATCAGATAAATTTCATTTCGCTCGATACTGACGAAGACTACGTGCCAAAACTTTTGCGTTTGTTTAAAGTGAGAAACAAATCTTTGAAAACCACTTAGTCGTGATGGAATCGAAGTGCCCAAAGACTTGCTTGTTCGTTTTGTTATTGCTCATCTGCGGCATCGATACCATTCATGCGCAAGATGTTTTAGTGCGGAGCGGCTTCTTCATGGATAGCCTTAGGGTTGGAGACCAAACCCGCTTTTTTCTGGCTGCAGAATACCCCAGTAACCTGAACATACTGTTTCCTGATTCGACCTACAACTTTGCACCGTTTGAATACGAGAGGCGGCAATACTTTCCAACCAAAACCACCGCGAATAGAAGTTACGATAGCGTGGTGTACTACTTATCAACCTTCGAGGTCGACCGCGTACAGTCGCTCAGCCTGCCGGTCTTTCAACTTAATCCAATGGACTGTACTGCCCATGTTTCAGACCGGGATACGATATTGTTGACATCGCTGTTGCGTGAATTGCCGGATACGCTGTCTGCGCAAAACCTACCCCTTAAAGTCAATACGGCGTATCAAAATGTATTATATCTTTTCAACTATCCCGTGCTGATAATTGTATTGGTTGTGCTGCTGGTCGTAGCCGTGGCGGTTTGGGTGGCGTTTGGCAAAAAGATAATAAGGCATTTCCGAATAAAGCGAATGCAAAAAGCACATCAAAAATTCGTCGAAACCTATACCAGGCAACTGGAGAATATCAGCGTCGCTTTTTCTTCCATCACCACAGAAAATGCGCTTTCACAATGGAAAAAGTATATGGAAAAGTCTGGAGGCCAGACCTTACACAAAACTTACGACACGCGAGACACTGCAAATGGAGAAAAATGAAACCCTTGGCCATAATCTCCAGGTTATTGATGGCGCGATCTATGGACACAACACCAGTCGTTGTAGAATCGCTGAAGGACTTGAAGGTGTTTGCGGATCAACGGTTTGCGCAAAAATTAGAGGAGGTGAAGCATGGATGAGCCGCTCTTTTCCATGTTTTCGTGGGATTGGTTTAGCCGCGGTACGTTGAACAGCTTTGCCTGGAGCAATCCAGTCTACCTGTACCTCATCGCTGCCGTACCAATTTTGTTTTTTCTGCGTTGGTTGTGGCGTTACAAATTCAATCAAAAATTGCCGGTAGCCGTCACGTCTAAAGACCTGCACGTTTCACCCCTGACCCTCATTCGACTTCTTCCAGAGCTGCTTTTGATGCTGGCATTGGCCCTTATTCTGATGGCGTTGGCCAGGCCACAAAAGACGAATGAGAAAGTCGAACAATGGACTGAGGGCATCGACATAATGCTTGGATTAGATATTTCTCAGTCCATGCAGATCGAAGATTTCAAGCCTAATCGCCTTGACGCCGCCAAAGGAGTCGCACGGAGCTTTATTGAAGGCCGTATTCAGGATCGCATCGGTATTGTCGTCTTTTCCGGAGACGCTTTTTCACTAGCGCCACTTACGACAGATTATGATCTGCTGAAATCCTATGTTGATGAAATCAGCTTTGAAATGATTGAAAACCGAGGAACGGCTATTGGGAGCGCCTTGGCGGTTATTACAAACCGGATGGGTGAATCCGACTCGAAGTCAAAAGTATGCATCCTATTGAGTGATGGCGATAATACTGCGGGGAACATCGACCCGATCACTGCAGCAGAATTAGCCTCTGCCTACGGCATCAAGATATATACCATTGTTGTGGGCAAGGAGGGCCTCGTTCCGTACGGCAAAGATTTCTTTGGACGGCCCAATATGATTGAAAATACTGTGGACGAAACCACGATGCGAAAAATCGCTCAAATTGGTGGCGGTGAATTCTTCAGGGCTACCGACAACCAGGCATTAGGACAGGTTTTTGCACGTATTGACAAATTTGAAAAAGCAGAGATCAAAGAAACGCGCTTCAAGGATACCTCAGATTACTACTTCATCTATCTACAATGGGCTGTAGTGTTGTTCTTGTTCTGGCTTTTGTTAAAATCTTCTTTCGTGGCCAACGTGCTGCAAGATTGATCGATTTTTTGCATCCTGGAGCGCGCAAAAACATAGCAAGCGGTCTTGCACGCCGACACTAATGTGGGATATTATCAGGATATAGGATCAGCCTCGCAGCAAAGAGAACAAGTACGATGCCGAGAACAATGTTCATCATGCGAACAAATCCTGGCGTCATCAATACCCTAAGTTTATCAGCAAGTTTTGCTTTAATAACATCGGTCGTAAATACGGTTCCCACAATGGTAGAAAAGAATACCAGGGCCTCCTCCGACGACGTATACCGGAGTTGCGTAGTCGCTACGCCGACAGTCGCGACCCAAAAGAATAGCACCATAGGACTCAGCCCATTAATAATGAAACCTTTCGCCGCCAACCTGAACCAGCTTCGGGCATGGACCTTCTCTGGATCGAATCGCGTGAGTCTTTTACTTTTAACAAAGAGATAATACAGTCCAAACATCAGCAATACAGAGCCGCCACCGTAGGTCACATAATGGCGGAAATTATCTGCTTCCATAAACTGAATAAGTCCCAAATAGGAAACCAAAATATAAATGGCGTCACTGCATGAGACGCCAATGGCCACAAAAACACCACTCCAAAAACCCCGTTCAATACTTGTCTGTACTATGGTGAAAAACACCGGCCCTATTAGTAAGGCAAGCACAATACCCGAAATAAGACCATTAAGGACGATATCCATTCGCATGGGTTTGAAGAAAATTCTTCCAATCCTCCAATTGGGCATTCTTCATTACCCGTGGAAATTTATTTTGCCCGCCGACTTTTCCGATTGACTCCATCCAGTCATAAAATATCCTCACCGGGATAACGTCGACAAAAATTTCTTTTAGTGCTGCACTTCGCTCCACGGCATAGTCGTCGTTAAGTACTTTTAGCTGCTCATCGATTCTTTCCTTTAATGATGCTTTGTTAACCTTATCATCAGTGCCGATAAACCAATGGTGTGCAAAAAGTGATTTGTGTGGAATACCTGCCACGGCAAATTCGGGAATATTGATGTTAAATTCGTTCGAGACTAGTTCGATTGCCTTATTCATGTTGTCTACAGACAGATGTTCTCCACACAGACTCAGAAAATGTTTTGTCCTTCCAGTAATTACAATTTCGACCTCCTCTAAAGAAGTAAATTTGATTACGTCGCCGATGAGATAGCGCCAGGCGCCCGCATTAGACGAAAGTAAAATCGCATATTCTTTTCCTTCTACGACCTCATCAATTAGGAAAGATTCGGCATCAGGCCTTATTTCACCATCCGTTGTAAAGTTCTTTTCTTCAAATGGAACGAACTCGTAGAATAATCCATTGTTTAGCACGAGCCGCATGGATCGCCTGTTTGGATATGCCTGAAATGCGATGAAACCTTCGGATGCCAGATAAGTTTCGATGTATTTAATCGGATGGCCCAGCAACTTCTCAAAACCTTTTCGATATGGATCGAATGAAACGCCGCCGTGTACGTAGACCTCCAAATTGGGCCAGACCTCATGAATATTCTTAAGCCTATGATACTGAATTATTTTCTCCATGAGGATCTGTATCCAAGCTGGAACGCCGACAACAATGCCAATATCCCATTCCCACGCTTTTCTTGCAATCTCATCCAACTTGGCATCCCAGTCACGGTTTTTTGCAATTTTCTTCCCTGGCTTATAAAAGTGCTGAAACCAAAACGGTAGCCGGGCAGCTTGAATGCCACTCAAGTCCCCTTCAAAATAGCTACCTCGCTTATTCAGGTGTGTACTGCCACCCAGCATCAAAATTCCAGACTGAAATATTTCAGGCCGTAAATCATACTTTGAAAGTGTTAGGATCTGGCGAATACTGGTCTTTCTGTATTGCCTTGGTCATGTCCTTTGTGACCGGGAGGTACTTGGAGGAGGCTTCGGAGGTGCCGGAACTTAACGCAAAATACTTAACCCTGCCAGGCCAGCAAACATTCCTCGCGCCTTGAAGCGTCAGCTTCCACCAGTCAGCATAAATTTTATCATATGTATGGATAGGAACATGATCCTTGAAACGTTTATAAAATTCCTTGTCGCCTTTTCTAAATCCCTGCAGCACTTCACCAAAGTTGTGATACTTGCCAAACTCTGTCTGGCTTGCGATAATCAACAGTTCTTTCAACTCCTTCTTTTGAAGATCGAAAGGCGCAGTATAATCCTGCTCAAGCATTTCACGAATCCTGATTCCTTTTTTCAGCAATGTCCCAAGGATCGCCATATTTGGATTAGCTTTGATTATCTGAAGGGCTAAATTAGGCATGAATATTAAGAATAACATCACTGCATTCTCTCAAAACTTACCGCCGGGCTGTAAACTGGTGGCCGTAAGCAAGACAAAGCCGATAGAAAAAATTCTGGAGGCATATCAGGCTAATCAACGGCTCTTTGGCGAGAACAAAGTTCAGGAGCTTGTTTCCAAATATGAGGCCCTACCCAAAGACATTGTGTGGCACATGATTGGCCATCTTCAGACGAACAAAGTAAAATACATCGCCCCGTTCGTGCACCTCATTCAATCTGTAGACAGTTTGAAGGTTCTGCAAGAAATCGACAAGCAGGCAATAAAAGCGCATCGAACTATTCCATGCCTGCTACAGATCCACATTGCAGAGGAGGATACAAAGTTTGGTTTTTCGGAGGACGAGGTATTTGGGCTATTCGACAGCGAAAGTTTTAAGAAGCTTCAAAATATAAGTATCATTGGCCTGATGGGCATGGCAACGCTGACCGAAGATTCTCATCAGATAAGAAAAGAGTTCAAGGGGCTGAAAACATTATTCGAAAAAATCAAGGCATCGTCGCTGCCCGCGAGCGTTGCAATGCAGGAACTCTCCATGGGGATGAGCGGCGACTTCCAGATTGCCATCGAGCAAGGCAGCACAATGGTCCGTATCGGGTCTGCAATATTTGGCGAGCGAAACAAAATAAAATGAATCAACGAAATGCACTATTGTACGGTGCAGCACTGTGTGGTGCCGCGGTAATAATCGGAGCTTTTGGGGCACATGCCTTCAAGGCATCACTCATGGCGAGCCGGAAGGTCGGAGACATATGAGCTCGCAGTTCGCTATCAGTTCTATCATGCATTGGCAATTCTGATAACTGGCGCGATCATGAGTTCGTACGCCACAAAATTTCTGCGATACGCCGCCTTCGCATTCCTGCTTGGCATCCTGTTTTTTAGTGGAAGCCTTTATCTTTTGTGCATCACGGGATATGGCGTACTGGGGGCAATTACACCCATTGGTGGAGTTTTGTTCACCGCAGGATGGGTGCTCATGTTTACGGGAATATACAAAGCAAAAAAAAAGTCCCATACTTAAATTACGGGACTTTTTTTTGTAAGCGGCTATTGTGGTTGAACCTTCTTTTCCAACACATTGGTGGTAAACGAAATCTGGCTGCCATCAGCATTTACGGCATTGGAAACCACCGTCACGACCTTATTTTGTTTTCCCATTTTTCCCGCGCTGTTGAATGCCACTGTAAGTTCACCTTTGCCTCCCGGAGGGATAGGATCCCGCGGCCAGCCTTTTGGTGTGGTACAGCCGCAAGTAACTTGAACATTTGTGATAATAAGTGGCTCTGTGCCAGCATTGGTAAACCTGAAAGTCTCCTCGACCTTATCACCTTGAAATATGTCCCCAAAATCATGCGTTTGCTTGTCGAACATAATCTTTGGGCCATTTTGTTTTGCAGTGCTGGCTTCTTGCGCAAAACCTTGCGCAGCAAATGCCAGCATGATGAACAGGAAAAAAATCTTTTTCATAGCTAATTTTTTGTCAAATTTAAGTTGTTAAGTCAACAATTCTGCCAGAAATGTAAAATTTATGCTTTTGGCTGTGACTTTTACTTCGATCTAAAATTAGTTACTCAGGTAACCCCGAATGGATCCGTCAATAGCAAGAAAATATGGGAACAAACTTCGCATTAGGGTATGTGGAATTTGCTGGGTAGACCAGAAATTGCTGCTCGTCAACCACAAAATGCTCAATAACAACGATTTTTGGGCACCACCCGGTGGCGGGGTCGAATTCGGCGAGTCGCTCGAAAAAGCTTTGAAGCGAGAGTTTCTGGAAGAAACTGGGCTTGAAATTGCCCTTTCCGGCTTCGCTTTTGGATGTGAGCTGATCCATGAGCCGCTTCATGCCGTAGAATTGTTCTTTAACGTGAATTGGACAGGCGGTGAGCTCAAGACCGGCTATGATCCTGAATTACAGGTAATTCAGGACACTAAACTCCTTTCTGAGCAAGAAATCCAGCATATTCCTGCAGCCCGGCTGCACGGAATATTCAAAATCGCCACCGATGCAAGAAAATTGAAGTTATTGTCTGGTTTTTACAGGATTTAATTTGGTATTCTATAATATCTACCTTGTGATTTACCCTGTAAAATATTTATTATTGCACACTTAAACCTTGAACAATGAACCTAACAAAAATTTTATCCATTGTGTTCTTCGCAGTGAGTTTGGGACTGGGGTACTACTTATTTGATAGTATAAACTCTACGATACAATTTAAGGCGGCAATTGTTGATACCGAAAAGCAGATTACCGACAAGTTATCGATAATACGAGAAGCTGAAAAGGTCTATCTGTCCCAATTTGGTCAGTACACTGCGAACTGGGATTCACTGATAAACTTCATCGAAAACGAAAAAGTACCCATCACAATCAGGACTGAGACCATCACACAATTGAGTTATGGCGAAGAAAAGGTAGAAGTGCGTGTTGATACCATTGGTTTTATGCCTGCCAAAGACAGGATTTTTAAGAAAACATTTACCATGAATGTTTCTGCCGACGGTACTTTTTATGGCTTTTTGGCAAAAGCTGGCGACTATGTATTGCAGGGATCGCCTGCATATCGATTCAAACCATTGGGGAAAGAAAAAATCGAAGTATATCCTTTCACAGAGCAAGGAACGATTACCAGTGTTGCAGAACTTACGCCGGGCACGGAAGTTACGAGAGGCACGACGCTGTATAATCTTTGGGAATACATCCTCAACCCAGCCGTAGATATTAAAACGCTTGCCATTGTTCCTGGATCAAATGGGAAAAAGTTTGATATCTATGTCGGAAAAATCGACAGAAATACTGTAAAAGTCAGTGTGATTGAAGTGAGAGATCCGTCGCCAATCAATCCTGAGAGAAAAGCTACCAACGAAGCAAAGAACCGTCAACCGCTCTTTTTTGGTTCGCGCGTTGATGTCGGAACAGGTGGAAACTGGGAATAACTTGCAGACAAGTACACTATCCTATAAACTAATCCGCAAAATCAAAGATGACCTTTTTGAGGAAGAACTTATTGATCAATATCATCTCCTCATTAACATTGGTACGCGCGACTTTCAGCTCCTGGTCATAAACCCAGAAGAAGACAAAGTCCTCCTGTTGGAGGACTTTGTTTTACCGGGCCTTACTTCAAACGAAGAGCTTATACAAATCCTCGATCAGCTTTTTGATTCGCATGCATTTCTCAAAGCTGGCTTTTGGAAAAAAATAAAAGTATCCATTAAGAACCAAAAGTTTGCGCAGGTTCCACAGGAACTTTTCGCCGAAGACGCCGCTGGCGAATATTTGAAATTCAATGCCATCGTGGATGCATCACGAGAAGACTGTCTATCATCATTAAGCCCCAAGGCAGAAGCCGTAACTGTTTTTGCTGTTGACAATGATCTGCGTACATGGCTAAATGGTATTTATGCAAACAACACGCCGACCTATACCCATCAAGCTGCTGCACTTATAGAAGGTACGTTGCACTTTGCAGAGGGGCGCAATGCCAATCCCTTGTATATTTACGTAGATCGATTTAAACTACACATCCTTGCGTGTGATGGGGGCAAATTACTTTACTACAATCAATTCCCGATTAAGCAGTTTTCGGAATACATCAAATATATAATGCTGGTCCTAAAGTCACTTGATATGGATCAGCAGACCAGTGAAATAGTTTTATGGGGATACATTGGCAGGAATTCCCCGCATTATCTCGAGTTCTGCAAGTACATCAGAAATGTAAAATTTGGTGATGAGCCATATTACCTGAATTTCGGATATGTCTTTGACGAAGTACCGGAGCATCATTACTTCGATTTGTACAGCATTAACCTAATCGACTAATTCCGATACGGCTTCAACCCTGTCGAAATCATATTAAACGTTTAGTTTAATTGGACTTCTTAGTTTTCCCCGACATTTATTCAATATATCTTCACTATGGAAAAACGCATCGCACTCTTCCCTGGATCTTTTGACCCCTTTACCAAAGGTCATGAAGATATAGTCTTAAGGGGACTACAGCTATTCGATGAAATCATTATAGCGATTGGGTATAATAGCCAAAAGCACGATCGCTATTTTGATGTCGACGCTATGGTAGGCTACATTGGCGTGACGTTCAAGGAATATCCCAATATCAAAGTCTTAAAATTCTCAGAACTAACAGCCGAATTTGCACGGAAAAACGGTGCGCGGTTTCTATTGAGAGGTCTTCGCAATACGACAGACTTTGAATACGAGAATAGCATATCACAGATTAACCGAAAGTTATATCAGCAAATGGAGTCGGTGTTTCTTATTACGACGCCACACCTCGCCTGGATAAGTTCGTCAATTATTCGCGAGGTACATCGGTATGGTGGTGATGTTTCAGAATTCTTACCTTATGCACTGGATTAACCACGGTATGAATCAGGCAATTGCACGTGTCACGATTTGGGGGATTTTACTTCGATCAGGTTGTAGTACTTCTCAAAAACATAGCTGATCGATTTGTAGGAATGTTCCAATGCATGATACACTTCCTTGCGATTCATCCATCGCGTTTCTTCAATGTCTTCTGCCGCATCCGGCCGCATGCGTGTGTCGTCAATGACTTCCATTGCGTACCAACGTGTCTTCTTGATCATTGGTCGCCTGTTCATCGTGTAGGTATGCCAAGTGGTGCATATTTTTTTTCCAATCTTGACGCTGACATTGCACTCCTCTTCGACTTCGCGGACGGCTGTCTGAATAGTCCGCTCACCTTTTTCTTTTTTACCTTTCGGCAGGTCCCACTTTTTCATCCTGTAAATCATCAGGAACTTATCTTTTTTACGTACTAGGCCCCCCGCCGCCTTAACTACCTTGAATTTGCTGCTCAGATAATCCTTTATCTCGTCATAATTCTTGGCAGAGAGGTGCAGGGAGAGCAGATTCGTTGGGACCATAGAGTCTAATGAACTCAGCAACAAATCGACATGGGCCACGCCGACATTCTGTATCCAAACATGATTCAAAAGTTTGGCTTGGGTGAGCGGCTCCTTACCGGCATCAATGGTTACATTCACCTTGCCCAAATCAGGGTGCTCATCCCCATCCAGAATTTGCACGGGAATATCGTTGATAAAAATGACCATGGATGATGAGTTTGCAACTATACTGAGCTAGCAAAAGAGCAAATAATTCTCAAGCTCACAAGCGGATTCGAGAAAAAAAATGAAAGTAATGGGCTCAATCCCGCTAATCCATTTGAATGAGCCCCATATGATATTTACAAAAAGGATTTTAGTTTTAACTTTCGAAACTATGCCAATCATCAAAATTCAGGAAGAAATGGCCGATAAGGTCGCCGCCATGCTGCTTCAAATTCAAGCCATCAAGCTAGACGCTGAAAAACCATTTACCTGGGCTTCTGGATGGAAATCACCCATATATTGCGATAACAGACTCTCATTGTCTTATCCCGAGATCCGAAAATCCATTCGCGATGGCCTGGTGCTAGCAATCAAAGAAAATTTCTTTACCGTGGAGTCTATTGCGGGCGTTGCCACCGCTGGGATAGCCCAGGGGGCCTTGGTTGCTGAGGCCTTAGAACTCCCTTTTATTTACGTCAGGCCGAAACCAAAAGAGCATGGCATGGAAAACCTCATCGAAGGCAGGGTCGTGAAAGGACAAAAAGTGGTCGTGGTGGAAGATCTTGTTTCGACGGGTGGAAGTTCCCTGAAAGCAGTGCAAGCCCTTCGGGAAGCAGGATTGGAGGTGCTCGGAATGATCTCCATTTTTAACTATGGGTTCGATGTTGCCACGCGCAATTTCTCCGAAGCCAATGTCTCGCTCATCAGCCTGAGCGACTACAATAGTCTACTTAGGTATGCTCTTGAATCAAAATACATCACCACAGATCAGGTTATTTCGTTGAAAGCCTGGCGTGTAGACCCCTCAAATTGGAAAAAGTGAGGACTTATCAAAATACGTTTGCACCGCCATCAACTTCACATCAAACCGAACGAAGAATATTACCAACATTTGGGGCGCGCTCGCACTTGATGGTTATTGGCGCTGGTGCATTTGGGGGATGGTCTGCATTGTCGCTGCTGCGCAAGGGGTTTAAGGTAACCTTGATCGATGCATGGGGCGCTGGGAATTCAAGATCGAGCTCCGGAGACGAAACCCGCGTAATACGCTCAACGTATGGCGGCAATGAAACATATTTCGACCTGAATGTACGTGCACTGGAACTTTGGAAAGAAAACCAGGCGATTTTCCAGAAGAAGCTGTTTATAAATACCGGCGTACTATGGTTTTGCTATGAAAACAAAACGCCGCTTGTAGACGATTCTATTCCTTTTGCAAAGAAACATGCAATGCACTACGAATACCTGACACCCAGTGAAATGGAAGCGCGCTATCCTTTGATCAGCACGAAGGATCTACACCATGCTTACTTCGATGCCTCTGGCGGGTATCTGTTGGCACGTGAAGCCACCGCGTGTGTCCGCGAAGCATTTGTCAAAGAAGGCGGAAAATACATTCAAGCCCATGTCAAACCTCCTATCAACGACCAGTTAGTGAATGGGATTATGCTTTCAAATGGGGATTTTCTTCAAGCTGATGCCTACTTGTTTGCCTGTGGGTCATGGCTTCGCGAGTTGTTTCCAACGATCTTGGGGGATCATATCAACTGCACCAAACAGGAGGTTTATTATTTTGGCCCACCAGCAGCGACCGCGCATTCATTCGAACAAATCCCAGTCTGGGTAGACGTAGATGGAAACGATTTTTATTATGGCATTCCCGGCAACGCACACAGAGGTTTTAAAATTGGTGTTGACTTGCGCGGCGAAATTTTTGATCCTACGAGTGGCGAGAGAACGCATACACCCAAAGCGCTGGCCAAGGCCAGGAAGTTTATCGCGTATCGCTTTCCAAGCCTAATAAATGCCCCACTAGTTGAATACCGGGTATGCCCTTATGAAAATTCGCCAGATGGAAATTTTCTTTTTGATTTACATCCCGGAACGGATAATGTGTTTTTACTCGGCGGAGGTTCAGGGCATGGGTTTAAGCACGGACCTGCACTCGGTGAATTGGTTGCTGATGTGCTGTTCGGGAGCAGAAAGGCTCCGGATCTATTTTCATTGCATGGATAATGGGGAAAGCGCGTGAGCAAAAATCGTTTAGCAACTACAATTTGGTTGCGGGAGCATCCAGCCAGGAGGAAGTAATTTCATTCAGGACTTTCACTTTGTGATTAAAATCGCCCTTGATTTTTGACCTTATCTTTTGCATGTTTTCCAATAAGTCATTTGTATCATCCGGCAACGCTTCCTCCAGGTATTCACGCATACGTTTTGATATGGTAGGTGACTTACCATTGGTTGAAATGCCGATTTTCAAATGACCTCTCGTTACAACAGAGCCCAGGTAGAAATCGCACAGGTCCGGCGTATCGGCAACATTAACAAGCAATCTTCTTGTCCGGGCAATTTTTCGAATAGTCTTGTGTAGGCCGGGGTTGTCCGTAGCCAACATTACAAGATCCTTGTCCCACAAGTCCCAAAGCTTAAAATTTCGTTCATATAAATTCACGCCAGGATGTGTATTTGCTAATTCCAGGATTGGCTCAGAAATGGTCCTGGCAACCAACGTAACCCGGGCCGTAGGGCTGTTTTTCAGGATAGCTGTTAGCTTCTCGAGACCAACGTGACCACCGCCAACAATTAGTGTATCCAGGAATTCAAGCTTTAAGAATACCGGAAAAAGATTATTTCTATCCATCACTATTGATATTGTACTCCAACCTCGTGCATTATGTCTTCTCTTGCATGGGCGTGGTTCACCACTTCACCCACTACTATGATTGCCGGCGAGCCGATTCCAGCACCGGCAGCAAGATTTGCGATAGTCGAAACGGTGCCAAATACACTTTTTTGATTAGGGAGCGTTCCGTTCTGAATAATCGCCACCGACGTCTCATTTTTTCCACACCGAGTAAATTGATCCATGATTTCACGAATCTTATTGAGCCCCATCAAAATAACAATCGTAGCGGAAGATTGCGCGGCCAGTGCTACATCTGCAGACATCGCACCTTCCTTCGTCGTACCTGTCACTACCCAAAAGCTTTCACTAATACCACGTGCAGTCGTCGGAATATTCAAGCTTGCCGGCACCGCTAACGCACTGCTGATACCTGGTACCATAAAAGTTGTTACGCCGTGCGACGCGGCAAAGGCTATTTCCTCCGACCCTCGTGCAAACACGAACGGATCTCCTCCTTTTAGTCTTACAACGTGGCCGTACAAATACGCAAACTCAACGATCAATTCATTGATCTCCTCCTGTTCATACGAATGTGCCCCGGCGCGCTTTCCCACGCAAAGCGAAGGAATCCCAACAGGGATGTAATTCAGAATTTCTTCAGCCACTAATGCATCGTACAATACGATATCCGCAGTCTTTAAGGCATTAATACCTTTCAGCGTAATTAATTCAGGATCTCCAGGTCCTGCACCCACTAAGGTAAGGCGAGGGCAAGGATGGGACGTTAGGGATGTCGTTATCATTTCTCTATCATTTGACCTTCGGGAGAACGGAACAACGCAGCTGCCTCCATAAATTTTATTGAGTCGGCGAGATATGTTTTGGCGAAAGTTTCTGACGGTTCGTGCCTATTAATCCGCAAAACATGCTCACTAAAGTCTCCGTAAAACTCGAATGCCTTGGACGCTACAAATTCCCTTTGAAAATCATTAATCGTCTGGAATTGTGTACTGGGTTTGATGTCGCAGGTAAGCAGCAATGCTTTAGCGGTATTGACAAATGCACTATACGTTTGATAAATTGCATCAGCAAATCTGTTTTGATCCAACGCCTCTTTTGCCCACGTTAATTTATCCTGCGAATCATAGAGCAGGGTAGAAACCAGATCGATCATTACACCGGCGCATTCGCCAACTGCGGTATGCAGGATAAAATTCGATTCCTGCCCCCAGTCTATGTACTCTTCCGGTTGTGTAGCAGAAATATCCCCAAGTGGCTTCAGGAGTTGGTAGAAATGATTACGACCCAAGCGCTTGAAATAAGCATGGTAATATTCGCCATCCTGGCTGTTGGTCTCATAATCGTTCAATAGAAAGCGGAGCGCCTGCGGACCTCGCTTACTTGGTATTTTAATAATCTTGTCGGAGATTACGCCTTCACCCTGTTGAAGTTTACCGCCACCCAAAAGAACGACAAGCGCCGGCAATACTTTTCCCGCTTTGTCTTTTATGGTACTGCCATGCAAACCAATACTAGCGAGACCATGTTGGCCGCAAGAATTCGGGCAGCCACTTATCTTAATCTTGATATCATTGTTGTAGATTAAATCGGGAAATTCATCGCGAACCACTTGCTCTAGCGCCAGCGAGATGGAGGTACTGTCGGAAATACCCAGATTACAAGTGTCTGTCCCCGGGCATGCGGTAACATCTGCTACACTATCGAACCCTGGTTCGGCAAGCCCCACTTTATGCAGTGCGACGTAAAGCGGCCTCAGCGCGTCCATGCGAACAAATCGAATCAAATAGCCCTGATTGATTGTGACACGAAGCTCATTGGTAGCATAGTTATCCACGATATCCGCAAAATGCCTGGCCAGTTTTGAAGAGAGATTTCCCAATGGAAGTTTTACATATACGCCAAAAAAACCTTCTTGTTTTTGCGCAAATACATTGGTTTTATACCAACGGTTATATTGCAGTTCATCCTCTACAAAAACATTTTCGGTCGCATACAACTCAGGCAGTACCGGATCAGGCAAGATGTCTGTATCAACAGGATATGTCGTATTCTTCAACGCATTGTGTTCTTCGGCTACCAATTCCAGAAATTTCTCCAGTCCGATATCGTTAATCAAGAATTTCATGCGCGCTTTCATTCGTCGATTACGTTCTCCAAAGCGATCAAACACACGAAGTACTGCTTCGGTGAAGGGAATGATTTTGTCTGCATCCAAAAAAGCATAGGCCAGTTGCGCCAAATTTGGATTGGCGCCCAATCCCCCGCCAACGACAACCCTAAAACCACGTCTTCCATCCTGGATACGGGGTATGAACCCCAGGTCGTGGATAAACGTGAATGCAGTGTCTTCATCGCTGGAAGAAAATGCGATCTTGAACTTCCTGCCCATTTCCTGGCAAATAGGATTGCGGAGGAAATAGCTGAACATTTCATGTGCATACGGCGAAACGTCAAATGCCTCATGGGGGTCAATTCCAGCAGCTGGAGAAGCAGTGATATTGCGAACAGTGTTTCCGCAAGCTTCTCTCGTGGTTATTTCATCCTGTTCCAGCTTGGCCCAAAGCTCGGGTGTCTTGTCAAGGCTCACGTAATGGATTTGGATATCCTGGCGCGTGGTTGCGTGAAGTGTGCTGCTTGCATACTCGTCAGATATATCGGCAATCCTGCGAAGCTGCTTTGTTGAAACGCGGCCGAACGGAAGCTTGATCCGGATCATTTGTACGCCCTCCTGGCGTTGCCCGTATATCCCACGGGCTAGTCGAAGGCTGCGGAATTTTTCACTGTCAATTTTCCCATCACGAAAAAGTCTGATTTTCTTTTCAAGATCAATAATGTCGAGCGCGACGACAGGGTTCCGTATATCTTCCAGTTCTGAGCGAAAGCTTTCCATATTCTTAGCGTTTGTTTAGTTCTCATAAATAAGCCTTTTCTGTGTGCAGAAAAGGCTTGTATGTTCTTTGTTGTCTTGTTCAACCTCTTACGTGCCTACTGTTTCTGCATTGCTGTAGCCATGCCGACAGCAACATGGCCCGACATTGCGGCCTGTTTTAGCGAAACATTTGTAAAGTCTACCAATCATATAGGGATTAAAGGTAGACGATCATTGACAAAAATCAAATCAATTGAAATAAAAAAGATTGCGGTTATTTCTTTTCTGAGTGGAAAGTCAATTTCAAACGATTGTTTAGGCAGGGAATTGCCTTTTTCACCAGGTTGAAAAAATTGCAGAACCCCCCGGTTATCTATCCTTAATCCGTATTACAAACTTCAAACCAGACCACACTTCGTCCACGGCGCAGACTTTTACGTCAACCAATCCATGCTGCAACCCATAATCCCGAATCTTATTCTCGTCAAGGTCGGTCGGCACTTTCGACGCTTTTTTGGGCCAGGAAACCCACAGCATTCCATCACGCTTTAGGTGGCGTTGGCATTTGACAAACGCTTGCTTGAAATCATTGTGCGCCAAGACAAAAATATGAATAAGATCAAACTGACCTTCAAGCCGAACTTTGACTTGTACATCTTTGGCCAAAGGACTTAGCCAATTGAAATACTCACCAGGTGGATGCAGCACATACATGACACATCCTTCCTTGATTCCCAATTTCTTTCCCAGCGGTGTTCCTGCGTATCCAGCCATGGCAAACGATGTATGAGAGACCAAAAATGCAAAATGCCCCGGAACATACCGGGGCACCTGCTAAAATTTAAGGATAATTCACACCTAATTTCCTAATTTCTCCATTTCTGACTCAAAAGTCTCTTTGAACTTTTCATAATCGTAATCGATTTTAAGACGATCATCTTTGGAAAGTCGCTCATTGTAGGTTGCAACCAAATCATCTGCTGATAATTCAATTGCAATGTAGGTCTTGTAAGTTCCCTCATTCGTCTTCACGAGCTTTTCGCAAATGGTTTTAAGTCCCGTGAGTTTTTGATCCACAATTTCACGGTTAAGCTGTTCAAAGCGTTCTTCGACTTGCTCTTTGTTGTTCATCTCCCGTGAGTTCGTGTAGTTGTCGGTAACCGCTTTTACCGTTGTTTGAATACTTGCCGCAAGCTCCGCGCGTGCATTAGCAAGCGCCTTCTTTTTGGATGTTACTTGATCCTGGCTTTCTCCAATGGAGTTGGCACGGAAGAACTTGTTTGAGGTGAAGAAATCCGGACCAGAACATGGTACTGATACTTCTGTTTCCCCTTTAGGAATCTTTTGTTTGCTTTTGCATCCAATTATAAAGACACCTCCAAGGATTACCAGCATGAGTGTAGAACAGGTGATTCGTTTCATATACAATAAAGATTTAGTTAAGTTATTCTTTGCAATTTAAATACCAAACTTCTCGAGATGCGAATAATTTGCCCCTAATGCATCCAAAAGGCGTTTAATTACTGCAGCACGGTGCTCAATAGTTCATTCATTCGCTCATTCTGCAAGGTTTCGACAGCTTTGTTATACGCGTCAACGCTTGATTTATCGTAATCGAGCCCGTAGCCTTTAACACGGTCTAACGTCGTAGCATAAATTTCGATTCCTTCTTTTAAAGCAAATACCTTTATCACGCTGGTCAGATAAGTGATATAGATACTGCCTGAAACTGATCCCTTTTCCGAATCGGATTTGATATCGAACCAAAGATCCGCCCTGCCCTTGTCACTGGTGAACTCAAAACCATTGCTGGTAAGAAGGTTCCTGAGTTTATTGCTAATTTGATAATTACTTTTATTAAACCCCAGGCTTCTTTCTTCTGACGTCAGGAACACGATTGGGCGTTGTACGCGAAGCGTTACTTGAGCCCGCGGCACATTGAGCGTCTTTGCAATCAAGGCATAAACGGGCGAATTTCCTGCGCCGCTGATCGCATCTATGTCTATGGCGATGCGTACGGTTTGATCCAATTCCTTTGACCCAATCTTAGTAATAAGAATTTCTGCCTGGCCATCGGCATCCGTAGTATAGGTAGGAAAAATATCGCCTGCGCCTTTTTCAAATCCAGCAGATAGAAGAAGATTTGGAACAGGTGATTGAATATCTTTGATGCGGGCGATAGCCATTACTGTCTGATCAGTCTGATTAACCCTCCTGTTGAGCGTAATTTCTGCCGGCTCGACATCGATGGAAATATTGCTCAGTAAGTTTTGGATAGAAGCATAAATCTCATTTACAAGGAGGACTTCCTTATCGCCTATGGTTACGCGGATGGCTTCTCCCAAATATTTCTCCACACTTCTAAAGGCCTGGAAAAAGAAACTCATGGCCTGCACCTGATTGCCATTCCGTTCAGCCATCTTTGCCTTTTGAAAATAATCCGTTGCCAATAAGGTGGCATTGCGCTTTTGATTCTCCTTTATCTCACGGTAACGCGCAATAGATAAGCGATAATATACCCAGTAGTTAGCAGCATCTTCCCAGGCATCTACCAATTCAAATTCTTCAATTTCATCTACAGCCGTAGTTTGAATAATTTGTTCATATTGTTCGGTTAGTTTCTTGTCAATTTCCAATTGCCGGAGCACCGAGGTACTGGATACATTCACCTTAATCTGCGATACCAGATCATCCAATGCACTTTTTTTTGCGCTCTGGACATAGTTGTTCGTTCCATCCTTTACACTGTGACCTATCCCCGTATAGTAGCCTTCGCGGAAGGGAGTGTTTTTTAGCCAGGAAGGTTTTAACGACTCAGGATCAGGCGTTTGCACTTTTGGACTGCACCCAGCGCATACAATAAGCATAAAAAAAAGTCGTCTCACAAAAGAAACAGTTAGCGATTCACGTTAGGGGGATACCACATCCATGCCAATTTTAAAAGAAAAGTAAATCTAAGTGCGATAATGCTGTAATTATTAATATCGGAACATTTTTTTTACCTTTGTGTTTAAAATGTTTATATGAAAAGTTGGATTTTAGGGATGGCTACACTGATCTCTGTATTAGCGTGCCAGGAGAACCAGGAGAAGGAGATTTTATTGGGTGAATATACTGGCAATGAGGCATCTTACCCTTTGCTGCAGGCATCTGTTTACCACGTTAATGGATCCGTAACGTTTAAGGAAAAACTGGATGGGTCTACGCATGCTACAGTTGCCCTATTTGGCACTGAGGGTAGCGTTGAACACCCGGTGCACCTTCACCTCGATAATGTTACCGCACCGGATGCCGAAATTTTAGCGTTGCTTAATCCTGTCGCTGGAAAAACCGGGAAAGGCGAAACCGAATTGTCAAAGTTACTCGATGAGACTACGGATAACATACAAAGAACTCATCGGTCTGAATGCCTGCATTAAGGTGCACCTGTCTGCTGCGGGAGCCGGCAAAGATATTATCCTTGCAGCCGGTAATATTGGTGTGGCCCATGTTGATTTGATCACCGGAAGATCGGGAATTGGCGTTTGCAAGAGTGAATAACGTATGCGTGCTTATCCCGAGGGTGCACGCTGCTAGTGTTGGCAATGTTTTAATATTTCCACTTTCGATCTGTTAATCTGCTCCTTTCGATTGAACTTCATAAGAACTGATGGCAGATGAAAAATATTCCCGGTTCATTCGTGCAATATTAGTTAGGCTGATGCCTTTGGGGCATTCCGCTTCACAAGCACCCGTATTTGTGCACGCGCCAAATCCTTCAGCATCCATTTGCGCCACCATCTTCTCGACGCGTTCTTTCCGCTCTGGCTTTCCTTGCGGCAGCAGCGCAAACTGAGAAACTTTAGCACCCACAAAAAACATCGCAGAAGCATTCTTACAAGCTGCAACACATGCTCCGCATCCAATGCAGGCTGCGGCATCAAATGCTTCATCGGCAATCTTTTTAGAGATAGGAATTTCATTCGCATCGGGAACACCTCCTGTATTAACAGAAACGTACCCTCCAGCCTGCTGAATCCGATCAAATGAGCTCCGATCGACGACCAGGTCTTTGACGACGGGAAAAGCACTTGCCCGCCATGGTTCAATAGTGATGGTTTGTCCATCCTTAAAAGTACGCATATGCAGTTGGCATGTTGTCGTTTGCTGTGGTCCATGGGGACGTCCATTGATATACAGGCTGCACATACCGCAGATACCTTCTCTACAATCATGATCAAATGCTACAGGCTCTTCCCCTTTGTGAATCAAGTCACTGTTAAGCACATCCAGCATTTCAAGAAATGACATATCCGGAGACACATTTTCAAGCGTGTACGTTTTGAATGTGCCTTTTGTATTTTTGATCTTTCTGTCGCCAAATTTTAAGTGTAATCTTCATATTCGTTTACTTATAACTTCTTTGCGTCAACTTAACATTTTCGAATATCAGTGCTTCTTGGTGAAGCACTTCCGGCTGATTTTCTCCCTGATATTCCCAGGCTGCGACGTATGCAAACTCATCATCTTTACGAAGCGCTTCGCCTTCCGGTGTTTGGGACTCTTCACGGAAGTGACCACCACAAGATTCTGTGCGGCTCAAAGCATCATCAACCATAAGTTCCCCCAGCTCCATAAAGTCGGCCACCCGCATCGCTTTCTCCAATTCCTGGTTAAGCTCATTGGCGCCACCCAATACATTTACATTTTTCCAAAATTCATTGCGTAGGGCCTGAATTTTAGTTTTCGCTTTTTGGAGCCCTTCTGCTGTACGCGACATTCCGCAATAGTCCCACATGGTTAATCCCAGTTCACGGTGAAATTCATCTACGGTCTTTTTTCCTTTTATAGAAAGAAACTTGCTGATCGTTGCGTTTGCTTTTTCAATCGCTTCCTTGAACTCCGGCCGGTCGTTGCTTACTTTTTCATAGGATAACCCTGCGAGATAGTCGCCAATCGTATAGGGAATTACAAAATAACCATCTGCGAGCCCCTGCATTAACGCACTCGCACCAAGCCTGTTTGCCCCATGATCTGAAAAGTTGGCCTCACCCAGCGAATAAAGCCCCGGAACGGTCGTCATCAGGTTATAGTCAACCCAAAGTCCACCCATGGTATAGTGAACGGCCGGATAAATCATCATGGGAACTTCATATGGATTATCGCCGGTAATCTGTTGATACATATCAAACAGATTACCATATTTTGCTTCAATGGTCTTCTGCCCATCGCGCTTAATAGCATCTGCGAAGTCAAGGAATACGGCCAACCCTGATCCTACTCCTCGCCCTTCATCACAAATGTTTTTGGCATTTCGGGAAGCGACATCACGGGGGACAAGATTGCCGAATGAAGGATACTTTCGTTCCAGAAAATAATCACGATCGGATTCCGGTATTTTCTTTGCATCTTTTGCCTTCAACCCAGGCTTTGCTACTTTAGGTACCCAAACGCGTCCATCGTTTCGCAAGGATTCAGACATCAACGTAAGCTTGGACTGATGATCTCCAGAAACCGGAATACACGTAGGGTGAATTTGCGTATAGCAAGGGTTGGCAAACAATGCTCCTTTCTTATGTGCGCGCCATGCTGCGGTAACATTTGATCCTTTTGCATTTGTGGACAAGAAGAATACGTTTCCATAACCGCCGGTACACAACAACACTGCATGACCACTATGGGCTTCGATTTTTCCGGTGATCAAATCACGGGTCACGATGCCGCGTGCTTTTCCATCAACCAGTACCACATCCAGCATTTCGGTTCGGTTGTACATCTGGACCTTGCCGTTGGCAATCTGGCGATTCAATGCTGCGTACGCCCCAAGCAACAATTGCTGCCCTGTCTGTCCACGGGCATAAAAGGTTCGTGAAACCTGCGCACCGCCAAAAGAACTGTTCGATAACAATCCGCCATATTCACGGGCAAATGGAACGCCCTGGGCGACGCACTGGTCAATAATATTCACACTCACTTCTGCCAGACGGTAAACATTACCCTCGCGTGCACGATAATCTCCGCCTTTGATCGTATCATAAAAAAGCCGTTGGACACTATCGCCATCGTTTTGATAATTTTTTGCGGCGTTTATACCGCCTTGCGCAGCTATGCTATGGGCTCTTCTGGGACTATCCTGAAAGCAAAAATCCCGACTTCCGGATGGCCAGAAGGATCCGCTCCTTCTGGTTCGGCTCGACTTCCGCAAAAATATCGGCCTTGTTGACGCTGGCAAGGAGGGCCTCGTCACTCATTCTCCGCAGGTCCGGGCCCGCTAGCACATCACGGTCGGACAAGCCGACCTGTTTCCCGACCCTCGCAGCCACCAGGCGGTTGTCCCCCGTGATCACCTTGAAGGAGACCCCCAGGTCCTTCAGCTTCCTGACCGTTTCGGGTATCCCCGGTTTCGGCGGATCCGAGAGCTGCAGATACCCCACAAAGGTCATGTCGACCTCTTGATCCCTGGACATCCCGGCGACCTCGGCTCCCACGTCCCTGCAAGCAATCCCAAGGGTCCGGAACCCCTGAGCGCTGAACGATTCATACTGCTCCTGGATTCGCGCTCGCTCTTGCGCG